>NZ_SJPI01000001.1:697334-1394668 GCF_007859865.1 Rubripirellula amarantea | reverse complement strand
TGCGTTGAAATAGCAGAGTCCTCTGCCAACACCGTGTTACCGAGTGGCGTGTGGACGAAAATGGTGAGACAGACGAAGTGATAGAAACGGATTGGACTTTTCATAGTCACCTCAGGAAACAGTGAGCGAAGGTTCGGACGCGAAATCGGACGAGTGGGAAACGATAGCTGATCAATTTCTCGGCGATCGTTGATTCTCAGCGATCATTGAGGCGAGTACGGGTTGTTGGGATCACCAGACACTCGTCGGGGAGCATAAGGATTCGTGGCGAAGGGGTCGTCTGATGCGGATGATCCCAGCGGCTCAGAGACATTGGCGGGTAGCAGGTGCACCACGAAAAAAGTAAAAGCGGCACCCAATAGGGCTCCGAAAATTGCAAATGCGTAGATTCCCACTCCAAAGGCTGCATCGGGACCGTTTTGAATCGCGTGGAAAATTCCAGCAATCAAGCCCGCTACAAACTCACCCCCGAACCAACAAATGACTAACATGAGTTGAAAGGGCCAAGCCTTGCGTTTCTTAACCTGCAGCCTTTTTCCCAAAGCTTTGCATAGAATGATGACGAAGACGATCTCAATCATGTTAGTTGTCTTGTAGAATGGGGAAACAAGGCTTGGGAGGGAAATCGAGGTAAAGCGGACCGTCAGCCGAGCGTTGCTGAGACCACTATTTTTCACCAGTGTCGGCGATGTTGTGTGCTTGCAGTTTACTGGATGGGATCGACTTCGTTAGCGCCAGGCTATCCGCCGAGACTTTGGTTTAAAGAGAACTCGCCGAATCGCGTGACAAAGATTGAACGCGAAGTGAATCATGCCAGGGAAGCACGGAAGTTATAGGGCCAATAGGCACCATCGAATCCATGAATCTATTTCGTTGTAATTTGAATCCATCAACCATGACTAAGTCGCTCAGTTGTGTGCTGCTGTTCTTGTTAGTTGGCGCTGTCAGCTACTTGTGGACAGGCGAGGTCAGTGCGGTTGAACAATCGGCGGTCGAACCTAGTGAGGTTGATCGAGAGTTCACGTTAAAGGTATTGCCGCTACTGAAAGAAAAGTGTTTCGGATGTCACGGAAGCGATCCCGATGATTTGCGAGGCGATTTTGACATGCGCTCTCGCGAGTCGCTCTTGCGAGGTGGTGAAACCGAGGAACCGTCAATCGTCCCCGGCGATGCGGACGAGAGTGTCTTGGTGCAATCAATCCGTTGGGAATACAACGAGATGCCACCTAAAGAAAACGATCGCTTGACGGCAGATCAAATTCAATTAGTTGAGCGCTGGATTAATGCAGGGGCTCCTTGGCCCGACGACGAAACGCGTGCCAAGATTGTGCTTGAACAGCGAGACGTCCAGCTAAATGAAGATGGAATGCTGATATCCACAAGCGGCGGATTGTCCGATGAATGGTCGTACCGGCGTTACGAGCCAGAATCGATCTGGGCATTCATGCCGCTGCAACGACCCAATATCGCACTGGATACTCTTGCTGGATCGGATGCCTCAGCATCTGGCAACTCGGACGATAAAACAGAGTCTCCGATTGATTTTTTTATCAACTGTCAGCTTACCGATGCTGGTCTGACCGCGGTTGGTCAGGCCCACCCTCGGATGCTCGTGCGTCGTGCCTATTATGACCTCATCGGTTTGCCGCCCACGCCAATCCAAATTGAACAATTCTTAGCGGCGTGGAACCACGATCCCGATTTGGCGTGGTCACGTTTGGTCGATGAATTGCTCGAGAGTCCTCACTACGGCGAGCGATGGGCGCAACATTGGTTGGATGTGGTGCGCTATGCCGACACCGGCGGGATGGCCAACGACTATGAGCGTTCCAACGCGTGGCGATACCGAGACTACGTGATCAACGCGTTCAACGATGACAAACCGTACGACCAATTCATCAGGGAACAGCTAGCCGGGGACGAAATTGCTTTCGATGAAACTGCCGACGACGAGATCACGGATTCTTCTTTAAGGTCCGAGCGAATCGTCGCAACTGGCTTCCTTCGCATGGGACCATTCGACACTGCTATGGTGGCCCAGGACGAAGCTCGCCAGATTTATCGAGATGATTTGGTGCACAACATTGGTCAGTCGTTTCTTTCGATGCCCATGCGATGTTGCAAGTGTCATGACCATAAATTCGATCCAGTTCCGACCCGTGACTACTATCGCTTTTACGCAGCCTTGGCGGCGACTCAGCCCGCTGAGATACCAACCCCGTTTAGCAATCGCGAGAACACCGCAGGCTTTGAAGAAGGCAGCAAGCTGGTTGAATCGCTTTACGGGTATGCCAAAAAACGAGTCGAGATACTGGAAAAGAAACGCGAAGACGCCGCACGTGCTTGGTACAAAGAACACGGGCTCGAGTACAAGAACCTCGAAGATCGAAAGCAGGACAAGGATGAGGATAAGCCGATTCGTGCGGTCGGTCTAACCGAATCCGAACAGGGCGAGTTGAAGGTACGGGAACAGGACGTTTGGATTTGGAATCGAAGGCGAGAGCGTTTCCTTCCGATGGCGCAATCGGTTTACAACGGACCCGATCGTGCGCAGAACGCTCGAAAGCTACGTCGGCCCGAGAACCAACCCGAAAAGAAGAAGAACTGGAAACCCGAATCGTTCATCTTCATCGGAGGAAGCTTGTCGTCCAAAGGTGAGGAGGTCACCCCCGGTGTGCTTAGCGGATGCGGCTTGGCCGTCGAGGGATCGCCAACCTCTGATCCCTATGCTTTGCCAACGACCATTAGCGGTCGACGTTTGGCATTGGCAAACTGGATTGCTGATCCTCGAAACCCACTGACAGCGCGATCGTTCGTCAACCGCAATTGGCAACATCATTTTGGGCACGGTCTTGTCAGGACGCCCAACAATTTTGGTGTCAAAGGCGATTCGCCTTCGCATCCGGAACTACTCGATTGGTTGGCGAGCGAGTTCATTGATGGCGGCATGACCACCAAACGCATGCATCGCATGATCATGATGTCCGATGTCTACCGACGTAGCGCCGAAAATCATGAGCCTGATAAGACGGCTACGGTAGATCCAGACAATCGACTCCTGAGCTACTTTCATTCGCGGCGGTTGACCGCCGAAGAAATTCGTGACTCGATGTTGATGGTGTCCGGCGAACTCAACCTGAACCTTGGTGGGTTGCCCGCGCGACCCGAGATCAACATGGAAGTCGCGCTCGAGCCAAGAATGATTCAGTTCTCACTAGCACCGGCTTACCTACCCTCACCAACGCCCGCAGAACGGAATCGTCGATCAATCTACGCCTACCGTGTGCGAGGGCAAGCGGATCCGTTCATGGAAGTGATGAACAAGCCAGGACCGAACGAGTCATGCGACTTGCGAGATGACGCAGCGGTTTCGCCTCAAGCGTTTACGTTGATCAACAGCGATGTGGTTTCCGATCGTTCGCTTGCTCTGGCCATTCGATTGGCTAGTCAAAGCAACCGCCGAGAAGACCAAGTGGCGTTGGCGTTTGAATTGACCTTGGGACGCAAACCAACGAGCGACGAAATGACAAGGTTGACCGCTTACGTAAGTGAGATGGCTGACTACCACGCCGATGTGCAACCCACACCGGTCAGTTACCCCACCGAAATCACCCGGTCGTTGGTCGAGGAGTTCACCGGAGAACCGTTCCAGTACACCGAATGGCTGCCGGTGTTCGAAAACTACGTCGCCGATACCAAGCCAGACCAAGTCGATGCCCCTACTCGTGCATTGGCTGATCTCTGCTTGCTTTTGTTCAACACCCACGAATTCATTTACGTGTATTGATGATTGATCCTATCAAACGAATGGATGCCAACCGGCGAAACTTTCTGTATGGCTTAAGCGGTTCGCTAGGGTCTTTGGCGTTCACGTCCATGCTGCAAGCGGAAAACGCTGGTGCGTCGGGCGGTCCACCTAATGGACCCGCGGGCTCGCCTTTGGCACCTAAACCCCCGATGCATCCGGCTAAAGCGAAGGCCGTGATCATGCTGTTCATGGAAGGCGGTCCAAGTCAGGTTGATACGTTTGACCCCAAGCCCGAACTCGAACGACTTCATAAGAGCGAGTCGACGCGAACCGAAGGGTTAGCGACCGGGAAGCGTTTCTATGTGGGAAGCCCGTTCAAGACCCGTAAGGTTGGCGAAGCTGGGATCGACATGTGTGACAAGTTTGTTCACATGGCGGATCCTGATGTCGCAGATGAATTGTGCGTGTACCGAGGTTGCCAAGCGGAATCGCTTAACCATCCCGAAGCGTTGTTGCACATGAACACCGGCAGTCGGCTCGGTGGCGATCCAGCGTTTGGTTCATGGGCTACGTACGGACTTGGAAGTGTGAATCAAAACCTTCCCGGCTTCGTTGTCATGACAGAACTGGCTGCACCTCAGGCAGGAAGTGCGAACTGGTCGAATGGTTTTTTGCCAGCCTACTTTCAAGGCACTACGCTTCGAGCTCAGGGCTCGCCGATTCTGGATCTGCAACCACCTTCGTACAAGTCGCGAGCCCATCAACGTCGGATGCTTGATGAGTTAGCGGCACTCAACGCGAGTCACCAAGCGAACCATCCGCAGCATGATGACTTGGCCGCAAGAATGGAAAGTTATGAACTCGCCTATCGTATGCAAACATCGGTGCCGGGAATCATCGACTTGAACACCGAGTCGGAAGCCACGCGTGAAGCCTATGGTTTGAATCAAACGGAAACAGAGGCTTTCGGAAAGCAGTGTTTGATGGCTCGACGTTTGGTTGAAGAGGGAGTCCGATTTGTGCAGATCTTTTCGGGCGGCTGGGACAGTCACGATTACTTAGAACGAGGTCACGCGTCACGGATCGCAAGTGTCGATAAACCGATGGCGGCTTTAATCAAAGACCTAAAGCAACGCGGAATGTTGGAAGATACCCTTGTCGTTTGGACGGGTGAGTTTGGACGAACGCCGGACAACAACTATCGTGGCGGAGTCACCGCCTTGGGAAGAGACCACAACGTTGATGCCATGATCATGTGGTTTGCCGGTGGCGGAACGCGTCGCGGTACGATCGTAGGAGCCACAGACGAAATCGGGGCGAAGGCGGTTGAGTGCGTGCACCCTATCCGAGACGTTCACGTTACCTTGTTACATCTGCTAGGATTGGACGACAACAAGCTGACGTATTTTCATGGTGGTCGCTACAAACAGTTGTCGCAATTCGGCGGCGAAATCATTCCTGAGTTGATTGCCTGACCGTTTGATTTTCAATCACACTTACGTTCGTCTTCGTTCAAGTTTGTCGGCTCGATTGAACCGGGCGTGTTCCATCCTCTAATTTTTATTGCCTGTAAAGTCTTATGGCTCAAACCATTGGTCCCATGATCGCGGCATCGGCAAGGCTACCGCTTTCCTATGCCGAACGATTACTTGGCGACATTCCCGACGAAAAGTTCTCTGCGTTCGCGCGAACCGCAGACGGTTTGATCGAATCAAATCACCCCGCCTTCGTGTGTGGTCACCTCAGTTTGTACGCTTCGGTGATCGTGTCCGAACTTGGGCAGGACGCATCTAGTATCGAGCCTTCGGAAGAATACTTGGCGTTGTTTTCCAAAACAGCCACCTGCCAAGATGATCTCGAACGAAAGGTTTATCCACCTGCCGAAGAATTGAAGTCGACGCTTTTTGACGGCTATCGGCGAGCGATAGAAGTGCTTGAGCAGTCTGACGACGCGATCTTTTCGAGTGAAAGTCCAAACGAGCGAATGCGGCAAGTATTCCCAACGCTTGGTGCCCTGCACATGTTTTATGTCGGCGGTCACTTCATGCTTCACATGGGCCAAGTTAGCGCATGGCGACGAGCCGTGGGATACGGCCCCGCTTAGCGAACGATTCTACTGTTACCTGAAATCCACTAGAGTTTTGACTTTATGTTTATATCTTCGACCCGTTTGTTTCGGTTGCTTACTTTTGTTTCGTTCGCAGGATTGATCCTCGCCAACGTTCATGCTCAACAGGCAGATCAAGGCAATCAACGGCCCAACATCCTGTTCATCATGTCGGATGACCACACCGCGCAATCGATTGGTGCTTACGCGACATTGCTAAAGGATCTCAATCCGACGCCAACGATTGATAAGCTTGCGGCAGAGGGGATGCGTTTCGACAACGCGTTTTGCACAAACGGAATTTGCACGCCCTCCCGCGCTTGCATCATCACGGGCCAATACAACCACATCAATGGTGTTTTCGATCTGGGCGGCCACATCAAGCCCGAGAATCAGACCCTGCCAATTTTGATGCGAGAGGCGGGCTATCAAACAGCGATCGTTGGCAAATGGCACCTCGAGCAAGAACCGAACTTCGATTACTACAAAGTCGTTCCCGGCCAAGGAAAGTACTTTAATACTGAATTTCGTGTTCAAGGCGAAAAGCCATGGCCGAAGAACTTGGTCAAGTATCCCGGCCGTCACTCCTCGGATGTGATCACCGATTCAACATTGGAATGGTTCAAGCAAAAGCGCGATCCCAATAAGCCATTCTTTGTTTGTCATCAATTCAAGGCACCTCACGATTACTTCGAGAATCATCCTCGCTACGATTCTTATCTTGCCGATGTTGAAATCCCCGAACCCAAGTCCCTGTGGGAGCTGCCAGACACCTACGGCTCAATTGCGACTCGTGGTTACCAGGATGAACTGACTCGTCATATCGGCACGTCAATCGGTCGACGAAACTTGCGTCGTTCCTACGCTGAGGACCTTCCGAAGCAGTTTCCGAATGAATTCAAGTGGGATTTTAATGATCCCAATCTCAGCGACGATAAAATCAAGCACCTCGCTTATCAGGCGTACTTAAAGAAGTACCTGCGCTGCGTCAAAGGTGTCGACGACAATTTGGCTCGATTGATTGAGTACTTGCGATCTGAAGATCTGCTCGACAATACGTTGATCATGTACACGGGGGATCAAGGTTTTTGGCTTGGCGAGAAGGACTACCAAGACAAGCGTTGGGCCTATGATCCGTCACAGCGCATGCCGTTGATTGTTCGGTATCCCAAAGCCATCGCGGCTAACTCATCGAGCGACGCGATTGTCGAGAACGTGGATTTTCCAGCGTTGATGCTCGACTACGCGGGCGTGGAAATTCCCGAGTCGATGCAGGGTCGATCGTTTCGCGGAATTTGCGAAACCGGAGTCGAGCCGGCCGACTGGAAGAAGTCGGCCTACTATCGTTACTGGATGCACATGGCCCACCATGATAATCCTGGCGAAATGGCCATTCGAACCAAAACCCACAAGCTGATCTACTTTTACGGTTGTGACTACGAAGGCGAGAATCAAACGCCGCCAGCTTGGGAATTGTACGATCTTGTTAAGGACCCCGAGGAGCTCAACAACGTCTATGACGAACCCGACTACGCACAAGTTCGGGACGAACTGAAGCTGCAGTTGGCGCAACGTCGTCAAGAAATCGGTGACGATGGATCGCATTACCCCAAGTGCGAATCTGTCGTCCAAGAGTTCTGGGACTACGACAAAGAGGACCACGAACGTGCTATCGAAATATCAGCAGCGTTTCGGGAACGTCGCGAGGAAATGCTGGAAAAGAAAGCTCGCAACTAATCGTGTGAGCAGGCTGGGTTTAGCCAAGGCGATAAAAGTTGCGATCGTTTGTCGTTGCACCGCTGAGCCCACAAACACGTGACGCAAATGCGACGGCATGATCAAGCGATTGCTGGGGTGAATGTCCCAACGTAAAGCCTGCGATCATCGCCGCGGCAAATGAATCACCAGCACCCACCGTATCGGCCATCTTGGCCGGTTCGGGGGCGGGAGCATGAATCGGATCGCCGTTGTCGATCATGTAGGCTCCATCGCCACCGGCGGTAATTAGAAACGTGTTCACGTTGTATCGTGCGCCAAGTTCGGCCGTTCCCTTGACCACTTGGTCGACGGTGTCGCAGTGTTCAATCGAGGAAAGCCGGATCAGTTCTTCGTCACTCATTTTGACCCACTTGGCATCCTGGATCAGAACATCGAGCCACGACTGGTCGAACCACGGATCGCGAATGTTGACATCAACAAAGCGAGGCAACTTGCTTGATTGAATTAGCTCGGTAAGCGTGGCACGCGACTGCTGGTTCCGAAATGCCAGACTACCCAAATACAACAAGGAATAGTTCTTGCTGGACACATCATCTGTTAGCGGTGAGATAAAATCGAACGCAACGGGATGAACAATCTCGTAGGATGGTTGTCCACCGTCGATCGTAACGGCGACTTGTCCGGTTGCATGATCGTTTACCTGGACTCCACGCGTTTTCATGCCCCAATCGGACATGATTTTCAGTATTTCATGGCCTGACTGATCGTCACCGACCGCAGATACGAACAAACTGTCAACGCCAAGCCCATGCAAGTTCCAGGCAACATTGAAAGGGGCTCCACCAAGGACCCGTTTGCCGTCGGGGAAGTGGTCGAACAAGACTTCGCCCGCAATGATGGGTGGCTTATGCATTTGAATAGAATCACGCTCGTTGTCGGATGTTCGCCATCGAGGAGAATGCTTCGATGGATTTGTATTTGAAAGATTTGCTTGTGGGAGATGTTATCGCTGGAATTTTCGTGATCGCAACCTTGGTTTTGATCCACGTAACATCCTACCCATCTTCACGGGTTCGTTGGATTGGACAACCCGTTTACTTCTTGATTTGTTTGTCAGCGACGATCGTGCTATTGCGCTCGGTGACATGGAAGATGGGCGAAACCAATCTCGATGAATCGCAGTGGATCGCCGGTGCGCTGACGTTGAAGGACCAGTTTCAATTTTGGGGACAAGTCGATGCTACCACCAGCGGTCCGTTATCAATCATCTGGCTCTACTGTTGGAACACTCTGCTTGGAAAGTTTGATTACGAATCTGCCAAATGGCTCACCACACTTCACGCTGTGGTCGTAGTTGGGTGCACTTACCTAACGATTAGGATTTGGACTCGAAACGAAAAACATGGCGAATTCTATGCTCGCGCGTTCGCTTCGACGCTTGGTTTGACATTTGGATGGATGCGGCTCAATGACTATGTAGGGTACAACGGCGAACAGTTGCCACTCATCATCTTGGCGATCTGTGTCTTAAAGTTGGCTCAGTTTCAGGTGGGAAAACAATCGTTTGCTTCCATCGCTCTGCTAGCGGTCTTAATGGCTGCGTTACCTTACGCAAAGCTTCAAGCAGTTCCCGCGGGCATTGCGATTGGAGTTTATGCATTGATCGCGCTTTCGACACTTTCCAAGCGATTGGTTTTGGTGGGAACGATTGCGGTCCTGCACGGTGGTGTATTCGTGTGGCTTTGGATGAAAGGTGAATTCGCCGATTTTTGGCTTTCGTATATCGTGCAAAACATGTCGTACGCCTCGCACCATGTCGCGTTGCCGTTTCTGACTCGATTCTATGTCTTCCCCATAGCCTGGTTCAGAATTATCGACGCTCGACCCTTGGTGATTGCTTGTCTGGCATGTGTGATTTGGGCGATTCTGGTTGCCGCAAATTCAGCTCGGCGTCATCAGGCGGGGCAGGGACAGGGGCAGGAGCAGGGGCAGGGACAGGGGCAGGGGCAGGGGCAGGGGCAGGGGCAGGGCCAAAGTTTTGGGCAGTCGCTAGCTCACTTCATTCATGGGCCTGTTGGTGTCAGCACGGCCTACTTCCTAATGGCGTCTTATGCGGTTACACAGCCGGGAACTTTCTTTTCGCACTACTATCTGTTCTTGCTGCATCCGCTAGTTCTACTTTCGGCGTCGATGGTCACGGTATTACCCACCGCGGAAAACAACGGCTTGGCATCGGACCGAGGTGAATTAAGAAAGTGGTTTGCCGTTGAACTGACACTTATCGTGGTCGTGATCGGAGCGATATGGACAAGCAAATCTGAATCACTTCAAGCACAAATGCTTGTCACGCTAAAAGAGCCCCATCCTGTGTCACTGCGTCTGAAAGAACTCGCTAGCCAAGAATCGAAACTGGCAGTTTGGGGCTGGCTACCTTGTCTGTACGTCGAGTCGCAATTGCCTCAAGCAACTCGGGACGCTCACACCTTTCACCTTCAAGTGGAATCCGAACTGCAGGACTACTTTATCGAAAGATACATCCGTGAATTAGCATCTCACGAGGATGTGCTGTTTGTTGATGTTTGCCAGACGGGTGGTTCGTATCGGTTCACAAATCCCCGCGATCGACATTGGCATACGAAAAAAATTCGTGACTACGTAAATCAGCATTTCGTACAACTCGAGACAGTCTCGGGCGCTATCCTGTATCGCTCTCGTTAGAACAAACGGCGATAGCGTGGCCAATCACGCGGGTTTCAAATCGAGATGCCCCTTGAGAACCTTGAGTGTCCGTCGGACACCCTCAGGACCAACCAATGATCCGTGCCCCGTGCCTTCGTCGTCCATGAATGCCACGTAAGTTCCGGGGCCGAAGAATTTCTCCTGCAGTTGATCCGGCTTCCCAAATCGGACTGTGAATCCGCCAGCATGCACTTCTTGGAAATAGGTGACGGGCCCGTGTTCGTCGTGGTGAGCTGCGTTGTGAAGTCCACGTTCGGCGTTGGCTTCGATTTTTTGCTCCATTGTGTCAACCACCAAGGTGTCGATATGAGCCGGATCCATGTCGACAACGACCAATTGAGAATACTTGTCGGCCGAATCGTCACAACAAATAACATTAACGGATATGGTGACCATGCTGCTCTTGAAAACTGAGGTGCGAAGGAGAGTAAAAACAGTGTGAAAAGTGAATGGTGAGATGATCGTCGTGGCGCTTTAAGTGAGTTTCTGTCGGATCATTTTGCCGACGTCCCTAACAGCCTTTCGTCCATCGTCGAAGAGTCCAGCGAAGTGCATAAACCCGTGCAGCATGCCAGGATAGCGTTTGATTGATACTTCGACTCCCGCATCGCTCAACTTGGTCGCGAAAGCCAAGCCTTCGTCGTGCAACACGTCGTATTCAGCTGAAATCAGAACTGTTGGGGGCAACCGAGCAAGTGATCCAGCCAAGGTCGGAACGGAGTCGCTACTGGGTGAATGATTGCCCAAGAAGTGCTGCCAGAACCATTTCATGGTTGCTCGGGTCAGGCCGAACCCCGAGGCAAACTGTCGATACGATCCCGTTTCGAAGTTTGGTTCGACGACCGGATAGAGCAACACTTGTAGCGCAATCATAGGTCCGGAGCGATCGCGACTTCGCATTGCCACCATAGTCGCCAAATGGCCGCCGGCGCTATCGCCGGCAAGCACGACGCGATTAGGAGTGATCTTGAGTTCGTTTGCCTGCTCGATCGCAGCAACAGTCGCGTTGTAGCAGTCATCTAACGGGCCGGGAAAGGCGTTTTCTGGTGAACGCCCATAGTCAACCGAAATCACAACACAGCCAGATTCTTTGGCAAGACTTCGGCAAAGAACGTCGTGTGTCTGCAAGCTACCCAGCACCCAACCGCCACCGTGAAAGTACATCATCAGCGGCGACGGCTTTGATGCGTCGCTGTATAAACGGCACCGCATTCCGGCCAAGACGATCTCCGCTACGTGCTTAATCTCTGGACTTTCACCGACGTAATCGGTAAAGGTTTCGAAGATCTCGCGGGCTTGCTTCGGTGTCATTTCTTCCCAACCGGGACGCCCGCTTAGAGCAACTTTGTTGAGGAAGTCTTGAGCTTGAGGATGCAGTGTCATTCGAAAGTCGGATGAAGGATATGCTTGAACGGGATGCGTTGGATTTAGTAAAGGTTCATCGTTCTAACTGCCAATCGTCGTCGCTGCCACTGCGAGTGCGACAAATCGTTGCCATACTCAACAACGAACCTTCGATCGCTAGAATGAGCGTGATTTGACAGACCGGTGACTCTCGAAAGACCCGATATGGACTCGTCCACCGACTCAACGAAGATCTTCGAATACGATCAAGTTGCCTACCCTGGATTGGCTGAACGGCATATCCAACTTCGGTGTCTTGAATTTGCAGCAACGATGCACGGTGTAGCACCAGCCGATTTGGCGCATTGCCGAGTTTTAGAGCTGGGATGTGCCGATGGCACAAACCTGATCCCGTTTGCGGTTGAATTTCCTGAAAGTCAATTTATCGGGATTGATTTGGCAAGCGATGCAATCCGTCAGGCTGAGCAAACGGCTCAGGAATTGGAACTATCGAACATCGAGTTTCGTTGCCAGAACATCTCTGATGTCGAATCCGCCTCGATAGGAACTGTGGACTATGTTCTTTGCCCGGGTGTTTTTTCGTGGGCAACAGATGACGAACGTTCAGCGATTCTAAGATTGTGCCAGCACTGTTTGTCTGCTGACGGGATCGCCGCAATTTCGTTTAATACGCTGCCGGGCTGGAATTGGGGTTCGACGCTTCGCGATTACGTACGTTTCTCGGTGGGCGACCTCGCCGATCCACGGGAACAAATTGCGGAAGCTCGACGAGCGATTGAGTTGATGGCCGAGGCAACTCCCGCCGATACGTTGCAGGGTGTCTACTATCGGCGGACGCGCGAACAAGCTCGCGGTTGGCGTGATACATACCTGTACCACGAGTACATCAGCGATCGAAATCGAGCGTTCTACTTTCATGACTTTCAGCGTATGGCTGAAGAACATGAACTGCGTTTCGTTGCCGAGGCTGACTTTCAACACTCATCGGGCGTTGGGCTGCAACCTCCCGCACGTTTAGCGGTCTCGCAAGCCTCACCTGATAAGCGTGAGCAACTGATCGACTATTTTCTCGATACTGGTTATCGAAAATCGATCCTTTGCCGAAGCGATCGCGAACTTGGAAGTCCGTCGCAAGTGCAAATGATTGCGAAATCTGAATTGGCAACTTCGCAATCTTACGAACGGTTTCGGTTCGATTTATCAAGCTCTGATCCCGTCAACCTTCCCTTGGAACGTGGTTCGGTAGCAATCACGGATCCGTTCGCCCGGGCTGCGATTTGGAAGTTAATGAATCAATGGCCTCGAACTGCGACAGTGAAAGCCTTGTATGAGTTCGCGGTTGAAACACTCGTAAAGACAGCACCGCATATTGCTCTTCCTTCGCCATCCGCAGGAATCGAGGCAATGTCGCGAAGTATGCTAGCTCTGTTTGGCGCTGGCGTAATTGAGGCTTTCATTCGTCCTCCGATCATTGCCGCTGAGGTTTCGGAAAAGCCAATGGCCAACCGGTTGGTACGACACTCGGCGAAACGAAATATGCTTGTGGTAAATCAGTGGCATCAAAATTGTCAGGGTTTGAGCAATGCTCAACGGCACTTATTGAGCCTACTTGATGGCACTCGCAATATCTCGCAGCTAGCTCACGAGCTTCAGCAGTGGCAAAACGAAAACCTCGAGTCGGTCGCTCCGCCACGCAGTGAGTTGCCGCGTGAGCTGCCGAGCGCCGATGTCACGACAATGTTGCATAGTTTACTGCAGCGTAGGTTGCTGGTGAGTTAACCTTTAGCGGGAACGTCTGCGATTAATGTAGTACGACCGAATGATTGACGTACCCTTAGCGGTATCCCATCGACATGGATACGACTTCATGTCGCTCAAGAGTTTCGCCCTCTTCATTCACCTCGCTAAGACGAACCCCGTAGCCCCACAAATTGGCGAGATGGCAGAGCACCCGGTTGCAGTCCTCTTTTGCCAACAACCGATTTTTTCGGACTCGATGAACGAGGGATAGACGTCGATTGCCTGATAGATCCGCTTCAACAATCTCAATTTCAGGCTCTTGTCGAGAAAGATCATATTGCGAAGCAAGGCTGCGGCGAATTTGTCGGTAACCGGACTCGTCGTGAATGGCTTCGACAGACAAGTACGGGATTCTGCTGTCGTCGCTGACGCTGAACAAGTGCATTTCGCGAATCAATCGAGGGCTCAAGAACTGCAACACAAAGCTCTCGTCGCGGTACTCGGCCCAGAGTTCTTTGAGAACATCCATCGGGCGGCCGCAACCGGCAATATCCGGGAACCAGTGTCGATCTTCGTTGTCGGGGTCGACGCAAATTCGCTCGATGTCTCGCATCATCGCAAACCCAAGTGCGTATGGATTGATGCCACCGAATCGTCGATCATCGAAATCGGGTTGGGCCACGACGGAAGAGTGAGAGTGCAGGAATTCTAACATGGCACCGTCATCGATCTTCCCATGATCGTGAAGCCGGTTCATGATTTGGTAGTGCACGTAAGTGGCACAACCTTCATTCATTAGTTTTGTTTGACGTTGCGGATAAAAGTACTGAGCGTTCTTGCTGACGATCACAAGGATTTCACGCTGCCAGTCTTTTAGCTTGGGAGCATGGTTGGCTAAAAAACGCAGCACGTTTTCTTCTGGCAGATCGCAGGCGGGCAAGGAGCCTTCGCCAGTCGAACTTGGGTGCGTCGATCGCGAAGGCGCAAACTTGTTGTTGGTTCTTTGAGGTAGCGTGCGCCACAAATCGCTAAAGTTAGCTTCTTCGTATTCGTGCCGTTCCTTCGCCTTGAGTTCACGCTGCTTATTCGTTTTAGTGGGAGCAGCATATTTGCTAATTCCACAATTCATCAAAGCGTGTGCTGAATCCAATAGGCTTTCCACCGCCATAACGCCATGTTTCTCTTCGCAGGAAGCGATGAAGTGCTTCGCGTAGCTCAAGTCGTCGAGAACGCGGTCAGCGCGTGTCCATTGCCGAAATAGGTGGTTGTTCTTGAAGAAGTGGTTATGCCCAAACGCTGCATGAGCAATCACCAGCGTCTGCATCGTCATCGTGTTCTCTTCCATCACATAACTGACGCAGGGATTCGAATTGATCACCAATTCGTAAGCGAGCGCCCTAGCGCCTTTGCGATACAAGAGTTCCTCGCGGGCATAATGCTTACCGTACGACCAATGCGGATACATGATCGGCATTCCAATCGACGCATACGCGTCGAGCATTTGTTCGCTGGTGATAACTTCGATTTGATTGGGGTAGACATTGAGCCCCATTTCACCAACGGCGATTTCTTCCACCGCATCGTGCACCTTGGCGAGCAAGTCAAAGTTCCAATCGGAACCTGTGTAAAGCAAACCAGAGGTGGTCGAGGTAGCGTTAGGAGTAACACTCATGAAGCACTTCGACGTTCTTTGGCAAACAGTTGATGAAAGACCGGATAGATATCAGAGGCCTCGGTGACACGAGCAACCGCGAACTGAGGATGGGCCGCGGCTAGCGGTTCGTAGGCTTTCCATAGAGAGGACACGCCAAAGTAGTCCCCTTCGATCACTTCGATGTAAGCATAGTACTGGCACATTGGCAGAATCGTTTGGGTCAACAACGCCATCGTCTGAGGCATGTCGTGATCGAAATTGTGTCCATCAGAAGCCTGGGCGGCGTAAATGTTCCAGTCCTCAACCGGATATCGTTGCTGGACAATGCGAGACATTTCTTCAAGTGCCGACGAAACGACGGTGCCACCACTTTCGTTGCCGTAGAAGAAGGTTTCTTCGTCCACTTCGGACGCACGATACGTATGCCGTATGAAAACGATTTCAACAGCGTGGTAGTGACGTGTTAGGAACAAATGAAGCAACATGTAAAATTGCTTTGCCAAATGTTTGAGGTCCTCGGTCATCGAAGCCGAGGTATCCATCAAGCAAAACATGACCGCTTGCGTGGTCGGTTTGGGGAGGGATTGAAAGTGATTGAAACGCAAGTCGATGGTATCGAGGAACGGCACCACCTGCATGCGATTTTTCATGACCGCAATGCGCTGCCGAAGCAATACCGCCTCGTCTTGCTGATCGTTTTCGATTGCTTCTTCCAACTGCTTTTCAAGCGATTGAAGTTCAGCCAAATGAGGTCGCCGCAGTGCGATGCGACGAGCAAGGCTTTTCCTTAAGGTTTGTTGTTTATTGAGTTGCTGGGGCGATCCGTCGGACGAGTATCCCGCTCTCGAGCGTGAATGGGTCGTCATCGACTTGAGTTTCTTCTTGGCAAGGTTCGGCAGTTGTAGCTCTTCGAAGAACAGATCGAGAAACTCGTCGCGGGTGAGTCGAAAGACGAACGAATCTTCGGTATCCCCATCTGGGCTACCTTCGTTTCCGCTATCGCCCCCGGCACGTGGCTTCCGGATTCGGTCCCCACGTTGATAACCCTTGTTGCCGGGCAACACATGTTCGCGATTACCTTTTGAAGACTCGTATTCGAATGAAGGTTCACGTATGTCGTGAGTATTGACGACCACTTGTTCGCCACCGTCGAGTCCACGCTGCAAGTCGGCGACGCGGTGGTTTTTGATCGCCTCACGCACCGCGTTGCGAACATGCGATTTCACGCGTCTCATGAACCGAGCTCGGTTGCCCAGATTCTTGGATTTTGGATTCGTACGTCGGTCGATGAAGTGCATGGAAACGATAGTGCAAGAGAGAGGGAAGTGCTCGCAACCAAATGATCAGCCTGACTTGCTCACTCGCATGTACCAGTCCACCAAGCGGCGAACTTGTCGTTCGGTGTAGCCACGTTGAACCATTCGTTCGACGAAATCGTTGTGCTTCTGTTCGGCATCGCTGTCTTTTTTGGCACCAAAACTAATCACCGGCAGCAACTCTTCAATTTGGCCAAACATCCGCTTTTCAATCACATCGCGGATCTTTTCATAGGACGTCCATTCCGGGTTCTTGCCTGCATTCTTGGCTCTTGCACGGAGGGCAAACTTGACGATCTCGTAACGAAAGTCCTTGGCATTGGCGATCCCCGCTGGGTGCTCGATCTTTTCAAGCTCTTCGTTCAGGATCGTGCGATCCATCAATTGACCGGTGTCGGGGTCTTTGTAGTCTTGGTCGTCGATCCACGCGTCGGCAAAAGCGATGTAACGATCGAATAGGTTTTGCCCGTAGCTGTGATACGATTCGAGATACGCCTTTCGAATTTCGTTACCGATGAATTCCGCATAGCGGTTCGAAAGTTCCTCTTTCACGAATTCCAAGTACTTCGTTTCGGTGTCTTCATCAAACTGTTCACGTTTGATGGATTTCTCGAGGACGTAAAACAGGTGAACAGGATCAGCAGCGACTTCTTGCGAGTCAAAGTTGAAAGTCTCGGATAGGATCTTGTAAGCGAACCGTGTCGAGACGCCTGTCATTCCTTCGTTCACACCCGCCGTGTCATGGTATTCCTGGACCGTTCTCGCGTTCGGGTCGGTGTCTTTAAGCGATTCACCGTCATAGACTCGCATTTTGGAATAGAGGCTCGAATTTTCGTGATCTTTAAGACGTGTCAGCACCGAGAATCTAGCCATCAACTGCAACGTATCTGGGGCGCACGGTGCGTCCCCAAGCATTGAATTTTCAATCAGCTTGTCATAGATCATCCGTTCTTCGGTAACGCGAAGGCAGTAAGGCACCTTCACCACGCAAATTCGATCCAAGAACGCTTCGTTATTACGGTTGCCTTTAAACGATTCCCATTCCGATTCGTTGCTGTGGGCAACAATGATTCCTTGATACGGCATTGCACCCACATTTTCAGTGCCCACATAGGAACCATCTTGAGTAGCGGTCAGCAGAGGATGCAGCATTTTTAGCGGAGCCTTGAACATCTCAACGAACTCCAGCATGCCTTGCGTCGTTCGGTTGAGCCCACCGGTATAAGAATAGGCATCGGCATCGTTCTGGCCGAAGTGTTCCAACTGGCGAATGTCAACTTTTCCAACCAACGACGATATGTCTTGGTTGTTCTCATCGCCTGGTTCGGTTTTGGTCACCAAGCACTGGCGTTGTTGACTTGGGATGACACGAACAACATTGAACTTAGAAATGTCTCCGCCAAACTCATCAAGTCGCTTCAGTGCCCAAGGAGACATCGAACCTGGCAATCGGCGGCGCGGGATGTTGTATTCCTGCTCAAGTACGGATCCCATCGTGTTAGGATCAAACAATCCAAGCGGGCTTTCAAAGATAGGACTTAGCTCGTCACCCGCAGCCAACACGTAGGCGGGTTGAGTTTGCATTAGCTTCTTAAGCGTTTCAGCGAGTGAACTCTTTCCGCCCCCAACGGGTCCCAGCAGGTAAAGGATTTGCTTTCTTTCCTCGAGACCTTGGGCAGCATGTCGGAAGAATCCAACGATCCGCTCAATCGTTTCTTCGAGACCATAGAAGTCGCGAAAAGCAGGGTAAGTGGTGATCGTTCGATTCAAGAAGATTCGTCCGAGGCGCGAATCCTTAGATGTGTCGACGCGAATCGGTTCCCCGATCGCTGCGACCATTCGTTCTGCGGCAGTGCTGTAAAGCGTCGAATCACTACGAGCCGCCTCCAAGTACTCGGGCAACGACATGGTCGTTTGCTTGTCTCGGTCGTAGCTCTCGCTGTAAAGCCTTAAAATGTCAAATGATGTTGTAGCCATGGCAATCCCTCATTCCGACTTAATCTGGCAAAGAATTTCGCGCGCGCTTCACCCTCGCAGATGGCTGAAAACCAGTTTCGATTTGGAAATCGACGAACCGATTTTGATAGTGGCAAGTCGGGCGAAAACGAGGCGTCCGATGCTCTCTCGCAGAAGGTGATGGCGTGCATTCATTATAGGACTGCTCAACCCAAACCAACGAAAAAACTTTTGCGAGCTTTTTAGGTATGCTCGTCAAAGTTCAAGCGTCCCAACGACTTGCAGCGGCTGGGGCAGTTCGTATTTGCATCAGAAAGCATTTTCCAGGTTCTGGTCATTGCCGGCGAACTTCCTCACCAACGGTTCAACACAGGCCGCGACTTTCAGTGATAATGCTGTGGCTTCGGTCAGGACCGGGTTGCTAGCTTCGCTTCGTTCGACAGAGAGTTCGTCGACGAATCGAGGTTGTTCCCTAGGTGCAACCTGTGACCGCGCAGTTTTCTTGGCTACCTTTCCGATTGTTGACCCGTTCTCAAAATGAACCACCCGAAATCCATGCGACTTTGCGTCTGCTTACCGGTCTATAATGACTGGGAATCAGTTTCTGAGTTGATCGCTGAGTTGGTCCAGGTCGACGGGGTGGTTCGGATCGTGGTGATTGATGACGGTTCGACACGCTTGCCCAACGTCGACGATCTCACCGATGCTGTTCGCGGAAAGGCGCGTCTCGAACTTATTTCGCTGACGACCAATCTGGGGCACCAACGGGCCATTGCGATCGGGTTGTCGGCTCTCGCTAGCGACATCACTTTCGATGCTTTGGTCGTCATGGACGGCGACGGACAAGATGACCCGGCTCATATCCCTGTGTTGGTGGACACGTATCGGTCTGTCCCGGACCAAACGATCGTGTTTGCGCGACGTAGTCGACGAACGGAGGGATTGGTTTTTCGATGCGGATATATCGGATTCAAAATTTTGCATCGGGCGCTCACGGGCCGGGGCTGTGACGTGGGCAACTTTAGTTTGATTCCGTCGGCGTCACTTTCGCGTTTGACGCATCTGTCTGCATTGTGGAATCACTATGCCGCTGCGGTGCTGTGTTCTCGTTTGCCAACGGCGAAGGTGGATTGCCCTCGCCGAGCTCGCGTGGCGGGTCAGTCACACATGCACGTGACGTCGCTCGCAGTCCATGGATTGCGAGCGATCTCGGTGTTTGGCGAAACGGTTGGCGTACGAGTTGGCTTGGCGTTAGCAACCTTGATCGGGTTGGTGTTTGTGGCTCTTGTTGCCGTGGTGGGGATTCGCTTGGCCACGACGTGGGCCATTCCCGGATGGGCAACCAGCGCGGTTGGTTTGCTGTTGATCTTGCTTTTGAACCTGATGCTGCTGCTGGCTCCGAGCGTGTTGTTGATTTTGTCAGCACGCAGCGGCACATCGATGATCCCAGCACTTGATTGGAATGACTTTGTCGCCAAGTGGAAGGTAATTCATGACGGACGTTGAACAACCGCCCTACGAATATTGTGGTGAAGAACTCGAACTCTTTCAGCATGCGATTCACTGGAAGGAAACGCTGCGCCGGCAAATCGAACCGTATCTTGGTGACCACGTACTTGAGGTGGGAGCTGGCATTGGCGGGACAACGCGAGTCTTCCACAACCAATCTCGGCGACGGTGGACGTGCTTGGAACCGGATCCTGTGCTTGCGGATCAGCTACGGGGGTCTGAACTGGATGTCGAAGTCGAACTGGGGACTTTGGAATCACTGACTGATCAAAAGAAGTTTGACACGATCCTGTACATCGACGTCCTGGAACACATCGAGCAAGACGCTGAAGAGCTCAGACTAGCGGCTCGTCATTTAAATCCTGGTGGCTATTTGGTGGTGATGTCACCAGCTCACCCTTGGCTGTACTCACCATTCGATAAAGCCCTGGGGCATTTTCGTCGCTACACCAAGCAATCCTTGCGAGCGGTCGCCCCAGCAAGCATTGACGAGCATCAGATGATCTATCTTGATAGCGTCGGAATGCTCGCTTCGGCGGCCAATCGCATATTCTTGTCTCAGTCGCACCCTACGAAAAAGCAGATCCTGTTTTGGGATCGTGTTCTTGTTCGTACTTCGAAGTGGGTCGACCCGTTGCTTTTTCGCCAAGTCGGAAAAAGCATTCTTGCAGTTTGGAAGTGCAACCAAACCGGCTCTTAGTTGTGAGGCGGTTCGCTGGCAAGGACCACCTGAGTTTCTATAACGCGGGCCTTCTGTTCGTCAGTGAGTTTGAGGTAGCGGTGCTTACCTGACTCGCTTTGGGCAAAAACGGTAAGCCCGTCGTCGGCAACGGTAACCGTTCCGCGCGGCGAGAGTCCGAAGTAATCACGGTTGGGACGCACCGCATGAAGTACGCTGGTCAGATCCCATGTCGGGCGATCATGGGGCGGCGGATTGTACGCGATGTAGGCTTCGGCCAATGGATGATGTTCCACGTAGCGATAATCTTGTTCAATGCTTTGGTGAGGATAGGGGACCGCGATCCCAATTTCAAAACCGCTCCAAATGATTTCGGTTGGCCAGTCCGTAACCAATTTCTTGGAAGCAGGAATATCTTTGACCACGTTGTATTCACGGTGTTCGACCAACTTGCCATCCTGAGGAATTTTGGTGAACGCACCAGCCATGATTGAGAGTAAACGCACCTTCTGATTGACCAACGCGATCCCGTCTAAGTCGCTGATCTCGTCGGCTTTGGAATCAAGCAAGTTCACCAAGTTCGTTGAGAATCCCACTTGGGCGATCACAACGGAATGGTCTTCAGCCTTGGCAAGCGTCTGACGAAGAAGCAGCACGGCGTCAGGTGCATCATCGCCACTACGAAGATCGTGAGGGTAACGCAAGGCATCCGCATCTTGTTGGTGCGCTAGCCCATTGAACTTGCCCTGGTGGTTGGTGACACCACTGCGACACACCCCAATTGGAATATCACCGCGTCCGTAGAAGGTATTTACAGCATCGGTGAACGCGGCCGCGTCTTTATGGTCCTTCGTGATCGTGACCGCAAGCAACTCGCATTCGCCACGGCTCTGCAAAGCGTGGATCATCCCCAGCGCTAACACATCATCAACATCGTTTCCAATGTCGGTGTCAAAGATGAGGGGGACTGGATTAGCTTCGGGCAGATCGTCCGCGTGAAGACTGAGGGCCATTCCAAAACAGAGGCCCACCAGCAGAGGTAAACTAAGAATTCTTGGCATCAAATGCACCGGGAGAGAGGAAATTGGCGGGAAATACGAAACTTAATGCAGTTTCGCTGGTTATTGAGCTTAGATAAACCAAGCACTCACCGCGAGCAACTAGCCAATCGTCTGTCGTTTTAAGGAACCCAGTAAATGAATAACCCACGGCGATTTCGTCATAGATTCGCTCTGACAGCGTTGCTGACGGTCGTTCTCGGTTCCGTGACCTGGGGGCAAGAGGACAGTGCGGAAGGGAATGCGTTTTTCGAATCCAACATTCGACCGGTGCTCATCAAAGAGTGCTATTCCTGTCATTCAAATCAGACTGGGAATGCTCGGGGCGGTCTGCGGCTAGACACCCAGCAGTTGACGATTATCGGTGGGGATAGCGGTGCAGCGATTGTGCCGGGCGATTTGGACGAGAGTCAACTGTGGCTCGCCATCACGCACCAATCTTCCGAGATGCCACCTCGCGGCAGGCTTTCGGATACGGTGATTGAAGACTTTCGTCGCTGGATCGAAATGGGGGCTCCCGATCCTCGCGAAACCGAGATCGTAGAAGTGCAATCGTCAATCACTTCGGCAGACATCGAAACTGCCAAGGCAGAATTTTGGGCCTACCAACCGGCGCACGATCATCAGCCACCTCGCGTCAACCACGACGAGTGGCCCACCAATGCGATCGATCAGTTTGTGCTCGCGAAGCTAGAAAGTAAGGCTTTGACTCCTGCTGTTGATGCGGATGCTCAATCGGTGCTGCGACGCCTAACGTTCGATTTGATCGGACTCCCGCCAACATCGGAACAGCGGTCAAGCTTTGAAAATCGTTGGCAAGAAAGTCCCGAGTCAGCTATCGCGTCGATGACCAGTGAACTACTAGGGTCAGATCAATACGGTGAGCGGTGGGGGCGGCATTGGCTTGATGTAGCTCGATACGCTGAATCCACCGGCCGCGGTGTTAACATGACGTACCCGCACGCATGGCGGTATCGTGACTACGTGATTGATTCGTTCAACGATGACAAACCGTTCGACCAATTCACTCAAGAACAAATCGCCGGTGACCTGATGCCGGCAAAGTCAGACCAGCAATGGTCCGAGCAGTTAATAGCGACAACGTTCTTGGCCGTAGGGGCAAAGGCCGTCAATGAGCAGAACCCTGTGCAGTTTGCAGCAGACTTAGTGGACGAACAAATTGATGTGACCACCCGAGTTTTTCTCGGTCAATCCGTTGCCTGCGCCCGTTGTCACGATCACAAGTTCGATCCGATTCCGCAAAGCGACTATTACGCGTTGGCCGGTATCTTCGCGGGCATGAAGACGTACTTTGGAAACCCACCTTCAGAATTCGGTGAAGCCAAAACAGCTCAGTCACGGCGAACAAGTTCATTGCTATTGCTGCCGGTTGACGACCCGAATCCGTACGACGCATCGTATTCGGCTCAAGAATTGAAACAGTTACGTGACCGGATCGTCGAAAAGCGACGTGAACTCTCTCAACTAGGCCCCCGAAGTGGAGGCAACTCGATTCGCGAGCGTTTGCGATTGACCAACGAGATCGCTCAGCTTTCGGCAAAGTACTCAGTGGTCGACGAAAACGGCCAGCCAAAATCGTATTGCATGGGCGTTCAGGAGCCCGATCAACCTCGCGACGTAAGAGTATTGGTTCGCGGCGAAATTGATGCCCCCGGCCCGGTTATCCCTCGCGGTGTTCCCCAAGTCCTAAACCGAGATGGCGTTGATATTCCCGTGGATCAGAGCGGTCGATTGCAACTTGCTCAATGGATCGGTAGCGATGCCAATACGCTAACCGCCCGCGTGATGGTCAATCGAGTTTGGAAGCATCTGTTCGGCCGTGGGTTGGTATCGTCACTAGAAGATTTCGGCTCAACAGGCGATCGTCCCAGCCATCCGGAACTACTGGATCACTTAACCGTTGGATTTATCGAGTCCGGTTGGTCGGTCAAGACACTTATTCAAACCATCGTGACCTCTCGCACTTATCGAATGAGTTCCGAGTTTGATCAGCAGCACTTTGAGGCCGATCCCGAAAACCGATTGCTTTGGCGAATGGAACCGAGACGTTTGGACGCCGAAGCGATTCGAGATGCGATGCTACTGATTAGCAGCGATCTACAGCTTGAGCGTCCACGCGGCAGTGAGGTTGCCAAAGCGGGATACGTTGCCGTCCGCGACGGAACGTTTGGAATCGACCGTGATCGCATACGAGAACAAATAGAGGATGCGATGAAACAGCAACGTGTGCGAACGCGTCGTCCCTTCTCGGGTCCGAGGCAAGCGATGGGACGTCCCAACCCTCGTCAATTCTTGGAAGAGGCGATTGAGCGTGAACGAGACCGCTTGGACATGACCACGGCGACCTATCGGAGTGTTTATTTGCCCGTTGTTCGCGACGAAGTCCCTCGTTCATTGGAAGTGTTCGATTTTGCGGATCCGAACACGGTCATTGGGAATCGAGAATCGTCCAATACAGCCAATCAGGCTCTCTACTTCATGAACAACCCCTTCGTGATTCAGCAAAGCGATGCGACCGCGCAACGCATCGCGAAGCAAAGTTCAAGGTCCATCGATCAGATCAAGTTGGCGTTTGAGCACATCTATGGAAGACAACCAAGCAGCACCGAAAGAGTGGCTGCGATTTCATTGGTGAAATCGATGACTGGTCAAAAGAACAATTTCAATCAACGCCAGTTGGGAGTCGCTGCGTTGTCGACTCTTTGCCAAAGTTTGTTTGCGTCCGCTGAATTTCGTTATCTGGATTGAGAACTATGTTAAATCGACGACAAACACTGAAGAGCACCGCAGCGGGTTTTGGTTATCTTGCGTTCTCGGGGCTGACCAGCATTGCGGCCGAACGAGAAGCCGCTGTCAGCAAGAATCCGCTCGCGCCGAAACCGTCGCATTTTCCGGCACATGCCAAACGAGTGATTTTTCTGTGCATGCAGGGTGGACCTTCGCACGTAGACACCTTTGATTACAAGCCTCTTCTCGCACGAGATCATGGCAAAGAAGGCAAGTACGGCGGACGACTACTCAAGTCGCCCTTTGAGTTCAACCAACATGGCGATAGCGGTCTTTGGATTTCTGATCTGTTTCCGCATGTTGCTGAGCACGCAGATGACTTGTGCTTAATTCGCTCGATGCAATGTGACCAACCCGTTCATACCGGCGCGATGACGCAAATGCACACCGGCACCGCTCAATTCATTCGTCCGTCACTTGGCGCTTGGACTTTGTACGGGTTGGGCAGCGAGAACGAGTCGCTTCCTGGCTTCATTTCGCTGAGCCCTCCGCCGAGTAGCGAACGCAACTTCGGCAGTTCATTCTTGCCGGCGATTTACGGAGGTACCAAAGTGGGGCGGTCCGGTGGACGTGGGATGCAGTTTGGTGGCAACAACAGCCAAGAAACCGTTCCCGACATTCGTTCTACCCGACTCACCAAGTTGCAACAACGCAAACAATTGGATTTTATACAATCGCTCAACCGCGGAAAACTGAAGCGAGATGATCACGCACCCGGCATCGAAGGCGTGATTGAATCTTATGAACTCGCGTTTCGAATGCAGGACGAAATGCCTGAGATGATGGACTTGTCAGGTGAAAGCGATCGAACACTTTCAATGTACGGCGTGAACAATCCCGCAACGGCCAACTTTGGCAAGCAATGTTTGTTGGCGAGACGGTTTGCTGAAGCTGGTGTGCGGTTCATCGAGGTCACGCACGGTAATTGGGATCAGCACGTTCGCCTAACCGCCGACCATGGTGAACGAGCCGAAGGATGCGATCAACCAATCGCGGCACTTCTGCAGGACCTAAAGCAGCGAGACATGCTCAAGGACACACTTGTCGTTTGGGGAGGCGAGTTTGGACGCACTCCCGCCGCCCAGAATGGCGACGGCCGCAATCATAACAACAAGGGCTATGCGACTTGGATGGCTGGTGGAGGCGTCAAAGGTGGATTCAGTTACGGTAATACTGACGAACACGGCTATGAAGCGGTTGAGAAGACCTGCCACATCCATGATTGGCACGCCACGATCCTGCACTTGATGGGACTTGATCACGAGCGTCTTACCTACCGTTATGCAGGCCGAGACTTCCGCCTCACCGACGTTCATGGAAACGTTGCCAAAGAGATCATTGCCTAGGAACGAAATCATCGACCCGAAGTTGCTATCGCGGTTCGTCGTCTAACGCGATGACGAGAAACGAAGGATTCTCATAGCGAGGCGATGGCCATGCTGCGGTTCTATGAAGATCCCTGATCTCGTTGAAGCGATCATTTGACTTTGACAATACGATGACCGCATTACCCTGATCCATCTGCGCGGGAACCGTGTCATGCGCGAGATATGCAGACGCCTCTTGGACTCGGCGATATCGCTGCGGGGTATTGGACGCGTGCGAATGCCACGCAAGATGTTCCGTATAGACAGTGGCAAAGTATCCAATCCTATGCGAGTCGGACACGATCTGGCGATTCTCGGGAAGCGTGCTTAGGTACTCCAAAGCAGTTCGCTCATCCGGCTCAAGCTGGAATCCGGTTTGCGAACGCATTTGCCATGCGAACCACACCGCGTTGTCTAAGACCATAACGATCATCAAAGAACCGACCAATAGTGGACCGAGTCGCCGCATTGAAATTAGCCGGTCAAAGATAGCGATGAGCGTAGGCGCCCCTAACAAAAACAATGGAACCCAGATGTAGCCACGCGTAAAGTGAAGTGGTTGATGGGGCGTGATTGCAAATTCGTGGTTGGCTAGCAGGAAAGAAACGAAGAAAAATACCAGAAGCAAACGATTGAAGTCCTTCGATAACATTCGTCGTGTCAATTCGGGAGTGCGCGCACGCCAGAGGGCAAGAGCCGCGACGATACCGTAGGCGGGAACCATCACGTTCGCTTTCATCGACCAATCCAAAGTCCATTGGCTCACTAGTTCAACGTGCTCTTGATGACTAGGAAGGTAGAGAAGGTAGTACGCGAAATGCAACGTGGCGATCAGGACGGTGGTCACTAATGCCTTCAAGGGAACTTCGGGATTGCGAACATAAAGACACTCAATCGACATCCAAGTAGCAACGATCAGGATGAACTGCGTGCCCGTAAACGGATGGCTTGCCGCCAGCACCGCTAGGCAAACCATGGCAAGGACGAAGCGTTTCTTTATCAGCAGCACGACGCATCCGAGCGACATCGCGTGATAGAGTGATTCCGTGGGATAACAAAAATTGCGTCCCAAGTTGAGAAACCACCAGCCATCAAATGGGTCAGGGTGCATGACGCTTTCAAAACTCCATGGCATCTTTACCATGCACCGGAGAGCACCCCACGCCGCAAACGTTCCCGCCGACCAAACAAAACAAATCAGAGTCAGTTTATTGGATAGCGTTTCTAACCCATAAAGTTGATCGAACAACAAAATTGATATTCGCACGGCAACGATTCCGAACACCGCCCCCATTACGACAAACAGTGTTCCTGGATCGGGTTGGCAACTATACAGAACGATTGCCGTCACCAGGGTGATCGGCTGGAAATAGATCTTGGGTGATTCTTTTAACGGGCTAAATGGATTGCTGTAGAGCAGCGAAAACTTTCCATCATCGAAGTGCTGACGAGCATTCGCCATGTAGTACGGCATGTCGTACTGAATGAACCCTGTCGGATGCACGCCACTGCGGTACGCGTTCCAGTAGTGGGACCCATAAAGCAGAATCACAGGAGCGAGCAAGATAGCACTCGCAGCAAAAATTAAGCTCTCACGGCGTAGCACCTGCGTCCACGTTGCTCCAACAATCTGTTGTCGATTGCTTTCGACGAAACTCATCTGCTAGTTCTCCAAGAACGACGCGAGTTCAATAGCGATCTCTACGGAAAACCATAAGTCGATACTGCAGTCGATCGTTGTAACCTTTCGAGGCATGGCATGGTGCTGACTTGGTCGAGCCATTGGAACCATCGCATCAAATGCCTATCGGCCGCGACGGGGGTTGATGGGTTCCATTGCACCGCTGAGGGCGTTGATGTACGTCATTGCGATGCGGAAGATAAAGAATATCAAAACAAGGCCGACAAGCATCCGTACCAAGATCGTAGCCAACATGGACATGAACTTGACCGCGTCTTCGGCACGCTCGTCGTACTCCGCCGCTAGGTGCTGCATCGCTTCGGCATCGGTACCGCTGTGTTCGGAAATGTCCACCCGTGCGATGAAGTCTTCTGGGAAAACACTCATCGCATTCAACGCTCCCGATAGCGTTGAACCTTGGCGGATCGCTTTCTCTGAATCTGCAATTCCGCTGGCGTAGTAAGAACTACCGGTGCTCTTGCACGAAAGCGCGATCGAACGGATGGGATCCAGTCCAGCATCCAATGCCAGTGCCATCGTGTGACAAAACCTTGCGATCGTGATGGTTTGAATCGCAGGTCCGATCTTGGGGATCATGTACAACAGCGGCGCTAGGTTTTGAAGTCCAAACCAATTTTGAAAGAACGCAGCGATGAACAAACCGATCGAGCCAAATATCAGAACGAGGTAGCCCCAGAATTTCAGTACACCTTCGGGACCACGCAAACCCAGACCAAGAATGTCTGTCATCTCCGCACCACCGGCAGCACGCATAATGCCCATGATGTAAATCAGCAGCGACAGTACGGCGATGCCGGCGAAGAGTTGAAACACGGGCCACGAAATCGAGCGGATGAACTTGCGTCGCATGTCCACGCGGTGTTGAAAGTGCTTGGCCAGAACAAACAATGCTCGCTCTAGCTTGCCCGTTTCTTCACCGACTTCGGTCATTGCCGTCAGCAAAACCGGGTAGTACGGCTCGGCTTGTTGCATTAATTCGTGAAGTTGATGTCCTCGGCTCGCTCCATCGGCAAGAGCCTGCATCTCGCGACGCTGTCGCGATGAGCCATGCGAAGTTTCGCTTTGCAGCAATCGGACAACATCAACGCCTGCGCGGTGGCCCGTAGCGAAGCGGTGACAAAACTTCGCCGCGTCCGTGATTTTCATCTTTCGAGAAAACAAACCGATGATGCCTAACGTCTGAAGGTGCTTGCCGAGCTTCGGTAGTTTACCGATACAACAAGACCCATTGTGATTGACGAACCAGTCAAGGCATAGACACCTAATGCTAGCCAGATCAAGTCGGATGCTAGCCGCTTCAAGCCGGTGAGCTTGGGCTGTGGAAGCTGGTCATGAGGGGCTGGTTGTTAGGGCTGGTCAGTAGAGATTAAGCCGCTGGGCGAGCGACTTGA
Organism: Rubripirellula amarantea; assembly: GCF_007859865.1. NCBI lineage: Bacteria > Pseudomonadati > Planctomycetota > Planctomycetia > Pirellulales > Pirellulaceae > Rubripirellula > Rubripirellula amarantea. The sequence goes on along the minus strand of NZ_SJPI01000001.1, from coordinate 1,365,810 downwards.
TCATTTGCAGCGGCAGCCGATACTTTTTCATATTCGGCATAGTTTGCCACGGCATCGTCAAGCTGAGCGAGTTGCTCACGTGCGGTTTGGGAAACATCCAAAAAGATCATGCGTTTCACGCCGATTTGGCACCAACCGGCGGCTCCATCTTCCAACCGTTCGATCCGAACATCAAAGCCGTCTTGGCGGACTTCGCGCAGACGTTTTCGCAATCTTTCGACCACATTGTCTTGCTGATGGTCGTCGAAATTCACACGGCCGAGCGAAAGGGGGGCATTCATGGCAAGGCTATCTGCGATCGGGAAAGTGGCACTTGATCCGCCAAGTTTGGCAAGTCTTACCGGCTTGTGAATCTATGACGGACCCTCAAGCTGTGCTGCGCTAGTCTTTCCGTGTATAGCAAATGAAGCGGTCGAACCGATAGATCAACCTAGCCACCTATCGCGTTGGCAACCGCACGCATCTCTCATCGATATGGACGACATGGAATTGCAATCGAAGCCTCAGCCTGAGATCACTGACCTTGTCGCTCAAAATCAGTACCTCAAGAACGAGATGAAGAAGATGCAGTCGATGGCTGCGTTGGGCGAATTGACTGGAACCGCGACCCATGAGTTTAACAACATGCTCATGACCGTGATCAACTACGCCAAGCTAGGGCTACGTAATCGGGATGATGCCAGTCGCGATAAAGCTCTCACGAAAATTCTTGAAGCATCCGAGCGAGCTGCACAAATTACCAATACGATTCTGGCGCAAGCCAAGAATCGCAGCGAGTCGTTTGAGCCCACTCAGTTGAATGAGATCATTTCTAGCTCGCTTGTCTTGCTTGAGCGAGAAATGCGAAAGTATCGAATCAGCATCGAAACGCAGATCGACGAGACTACGCCAAAGGTTCACGCCAGTGGCAACCAAATCGGACGCGTATTGCTAAATCTGCTGATCAATGCTCGCCAAGCGATGCCTCATGGCGGGACGATCTTGATTCGCCTATGTGCTTGCCGTGACGACGACAACATGGTTGAGTTGACCGTTCGCGATTCCGGTAGCGGCATTGAACGGGAATCATTACCCAAGATTTTCGATCCGTATTTCAGCACCAAAGACGGACCTGATGAATCGGGCAAAGGCGGAACCGGATTAGGGTTGGCCGCTTGCAAAGAGGTGATTGACTCGCACCGAGGACGCATTCGCGTCGAGAGCACCGTGGGCGTGGGAACGGCTTTTATCATTCGTTTGCCGATCGCCGGTTCGGCTCAAGCAGCCGCATGAAGAGAACGAAGCTAGTTCGCTGCAACGGCTCCGCCAACTTTGGGAAGTTGTCGGGCGATGTAGCGAGGAACCAGCATCAAGTACCGTTTGCTTTCGGGGTCAAACGTGATTCGATAGGAATCACGTCCGGCGTTTTGCATGATTTGATCCATCAGCAATTGAAATCGACGGGCGTCTGCTTCCGTGGCCATTGGCTCGCTTCCAACAATCACCGGCAAGCGATCGTAAGTGGCTGGACTGCCGAGCCACCAATGGTTCTGGTCGACAGCACGTACTTGCAGACTGAATTCGTCCAAAAGAGAGGACAAGGTATTCCCCGCGTCATCTCTTGCGATCGGGAACACCAAACGGTTGGGACGCATGCCACGCCGGTTGGCGTCATGCCAATTCACCATTAGCACAGCACCGGTTGCTTGAGCCGATCGACGCAAGAATCCCGCCGCGGCGATTGGAGTATCGACTTGAGGGATCGTTTTACCGCCCTCAAGCTCTTTCCATAAATCCGACGATGGTGCACCGAGTTGCGTCCACCGGCGAATGCGATCATCAGCGACTTTCCCTTCTATGTTCCTCATTCGGCGCAGCGTTTCGGTGGCGAGAATCCGCAATTGATCTGATTGCCGAGGTGTCATCAGGGGAAGCTGCGCCGGTGCCGGTTCAACATCACCGGCCTCGACATCATCCGCGGACTCGACCTCGCCGTCGACATTTCGGTTGCCGCCTGCGACATTCACTTCTTCCATAAAGTCGTCGATCACTTTCTCTGCCGAAACTTGACCAGCATTGAAGTCATCGAGCAATAGAAGCGGCTGTTTCTTTGTCGCAAACGCGTCGTCAGTCATTGTCAGCACGACCATCGTGGCTTCAGGGCGAATTTCGCCGTCGACCTGAGCGGCAATGTCTTCGAGCCACTGTTTCGCGGTGCGAACCTTGCCCGTCGTTGTGATGGGATCGGCGATATTGATTCCACCTAAGTCGAGTGACACCCAGTCCAGTTGAATCGGTACACCCGTGGTTTGGCTAATCAAGAGAACAAAGGAAGGCAGCGCATATCCGTTGCTGCGAAATGCCATTCGAATCGCTAGGTCCGCTTTGACATCGATTGGCGGTGGCGGTTCCATTCCCAATTCATCTTCATCCTCTTCGGCTGAATCAATTTGAACCTGCTCAATCGAAGGAGGAGCCTGCAGTGTCGGCTTCTGAGGTAAACCATCTAGAAGCAGCAAAGGTGTGAATTGCTGTAGGCCCGCGGGCAACTCCGCCAGCATCCCCTCCTCGGGCCCTTCATCTGACTTCCCGGGAACCTGATTCGATGGCAGCAAGTCTTGCTTTACGGCAGGAAGTCCAAGTGGTTGGTCACTCGTCGGCATGCCATCAAGTGGTGACTTGGGAAGCAGCGAAGACGGGATGATGGAATCCGACGCTGGCGTATCAACAACGGTGGGTTCTGTTGGTTTGCCGCTCGTTTGATCAGATGCTTCCGGATCAGACATTTCTTGATCAGCCGTTTTCTGATTTGGGGTCTGCACCGATGTTTGCGATTGATCCATTGATCCCGGTTCATCAACATTCAAATCGTTCGCTTGGGCAATCTCTTCGCTCGCAGTCGAATTCTGAGTGGATGATTCCGTTGGCACGGAATCGGCAGACGTCTCATCAATCGCCGGCGAAGTTTCAATGACCGGTGAAGGATCAGGCATGGTTGCGACACCAGATTGCGATTTCACAAACCAGAAGAACATCAAACCGGTGATGAACAGCGTGGACACGGCTAGCATCGCGACCATGGCGGTCTGACGAGTCTTACGCGTACGATCGCTTTGCCAAGCTAGGGTCGTCGGCGGAACACCCGAGAGCGATTGATCGACTGCGTTAGGATCCGTCGGAAGTGGTGGGCCGCCGGCAAAGGCAGGGCCATCGGAAGGAATTCCCAAGCCTTCGGCATCCGACTCTGAATTGAGGCTTCCGCTGATGCCATCTTCGGTAATTGCTTCGCTGTCGACCGGGGATTGCCCCATTGCGATGGGGGAGATAGGTGCGATGGGGGCGGCGACGTCTCCGTTTGCTTCCGCCGTGCCGGGCGGTTCAATTTGCACCATTGAAGCACATTTCGGGCACGCCGAAATTGTTCCGATCAGCGATGGATCGCCAACGCGCAAACGGCTACCGCAGGTGGTGCATTGAACGGCATAAGGTTGAAATGGCAACGAGCTAGCCCGAAAGACGAGATCAGCGATAGATTTTGGCCCGTTTTGCAGGCACTTGAGACGGCGACGGTCGCGATTGCTTGCTTCGGGAACACACTCTGGCTAACAATACAGTGTAGGCGACTCGCTTCAAACGCGAATCGGTCAACTGCGAAGACCTTTTCTTGTCTAAGAATTGGGTTCTCGGGGACACGCCGCTTTTAATTTACGCTCGTCGTTCATATACGCCTTCATATTCACTAGGAAGATTCGCTGATGGCCCGCAAGGCTCAAGACGTCACGGAAGCCGAACTGGCGATTCTCGAGAAAATCTGGTCTGACGGTCCGATTAGTGTCAAGGAATTGGCCGTCAATCTGTACGGCGAGGCCACCACGTCGACGACCGCCACCGTCCAGAAACTACTTGGTCGGTTAGAAACCAAAGGCTGTGTGGATCGTGATCCGACTGTTTGGCCGCGACTGTTTCGCGCCGCAATCGATCGCGATGAGCTTATCCATCGCCGTTTGCAAATCACCGCCGACGAACTTTGCGAAGGTTCTCTCGGTCCGCTACTAAGCCACCTGATTAAGCGATCAGGGTTGTCGCGTACCGAACGCACCAAACTGCGATCAATGCTCGACAATTTAGACAATGAGTCATAGGCCGCACTGATACGTTTTCACTGAGTCTCATTCATGGAATCTTTTTGGCAACCATGGTTGTTCAGCAACGCGGCGATCGCTCTGGTGATCGCGGTGATGGCATGGCTCACGCACCGAGTGTTCGAACGACCTGCTGTGGCGCATTTCGCGTGGATCTTGGTGCTCGTCAAACTGCTTACGCCACCGTTGCAAACGATTCCGCTCGTGGTCGCCATTTCAACGCCAACTTGGCACGAACGTTTCACGTTGGCGACTGAACGTCCGGCATCGACCGCATCCTCGATTACCTTGATTGCTCTTTGCATTTGGGTGCTAGGATCGGTGCTGATGTTCGTATGGATCTTGATCGGAACTCGTCGCGTGAGTCGATTGTTGGATTACCGCGGGCGATACGATCACGATGCAACTCAATTGTTGGCCAAGGTGGAAGTGAGTGCCACAAGTGTGAAGGGCATGGTCCCGCAAGTCTGGTTGGTGGATGCGATTATTTCGCCGATGTTGTACTGCCCACTACGATGGAATATTTCGTCATCAGCCAAGATTGTTTTTCCTAAGACGCTCTGGCAATCGCTCGACGAATCGTCTCGATGCGTTTTGCTGCGTCATGAACTCGCTCATTGGTATCGCCGCGATTGGTTGGTGCGATTTTTAGAGATGTTTGCCATGGTGTGTTTGTGGTGGCACCCCTTGGTTTGGATTGCTAAACGTCAAATCGAAAATTGTGAAGAACGATGTTGTGACATTGCAGCCGTGGCGTCGACGCCGAAATTAAGACGTACGTATGCCGAAGCGATCATGCACACGCTTGATTTTCTTTGTAAGCCCTTGGAACGGGATCGCAGCGAAGTGAGAACGCGACCGCTTGCTTCGGGCGTGGGGCGATTTCCGACCATGGAAAATCGGCTGCGTCAAATAATGAAGCCGTCTAGGCAGGAATCGTTGATCGATCTTTCGAAATGTCGAATCGGATACGGGCGAGGAATTGGATTGCTGTTAATCGTGGTCCTCATTTCACCGTCATTGACGTGGCGGTTCATGCGTTCACCTCCTTTCGAAGACGTGAACCCGGCTGTCCTGAATGCTAGTTCCGAAGTGGATTTGGATATTTCGCCACGCTTTCAAAGTCGCCAACGTACGCCATAGAGACGCATTTTTTCGAAGTTTGAGCCTAAGAAACAAGACGCTCCTTCGTCTCTATATTGCCGATTCGCCAAACTCGCTTTGGCGGTACGATTGATGTCGTGTCGGAATCTACTCTCAACTTGCTTGTCACCAATTTTTGATACTAGGACGTGATCTCGTGTTTCAAAGACGTATCACCGCGCTCGCTTTTCTTCTCTTCGGCTCCTTTGCAACTCTGTTCGCTATGCAACTTACTCCCTCGGATTGGAAAGACGTCAATGACGCGGTTGCGAAAGGACGCCCTGAAACGGCGGTGAAGGCATTGGAACCGATCATTCAAAAAGCGATCGATACAAACGATCTTGACGCGGCCGCTCGCGGGATTGCAATGCGGGTCATGCTCAAAGGCAATATTCAAGGCAACCTGCCGGCCGAAATCGTCCAACTGTATGAGAGTGAGATCGCGAACGCGCCTGAGCCGATCAAACCGGTGCTAGAGGCACTGCTTGCTCATTCGTATTGGGGTTACTTTCAGCAAAACCGCTGGCAGTTCGCTCAACGCACTGAAGGCGCGGTCGACGCAAATGACAAGGACTTCACCACCTGGGATTTAGCGAGAATCTTAGACAAGATCGACTCTCAGTTTCAAACAGCGTTGGCAGATGACGAAAGACTTCAAGCCGTCGCGTCATCAGACTTCAGCGAGTTTCTTGACAAAGGAAATACCGGGGACGACTATCGACCAACCTTGTTCGATGTCATCACCGAAAGTGCGATTGAATTCTATTCCGCTGGCGAACAAGCGGGTTCGGTGTCGTCGGATGCGTTTGTGCTTGATGCCGCCAGTCCGATCTTTGAACCACTCGAAAAATTTGTCGATTGGCAACCGGACAGCCAGGATCCGGATTCGGCTCTCATCCGAGCGATCACTCTTTATCAAAAGGTGTTGACCTTTCATCAAGGTGATGAAGATGAGACAGCACTGTTGGACTTTGATCTTGCTCGACTGCGTTTTGGATACAACCACGCCACCGAACCAAACAAGAGTCAACGCTATGAAGAGGCGCTAAAGACGTTTGCCGAAACGAATCGCGACAACGAAGTTAGCAGCCTCGCCTTGCATGAGCTAGCGGATCAATATCACAACGCAGACCAACGAGCACTTGCGCATAAGACTGCGAGTGAGGGACTAGCCCGGCATCCAGAAAGCGTCGGCGCGAACCGATGTTTCAATTTGATCCAAGCGATCGAAGCGAAGACCTGCTCCGGCGAAGTCGAACGCGTTTGGAATGATCCTTTTCCCGAGGTGGAACTGGTCTACACCAATATCACAAAAGCGTATTTTCGGCTGGTGCCTTTGGACTATGACGCGTTTCTTACGAGCGGCAACTACGGTCAACCCTTGCCTCGAGAAGACGCGGAACTTGCTCGCGTATTGCAAGCGAAGCCGATTCGCCAATGGTCCGTTGATCTACCGGTGACGGCGGACTACATGCCACGTCGCGAATCGGTGACGGTTCCTCATGATGTTCCGCTGGGCTCGTATTACTTGATTACCAGTCACGATGAATCGTTCCGCACTAATGACAACCAAATTTCCGTCACCGAAGTGTGGCGAAGTGATTTGTCGTTGATCGTTCAGACTCACCAAGGGCAGGGAAGGGTGAGCGGTTTTGTACTCGATGCTAAGTCGGGCGAGCCGGTTGCCAACGCGAACGTCGATGTTTGGAAGTTTCCCAACAATCGAGGTCGCCGTTCAGACGTGCCACGTGTCGAGAAGCGTTTGACAACGGATCAGGAAGGTAGATTTGAAGTTAGCCAAAAGAGCACAGGCGTGATGACGTTCGTCGCTCGGGTTGGCAAGGATCGGCTTGCTTCACCCACGCGATTCGCGTCAAACGTCCACAGCAATGTTGATCGGGCCAGATCGAATACCCTTTTCTTCACCGACCGCGCCATTTATCGACCTGGCCAATCGGTCCACTACAAAGGTATCTGCTACTCCACGGATCAAGCCAAAGATGCCTATCGGACGCTTGCGTCGCAGAACGTGACGGTAGTGTTTAAGGATTCTAATGGTCAAGAGATTGAACGTCGCAGTCACCGCAGCAACGATTACGGAAGCTTCTCCGGAACGTTTACGGCACCCCGAGATCGGTTGATGGGGGAAATGTCGTTGCTGGTCGAAGTCGGTCCTTCGGGCAGTGTGGGTTTCCGCGTCGAGGAATACAAACGTCCTAAGTTTCGTGTTGAAGTCCAAACGCCAACGAAGACGGCTAAACTAGGCGATGATGTTACGGTGCAAGGTGTTGCCACCGCTTACACCGGGGTTCCCATCGATGGTGCGATGGTCAAGTACCGCGTGACTCGCCAGGCTCAATACGCGCCATGGTGGTATTGGCGATGTTGGTGGCAACCAGTAACTCCTCAGCCGGTTCAAGAGATAGCGGTGGGGACCACGACAACCGATGAACTTGGTCGTTTCGATGTTGACTTCGTGGCTCGGCCTGATGAGTCCGTTGATAAGGCATCCGAGCCTACGTTTCGATATATCGTGTATGCGGACGTTACTGATACTACAGGAGAAACGCGATCTGATGATGCGACGATTTCGCTCGGCTACTCAGCGATATCAGCGACACTTTCAGCAGACGACTGGTTAACGCAACAGTCGCCCACGCAAATCACAGTCCTCGTCAACGGCTTGTTGGGTGACGATGCGAACGCGACGGGAACACTTAAGGTTCATCGCTTAATCGAACCTGAATCAATCGGCCGTCCTTCGCTAAGCGGTGTCAGACGCCATCGGTTTCTTGGGGGAGTGAACCAACCGGTGGATAAAGACGAGGTGGATCCGTCGAATCCGAATTCATGGCCCCTGGGTGAAGTGGTCGCGGAGTTTAACGTTGCCACCGCCGCCGACGGGAAAGCATCGTTCTCGACCGATCTAATGGCGGGTATTTATCGAGCCGTTCTTACGGTGGCTGACGATGACGGGAATGATGCTTCCGCCGTGCTTCCGTTGCAGGTCTTCGATCCAGAATCCGACACGCTGAAGTTGAAGTTGCCGTTCATTCTTGAATCTAAAACGTGGTCGTATCAACCGGGCGAAACCGTTGATGCTCTTTGGGGTTCTGGGTACGAAAAAGCTCGCGTTTACGTTGAAATCGAACATCGCGGAAAGATACTCAAATCCTATTGGACCGCACCGAACGTTACTCAAGGTCGCATTAAAGTTCCGGTGACGGAAGCAATGCGGGGTGGATTCACAATTCGTACCACGATGGTCAAAGAGAATCGAGCGTACCTTCAACAAAAACAAGTTGCCGTTCCGTGGACCAACAAAGAACTCGACATCACTTGGCAGCGGTTCGTGTCAAAGTTGAAACCTGCGGCCGAGGAAACCTGGACTGCTTCTATTCGAACCAAAGGCGATCAAGACAATGCCGCTATCGCCGAGATGGTAGCCACGCTCTACGATGCTTCGCTTGAAGCCTTCGTCGCTCACCGCTTTGGTAGCTTGTCTAATTTGTTTCGTAGCGACTATTCTCTCACCCAGTCGTCCTTTGCCAACGCAAACAACAGCTTGACGATTGTCCGCCATGGTTGGACGACCGATAGCCGCGATGCGCAGTTAACGTATTGGCGTTTGCCAGCCGAGTACACAAACAGATTTTGGGGTGGGATTTACGGACGCGGTCTTAACCTTCCACGCGGCGTGATGATGAAGGGAAATGCGATGCCGATGCCGATGGCGGCGCCTGCTGCGATGATGTACGGCGAAGGTATGGAGCATGCTGATTTCGCCTTCGAGAGCGAAGCCCTTGGTGTCGACGGACTTCAAGACGCACGAAATGGTGAGGCTGCTCCGAAAACGCCGTCTGTTGATCTTGAGAATGTTTCCGCTCGTACCAACCTGAACGAGACCGCGTTCTTTCTGCCGCATCTGGTTTCGGATAAGGAAGGCATCATCACGATGTCATTCACCATGCCCGAAGCATTGACCGAGTGGAAGTTCATAGGGCTTGCTCATGACAAGAAACTTCGCAGCGGTTCACTCTCAGGAACAACCGTCACGGCGAAGGACCTGATGGTTCAACCCAACCCACCTCGGTTTGTACGTGAGGGCGATGAGATTGAACTGACGGTCAAGGTTAGCAACCAGTCGCCGACGATCCAAACCGGATCAGTTCGACTTACGTTTGCCGACGCTCGCACTAGGGAAAACGTAGACGCGAAACTTGCGAACCAAAATATTGACCAAGAATTTGAGATTCCAGCGGGTCAATCTCGTTCGTTGTCATGGCGAATTAAAGTTGAAGATGATCTTGGTGTGCTGACCTACAAAGCGGTTGGCTCTACGGGCAAGCTGTCCGATGGCGAAGAGGGTTACTTGCCCGTCCTTTCGCGACGGGTGCTAGTGACCGAATCATTGCCGTTACCAATTCGAGGTAAAGAGACGAAGGAATTCGATTTCGACAAGCTGATCACATCGGGGAAATCAGACTCGATCGAGCACCAATCACTTACCGTACAAATGGTGTCCAATCCATCTTGGTACGCTGTGATGGCACTGCCTTATCTAATGGAATACCCACATGATTGCAGCGAGCAGACGTTCAATCGCTTGTATGCGAATTCGCTTGCTAGCCATATCGTTGGAAGTGACCCCAAGATCGCCCAAGTTTTTGATCAGTGGCGAAACACACCGGCGCTGGATAGTCCGCTGGAAAAGAACGAAGACATTAGAACGGTCATGATCGAAGAATCACCGTGGTTACGTGATGCAAAGCAGGAAAGTCAATCACGGCGAGACGTCGCGTTGTTGTTCACGAACAATCGGCTGAAAGACGAGATGGCGCGAGCCATGCAGAAGCTGTCGCAGATGCAGATGGACGATGGATCGTGGCCATGGTTCGATGGCGGACGAAGCAACCACTTCTTGACGCTTTACATCACGACCGGAATGGGCCGCCTGCGTCATCTTGGTGTTGAAATCGACGTGTCCATGGCAACTAAATCGCTGGGATTCCTTGATGGATGGATCAACCGCATCTACACGGAAATTGATGAGGACGATCGAGACAAAAATCATCTCTCATCGACGATCGCGTTATACCTGTATGGGCGAAGCTTCTTTCTAAAAGATCAACCGATTGCCCAGGAAAACCAAGCTGCATTGAACTACTTCGTTAACCAAGCGAGCAAGCACTGGTTGTCGTTGCGATGCCGTCAATCAGAGGCTCATATCGCTGTTGCCCTGAAGCGACTTGGCAAACTTGATCCTGCCAAAGACATCATGGTTTCGCTAAAAGAGCGAAGCGTGAGTGACGATGAACTGGGGATGTTTTGGCGGGACACGGAAAATTCTTGGTGGTGGTACCGTGCTCCGATTGAGTCACAAGCAATGATGATTGAGGCGTTTGACGAAGTGATGAATGACCAAGACGCAGTTGAGGATTGCAAAGTTTGGTTGCTCAAGCAAAAGCAAACCCAGAACTGGCCGACGACGAAGTCGACTGCGGACTCGATCTATGCATTGCTACTTCGCGGCACCGACCTGCTCGCATCAGACGAATTGGTGCAAGTTTCGTTGGCCGGTAAAACGGTTGAGCCAACCAATGTTGAAGCGGGCACTGGGTTCTATCAAGAACGATTCGTTAAGTCAGAAATCAAACCTGAAATGGGCAATGTCACGTTGACGAAAGTCGATGACGGAGTCGCCTGGGGAAGCCTGCATTGGCAGTACCTCGAGGACCTATCGAAGGTAACACCGCACGATGGAACGCCACTCACGTTGACCAAACAACTCTTTGTGAAAGAGAACACAAAGGATGGGCCCAAGTTGATGCCTGTCGATGGTGCGGTGAACGTAGGCGACGAATTGGTCGTGCGGGTGGTGCTGCGAAGCGACCGAGATATGGAATACGTCCACTTGAAGGATCATCGTGGTAGCGGCACAGAACCGGTTAACGTCCTCTCACGCTACAAATCTCAAGACGGTTTGTTCTATTACGAATCCACCCGGGATACGGCCAGTCACTTTTTCATCGACTACCTGCCTAAGGGCACCTACGTCTTCGAGTATTCCACTCGAGTGCAATTGGTTGGTAAGTACCAAACCGGTTTTGCCAATATCGAATGCATGTACGCACCAGAGTTCAACGCCCACAGCGAAAGCCTGCCGATCGTCGCTCAGTGAATTCTCTGCTTGCGTTTCGTTGAGACGCGGCGACAGTCTCGTGAACTGTCGTCGCCGATTTCGGTGACTTAGCTAATCAAGTCGGTTAGCAAGGTTTTCTGATTCGCCAGCGAACCTTCGCGTCTGGCTGCGAGATGACCTTCGCAGCCACTTTGGTCATTGCATTTTCGCTAGGCTTCAATTCGGCTTCGCAGCTTCGCGATGTCGGCCTCGACGCTAACAAGTTCTGCTTGCAAATCGACAAGGCTTTGACGCTCGGTCTCGACAACTTCAGCAGGGGCTCGGGAAACAAAGCTTTCGTTTTCGAGTTTGCCTTTCTTACCCATGATCTGCTTGATCAGTTGATCACGGCGTTTTTCTAGACGCGCGAGCTCCGCTTCAAAGTCGATGAACTTTTCCAAGTCCACATGGACATCAATGTCGATCGACGTCAGTGCCAGTGGAGCGTTGGTTTCGAACGGTTTGGCATCGGCACCTAATGAAATTACTTCACAACTCGCTAGCCGTTCAATGGACGCACGCATTGGTTCGAGCAGCGTTGCAGAGGAATCCGTCGCTCGTATGGAAACAGGGACGGTTTCGGAAGGTTTGATGTTTTGGCTAGCTCGAATGCTGCGGATGCCACCAACAACTGCTTGGAATTCTGCGAATTGACGTTCAATGGATTCGTCAAAGTGAGATTCGTTTGCGGTTGGCCAAGCTGCGGTCATGAGCAATGGCTCGGCATCACTGGGTTCCGGCACACCTCGCTTGATGGCGACCTCGCCAACGTGTTTCCAAATGGACTCGGTAACAAACGGCATGGTGGGGTGAAGAAGACGCAGCAGTTGATCAAGCCCGTGAGCCATCACGGACTGGGTACTTGCCCGCGTCGATTCGTCGTCTAAGCGTGGCTTTGCGATTTCGATATAGAAGCTGCAAAATTCGTCCCAGGCAAAGTCGTAAAGGATTCGTGAGGCTTCGGCAAACTTGTAGTGCTCGATGCAATCGGTCACCTCGTGAGTCACGGTTGCGAGTCGGCTCAATAGCCAACGATCTTCAAGCGGCAAAGCATCAAGATCAAGCGACTGAGGTGTGTAGTCGTCCATGTTCATCAACGTGAATCGAGCGGCATTCCAGAGCTTATTGACAAAGTTGCGAGCCGTCTCGAATCGTTCACTAATCACGGCACCCTTGGGATGAGCTTTGTCAGCTTCCGTTTCGGCCCACTGAGTCGAGAACGGTTTCTTGCAAAACTTGCATTCCACGACGGGCAGCGACCGGTTCTTTGCCGTTTGATCGATCAGCTTTTCGCAGTGAGGACATTCATATTGCACAGGCATGCGAACGTCTTGGGTATCGGTTGCCAAACGGGCCAATCCGAAACGCAACGCATCGGGTCCAAACTTGTCAACGATATCATTGGGATCCACTCCGTTGCCCTTGCTCTTGGACATGGTTTCGCCGAGTCCGTCCAAAATTTTCGGATGGATGAACACTTCGCGGAACGGAATCTCACCCACGTTGTTGAGACCCATCAGAACCATCCTGGCTACCCACAGGGTGATGATGTCCCGCGAGGTGATCAACGTTGCGGTGGGATAGAAGTATTCCAACTCTGCTGTTTTTTCTGGCCACCCTAATGTGCTGTGTGGCCAAAGTGCGGACGAGAACCAAGTATCAAGCACGTCCGGATCCTGGACCAAACCGAGTTCTTCAATTTGGGTTTCCAGTTCCGCATTTTCGCGTCGTAGGCAAACAAATACGCCGCAAGTTCCATCATCAAGAATATCGGTCTGCGATACCAATTCGTCTGAGGCAAGCGATTCAAGTTTGGAGGTCAATTCATCGGCAGCGGACTGCGTCAGCCCCAGCGTGGACCAAATCGGGATTCGATGTCCCCACCAAAGTTGACGACTGACCGGCCAATCGCGTTTTTCGCCGAGCCAATCGAGATAGCCTTTGCGATAGCGCTCAGGGAAAATCTTCACTCGCTCATCGCTCACCGCGTCCATTGCGGTTTGAGCAAGCTCGTCCATTTTGACAAACCATTGGTCAGCCAAGAACGGTTCGATCGCTGTCTTGCTTCGATCGCTAAGTGGAATCTCGATTTCTCGATCTTCGATGTCCCCGACCAGATCGAGTGCATCGAGATCCGCAACAACGGCGGCGCGAGCTTTCTTGATCGTTAATCCTTCGTACTTACCGCCTTCCGCATTGATCGTGCCGTCGGTGTTCAGAATATTGATCATCGGCAAATCGCAACGTTTCCCAACTTCATAGTCATTGGGGTCGTGGGCCGGCGTGATCTTCACGCAACCGGATCCGAGTTCAGGTTTGGCCCATTCGTCAGTGATCAAGGGGATCTCGCGGTCCATCAATGGCAAACGCAACTTGCGTCCGTCGGCAGCCATGTCGCGAAGCATGATCAAACCGGGCAGCATCGCCGCGCGTCGCTCGGCAAGTTGTTCCAACTGTTTTTCCAGCTCTGGCTTTTCCTTGACAGTCGCCTCGGCAATTTTGGTTTTCAACTCCGCTTCCACTTTGTCCAAAGCCTTGGCAGGATCAGGGTGCACGGCCACGGCGGTGTCGCCCAACATCGTTTCCGGCCGCGTGGTCGCGATTTCCACGCGAGTGGGTTCGCCTGGTTTAGGATCGATAACGGGATAGTAGAAGTGCCAAAAGTGACCTTTTTGAGTCGTGTTCTTTACCTCGTCGTCGCTAACTGCTGTTTGCAGGAACGTATCCCAGTTCACCAATCGCTTGCCACGATAGATTCGACGCTTGCCGAAAAGGTCATAGAACGTCGCGCGAACGGCGGCGGCGCATTGATCGTCAAGAGTGAAACGCAGCCGATCCCAATCGCAACTGCAACCCATTCGTTTGAGTTGTCCGAGGATGCGTTTTTCGTACTGGTCTTTCCAGTCCCATATTCTTGCGACCAAGGCGTCTCGGCCCAGGTCGTGTCGCGTTAGGTTCTCGTTCTCTTTGAGCCGTCGTTCCACCACTGCCTGGGTGGCGATGCCGGCGTGATCGGTACCCGGCATCCACAATGCCTCATAGCCCTGCATTCGCTTGGTGCGAACGACGATGTCTTGCAATGTGTTGTTGAGCCCGTGCCCGAGGTGTAACGCTCCCGTCACGTTTGGCGGAGGAATCACGACGCAGAACGGTTCGCGATCAGGATTGACTTCAGCGTGAGCACATCCGGCCTGTTCCCAGGCTTCGGCGATCAACGCAGATTCAGTAGTGTGGTCGAATCGATTCGGGATTTCGTTGGTTTCGTTCATCAGGAAAGTCAGGCAGTTTGTGAGCCGCCGTCTGCGGTGGACTGAGTTGCTAAAGGGATATCCAAAAGGCTCCCGTGGGCGTCGCACAAATCTTAACGAGAAGCCGTTTTTTGTACGACACCGCGGTTTTTGCTCATTCTTAGGCAATAAGCTTGGTGTTCGCATGTAAACTTCGCTATTCGCCGCTATTGGCAAGGATGTTTCGCGAATTCGCAGGCCCAAAGTAGAGGTGCAAGCATGTCGAAAAACACATCAACGTGGCATATCGTCATCATTGTTGTTCTTTTTTCAGGGATCGGAATCACCACCTCGAAACCGGGAATTGCCCAGACGCCGGATTTGTCGCGTCAGCAAAGTTCGGATTCGATCGAAATTCTGATCCCCTCACACGATGGACAACTTCGCTGGGCTGATGTCGCAGCTGAACTGGGGAGCCAATTGAGGTTGGATGCACCGACGATCGAGCAAATGCTGCCCGCAGGAAGCATTGACTTGCGAGCGGGCTCGACGATGTTGACGCTGATCGGAATCAACATGGCGGCGGGCGATGCGATTGCGTTCGGCATTCAGCCAGGAAGCGGCGGTCACGAAGTCTTGAAAGTGCGATGTCGTCGCGATTGGTTTGACGCAAAAGTTGACGAAGTAAGTCCAGTCAAGTCGATGGTTCTGGTGGATGACGATTGGCCGTCGAAGACTCGATCAAAACCAATGGTCGTATTTTTACACGGCATGAACAGTGGTCCACAATCTTTCGATACGTTCCGTACCGCGATGCGACGTCGAGGGTTTGCGACGGCCGCCGTCGGCTACGATTCTCGACAACCGATCGCTGATTCGTCTAAGCAAGTTTCGTTGGCAATGGCGCAAGTCTTCGCGGCTAACCGTCAGCGGCCTGAGATCTGCATTGTCGGTCATTCGATGGGAGGTCTGGTCGGACTTGAATGGATCGAAAACCCCAACCTCGATCATACAGGTGTTTCGCGACTCATCACGATTGGCACGCCGCATGCAGGTTCGAATTGGGCTAGTCTGCCACCGCTGGCGGATTTGTTCACTGACAATGATTTTGATGCCAGCGATTTAGTTGACGTCATTCTGCACCGCCCATCCGCGGCGGGCGTAACGGATTTGATTCCTGGGTCGGACTTTTTGAAAACACTTCACGCTCGTCCTCGTCGTGCCGACATTCGCTACACCTGCATCGCAGGTAATGTCAGTCCGATCGACGAACACCAAATCGCATCGCTCCGAAGTACGTTGCAATCGCTGGATCAAGATGGCAGCGTCGTGCGATTGATTCGACCTCGAATTGCACCATTGCTTGATAGCTTCGACGAAATGGAAAACGGTAAAGGCGATGGCATCGTCAGCATACAGAGTGCCTGCTTAATTGGCGTCGACGACCATGTGGAAGCCGAGGTTTCGCATTTCAACATGATCACGTCCGACGAATCGGTTGATACCAATCCAGTGCTGGAATTGATTCTAGAACGACTTGAGTAGTCCTTGGCCGACTGGGACCACCATTGGAATGCGCGGTCTCGTCTTACCAAGCAAAGAAGCGGCAGGGTGATGTGATGGAAGATCCGATCGGTAGTTCGATGAAGCCGTCGCTTTGGCCGAGTGAGACTAAGTCGCCTGAGCCTTTCGAGTTGACCAATTCGGCTTGACCGCTTTCATTGAGATGAACGAGCAACATGCGATGCAGCGGAATGTCTTTGGGCTGGACCGCCGCGACTTGGATTGCCGGCACGATTGGCATCCACTTTGTTTGGCCGCTCATCTTGGCAAGCAAAGGCAGCACCATGCGGCGAGCGTTAATCACGGCGCTGACGGGATTGCCTGGCAAGCCAAGAATCAGTTTGCCGTCATGGGTCGCTGCGCCAAGGATGGGTTTGCCAGGACGAATAGGCAAACCATGGAAGACCACCTCTCCGCCAACCTCTCGCACCACATCGGGAACGTAGTCGTAGTCGCCCATTGAAACTCCACCCGTCATGATCACCGCGTCAGACGTTTCCAAGGCGCTCGTCAATGCGTCGACCAACGCCTGTTTGTTGTCGCGACACTGGCCTGAGGGTTGCAAATCAATCCAATGGTGCTGACCAAACAGAGACAACAGTGACCAAAGGTTGCTGTTTCGAAGTTGCCATGGTTGAGTCGTTGTTTCCAAATCCACCACTTCATCGCCTGTCGTGATCACGGTGGTGCGGACCGGCTTGTGCAGGTCGACGCCAACGTGACCAAAGTTCACCATCGCCGCTCTCGCTGCGGGGGAAATCAACATGCCTGGATTGAAGACTATGCTTCCGGCAGTCAAGTTTTCACCCGCTCGGCGAATGTTGGATCCTTTTGGATTTTCACGAGCGGACGGCGTGAGCTCGATTTGCCCGTCGCCTTCGATGGTGTCTTCACGTTTGACGACAAGATCGCAGTCGGCTGGCACGATCGCGCCGGTGAAAATACGAACGGTTCCTCGGTCAGGCATTTCGGGTGAAGGTTGGCCACACGCCGCTTCGCCAATGACCGCAATGGATTCCGTTTGCTTCAAATGCGACATCCGAAGCGCGTAGCCGTCCATCGCCGAGACATCTGCCGCTGGGCTATCGCGGTCGGCCAATACCGCTTTGCCAAGAACACGCCCAACATAATCCGAACAAGCAAGCTCGGTGGGTACAGTGAGCAGTTTGCCTGCCAACGCGGCTAAGGCATCATCAGGACCATTGAACGCGATTTTAGTAACCATGAGACGTTGATGGGTTGAGGTCATCGGGAGTATTGATGTTGCGACACGATTGTTCGGACAATGCGACCGCATGGTGAGGCGTCGCTTCGAGCCAACGCGTCAAACTTCTTCTGCCAAGGGCGATATTGGTTTCCATTTCAGGTTGAACTGCAACCGGATAGATCGCCGCTAGAGGTTCGATTTGGGATGATCGAGCTACGGTGGTTTTATTGTCAGTTGCCCACGCGGCGACGAGGTGGCGAAGATCGTCCGAATGCAAATACGGCATGTCAACCGCGGTGACCAAGCATGCGGCAAAACCATGTTCTATCGCGTAGCGTAGCGCGGCTGCGATTCCATGAATCGGACCCTGATGTTTGACGCTATCCTCCAATTCGACCAAATCGTGTGAAACAGAAGTCGTTCCGCTGACAACCACTTGATCGCAAAGCGGGGTAAGCTCAGCGATGGCGTGCTCAAGATACGTGGCGAATTTGGGGTGGGGCAGGGCGGCTTTCTCTTGACCCATGCGTGTCGACTTCCCGCCGCAAAGCACGACGCCCAAGAGTCTTTGGCTCACTGATATTCCCGCTTCGTCAATACATCCTCAACCCACGAACGGGCTCGCATCATCGTGGGGAAACCGATCGTCGGTGCGGAAACCATCGCGACATGCCGCAAATCTTCGGGAGTGCAGCCTGCCTCGAGCGCTTTGCGGCAATGCGAATGCGTCGCGCCTTCAAGTGCCGATCCAATCGAGATGGCCAGCTTTACAAGTGCCACTTCGCGTTCGCTTAACGGTCCTGCTTCCTTGGCCGCTTTGCCGAACGCCTCGTATGCCTGCATGTATTGAGGATATTCGTCGTGCATCTTGCGATAGGATTTTGGAATCATGATTTCAAGATCGCCTCGATTAGAGATTCGATGGTATAGGGATTCGCCTCAGCGGCCACTCGGTAGCCAAGTTCATGGAGCGTTTGTGAGGTTACGGGAGAAAGACTTGCGATCTTCATCCGGTGCAACGAGTCGCCAAACATGCGGTGCAAACTAGTTGCGGTCGCGCTGCTGGTGATGGTCACCCAGTCGACAGTGCCGGATGCGACTTGTTGAGCGACGGACGGATCGACGTCCACCACATCACGATTTTCGTAGGCAACGACTTCGTCAACCGCCACGCCGGAATCTCGCAACAAGCTGGGCAACGTGTCCCGGCCTCGACTGGCACGGATGATGAGCACCGATTTGCCGCGTAAGGATTCCATCATCCCGCTCGCCAACGATGCTGCTTCGAAATCGTCAGGCACGAAATCGGATTGGAGATGAAAGTCGCTGCGTAGCTTCGAAGCCGTTTTGGTTCCCACGCAACCAATTTGCTTTCCGGCGAACGCTCGCAAGTCGTGAGTTGAGTGGTCGAGCAAACGGTTCATGAAGTACACGACTCCATTTTCGCTGCAAAAGATGATCGCGTCATACTTATTGAATTGAGCGATCGTTTCGTCGAGTCTTGATGTGTCCGAGATCGGTCCGGTTGCAATGGCCGGTTGGATCAACACGTTTGCACCGAGGTCAGCTAAGGGCCCCGCCAGTGCAGCGGCTTTATCGGCGGGGCGAGTGACCAGAACGGTTTTGCCATGGAGCGGCCGCTGCGTGACCCAATCCATCGATTTGGCGAGCTCGGTGACCGGTCCGATGATGGTGATCACCGGAGGACGAAATTTCGAGGCGGGCGTCAAATGTCCCGCCACTTCGTCCAAACGACAATGAATGGTTTGTTGGTCGGGCAACGAACAACGCCGGACGATCGCGGTGGGCGTGGACGGATCTTTGCCTGCATCGATGATCGCCCTGGTCCAAGTTTCGGCCGTGGTAACCCCCATGTAGACGACCAGAGTTCCCGGAAATCGTGCCAAAGCGTTCCAGTCTAGAGCTGACTGCGGCTTGCCCGGTTCTTCATGTCCGGTGACCAAAGCGACAGCCGAGGCGAGACCGCGGTGGGTGATGGGGATACCCGCGAAGGAACCGGCCGCCAGGGCTGCGGTGATTCCAGGCACAATCTCAAACTCAATTTTAGCCTCGCGAAGAGCGTCGACTTCTTCGGCGGTTCGAGCGAAAACGGCGGGATCGCCGCCCTTAAGGCGAGCTACGGTGCGGCCCGAACGAGCGTGGTGGAGCATTTCGTCGATGATTTCGGTCTGCTTCCAAATTCGACTTTGCCCGTGTTTTCCCACGCTAATATGCTCTGCGTGAGGGGCGTGCGCGAGTAAATCCTGGTTGGAAAGCCCGTCGTAGAGCACCACATCGCAAATTGCCAGCCTTTGAGCCCCGCGCAGCGTCAAAAGCCCGGGATCGCCGGGGCCAGCACCTATCAGAAATACTTTGCCTTGGCTCATAATTTCGCCGGACGTTGACCTTTCCATCACTCTAAAAATAGACTCTGGACAGCCCGCCCGTCGATCGCCATACTACGCGGCTCGAAAAAACAGACAATTCTTGTCCCCTTCCGAAT
Source organism: Rubripirellula amarantea (assembly GCF_007859865.1). Taxonomy (NCBI): domain Bacteria; kingdom Pseudomonadati; phylum Planctomycetota; class Planctomycetia; order Pirellulales; family Pirellulaceae; genus Rubripirellula; species Rubripirellula amarantea. The sequence continues at coordinate 1,345,865 of NZ_SJPI01000001.1, read as the reverse complement.
CAACTGATCGCTCTTTAACGCGGTCCCAAAATCCTATGCCCAATACCGCCAGCGCTAAGAAACGACTTCGTCAAAACGAAAAACTTCGTGTCCACAATCGTGCCCGAAGGAGTGTCCTTCGCGGTCAGCTTCGCAAAGTTCGCGAGGCTGTCCAGGCTGGAGACAACGAATTGGCACAAACCGAGCTTCGCACTGCACAAAAGAAGCTTGATCAAGCTGCTGCCAGCAACCTGATCCATCGCAACGCGGCTGCTCGCACCAAGAGCCGTCTAGTGAAGTTGGTCAAAGCCGCCAGCTAGTTTGCTGACGTAGATCGGATTCAATCGAAAAAGCCACTCGCGTGCTTGCGAGTGGCTTTTTTTGTCGTTCATTCTCTTAACCTGCTCGAGAGAATGATTGTTGTCAGACTAAACGATGGCTCGAGGACTAGGCCCAAACCAAGCCGGCATCACCAAGGCGTTGCTTGGTTTGTTGCATCAGTTCGTCTTCTTGAGCTTCGGTTTCGGCAACGTAGGTCACGCTGAAACGCAAGAACGCTCCGGCGTCATCCCATGGCACGGTGACGATGCCGAAGTTTTCGATCAAGTGACGAGTCGCGTCTTCGGCTGCCGCAAAAGTTTCGCCACCCTTGGTTCCCGTCGGTGCTTTGGTGTACAGGAAGTAGGTACCACCAGGCATCTCGCATTGAAATCCACATTCTTTCAATACAGCGACAAGCTTTTCCATTCGTCGTTTGTATTTGGCGCGAATTTGTTCGGGGATCGAGTCGTCATCTAATGCGGCGGCGGCGGCTTTTTGCGTGGCGATGAATTGGCCGCTGTCACTGTTGTCTTTGACATCGGCAAACGCCGACACAATTCGCTCGTGCCCACAGACAAAGCCCATGCGCCATCCGATCATGTCGTAGCCCTTGCTCATGGAGTGAACTTCGATTCCCACATCCATTGCACCTGGTGTTTCCAAGAAACTGCGAGGCTTGCCGTCAAACGTCAACATAATGTGAGCAGCATCCTGGACGACGACAAACTCTTTTTCTTTGGCCAATGCGACCACCTTTTCAAAGAACTCTGGCGGTGCTGTCTTACCGGTCGGCGAGTTGGGGTAGTTAAGAACCATCAACTTGGTGCGTCGGTAGATGTCATCGGGAATCGCATCCAAGTCGGGCAAGAAGTTGTTCTCCGCAAGCAGCGGCAACTTGAACACTTCGCCACCGTAGTAACGCGTGTGAGTTCCGGCGACCGGATAGCCCGGTACCGTCATCATCGTTACATCACCTGGATTGATGAAGCATGCGGGCAGCATCGCGTAGGCTGGTTTGCTGCCGATGCAATGATTGATTTGCGTCGCCGGGTCAAGTTTGACACCGAAGTGGCGATCCATGAAACGGGCGGCCGCTTCCTTGTATTCAATCACGCCGTTGTCGGCGTAACCCCGGTTCTCGACCTTGTTCACTTCGGCCGACATCACTTCGCGAACTTTGGCATCGGCCATTGCGTCGTTTTCGCCAATGCCGAAATCCAGCAACTTGCGGTCTGGATAATCGGCGAGCGCCTTTCGCTTGGCCCGCTTAATCTTTTCGAACTTGTAGATTTCAGTGCCCTTGCCGTAGCCAGCACCACCGATGCGGTCCGCGAAGAGCGATTGAAAGTAGGGATCTGTAGTCTTGGTTGATTCGGTAGCGGTAGACATCTAAATCAGCGAATGTGTTAATGGGGATCGGTCAAAAACAGACCCTGAGGTTAAGTCGATGGGGTATCGAATGACAGGGGTGTTTCAGGCGATTTTGCATCTGCCTTGGTGATTGCATCCTTGGCCCGTCGGACGCATCGTCGAACCGCAATCACGGCACCTGCCAAACCGAAACAAGCGGGGATCAACGCAAATAACAACGAGCTAGACTCAAAACGAAGTGGCACCGTCAATGCGGCAAAACCGCTGATTGCTCCTGCACCGGCCGCAAAGCGTTTGATTTGTAGCGGAGTCCACGTGCCAGTGTCGCTCGCCTTTGAGTTCAGCGGAACCAAGAAGCCACGCAGCCTTAATACAGCCAGCATTCCCATCAGTGTTAGCGTTCCCGATACGCCCGCCAAAACTGCGCCCACGATCAGCCCGATTGGCAATAAGAACACCATTTCGCTGCCTCCACTACCACCGCTGGCCACGACTCCAAAGAGGAACACCGAGGCCCCAAAAGCTCCGCCGGCCACCACAATTCCCGTCAGTGTGTGCAGAAAAACCGACAAGCTCGTCACACCGGTTTCGATGCGGTGCAATTCAAGTGGCTTGTTGCCTTCGGTTAAGGTGGGCGCATAAGGATTGATTTCGTGCATAATTGCGGTGTCATCCCATCGCTTCGAAGATTTTTATTCGCTCACCCATTGTAAACGTAAGTCAGTCTTTCATGGTCAAAGATCAATCGGACCGCAGTGACGATCCCATGCGGGCTCGTTACGAAGAACTAGCTGAGCTTGCTGGTTCGCTCGCGCACGAGATTAAGAACCCATTGTCCGTGATTCATATGAACATTGATTTGCTCAGTGAGGACCTGCTTGAAATCGACACGCCGATTAGTCGTCGTTGCGAAAATCGAGTCGAGATCGTTCGCCAGCAGTGTGAGCGTATGGAAGGGCTGCTGCGTGACTTTTTGAAATACACTCGGCTGCAAGACATCGACTTAGTTTCAGGAAGCCTGAACGAGCAAATTGAAACGGTCCTGCGAGCGTACCAGGCTCAGGCCGATGCCAATGACATCGACATAGAAAAGTATCTTGATGCCGATCTGCCTTCCATTTTGCTGCACAGTGATTCGCTGCAGGCCGCATTGATGAATTTGGTGAAGAACGCACTTGAGGCGATGGAGCCCGGTGGTCAACTATGGGCTCGAACTTACACGACACGCAAGGCAGTTGCGTTGGATTTAATCGACACCGGCAGTGGTGTCGACGACAACACGGTGTTGCACATGTTCGAACCGTTCTACAGCACCAAAGACGGTGGATCGGGTCTAGGATTGCCCACCGCTCGCAAAATCATCGAAGCGCACGGTGGTCGCATCAGCGTGCAAAGTGAACTAGGTCGCGGGACCAAGTTCACGTTGGAATTTCCAGTGCCCAAACGATTGGCCTAGCACCGCAACGCGTCGAACTTCGAACTACAGCTCGATGGCTTGCTCTTGGTGCAGCGTGTGCGTCGACTTTTCGCAAGTGGCTGCCATTTCGATCTGAACAGCCCAGCGACCATCAGCATCAGGGGTGATAATCCAGTGTGGTTGCACGCAAACACTTTGGTGGACCAGTTCGAATCCGCCTTCACTTTGTGAAACGGTTTGAATAGGGAATGCCCAGATGCCACTGGGACGATCAATTCCTAATGCCACATCAATCCCCAACCATTGATCAGAAAGCCCCAGGAACGTGGCGTCCTGCAAGTCCAACGTCGAACCAAGTTGGCCCAAGCGGTTGCCGTCGATGTCACTGAAGAAACGGTCATCAGCACCGGATGGCATGCCCGCAAAGTTCATCTCGATAGCGAAATGCAAAGGACGATCTTGAGGTAGATTCTCGAGCAGGTAAGCAACCGATAGACGATCGCTGCCGGCAACCATGGTGATGGCCTTGGTCATCGTAATCGGTACACCCCATGCGTTTCCTTCGCGTTGCATTTGTACCTGGACGCGATCGCTACCACGACGCAACTTCGTGCTAAAAGGCATGTCCACGAAATCGCCACGCTCCATTGCTTCACCTCGGGCGACGGATTCCATTGTTGCTTCGTTATCGTAGAAGTGATCCATCAAGCTTTTGCGTGGGTAACGATCGTACTGCAAACGCTGATCAAGGTCGGCTTGTTTAAAGACAACTCGGTCATGAATGCTGGCGACGTTCTCGCCGCTATCACTTGGTCCGGCTAATACTTTGCGATGGTAGCTTTCGGGGCGACGCTGCAGCGTGGCGAGCAAATTGTGACTGATGTCCCGAACGTCCCATTCGTACATTCGACCACCACGTCCGGGAGCGATCCAGGCGCACAGTTTGTCGTTGCTTAGGCGTACTTCTTGCAGGCCGTCGAAGTTGTAGTCATCAGCGGTTGCTTCAACCGTGCCAGCGTTCTTGCCGAGTGCACGATCAAGCATTGTGTCGGCTTGAATGAGGTGCTGATAAATTGCATTGCGTAGGTGCGGTAGATAAGTGCCACCAAAGGCTCCGTGCCAGTAAGGGCAATTGCATTGTCCGCGATAGAGTTGATCACGGATCTCAGCGAGTTCGCCGGCGTCAATGCCTGCGGATTCAGCTTCGCGGACTCGGCGGCTGACATCCATCATCCGCGCGTACATCTCGTTGGTTTCTTCGTACTTGGTCTTGAAGTTTCGCCAATAGCCGCCACGAATGTAGTTCTGCAGATCGCTCCATCGTGTGTGCGATTCTAAATCGTGAACCACGTCATCGAGAGTTTCTTGACCATCAACGGGCAGCGACCACTCGGTCATTTCACGGTAGCTGCAATCAGGCAAATACACCTTGCCAACCGGGTCGGTCCGATGGACCGCTTCGGCGAGCGTGACCGTGTGAAGCCATTGCGAGTTTTCGGTTAGCGCGTCAAAGAATGCTCGCAGCCAACCTTGTTCGTAGACGTGAGCTTTCGTGTCCGGCCAAGTCCCAAATTTCTCGCCATCGTCACCGAACGTCAGCACGGCACCGGGACTACGGTTCGCGATTTCGCGGCAATAATCAATCGTCTCGGAAACCGGTCTAAACGGAATGGTGTATCGCAAACGTTCCGATCCTGGGAACACTCGCAATACGCGACCATCATCTTCGGTGATGTAGTAACCAGTTAACGCGTCGCCGCTTACCCCAGCGGCTCGGAAGTGATAATCATCCAGCACGGTGTACTGCATGCCAGCATCGACGACACTGCTGGTCAACGATGTTTCCCAAACTCGCTCAGGCATCCACATGCCCTGTGGTGACGTGCCGAACTGTCGTTCCAACCAACTGCTGTAGGCTTGGATTTGGCCCACGCGGTCGGCCGGGGGCAACATGGTGAGGATCGGTTCGTAATGAGGCCCGCCAACGATTTCGATTCGGCCGGCGTCAACTAGCATGCGAACACGATCGAGATACTCAGGATGTCGCTCGGCCAACCACTGCATTAGCGGGCCGGATGTGTGCAACGAAATCTGAAGTTGCTCGTATGGCTCAAAGACTTCTAGGAACGGCAGATAGCTGTCCTGATAGGCTTGCTCGAACACCCCATCGAAGTTGCCAACGGGTTGGTGATTATGCAGAACCAAGCAAAGGTGAGCAGATTGGGTCATGAAGTTGATTTAAGTAAAGGAAGGGCGGCAGTTTTTCTTCGCATCCGAAGTGTCAGGCAACCGAAGGGCCAAGCGATACGAAAGATCGCCAAGCTCTGATGAACTTTCAGTGCGCTGCAGTTTCACATCAATGGACTTGCAATCGAAGTGCTTAAAAGCAATTGATCGAAAGCCTAGAGACTCTATCGGCCAAACTGCCGTCAAGGTTTACCTGATCGTGCCAGGCGGACGCTTCAAGCATCAAAGATGCTACGGCATTCGTTGAGGATTTTCCGCTGCCGCGTAATGGCGGAACTGTTTGGCTGCTTCTTCGGGCAACATAGGGTTGATCATGCAACCGCTCGCCCACTCGAATCCGGCCACTCGCGTTAAACGAGGAAAGATATCGATTGACCAATGAAAAGCGTCCGAGGAATCTTCGTCGGACGTGGGTTTGGTAGAAAGGCAATAGTTGTAAGAAGTGCCAGGACGAATCTTGTCGAGCCACGAAATAACTCGATAAACCATCCGTGAAACAGCCGCCAGCGATTCGTCATCCAAGTCCTCAAAGGCCGCTTGGTGCTGGTGAGTGGTGATGCGAACCATCATGGGTAGATGACTCGCGAACGGGCAATAGGCGATGACATGATTGTCACGGGCGATCACGCGATCTTTCGTTTTGCGTTCTTCGCGAATCATGTCACACATCAGGCAACATCCTGTCGTTGCTCGGTGTCGTCGCATCAAACCGAACGAATGTTCGACCGAACGAGGCATAAAATTGGTTGCAATCAACTGACTGTGCGAGTGAGCAAGCGAAGCACCTGCATCAGGACCCACGTTCTTGAAAACACTGACGTACCGGACGTCGGGTTGATTGCGGTAGTGCCGCATGCGATCTCGATAGGCCGCAAAAACTAATTCGGCTTGCAAAGGACTGACATCGGCAAGTGAACGAGTGTGACGATTGCTTTCAATGATGACTTCATGTCCACCGCGAGCCGGCGCACGTGAGAAGAGCGATCGCGAGGTCGACGACCCTGTCACGCTCCTCGGTGCCATGGCGTTATTAGCGGGCTTGGGAAGATACGTTTCCGACGACGAATCGACTATCGGATTGCAGAAGCTTTGAACGGCGGGAAACTTGTTCCCGACAACTCGCACGTCCCAGTCACTTCCGCATGGTTGCCCGCTGGTGTCGATTTCGTAACGCTTCTTGCCTTGGTGACCTGACAAACGACCCACCCAAACCGAGGCGGGTGTTTGATCTTCATGCCCAGCGCAAAAAGGGCAGCCTTGCGATGAACTTTCGTCTGCGGTGACAACGTCGAAGTCATCGGGACGTTGTTCGCGTTGCGGAGCAAACAAGGTCCACTCGCTGCGGAGTGAATCGAATCGCGATTCACTCGATTGAGTCGTCCGCGAGTGGTGAATGGACTCTTTGATACCTACTGCCGTAGTGAGCGCTGTGCTTGTTGCCTGCGACGAGTTCGGCATGGTATTGAAGACCAGAATGGCGTTTGGTTCGTAGCATGATCGATGGTCAGTCCTCCGCCTAATCGCCGCGTTCCGCCCAATCGCCGCATTCTGCGTTGATCGTGGAGTTCTGCGTCGGCCTTCGCGTTGTGCGTTGGCCAGGGTGGTCTGGCTGGCGACTGTCTGGAGGGTTCAGCAAACCCTAGCGGGGGAGGCCTTGCCCGAGCATACTGAATTTTTACTCAAAAGTCATGGGATTCTTTGAAAATCTAAAAGTCAAAATATCTACAGAGTTTGCTTTTACTTCAGTTGGATTTAAGGGATCGAGTTCGCTCGTAAAGATTGACGTACTCTTTCGCACTTTTGCCCCATGACCAGTCCTGTTGCATTCCGCTAAGAACCATTTGGGACCAAGCACTATTGTTGTGGTAACGCAGGTGCAACGCGTGACCGATGGCATCGTCGAGACCTTTGGGTGAGTTTTCCCGAAGGTGAAAACCGGTAGCCGTACCCATCGCAAGCGTTTCTTCGGTGCAGTCAACGACGGTATCTGCCAAACCGCCCGTGGGCGTCACGACTGGAATGGTTCCGTATCGCAAGCTGTAAAGTTGATTGAGCCCGCAGGGTTCGTAGTGACTTGGCATGACAAAGACGTCGCTGGCGGCTTCGATCTGGTGTGCTAAAGCGTCGCTGAAACCGACGTGCAAGGCGAACTTGCCGGGAAACTCGAGTTCAAGTTGCTTTAACGCTTTCTCGAATGGCGCTTCACCGCTGCCCAGGACGATCCATTGGGACGGTCGGGATTCTTCGACGTGGCGTCGTAAGACCGGCAAAATAAAGTCCCAACCTTTTTGAGTGGCCAGTCGCCCAACCAAACCGATCATCGGAACGTCCTTGGACGGCAACAACCCAAATCGCTTCTGCAGCGCGAGCTTGTTGGCGGCTTTGCCTTCTTGCCAATCCTCAGTGTTGTAGTTTTGAAAAAGATGTGGATCGGTTTCAGGGTTCCAGACATTTGTATCAATTCCGTTGATGATTCCCGTGACTCGATCCGATGCGTGTCTCAGCACACCATCGAGACCGCAGCCCTGTTGAGGAGTGCGGATTTCCTGGGAGTATCGTGGGCTGACCGTGGTGATCATGTCAGCGGACACGATTCCTGTTTTTAAGAAATTGACCTCGTCGAAGTATTCGAACGCTTCAAGGTGAAAGTGATGCCAATCGACTCCGATCATCGGATAGAGCGTTTTGGGGAAATGCCCCTGGTACGCCAAGTTGTGAATCGTCATCACCGATCTTGTTCCCCATTTGGAAGGCTGATCAGAAACGTGCTGGTTGGTGGGCGAAGATCCGGACGATGAACTGGTTGGCGAAGGGCGACCGGCGCTTGCCAACAAACCGGCTCCCACGGCCTTGGACGGGCGAATCCAAGAATATTGATCTGCGTTGATTTTCATCAGCGCCGGGACCAATCCGGTTTGCCAATCGTTGCAATGAACAATGTCGACCGACCATCCGATGCGCTCGATCGCGATCATTGCTGCTCGGCAAAAGAACACGAATCGCTCCCCATTGTCGGGAAAGTCACCTGCAGGAGTGCCGTACAGCGAATCGCGATCGAAGTAGACTGGTTGGTCGATCAACCAAACCGGGACATTGCCGTCGGGGATCGTGGTCTTTAGCAATCGGCAACCGACCAAACGGTTAGGACTCAGCGAGATAGCGAAGCTGATGTCGGTTGCTTCGATGGGCAGTCCCGATTGATGGACGCTTCGAAACGCGGGCATGATGATGCCCGTACGGTGACCAAGTTCGGCCACCCGAGAAGGTAAAGCTCCACATACGTCGGCTAGCCCTCCCGTTTTAGCGAGCGGGACGGCTTCGGTCGTCAGATAAATGATGTTCAAGATTGCGATGCAGCGAGAGGACGACTCGGGCGATGAGATGACAGATTAGCGAGTTTACTAGGCGATCGCGGTCGTCACCACACAAGGGTGCCACACGAAGCCTGTCAAAACTTCCACTACAGTAACGGGGAAACGGTTTCTGTAGTGATGTCGGCGTGAATAGTGCGATCAGCTAAACTATGAGGGCGGGAAAGCGTTCGTTGGGGTCGTCGCGTTGAGTTCGCCGTTTTTCATTGAGTTTCTACTTCCCGGGTTTCGTTTGGCTGGAATGACGATCGAACTGAGCGAATTTTGGACACGCCTAGTGCGTACGGGGATCACGCACGCCCAGGGTTGCCAAGCGATCGCACAGCGTTTCCGCGAAGCCAACGGTGGTTCGCCCCCGCGTGAAGTGGAACAAGTCACCCAATTCTTGCTTAGCACCGGCGAACTGACACCGTTTCAACGAGACTGTGTTCTGGCGAACCCGCCGACGTCATTGGCTGTGGGTTCGTTTGTGATTCGCGATCCCAAGGCGCCCGTGCCCTTCCAAAGTTTTGCCTCCGCGCGATGGCTAAACGCTCCCAAGGAGAGCCTGCGTGACGGAATCTTGTTGCGTACGGGACCGGGGAACGAATGGCTTGATCGACATGCCGCAATCCAAGCCGATTCGCTGCAGCGTTATCAAACCGAGATGGTGGGGGAGTATGTGGCCGTTTTCAGCCCGCTCCCTAAAGGACGATTACTGCGAGACCATCTCGTCGAATCGAGCCATGTCGATCGACGCTTTGCTGTCCATATTGGAAAGCAAATCGCCACTGCACTTTCCGTGTTGCATGAACACTCTCTTTATCATGGCGCCGTTAGGCCCGATCGCGTGTGGGTGACGGATGACGAGAAGGTTATCCTGCTGCGAGATCCATCGGGACCAGGCAGTATTGAAGCCAGCGACGTGGTCGAGGCCAGCGGTGGTTGGTTTCGTCAGTTGGAACCACAAGAACACTACCTCGCACCGGAGTGTTTGGCGGCAGTCACTCAATCCCAGTCGTTCTCGCCTAATGTTCGCACGGATCTGTACTCGCTGGGGTGCTTGCTGTACAGGATTGCAACGGGAGCACCGACGCTCGATGGGGGTGATGCGGCCGCAAAGTTTCATCGACACCAAACGGAAATGCCCAGCGAAGTATCGACGGCTATCGAAGCAGGGGAGGCCGGCGATCCGTTCTTTCGAGTGCTTGCCTACGCTTTGGCGAAGGATCCCCAGGCAAGGTTTGCGGACGTGGAACAGTTTGCCAACGCTCTTGACGTAGTCGAGGGGCTAATTGAATCAGACAGCTCTGGCGACACTGCCAAAGTCGAGCAGCGTCCGGTTGAACCGCATCCGGCCAAGCGGCATTCCAACGATAAGCCTGAGAAGAAATCTGGTCGCTCAAAGGATGGGGCGAAGAAACAAGTCGCTGCGACCGGTTTGGTTACGACAAAGAAGCCCACGACTAGAACACCCATCGCCAAAGTCCCAGTAGCGAAAGCCCCTTCAAAACGCGACTCCGCAACTGGTGGCTCCGCGACTAGCGACTCCGCGACCAAAGACCCGACGACGAAGAAGCCGAACTCGAAAAATCCGACACCAGTAGAGCCGACACCCCACGAGCGGTCTGATTCAAAAGCTGAGAATCGAGCGAAGACGTCGATCGAGCCAGCGCGAGACAGCGATAAGCAGTCGGGCATTGATGTCGACACCGAGTTAGTTGCAGCCGATCATGTTGACGATCGTCTTCAAGAAAAGTCGTCATCGCACGCTTCTTCGGGTCAGCATGACTCCGAATCGGAACCGGTCGAAACTGACGCACCCGTCGTAGTTGAATCGGCGATTGCCCAGGCACCCACTACCAAGCCCGATTCGGCGCAGCCCCAGCCATCTAGCAACGAACCAAGTCGCGAGCCTCAAGACGAACCCGATGATCAATCGGTTGGGAAAGCCGTTGTAGAATCGTCGACTTCACCCGCACCCCTTCGGTCCGCCCGCCCGCGTCGCCCTAAGCGTCGCAATTTGGCACCGTGGGTTTTGGCGGGCTTGGCGGGGATTGTCGTGTTTCAAGTTGCCTACCTAGCGATTGTCGATCCCGTGCAACCGGTCATTCGTCAAGCTCGCACTCGGCCTCCCCTACCAGATGTGATTCCGTCCGTGTCATCTCGATCGGCGGCGATCACGAAAGCGAAGGCAGCTTCGACTAGTGATCCGAATATCGATCGTGAAGACGAAAGACCGGCAAGCTTCCAAGTCGTCAAAGACGAACGTTTGCTCTATGTGCCGCCGTACGAATGGGATTCTGAACCGGCTCCGTTAGATATGTTGCCGCCTGGTCCGGCAATGATCGTCTCGGTCAATCTTAGCGATGCTCAAAACGGCGAAGACTTCATTTCCACGGTTCAAGGCACAATTCCCGAGCTTGCCGATTTGCTGCGGCAAGCCGTCGAGCGAGTTCAAATACCAGCCGACCGATTGGCTCGAATTGCAGCCGCGTTTCATCCAGGACTAGCCGGGGTGCCAGAGGTTACGTTGTCGGTGACTCTGACCGAGGCCGTCCCAGCTTCTGAGCTAATGAAACGCTTTGGTGTTTCTGAAGCTCGTACTCGAGCTGGCATGAAGATTCATGTCGGCGACGACGAAGGCTCTGACGCGTACTACTTTGATGTGGGTCAAACCGAGGGGGCAACGGACGGTAACACGAACGATTCATCGGTGAAGCGATTTGCATTGGGGTCGATTGAGCAAATCACTCAGGTCGCGGCAATCGAGGGGCAAACGATTCCGTTGCCAAGATCACTGAGGTCGTTGTGGAGAGCGACGCGAGAGAGTTGTGATGTTTGCGTTTTAATGAACTCCAATTTTCTGTTCGCGGACGGACGTGAGTTGCTGGCGAAATCAATGCCGGAACTTTCCAAACCGCTGCGCCGTTTATTGATCCCTAATACTTCAGCGGCACTAGTCATGGTTGATGTTGTCGGCGACAACGAATCGAAGCCGCAGTTCTATGCCGAGTGGCGATTGGCTGCGAGCGGTTCGATCACGGAAGCGTCATTGAGTCGAACGATGCAAGATTCAATCAATGGTTGGCCGGATTGGGCGGACCGTTTTGTTTCTACCACTGAGTTTGGTGAATCATGGAGTTTGTTGGCCCAGCAGTTGCCTGCGATGTTGAAGTTTGTTGCACAACAAGCCCGAGTCGGCGTCGCTGATCGAACGGCGACCGCGAACATCTACTTGCCGCAGCTGGCCGTCTCTCAGTTGAGCCTGGCGACGCTTTTGGCGATGAATACGCCGCAGGGTCAAAAACTTTCTGCGAATGAAACAACCGCGATGGCAAAGGCTCTTTCGATCGACGAAATATTGGCAAGTCCTTTGAGTGTTTCGTTCGGCCAAGAATCATTGGAGGCTGCAATGGAGTTGGTGGCCGACTCGATCGCCAGTGGATTGCCTGATGGCGCGGTTCCGACCATTCAGATCGTGGGCGGTGATCTGCAAAAGATGGGAATCACCCAGAATCAATCCATACGTGACTTCAAAAAAGAAAACGTTCCTCTTCGCGCGATCCTGACCGATTTGGTTGTGCTAGCTAATCCGGACAAGTCATCGACCGGTCCGGCCGACGAGCGACAAGCACTAATCTGGGTGGTTGAGAAAGCGTCCGAAACATCAGATTCTTCGTCGGGCGATCGGATTTTGATCACCACGAGACAGGCGGCACGGGACCGCTACGAAGTTCCAAAGGAGTTCGTCGCTCCCTAGGGCGGCTTGGTTGCGAGAACATCCTTAGTACCTCGGATTCTTGGTCAGAGTTGCCACGAGGGGGTTTGAGGGGGAAATCATGCAATTACAATCGGGGCTCATCGACCGCGAATCGTGAACGTTTGATCCGTCGGTGCTGTGGTTTCCCGCTTTTGTCTTCATTCGACGGCCCTGTCATGCGTGTTATTGTTACTGGTTCAAGTGGTTTGATTGGCTCCGCTGCGGTACGTCATTGGGACGCATTGGGCGACGAGGTGATCGGAATCGACAACGACATGCGGGCCACTTTCTTTGGCCCCGATGGAAGCACGCGTTGGAATCAATCGCGGTTGGAGCAGGAGACGAACCATTTCCGCACGGTATCGCTCGATATTCGTGATCGTGATGGGATACTCGATCTGTTCAAGAACGAAACGCCAGACTTGATCATTCACTGCGCCGCTCAGCCCTCGCATGACAAGGCCGCCGACATCCCGTTCCTTGACTTTGAAGTCAACGCCAACGGCACACTTAATCTACTTGAAGCGACTCGACAATTTGCTCCCGACGCTGTGTTCTGTCACATGAGCACGAATAAGGTCTATGGCGATGCGCCAAACGAGTTACCGCTCGATGAACTCGAAACTCGCTGGGAATACGCGAGCAAGGACGACTACCACGGCATTTCTGAAAGTTGCCGAATCGATCAAACGATGCATTCGTTATTTGGTGCATCCAAGACCGCCGCGGATGTGTTGGCCCAGGAATACGGAAAGTACTTCGGCTTGAAAACCGGTGTCTTTCGCGGTGGGTGCCTGACCGGTGCCAGCCATAGCGGAGTTGAACTGCATGGTTTCTTGAGCTACCTCGTTCATGTCGCCGTAGCGAAAAAGCCGTACACCATCTTTGGTTACAAAGGAAAGCAAGTTCGCGATCAGATCGAATGTAGCGACGTGGTCAAAGCCTTCGAAGCGTTTTCGAAGAACCCGCGTCCCGGTGAGGTCTACAACATCGGCGGCGGACGCGAAAATGCAGCCAGCGTGCTCGAGTGCATCGCGATGATTGAAGAGATCGGTGGCTATAAGATCGACTTCAAGCTCGGCGAAGACAATCGCAAGGGCGACCATATTTGTTACATCAGCGATCTTCGGAAGCTGCGCCGCGACTATCCCGATTGGGATATCCGTGTATCACTTCAAGAGATCCTTTCTCAGATGATTGCCTCGGAAGAGCAGAAACTGTCAGCCTCGGTTTAACTCGCTGCATGTCGTGGTTTCAACTCATTTCGATCGAAAACGGCGACATCTCCCTCCGATAGTGCACGTTTGCAAACCGATCACTTGCGATCAAAGTGATGCCGCGCATGCAGGTTATGACGCTCGTAACGATGGAGATACGGCGGGGGGCACGTAAAGCCAAGTGGATTGAAGATTTCTTCGCGTACGTGCAGTTCGGCGCAAGTTGCGTCCTAGTTTTGGTTGGGAAGACTCCGGGTCTTTCCGTACTGCCTCCACTAGCGACCCTTGACCATGACCGAAGTCGACTACATTCCGATTAGCGTTGCAACTTTGTTGCCGACGGAAGTGGTAGGTCTGGACTTGTATCAAGAAGAGTCCCAATCCTCTCGATACAAGCTCTACCGAGGTGCTGAGTATCCGCTAACGCTTGAAGATCTAAGCCGCCTTCGAAATCGCGGGGTCCACCGGCTATTCATATCTAAGGCATCACGCAACGCCTACCAGCAATACTTGCGAAAGCTAGCGACCAGTGGAGGTCAAGACGATGTACCGGTCGCCGCTCGCGCCGGGGCGCTTAGTGAGGTGGTTCGCGATGTCCTTCAATCGGCATTCTCGACACCTGACACTGACAAAACCATTCACGCGGCCGAGAAGCTAGGGATGCTTGCGACTGATATCATCACCAAGGACGAGTTCGCCGCCAGCGATTTGTTCGAAGTGTTGCACCACGACTACGCAACCTTCACGCACTCGGCCAACGTCGCGTTCTACTCAGGAATTCTCGCAGCGGAACTGGGTTATTCACGCGAAGAAATCGAGCAGATCACCACGGGAGGTCTGTTGCACGATCTTGGTAAGCTTGAGATCGAAGAAGAGATCCTTTGCAAACCCGGCAAGCTAACAGAAGCCGAGTTTCGAAAAATTAAGCTGCATCCGGTGATTGGCTTTCGTCGTCTCGCTCATCGGACCGACCTTACCAAAGGTCAAATCTTGATGGCCTATCAGCATCACGAACGCCTTGATGGACGAGGCTATCCGGTTGGATGCACCGAAGTCGATATTCACCCTTGGGCAAGGTTGTGTGCAGTCGTTGATGTTTTCGAAGCGCTGACAAGTCAGCGTCCTTACCGTTCACCCATGACGCACACCAAAGCCATCGCGGTTTTGCGTCGTGATAGTGGAACCGCCTTCGACATGGAGATGCTGGAATGTTGGACTTCGATTATCCAACGCAACTTAGCGAATTGATCCAGTCGGTCGGGTGGACCATTGAACTCCCGGTCGAATGGAAGAGCTTCTTTGATGAACGAGGCGAAGTGCCCTCGTACAGCGAAGATGATCGCCACAACATGCGTTTGAAGATTCGCACGCACGGCTTGATGTGGTTTGAAGAAACGTTGCCCTTCTGCCCGCGGACGACCGATCCAGTTGGCGTGTACACGCGTGACTTTTCGCGAACTGGTACGGGTTTCCTAAGTTCGGTTGAATTGTATCCCGAGGAAACAGTTCGAGTCGCACTGCCCACCTTCTGGGTGCAGCTAAAAGTGGTGCGAGTTCGCCGCATCACCAGCAAGTGCTACGAAATCGGCGCGTCTCTGATGAAACAGCACGATCCAAGTCCGCAAGCATTCGGTATCCCCATCCCCGCAATCGCGGCGCCGCCGAGCAACCAGGACGTTTGCAGCTAACGCAGTGCGGGCGTTACTTTCGTGTTAAACGCATCACTCGAATAGGATGATTGACATCATCATCCAGTGTCACTTTGTGAGCTTCATAGTTCCAAGGTCGGTCCGCAATCCAAGTTTGGAACTCGTTCCCGATGATGCGATGCGGATCACTCAAGAGCACTTCACCGTTATCGGCCAAGTGCTGTTCAAAGCACTCTTCGAGTTGTGGCCATAACACGCGCAGGTACGTTACGTCGCTTCCGAGAATGAGCGGAAACTTCTCACCTTCCATCGTGTCTTGGCCAAACCGAAGCCGTTTGACGGTGCAGTCCTGACCATTCTTTTCGACACTCATACGTACCAAATCAAGCGGATCGTCCACGCCATCGGTTAGTGTCACATCAGCGCCACGCATGGCCGCGGCAAGTCCAGCGTGCCCGGTTCCACAACCGACTTCCAAGACACGGACGCCCTCAAGCGAGTAGTTGTCAAGAAAACGATCGAGTCCCGATGCAGCTCGCCAAGTCGTTGCCCAGAACGGATCAATCACGCCTTCCTCACCCGCATCTTGACGCTCGCAAGCATCGATCAACATCCCATCGGGATCTGACGCGACGGCCAAAGGGCACTCGCGGCCTGCGATCATGGTGGGTTCCCAGTGCCATTGGAAAGTCAGATTTGCTGCGTTTTTCATAAGATGTCAGCCGAGCAGGTCATTGGTTGCTTGCGAATAACAAGCAAGGGATGTAGTTCCGCGCATAACAGTGGGCGATCAGCGCTAGAATGCGATCGAAGGGTCGCTGAGTTTAGCAGCTTCCGGTGATTGCTCAACAATGTGATCGCCGTCATCGTCATTCGAACCGACTCGACCGCCTATCGGTTTCGCCCTCGGTCAGCATTGGAAGTCGCATCGCAACAGCGTTGGCACGAACCCTGGTTGCCGCATCATGCAACGCACAGGCACCGTCTGTACCCGTGCCTGAGTATCCGGCCAGTCCCGTCATTGAATCGGTATCGTTTGATTGGATAACCAAAGTCTGATTGGCTCCGGGGTCGGACCACTGGCCTGTCACATGAGGTGACGACGACCACCTCTCCACGGCTAGGGGTGACGGCGGAGGTTTTGGTGGAACCAACAGTCTTGGATGCGTCAGTCTGGGAGTCGCAAGAATCGAGAGAGGTTGGAACGCTCAGCCCGAAAGCATTGGAATTTAGTCTCGTCTACACCGGTCGCAAGGTGAACGATGCTTGGATACACGTTACGAGGAAGCTTTCGCATCAAAGAAGGCTGACTGACAAACGATAAAGTCGACGCGGCTTGGGAAGTGTGCGTGGAGAATGATCCTGGTGACTGATGTGTCGCGCTAAGGCGGCATAGCGGGCGACGTGTACAATGAGTTGATGATGCGCAAGGAGTCAATGTTGCGCAAGTTGCGAATGTCTAGGCGGTCCAGAGCAAACGTTCAAAGGGATACTCAATGTTGAAGTTGATAAGCCAATGCCTAATCGTTCTTCTTTTGCTGGCAGACTTTGCGGTGGCAAAGGAGTTTCAATGGAGTGGCTACCAATGGCGGACGCGTCCGACAAGCGACCGCACCATGGGACCCGGGAAGAACCTTTGGTCTGACGAAGAACAGAACATCTTTATCGATGATGACGGTAACTTGCATTTGAAGATCACGCAAAACGCCGCCGGGAAATGGGTGTGCGCAGAAGTAATGTTGGTCGATTCGTTGACCTACGGAACTTATGAGTTCGAGCTTTCGTCGCGCTATGACACGTTGGCGAAGAACTCCGTTGTGGGGCTGTTCACCTACATCTCACCTGCTAGCGTCGCTAGGAAGACTGGCGGCATCATTGGCAACGACGTACCCGATACACCTCACGAAATTGACATCGAAATGACGAGAGCCTGGGGGGATGCCAATCTCTTTTTCACCACTCATGACCCGGATGTTCAATCGCCAAGTCATGGCTTTTATCAGCCGCTATCGGGCAACGAAACCACGCATCGATTCACGTGGCGTCCTCGCGAAATTCGCTGGTCCAGCTTTCACGGTCATGTCGCCGGGCAAGCCAACCCGTCTGACCCGATCATCGAACAGCGATCTAACGAGAACCATGGAAAGCCGGCAAGCGTCCAGTATACCGGTCCGGTGATTCCGAAAGACTTAGACGAAAAACTGATGATCAACTTTTGGATCTTCAACGAAACAAAGCCAGAACCGGTTCCCAGCGACGGCAAAATACAGGAACTGATTGTTCACAGTTTCCGGTTCACCCCATTGGCAGACTGACGTTTTAAAAGACGCCACTGCGTTCGGCTCATGGGAGAGTGGATTAGCCGAGTTGCTCAGCGACTTCTAGTGCAAAGTAGGTGAGGACGCCATCAGCTCCGGCGCGTTTGAAGGCGAGCAGACTTTCTAGCACCACCTTGTCGCGATCGAGCCAACCGTTTTGGGCTGCGGCGCTGATCATCGCGTATTCGCCACTGACTTGGTAGGCGAAGGTCGGCACGGCAAAGGTGTCTTTGACGCGACGGACGATGTCCAAGTACGGCATGCCCGGTTTGACCATCACGCTATCGGCACCCTCGGCCAAATCCAACGCGACCTCATGAAGTGCTTCATCGGTTTGGCTGGGGGATTGTTGATAGGTTGCCTTGCTGCCACCGGCTAGATTGCCAGATGACCCCACCGCGTCACGAAACGGTCCGTAAAACGCGCTAGCGTACTTCGCAGCGTAGGACATAATCTGGACTTGTTCGTACCCGGATCCATCAAGGGCTTCACGAATTCGACCAATGCGTCCATCCATCATGTCGCTTGGGGCAATGATGTCGCAGCCGGCTTGAGCTTGCACGATGGCCTGTTGGCACAGCACATCGACGGTTTCATCGTTGATCACATATCCGTCGCGAACTAAACCGTCTTGCCCGTGACTGCTGTACGGATCGAGTGCTACGTCGCATATCACACCGATGGAATTCCCAAACTGCTTTTTGACTTCAGCAACCGTTCGACAAACAAGGTTGTTAGCGTTAATGGCTTCCTTGGCATCTTCGGTCTTTAATGATGCATCGGTGGCGGGGAAGATCGCAATCGCGGGAATCCCAGTGTTCACCGCGCGTTCCACTTCATGGCAAACTTGGTCGGTTCCCAAGCGATCCACGCCTGGCAAGCTGGCTACACTTTGTCGACCCGTTTGGTCCATGACAAACAACGGCCAAATCAAATCATCTACTGAAAGCATTGATTCGGAAACAAGTCGTCGTGACCAATCGTGCGTGCGAGTTCGACGCATACGAGTGCCGGGAAAGGGGCCGCGAGCAAATTGAGTCATGGTCGGTATCGAGTCGAAAGGTGACGGAATGGCGAAAGCGAATTGCCGACCTCGCTATCTTAGGTGCTCGGTCGATGTTTTGAATGGGGCAGGTCGCTACTTAACGATGCGCCAACAACGATGGATTCGTTGGTTGCGATAATCTTCGGGGACGGTTTGGCGACTGATCTCGTGAATCGCGCTGCAAGGATTTGGACCAGAAAGCAGTTCTTGAGGATCGAGTTTAAAGCGACGAAAGTTGGTGGAGAAGTAGATCACGCCACCGGAACTGACAAGCGGCATGATCTGCTTGATCAACGGCACCGCATCACGGGCGACATCCCAATCTTGTTCCGTTCGTTTGCTATTAGAAAACGTTGGCGGATCAAGGACGACCAAATCGTAGGCCTCGCCTGGTGCGTGAGTGTCAATGAACTCGCGGATGTCTTCGGTGACAAAACGATGCTGATTACCAACAAATTCATTAAGACGCATGTTTTCCCATGCCCAATCGAGGTAGCTGCGCGAAAGGTCCACACTGGTCGTGGACTTCGCACCTCCGTCGGCTGCGTAAACAGTAAAGGAACCCGTGTACGCAAATAGATTTAGAAAGCGTTTGCCTTTGGCTTCGTCACGAACCATTGATCGCGTATTGCGATGGTCGAGGAACAAGCCGGTGTCGACGTAGTCCTGCAAATTGACCAGGAACTTCAGCCCGCCTTCGCGAACTTCGATGCGATGATTGGTATCGGCTACCTTCTCGTGTTGTCGTTTGCCGCGTTGGCGAAGGCGAGTCTTAAGATGCGTCTTTGCTGCTGGCACATCGAGAGTCTCGCCAGCGGTCTTAGCCATCAGTTCAAGCCAATTGGCGTGTTCGGCTGGGCTTCGATCGTGCGGACGTTCATACTCGGTGATATGCAATTCATCTTCGTAGCGGTCTACGATAAGAGGAATTTCTGGAATGTCCCGCTCGTAGAGACGGAAGCAAGTGATTTCCTTTTTGGTTGGCCAACGACGAAGATGCTTCGCACGTTTTCTGAGCCGACTGGCGAACAGCGTTGCTTGCTCGCGAGATTTCGCTGATAAGCCACCAAAGGCTGCTTCGCCTTGCGCATGAACAAGCGTTTCGACTTTGTCGTCATGTTCGCGTTCTTCAACGACTGGTTTGGGACCATGGAATTGGTAATACGTGCACTCAATGCGGCCGTTGTACAGCTTCCGCCGTCGATCGGCGTCGCGACCGACGAGCGATTGAAATTGTGGATAGGCGGTCAGGACGTAGTGCGACCACGTGGGTAAGCGTCGGAATACATCCGGCAAACTTGAATAGAGATCGTCAAGTTCGCGGCTATGGGGTCGAAGCGTACGGTTTTCTTGGCTGCGAGTACGGTACTTGGGACCGCCTTCGGGGAGTGGTTCATCAGCTCCGATGCGATGTCCATACGGCGGGTTGGTGATCAAGCATCCGAACCGTTTGCGGCTGCTGACGTTGGTGACATCTGATTGTTCAAAGTGAACGTCAGCATCGACACCGGCGCGAACCGCGTTATCGCGGGCTGCTCGCAATACGCGACCATCAATATCGCTGCCCAAAAGTCGCGTTTCCAAAGCAGGTAACTGTCCGCTGACGGCATCGGATCGCAGATCACTTGCAATGGTGTTATCGAACGTCGGCCAAGACTCAAACACGAACTCGCGGTTGATTCCCGGAGCGATCTTGCGGCCGATCAACGCGGCTTCGATTGGAATCGTGCCACTGCCGCAGAAAGGATCAATCAATGGACGGCCTGCTTGCCAGTAACTTAACTGGACCAACGCCGCGGCAAGGGTCTCCTTCAACGGTGCTCGCGAAATATCGGTGCGATATCCTCGAGCGTGCAGGCTGCGACCGGTGGTATCAATGGTCAGTGTGGCTTCGTTGTCGAGTAAGCCAATGTCAATTTTGTAGAGGGCACCTGTTTCGGGAAGCTCGGTGGAATGGTGATCTCGTTGCATTGCGTTGACGACGGCTCGTTTGACGCTGCGTTGCACTGCCGGAACGCTAGAGAGCTGAGAGTTGATCGCTCGCCCCGTCACCGGGAATTGGGCGTCGATGGGGATAATATCACCCCAGGTGATCGCCATGGTTTGGTCAAAAAGGGCGTCGAAATCATCCGCTCGGAATTTGGCGACTTGCCACAAAATGCGGTCTGCCGTTCGCAACCACAAGTTCGTTTTCATCAGCGTTTGCCAATCGCCCTGAAAGTGAACTCTGCCCGACGATGCGATTACAGACTCGATCTCGAGTGATTCCAGTTCCCGGCGCACGACGGATTCGAGTCCGAAGGCGCAGGCGGCGATAAATTGAAAGGATTCAGAGATGAGCGAGGTTCCTTGATCGCGATGTGAAAACAGACACTAGGTCGGGCAAATTGATGTCCGAAGAACCAGACGTTTGCAGCTATGGATGATACAATGCCAAAGCGTTTTGGTTGAGCCAGCGTTTGTGTAGCTTAGTCCCTTTTGTCACGAAGTTGATGTCATTCATGCGAAGCAACTACCTCCTCTACGTCTCTTCGGTCTTAGCCGCTCTATTCTTGGCCGACGTGCTGCTGCTACCCACTACCGGTGCGGATGAACCAGCAGTGGAGGCTGCCACCCCGGAACCGATAATCTCGGTATTGATCATTGATGGCGAAAACCCCTGGCATGATTGGAAGGTGACATCGCCAATCATCAAGAAAACACTCGAGCAGAGCGGCAAATTCACCGTTGAGGTTGTCACGACCCCGGAAGACGAAGAGCAGCGTCGAACGTTCTCGCCCGCATTCACCGACTACGATCTGATTCTGTCCAACTACAACGGACCCTCTTGGAGCGAAGAAACGAAAGCTGCGTTTGTTGATTTTGTTTCTGGGGGTGGAGCATTTGTCGCAGTTCACGCAGCCGACAACGCGTTCCCCGACTGGATCGCCTATAACCGAATGGTCGGTGTGGGCGGATGGGGCGGCCGAAACGAGAAAGATGGTCCCTATGTTCGATGGCAAGAAGATGTCCAAAGGATTGTGCGAGATAGGTCTCCCGGCCCCGGTGGATCGCACGGCAAACGGCATCCATTCTTGGTTGAAGTTCGAGATCCCGATCATTCGATCACGCGAGGTTTGCCAACGAAGTTCTTGCAAACCGAGGATGAATTGTACGCGGAGCTTCGCGGTCCGGCGGAAAACTTGCATGTGCTAGCGACCGCCTTCAGCGATCCAGAAACCGGTGGCACGGGACAGCATGAACCGATTTTGATGACGACTCGTTTCGGTGCAGGGCGTATTTTTCACACGACCCTTGGTCATGATGCGAAAGCAATGACGGGAATCGCATTTCAAGAGACATTGGTGCGAGGTGCCCAGTGGGCCGCGACCGGCCAAGTCACGTTTGATCCGATCAGCCCCGAAGTATTATCAGCCGAGCACGCTTCCGAACGCGATCAGAACGCAATCGGTAATAGCGTCTCTATGCCAAGCTTGGATGGTGAAGATTGGGTTGCCATCTTCAATGGCACGAATCTATCGGGTTGGACTCAAAAGAACGGTACCGCGACTTACCGAGTTGAAGACGCGGTGATCGTCGGCAAGACAGCCAAAGGAAGTCCGAACTCGTTTTTGTGCACGGAGAAAAACTACGCGGATTTCGAACTCACGTTCGAAGTGAAAGTGGATGGCGGTCTCAACAGTGGCGTTCAAATTCGATCGCAGAGTAAGCCGGATTTCAAGAACGGTCGTGTCCATGGACCGCAGATCGAAATTGAGTCGGCGCCGGGAGAGTCCGGATATGTATACAGCGAAGGAACAGGCCGCAATTGGATTACCGCGGAGCGGACTGTCACTGATGCGTTCAACAATGACCAATGGAACCGATACATTGTGCGAGCAAGCGGTCCGCGTATCCAAACTTGGGTAAATGGAACGGCAGTTGCCGACGTTGTGGACGATCAATCTAGTCGCAACGGCTTTGTGGGTCTTCAAGTGCATTCGATCGGAAACGATCAAGGCCCATTTGAAGTTCGTTGGCGAGATTTACGAGTGCGCGAGCTTGCGTCGGAGTAGTGCTGGCACCTCTGCTTGACTTCTATTGAACTCTTCATCAGCCGCGATCTATTTGATTACGCGTGTTGATGATCGGGTTATTCTGAATGCGCCGCCCCGGACAATAATTCTGTTCGGCGTGTGACGCCTGTGTCGCGCGACCGACCTGTCAGGGATGCGCCCGATCTTGCGCGAAACTCGATCATCGTATGTGGGGGGTGTTCAATCGGATTTGCTATGAATTCAAAAGCGAATTCGTTTGCCACCAATAGATACGTGCGCCGATCAGTCAGATACTTCCCCCAAGCACCTGTCGCACGGCTGTGATGAGCAGGTCCCTCCATCATCTTCCCCCGATGAGACCCATGGACAAGATCACTTCCACCAACAAGCCTTCCAGGCGACTGACGCTCGCTGCGATAATCGCTTGCAGTTCCTGCGTGGCAGGGGCTACCGAGTTCGATTCCAACCTGCTTTTGGCCGTGCCTGAATCCGATGTGATTTCGTTTCGCTCGCCCGAATACGTTTCAGGTGTAGCTGAGCGAACCGAAACCATTGCGCAAACCGGAGCCACCTTAGCTGACTTGATTAGTGGAAGTGCAACGGCGTCGCCGTCCGCGCCGGTCGCTCCGCCGAGCCCGATCGAGATGATCGAAGTTCGTGATAACAAAAAAAGCGAATCCAAGCCCGTTGAGGTTCACGCTAGAAGAACCGCACCGCCACAGCTACGAAGCTTCTTGGTCGATGATCCAGCTGGAAACTTGCCAAAGAACAGTTTCTCGCTGCCACCGGTAAGTCCGGTGATTGAGCAGACGTCCGAGAGTATGCGTCCGTACATTGCACCTGAGTCGCTTGCCGAGATGGTTCGAGTAGAGAAACCGCAGGTGAAAGCTGATGCGCATTCGCTATCGCTTCACAACGAAGACACAGACGCATTGTTTCCCTTGCCATCCATGGAAGTCTTTCACGCTGGGAATCCTGTTCAACAAGATGCCCTGACCATTAAGAATCCAGGGTTTCGATCAGCAAGCACGGGCGACGATTTGAATGGCATGATCGACGCAATCTCAGAGAAAGATTATGACGCTAGTCTCTCCTTTGACGACCGTGCCAGAAGGGCGGCGGGCAATCAGGGATTCGAGATGTTTGCCGTGCAGAATCTCGAGCCGCCAGAGCCAAACGAATCGTTGCTGGAGTCCGGCACGCCCAATATTACAGCCGCAATTCATGCGAACCGATTGCGAGAACTATCCGCGATTTCGTTGCGTGATGCGCGTTCGAGGCTCCAACGTCGGGCCACTCATTCCGCTCGCAAGTACGCTCATGAAGGCTTGCGTTTGGCAATTGACGTCGAGGATTCGTTGCAAGGTACGAATCAGCACATGCGTGACTTGCAGGTTGCCTTGGCTGCAATTCGCGAGTCGAAGGACTTTGGTGGGATCGTCGGAAACGTGGATACACGGACGATGCAACGAATGGTCGCGGTGCATGAAACAGAGTCGTTGAAGAACAAAGACCTCACGACTATTTCGTCGATAAGGGCAACCGAGATCTATTTGGATGTCGCTCGCAAGCACTTGATCACTGCGAGTGCCGGTTCACCGTTGGCCGCCGAAGCGATGCTGTTGCTTGGCTTGATTGAAAAGCAAATGCCAGATCAATTCGACGCGCACTCAGTAACGGTTTGCCTAACCTACCAAGGCGCCGCAGCCGAAGTGGCACCCAACAGTCCGGGAGTTCATCGCGAGTACGGCAAAACGCTGTTGCAGCAAGGACTCGCCCACCAGGCAGTTGAATCACTTCAACGCAGCGTCGCTCTCCGCCCTACGCGAGACGGATACCAATCTTTGCTAGAGGCATCGCGACGCATTGGCAATGTGGCGCTGGCACGCCAGTGCCTGAACGCCCTCGATGATCCCCAGCTCGTTGACAGCACTCCGGTAAGGCAGTTGCCGCCTGGTGAATTCGCGGCTAGCTACCGGCCGACTCCCGCCACGATGTCGCCCGACAACACGAAGGGTTCCTCCGGCGAATCGTCAACGAAACGAAACGGTTCTCAAGGTTCGGACTCCACCGAGCACGAGGAACTGAACAAGAATCGAGTTGGCTTTCGATCGCTGTTTTCCTTTGGTCGGCGATAGCCAATCCAACGACGCCCACTCTCCCAATCCAACTCCTGTTCGTCTTCCACCTTTCCAATCCCCTGACAATCCTTCCCCCGCGATCGTCGTACCGGACGGTCGCAAAACTCGAGAGTCTAACGATGTTCCTCCCCAACAATCGTTGCGTTTGCGCTGCGCTGATGCTGATCACGCTCAGCATTAGCCTGCTTCCAAACTCATCTGCCGAAGTGCCTTCCTACGCATCGACCTATGCCACCAACGAGCCCCTATTCGATCCGGGCATGCTCGACGATGTCGGAATCTTGGTAGCTCATTCCGATGACGACGACGTGATGGAAGACCTTCCACCGCCAAGCACTTCGACCAAGTTTGTGGCCGACGAGTTGGAAAATGACTTCGATGCACGAAGCGATGAAGAGTTAGAAGTGCCTGCGAAAGAAGACACGCCGTCGCAAGCACCAAGATCTTATCAAGCGATTCATCCTCGTCCGCAATCTTTTGCGCCGACAACCGGACAGCCCGCGCCGGCGGAAACCTATTCAATGTCCACGACGCAGTACGCACCGGCAACGATGCACTACACCGCTTCGGTTCCCATGTCTTCGAGTGGGTGCAAATGTGGTCAGTGCATGACTTGTGCAGACCGCAATGGCCAAGGCATGATCGGCGGGGCGGGGATGAAGCTTGGCGTAGGGCCGAAGTGCAATGATGATTGTCAGTGCTGGCAATGCCCATACGATGCGCCGTTCAGCGTGTATGGTCCCGGCGAGTATGCCGGTCCTGCTCGCACTCACCGCGTCGCCGAATACCGCCTTCGCACCGGCGATACGATTCAAATGACGTTTCTTATCACAGCGATGAAGAGCGAGGGTTCTTACCGATTAGTCGTTGGTGATGAACTATTGATTGAATCCGAAGCGGACAAGGAACTGACTCGTGGTAGCCTCGAAAAGGGACTACGCATCCAGCCCGACGGCACGATCACGCTTCGATTGATCGGCCAAGTCTACGCCGCTGGCCAAACCATCGACCAACTTCGCGGAGTCCTCGAAGAGAAGTACACGGAGTTCTATCCTGAACCGGCAATCGATGTCACACCCGTCAACACAGGAAACGCAGCCCAACAGATCCGTCAGGCCATCAGTGGTGCGGGGGGATTCGATCCTCAACAGATCCAACAAACGATCACTCCCGCCGGAGAAATCCGGTTGCCTAAGATTGGGGCCGTTCAAGCTCAAGGTTTAACCCTCGACGAACTGAAGCAAGAAATCAATCTTCGATACGACCGAATCGTCGGTGGTCTTGAAGTTGAACCGTCGCTTCAATCGCAAGCGGCACACAATATCTTCGTCCTTGGCGAAGTGCGTCAGCCGGGTCGCTATAACCTAGACAACACTCCGACCACCGTGATCGGAGCGATCGCGATGGCTGGTGGCTATGTCCCGGGTGCGAACTTGCGACAAGTCGTAATCTTCCGTCGTGGTGACAACTGGGAATTAATCTCGACACTTGTCGATGTTCGAGGTGCGATTCTAGGCCGTGAAGCTCATCCTCGCGACGAAATTTGGATTCGCGACGGTGACGTCATCATCTTGCCGAGCACACCGATTCGATTGTTCGACAACTTCGTGCGTCAGGTGTTCACCGAAGGGATCTACGGGGTCATCCCGATCTCGGCGACGTACAACCTCGGTGATACGATCACGCGATAGTTGTCTTGAAGGGCGGTCTTGCTAGGCCAAGACCGCCGCGGCGGCACGCAATCCCGAGTTCATCGCACCTTGAATGCTTGGGGTTTCGCAGTAGTCGCCACAGATAAATAGATGTTCTGGGCCTCCATGATCGGAAGCCCGAACTGATCGAAGGATAGGATCAAGGGTTCGGTTTGGTAGACCGAATGGAATTTGGAAAGTAGCAAGTCTCCGCCAACCTCTCGCAGATTCACCAAACCACGCGGCGAGTTGTTGGCGGACTTCACTATCAAGAACCTCGCACGAAGTATTGTTCTCGTGCGAGGTTTTTTTATTGTTCGCGTCGTCATCGTCGGTGGATCCTAGTGAAACCGAGATCAAGCCTTTGCCCGGTGGCGCGTACTCTGGGGCAACGTTGCTAATCACCGTAGCGGATTGAATTGGACCGGTCTCGTCGCCGCGCAGGATCAACATTTTGGATTGGCTGGGGATGTTGTCCGCTGCGAAGTAGATGTTGGTCGTGCGATTCCACTGAGTCTTTAGCGATTCCATTCCTGTTAGTCTCGCAGCCGCATCGCTTTCAGTTGCCACCACGATTTTGTCTGCCTCGATCTTTTCGCCGTTGGAAAGACATACGGAACTACCAGCGATGGATGTCACGCTCGTTTGCAGGCGAACGGTTCCGCGGGGAAGGTTGTCGCAAAGCTGACGTGGAATCGCCGACATGCCTCTCGCGGGAATCGCAACATCACCTTCCGCAAAGAAACGGAACACGAATTGAAACATACGGCTGCTGACTGAAAGCGACTCATCCAGAAACACTCCCCCGATGAAAGGTTCGAAAAATCGGTGAATCATCGCATCCGAAAAGCCTTCGCTCTTTAGAAACTCGAGAGTCGGTTGGTCAGGGCCTGAATAGATTTGTTCGAGAGACGACTTGCGAGCCTGGTGCCGCAACTTGGCGATCTTCAACTTGTCGCGCAAGGTGCCCGCCGGATTGAACGCCGTAGCAATGGCATCCATCGGACGGTTCCAAGGGTCGCCGAGCGTGGTGAACTTGCCTTGGTTGCGAATTAACGCGCCGGAGTCAAATTTGCGGAGTTCAAGTTGGTCGTAGTTGAGTAATTGTTGGCAGGCGGGATAAGCCGTTAGCAAGACCTGGAAACCATGGTCCAAGGTATAGCCATCGACCACATCGGTACGGACGCGACCGCCGACACGATTGCTCGCTTCGAGCACGGTGACGGCACGTCCGGCCTCGGCTAGCTTCAACGCACAAGACAAACCGGCCAAGCCAGCACCGACGATGACGATAGGACGATCAGGGTTGGTCGACATGAGATAAGAAAAGGCCGAAGTGCGAAGAACGTAATTGCGAAGAATGCAGAACTAAGAAACCGTATGGCCTAGTTGGCGAAGTTTCTCGGCTAGCGTCTGCTTGGGTTGATAATCGCCGTGGACCAAACGAATCTCACCAGGCTTTTCGGACATGTTCTCGACAAGTTCGATCAGGTCTGCTTGGTCACCGTGTGCCGAGTAGCCGGTGATGGAGTGTACCTTGGCGGCAACCTCGTATCGGCGTCCGTCTAAACGTACCCATTCGCTGCCTCGCGAAAGAAAGTTTCCAGGGGTGCCGCCCGCTTGATATCCAACAAAGACCAAGTCCGTGGTCTCATCGTTAAGGAAACGCTTTAGGTAGTTGACCACTCGTCCACCGGTACACATGCCACTACCTGCGATCACAATTGCTGGGATCTTGCGGTCGCTGACATAGTCCAACGTGTCACGGTGTTCACGGTGGTTGCCGACGGTGGTCAAGTTTTCAAATACAAGTGGTTGGTCGTCGGTTTCAAGAACCGTCTGCGCTTCTTCGCCCCAATAAGGTTTCATCTCTTTGTAAATTTCCGTGTAGCGCGATGCCAACGGTGAATCAACAATCACATCCACACGATGAAGCAGCGATTGGCCGTCGCTGGCTTGCAGTCGTTCGAAAATTTGGTTCATCTCGAACAGCAAGGCTTGAGTTCGCCCCAAGCTAAACGCCGGTATGATTGTCACGCCCTTGTCGTCAAGGGTTCGTCGCAACACACGTTCCAATGTCGCGCCGCGATCTTCGCGTGATGGATGAAGACGATCACCGTAAGTGCTTTCGAGCACCAACAAGTCGGCTCGCTCGGGTGACGCTGGTTTTCGTAGCAAGGGATCCGTACCAGTACCCACGTCGCCGGAAAACACGACTCGCTTTTGATCGGGTAGTTCGACGTCGAACATGCACGAACCGAGGACGTGACCGGCGGGGTTCAGGCGAATCTTCCATCCACTTCCGATCGTTTCCCAAACGTGATAGTCGATGGGCCGGAGTAGTCGCTGGACTTGCTTCAAGAATTTTTGGATCAGGTGGCGCGAACGTGTGAATCCGATTTTCAGCGAATCTTCCATGACCAGCGGCATCAACCGTGCGGTTGGATGAGAGCAATAGATCGGCTTGTCGAAACCGGCCGCAATCAAATACGGCAATCGGCCCACGTGGTCGACGTGCACATGAGTCAGCAGCATCGCTTCGATGGAGCCGATGGGAAACTCAATTTCTGGGTTGGGATGTTTCTTGGCGTCGTTGCCTTGGAAGATGCCGCAATCCACTAGCAGACTTCGCTTGGAATCCATGAATAGCTCATGGCAAGAACCCGTCACACCGTCATAGGCACCGTGATGAACGAGTTTCATGAGTGGCAATCCATCGGGAAAAGGCAGTTAAGTCGGCACCCGACTTTTCGTTACAGATTACCAAACGCGAACCGCATTCTAAACGGCCCGTGAGTCATTGACCAAACGTGTCCGCGATACGGCGATGTGATAGTTGTCCGAGGGACACTAAATCAAACATACTCACCAATCGAAGGTTCAATCCTATGTCAAAGTACTACGTTCAATCGGGAACTCTACGAACTGTTGTTTCAGCCGAATCGACCAACAAAGCCGCGATCTGGGCAGTCCACCAAGCCATGCAGCAGGTTTTCCCGATCGACCAAGACACGCCCACCAACGAACCAAGGTCCGTCCTCGCTCGTGAAGTACTGATCAGCGAACGTGGGTTCGATCGCGAAGACGCCACTCGCTTTGCGACGATGCAAGTCGTTTCGCAGTGGAACGAGATGGTCACAACGCTTGATCGACTCGAAAGGATGCTTCACCGTGCGGCTTAATCCTTGGGGGGCCGCGGTGTGCAATGAAAGGCTTACTTGTCGCGACGCAGGTAACCGGCGCTGGTCTGAAAGTACTTTTGTCGCCTTTGCGCGGTGGGGGGTGCTGCGTCAGCGGCCGACTTCAAATCCGCTAAGTTGGCTTGGCAGTAACGGCAGCCCATTTCATCGAGATGAAATTGAATGTAGTCCGCTTGCTCGCTCGAATGCGTTCCCAATACGAATTGCCCCAGTTCGGAACGATTGGGGCATGACAGCCTCGCACGACGCCAAATTGCACCGATCGAGTGCAAGCCTGCTGTTTCGCGACCGCGAACCTCGATCAGACGATTTCGAAGTGTCGCGTCGCTGCGAAGCGCGGATTCAATTTCTGATGATCGTGCCGGGGTCAGGGCTTCGTCTAAAAAAGCAGTGAGTTCAGCATCCGTGAAGGTCGACATGATTGAACCCAGGGAAAGAAGTCTCGTTGTCTACTCGAATCGCGACAAGCAAAGCGTCACGTTTTGACCACCGAAACCGAAGCTGTTGTTAAGCGCGTACTTGATCGATGCCTCACGCGCCACGTTTGGAACGTAATCGAGGTCACATAGGGGATCGGGATTTTCGTAATTGATCGTAGGTGGCAATACGGAATCACGCATTGCCATCAAGCAAACGATCATCTCGGTCACGCCAGCCGCAGCGATCAAATGTCCCATCATGCTCTTCGTACTACTGACAGGAGTCTTGGCAGCGTTTTCACCAAAAACTTCTTTGCAGGCCAAAGTTTCCACTTTGTCATTAACAGTGGTACTAGTTCCGTGAGCGTTAACGTAGTTGATGTCGGATGGATTGAGGCCCGCGTCGGCAATCGACATTCGCATCGCTGCAATCCCACCATGGCCATCGGGCGGGATGTCGGTGATACGGTAGGCATCGGCCGTCGTGCCGTAACCAGCGACTTCGCCGTAGATCGTGGCACCGCGAGCTTTAGCGGATTCCAGTTCTTCCAGGATTACCATCGCGGAACCCTCACCAAGCACAAAGCCATCACGCAAACGATCGAAGGGGCGGCTCGCCTTGGTTGGATCGTCGTTGTTTTCACTCAAAGCGGTCAGCAAGTTGAATCCCGTTACACCAAACGGGTGAATCATGCTGTGGGTGCCTCCCGCCAACATCACATCGGCATCGCCACGGCGGATAATTTCGGTGGCTTCGCCTACCGCTTGGCTGCTAGCGGCACATGCGGTCAAGCAATTGAGGTTGGGTCCTTGAGCGTTAAACATGGTCGCCAAGTGCGCCGCCGGCATATTGGGTTCTTGTTCAAGTTCCTTGGCCGGATCGAGTAGTTCCAAGCCCGCGCCGATAAACTTCGACGCGTCGTAGGACCCATCGGCTAATGCCGCAGCCATCATTTTGCTGAACGTGGTGAAGTCTTGGTTACCTTCGCCGCTGCCCATGTAGACGCCGAAACGAACTGGGTTCTTGATCGAATCCATCACGCCACTATCGGCGACCGCTTGCTTGGCAGCACCGATCGCAAACTTAGTATGCCGACCTCGATTTTGCCAAAGCTCGGCGGGTTCACCAGCATCGGTAATGTCCCAGTTCTTTACCTCGGCGCTGATTTTGGTGGGAAATCCGCTGGCGTCAAACAGTGTCGTTTTAGCAACACCGCTCTTACCTTCCTTTAGACCTGACCAAACCGTTTCGGCGTCATGCCCCATAGGGTTAATCATGCCGATACCAGTGATGACGACGCGACGACGCATTTTGTTGGGGTCAGGTTTGAGGAAAAGACTTGAACAAGGAAATACTCGCTAACGAATGAGCGGGTAACTGGGATCCAACTACAAATTGTCGTAGATCGGAACGGGTTTGCCATCGGCATCGACGGCGACGTGGAAGAAATTCATCATCCGCAGCATTGCCTCGAGGTCCCCAGGGGCAAACAGGGGACCATCGGTGAATCGACCTTCTTCCAGAAAGGCAAACATCAAATTTATTTCTGCTTGCAACTGATCGCCGCAATGGCTTTGCGTTGTCACGGTCGCACCTTGATCACCAACGGCGTCAAGTTTGACGTGGTAGCTGAGTTGATCGCCGGTCCGCGCGGGCAAGTGAAACTTGGCATCACCCACCTTTGCCAACACGACACGTTTTTCAAACTTGAAATGCTCGGCAACTAAGATTCCGCCAAGTTGTGCCATGCCTTCGA
Source organism: Rubripirellula amarantea (assembly GCF_007859865.1). Lineage (NCBI taxonomy): Bacteria > Pseudomonadati > Planctomycetota > Planctomycetia > Pirellulales > Pirellulaceae > Rubripirellula > Rubripirellula amarantea. The sequence goes on along the minus strand of NZ_SJPI01000001.1, from coordinate 1,313,943 downwards.
TAATCAACGTTGGTGGAAGCATGGGAAAGCCGGGGCAATACTTGTCAACGACTTCCTCGGCGAGCGTGATGTTCTTAATCCCGCGCGCGTGCGAACCGCTGACAAATTCCGTAAACCGATCAACCCAAAACCAACGCATTGTTTACTAGCCAATCTTGGTTTCGACGTAGTTGCACAAATCGCCGACGGTCAACAAGTTGCCGAAGTCTTGAACGCGTGGGTTCTTTTCGAACTCGCTGAGGTTGGCCCAGGGCATACGTCGTTTCAGTTCGGCCATGCCTTCGGCGGTGACGACACCGTCTTGAACGTACTGGCTGTTGGTCAAAATGTCTTCAGGCGACAATTCTTCGCGAGGGATCGTGATGTCGAAAGTCTTTTCCAACTTGAACACGATATCCAAGAAGTCGATCGATTCGGCACCCAGGTCACCGACCAAGGTCGCTTCTTTGACCACTTCGTCGTTATCCACACCCAGGGCGTCTTCAAGGGCCTCTTGGACCTTTTCAAAAATTTCGTCTTGCGATAAAGCCATCGTCGTTTCCTTCGTTCAAATTTCAGTAGTGAAAGTTTGTTGAGTGATATTGAAAATCAAAATGTTGGTTCAGGGGGCATGGTTGTCGAAAGTAGGCTGACATCCGGCAGGTCGAGCAGGATATCAGTTCACCGCCCCGCTCAGGAGGCCGCAACTAAATCTCGGCTAAGCCAGCCCCAAAAAGCTCATGAAATTGTTCCTCGGTTCGCCGACGGACATCCTCATCCGTTTCCAGGCGAGCGGGATCCGGAGTCTTGCATTTTTCCAGAATTAGTCGGGCGGTCACGGTCACTCGGCCCTCTTTTTGCGCCGTGGCTTTGACGGTAACGAAATTGCCGTCCGTCTTAATGGCCTCGGCAGTGATCTCGAGCTTCTCGTGGGGAGCCAGGAAGTCACCAAATTTGACCCCGCGGACCTCGCGAAGCAAAACTAAGGGCGTTTGGAAGTCGTCGCCAGAGCGAATCAGCCAGATTGCCGCCTGGTGAAGGGCTTCGAGCATCATCACGCCGGGCATCACGGGAAAACGCGGGAAGTGGTCCAAAAGGTACTCTTCATCGGCGCGCAGCGTCCGCTCTGCGGTGATCCGTTTACCAGGTTCAAGCGAGGTGATTTTGTCGAGTTGTCGGTACTTCATCGGCCAATTGGCAACAGCATGGGGATCGCGGTGGTCTGAAAGAGACGTTCTTGGAGACGAACTACGTGATGAGACGAAACAGGAAGAGAGCAGAAATGGGGAATCAGCAGAGCGGCAGTGGAAAATGGCGTCGAAAAGAGTTCTCTCTGGACCATCGCGTGGAGGCCCTAAAATAGATGCCCGCAAAAATCCCCTCAACCGTGGTTTTTATCAATTCCGCTCGGTTCGTTGGATCTTTCGAGGTGATCGGGGCCTGCAGCCCGACTTTCGCTCTTTTTGGACACCACAATCACGGTCAAACCCGCCAATAGGAGGCCCGCGCCGAGAAGTCGCATTGGGGAGGCATGGATCCGCGGATTGCCCAGCCAGCCAAAATGGTCGATGACCAGTGCCGTCAAAACCTGCCCCGAAATGAAGGCCACGAACAATGTCAGCGACCCAACCCGGGGTGCCAAAACCAGGGTTCCGGTAACCACGGCAACGCCAATCGCCCCACCGGTCCAAATCCACCAGGGCAATTGCCCAGGCGAACTGACAAAGCGAGGCGGGAAGGTGCCCGTCGCAACGCAAATCAAAATCAGCAGAAACGTGCCAGTAGCAAACGATATCAGCGAAGCTTGCAGGGGATGTTCAACGGAGGCACCGAGCGTTCCGTTGATACTCGGTTGCATCCCGAACAACGAACCGATGGCTAGACCCACCAAGACCGCAACGAAATAGATCACGATTGCGGATTGCTTTGCGTCTTTCGTTGGCGATCGGTTTGACCTTGATTGTTGGCCAAGAATGGCTCTAGCAATTGTCGGGTTGAATCATCACTGACCGACAATTTGCCAAAACCCCGAACACAACCTTCCTTGATCGCGGCTTCCTGGTGTTCCTCGTAGTTAGTGACCAACATCACCGGAACTGACCCGACTTCTGGGTCAGCTTTGATGGCTCGGATGACCTCCATTCCATCGGTGTAGTCACGATCGAGTTTTCGGTTCACGGTGACCAAGTCGATTTTCTTTTCACGCAAAATCTGAAGCGTATCCTCGGTCCCGTGTGATTGAATCACCGAAGCGCCGAAGTTGGTCTTCACCATTTGTCGAATCGAATTGAAATCAGGACCGCAGTTGCCGCAGTCAAGGAGTGTCTTTGTCATCGGAATCTGCCTACTCGTTCTCTGTAATAGCGAACAGCTTGTCTTTGGTGCTAATGAAAATGGTTCCGTTAGCGGCAACTGGCGTGCTGTAAACGCTGCTACCCATGTTGATCTCGTCGATCGGTTCGTTGTTGTCTTTGCCAAATTCGAAAATGGCAACGTCACCATCTTCGTCACCCATGTAAACATGGCCGTCGGCAATCAACGGGCTGCCCCAACTTTGAGCAAGCATGTCGTAAGTGAAATGCAAGATTGGTTTGCCATCGTCGGTTCCCTTGGCATCGAGACAATGCAAGAGTCCAGAGAAGTCGGCGATGTATAGAACGTCGTCCTTGATGGCACAGGTCCCGATCGAGCGATGCATCTCTTCTTCGAACTGAGGTTCCCCATCTTCGTTTGCATCGATGAACGAGTAATGCCAGATCGCACCGGAGTTCGGGTTGTCGACTTCGATTTCACCCTGCTCACCAACGACGGCTTGGATTCGCTTGTGAGGAATCGGTGTTCGTTTGCCATCTTCCAACTTCATTGCAAGCGTCGGTGATATGTCACCCCGCATGTTCGGGTCGATGCACCACAAGTGACCTTCGCCTTCGCCATGTTCGGGATCCTGACCCACGGCAATATAGACGCGTCCATCGTAGACAACGGGGGTCGCGATCAAGTTGTTGCGAGTGCCTTCACCACCCAAACGCCAGATGGTCGTCTTGGGATTGCAGTCAAACTTCCAAAGCAATTCGGGCTTTCCGTTGTCACCACGGTCAGCACGGAAACTGTAAAGGATTCCGTCACCACCAGCAAAAAGAGCTTGAGGAACGTCGTTGAAAACGCCGATCGCAGGACTCGACCATTGGCCGTGCAAAATATTGCGACCCGGCGATGAATCGGTCCAAAGCACTTCGCCAGTGTTCTTGTCCATGCAAATGAAACTAGGAGCTTCAGGCGCGGGCAGGTTGATGTGAGATTCGTCGAGTCCGTTGGACGTGTTCACGAACAACAGATCGCCATAGCTGGTCACGCTGCAGGAACACATGTTGTGCTGGCTGACGCCCATTTCGGGACCCATCATGTCGTAGACCCAAATCACGTCGGCATCTCGCTTGTCGGCAACGCCAAGGGACTTGATGAACTTCAGGTTCGGACCAATCGACTTGACCGAAAGCGTTCGGTCAACGCCGCCGAAGTTGCCGGTCACTGACCAAGCTTTGCCTTCGGCAACCGTCTTAACTTCTGCATCGCCTTGCAGAGCTTCGCCCGCTTCGGCAAGGGTTTGTTTAGCGGCATCGGACAACTTGCCCTCGGCCAACGCTTCGAGTGTTTCCTTGTGAGCTGCGGCACCGGGGCCGGCGTTCATGATCGACGCTACGTTTGCTGGTTCATCTTTGACCGGGCCGTCGTCTTCACCGTCATGGAAACCATTGGTGTCCAGGCAACGTACCTCGCCACGATTGGTAACAAACCAAAGGCGATCGCCTTCGACCAACGGAGCGCAGCATACGCCTTGCAATGGCCAATCGTGAACACGTCCGGTGATCAACTTCTCGCTGCTGTGTTGCCAAAGGAAATCGCCGTTCTTTTCGTCGAACGCCAACAAGCAACCCAGGTCAACGTTGGCCGGGTAACGTTTCAGGTATCCGGCACCGTTGTTGGTTCCTACAAACACTCGACCATCGGCAACAACAGGGTTGCCATAGGTTTGACTTCCAAGACTGGAATACCAACGAATGTTCTCGGCTTTGGCTTTGTCCCAGTCGCCGGTGCGGCGATCGAATTTGCCAATGTTCCAAGTCTGAGGCAACCCGGTCACGCCAGGAACATTATTGCGTTCGTAAGTGCCACCCCACTGAGGCCAATCGCCGCCGCTAGTGCGGACGTCCTCGGGTGAAGTCTTGGTTTCCGATTTTGTCGCAATCAAGGTTGTCGCGACTGAGGATTCTTGCGGAATCGCATGGGGGGTCACGCGCGAGTGATCCTTCGCCGTCGATACGCCGCCGATCAACACCGTGAAGATGCTACCGAGGACGGAGGCACCAACGATCATCGCCCAAGCGGAAAGGTCTTTGATTTTCATGGATGGATTATATTTGCAAAGAGAGAGGGGAGGGGAGAAAAGTCCAAAGTCACCAATGTGGCTATTCAACGCACGTTATGGCGACGATTCGTTCTCCATCACTTCGATGTTGTCATAGTAGATCTCGGCCACTTTGGCGTTGCCATACAAACCGGGGCTAGCGGTCAGGTTAGGCGATTCGTCTCGGGCCGTAACGGTCCATTCTTTGGGCTCGGGTTCGTCGCGAGGCCAAACCTTACCCCGCAATACCGCCACGGCTGCTGGCGGCTCACTTTCGAGCCGCGATTCAAACTTCATGCGGTACCAAGTGTTTTCGTCCCATTTGAAGTCAACGGATTTCGCCATTCGTAGCTGCGACGACCAAGTGCGAATTTGCAATTGTTGACTCTCGCCCATCAGGTCGAGCACGTATCCGTTGTTGGTCAGTCCAATGTCGGGCAATTGCTGACTCATTCGAGCCCCGCGAACATCCGCGGCGATGGTGTAGTCCGCCAAATCACTTTGTCCCATCCAGGCGCGGCTGCGAGCACCCTTGGGAATGGTGGTGATCTTGGTCAGCACGTCGGAACCATCGACGTTACGAATGATGCTTCGATAGCGCGCTCCCACCCACGAAAGCGGTGGATCGGTGGCACCTTCAAAGGTGAACTTCCATGGCAACGGTGGAACGATGCGAATTCGAGCTTCACCTTGTTTGCCATCGACCGTCGCCGTAATCGTGGCGGCGGTGTGTGCGGCGTCTTGGGATGCGGTGAAGGTCAGGCCGTTAACACTGCCGGGTCCGTCAACGGTCAAGTCGATGGTGCGAGGCGTCGGTAGAGCTTGGCCGAGCGAGTTGAAGACATTCACTTTCACTTGGATCTCGTCACCCGGTCGAACGATTGACTCGGCGGGAACGACTTGAACCCAGTCGACTTTCGTGTTCTTACCAACAGGCGTCTCTTCGCCCATTGATTGGCTCATGTTGATCGACTGTTCAGTCCCTTGTTCGGTCGAAACGCAGAAAAGCGTTGTGGATCCAGGAAAGTAAAGTCGTCCATCGGAAACGATCGGCGAACCGGCGAATTCCATATCGCGGATGCGACCTTTGTTGATGACTTCAAAGCCGTCGTCGGTTGGCTTCAAGACTGCCCAAGGGCCATTTTCGGTGAGCACGTAGATCTTGTTATCGGCATGCAAAATCGCGCCGCGTTGGCGACTACCGGCGAACGCTTTTCGTTCCACAATGGGTTCGCCCGATTCGGCGTCGAAGATCCACATCTTGCAACGGTCGTCGACCAGATAAAGACGTTCGCCAATAAGAACTGGCTCGCTGTATCCCGCGACCACTTCGAGTTGCTTCCAAAGCTCGGTCACTTTGGTGTCAGCACCGGTTCCTGAAACTCGCAGTCCCACAACGCCGCCCATCACGTTTTCGTTGGGAGCGACGTTTTCTTCGCTGTGGCTAGCAAAGACTCGATCGCCCACTACCAACGGCGTTGCAAAGATCCCGCGGCGGGAAAGGTCATAATGCCAAAGCGGTCGGCCGGTGCGAGGTTGGAATCCCCAAATTGCTCCGTCACCGGTACCCAGAATCAACTGACGCTGGCCGTCGATGGTGACGATACTGGGCGCCGAATAGGTCGTGTCGTAAGGCAAATCACGAGTGCCACTGAACCACCGGACTTCGCCGGTCTTTTTGTCCATGCCGATCAAACGGTGGTTGGGTTTCGCTTTTTCACCCCAATTGATGATGATCCCGCCAATGATAACGAGGTCTTCGTGAATCACTGGAAAATTGGTTCGACCACCATAGGTGCTGAGCATTCCAAACTGTTCGTGAAGAGGAATGCTCCACAACGTCTTGCCGGTGGATCCGTCCAAGCATTGGAAGAGGTCGCACGAACCTAAGGCATAAACGTTGCCCGTTTCGGGGTCGCCCACGACACTGCTCCAGCCGATTCGCTCTGCGGGGACGTCTGACAACCAGACGTTGTAGCGATTTTCCCACAAGGTTTCGCCCGTGGCGGCATCCAGGCAAACCACTCGCTCGCCTTCGGTGGGTGTGTTGGGTTCGGCGCGCTGAATCGTGTACAGCTTTCCGTTCATCACGATTGGAGTGCAGGGACCACCGATATCGTCACGCTTCCACAACACGTTGCTATCATCGCCGCCCTTGGGGTCCCAGTTATCTGGCAGACCAGTTGCCCGACCGGTGCCATCAAAGGCAGGGCCACGCCAGTACGGCCAATCAGCGTGAACAACCGTCGACATCATCAACGTCAACAGCAGGCCCAACCATGGTTGGTTGCCACAGCGAAGCGATGCAGAGATACGAGACTTCAAGTTCATGAAATGTTCCTCAGTCGAAGAATTCATCGTTGGGATCAAAGTGGGGTGAGCAGATGATGATTGCTGTCATGCGTCCGACGGCACGATGGCGGACACCGGTGGGAATCAAGATTGCGGAATTGGGGCGGACTGGGTGGAGTTTGCCGTCGAGTTCCATGGCAGCGTCAGGCTGGCAATCCAAGATGACGTAAACTTCGGTGTGTTCACGGTGGTAATGCGTTTGAGCGTTTTCGGTGATTTCCGTCAGGTGTACGGTGCCGGGGAAGTCATCTTGTTGTTCAAAGGCCCGCCGAGCAATGCCGCAAGGACACGCAACCGCTTGCAGATCTGGTAAGTGAACCAGAGTTGGTTTGCGTTTCACGCGATTCGAACTCGATTTCGGAGGAACAACCGTGTCGGGAAGCGAGAATCAAAATTCTCACAGATAGACGGGCTGGCTGACTGAGCATCAATCGGGGGGGCTGGTGTCGCTGGCGACTGCCAAAACGACAACTCAGGATAGTTTATACCGTTCGTGCCGGATTGACCACGCGCAAGACCGCTAGAGCCGGATTGGTCCGCAAATGAAGGGGAATTGTCACAGCCGTCAAACTCTAGCAACAGTCCGAAAATCGCTTAGATCACTGGTTTTGACGGTGATCCAGGTCGATACGTTTATTGACTCGCACTTGTGAAGTGCTCGGCTCGTTGCTGAGAGACGGAAAGGTGCGAAGGACCCAACAAGAGGCGCTGACACTGGATGTTAGCGTCTTGTGGTGTCAGCAACGAATCGAACGAGATTGGTTGCAGAGTGAATTGACAAGCTGAGCGAAGTCGGCGGGCCGGGTGTCCGCACCCGATCCGTTTGAGTTTGTCACTGTTCCATCGAGACGCGTTCGCCGGCGACTTCGTCCGACGAATCTGTCTCCAGGGCCGCCCTGCGAAATTCTCTGACGAACACGCTGCTGATCACGACGAATAAACAACCCGCGAATTTGTAAAGGGAGACGTGGCTCCAATGAAGCGGACAATAATGACTTTGACCATGGTTCTTGGATGTACTCTTTGTACCCAAAGCTTTGGATTTGACCTTCTTGATCGTATGCTTGGCCTTAAGGGTTGTGGATGCGACACGGCATGCTGTGACACCGGTTGTGCAGCACCATCATGTGAACCAGCTTGCGGTTGCGAAGCACCTGCTTGCGGTTGCTTGGCTGAACCAGCTTGTGGTTGCGAAGCCCCAGCTTGCGGTTGTGCAGCACCATCATGCGAACCAGCATGCGGTTGCGAAGCTCCTGCTTGCGGTTGCTTGGCTGAACCAGCTTGCGGTTGCGAAGCTCCAGCTTGCGGTTGTGCAGCACCATCATGCGAACCAGCATGCGGTTGCGAAGCTCCTGCTTGCGGTTGCTTGGCTGAACCAGCTTGCGGTTGCGAAGCACCTGCTTGTGGCTGCGAAGTCGCTTCGTGCGACGGTGGCTGCGATTCGTGCGGCTGCAGCAAGGGTTGCGGACTTAAGGGTGGCTTGTTGAAGAAGCTGTTCTCATGCAACAAGGGATGCGGATGCGACTCGGGTTGTGACATGGGCTGCGAAGTTCCATCTTGCGGTTGCGAAGTTGCTAGCTGCGACAGCGGTTGCGACTCCTGCGGTTGCAGCAAGAGCTGCGGCGGTGGATTGCTGAAGAAGCTTTTCGGCAACCTCGGTTGCAAGAAGGGCTGCGGATGCGATAGCGGTTGCGACACTGGTTGCGGTTGCTCGCTTGAACCAGCTTGCGGTTGCGAAGCTCCTTGCGGATGCGTTTCAGAACCAGCTTGTGGCTGCGAAGCTCCTGCTTGCGGATGTGCATCGGCTCCTATGGCTGCTCCTGCAACCATGCCAGCTACTCACGCTGCTCCAATGCCTCCAGCACCGGTTGTTGACCCAAGTGCTAAGGTTGCTACAAAGCGTCGCGTCGTTCAGGCCAGTGCTGTCTACGTCCGCTAGTTAGCCTTGTGCTAACTGCGGAGCCGAAGGCTCATTGATCTATTGAGACGTGATGCGACTAAAACGACCCGGCGGGGGAAACCCCACCGGGTCGTTTTTATTTGGTTTGGCAGCTTTGCGGCCTGTTTGGGGGCATCGATCTTGACCCCCGACGCTGTTTTTCACTAAATCCCAAGCATGGGAAAAACCGTATTCTTCTCCGTTGGCGAACCAAGCGGCGATCAGCACGCCGCCAAACTGATTGAGCGACTTTGTCGCCTTGATCATTCGATTGGCGTCCGTGGATTTGGCGGGCCCGCGATGATATCGGCGGGATGCCAAGTGGATGTCGACCTGACCGAACACGCGGTCGTGGGATTGCTTGAAGTGCTGCCCAAGCTGCGACAATTCTTTCGCTTCGCCGATCAAGCCGAAGAAATCTTTAAGTCGGGCAACGTGGACGCGGTCATGCTGGTCGATTTTCCAGGATTCAACTGGCACATCGCTAAGCGAGCCAAGCGTTATGGCATTCCTGTGCATTACTATTGCCCGCCGCAACTTTGGGCATGGGCACCTTGGCGTATCCGAAAGATGCGAAGGACCGTCGATCATGTCCTGTCGGTGCTGCCGTTTGAACATGAATACTTTCAAAGTCGTGGCGTCAAATCCACCTTCGTGGGTCATCCGTTTTTTGATGCCGTTGCACACACCAAGCTGGATTCTCAGCTCCTCGCGTCGCTTCATCATCGCCGCGATCAAGGTCAATCGCTTGTTGCTGTCCTGCCCGGTTCACGCACTCACGAAGTAGAACGAAACTGGCCGTTGATGTTGCAGGCGATTCGACGCCTTCATGCCGATTATCCCGCCGCCCGTTTCTTGGTTGCCTCTTATCGTGATCGCCAGTGCTTGTGGTGCCGCGATCAAATGACGCCATCGGACGCCTCGCTTCCCATTGACTTCTTTGTTGGAAAGACCAGCGAGGTCATAGAAGCGGCCGATTGTGCGATGATGGTTAGCGGAAGTGTTAGCTTGGAATTGATGGCTCGCCGGACTCCCGCAGCCGTGATCTACCGAGTCGGCCGATTCCTTCATGCGGTGGGTCGCCACCTCATACAAGTCGATAGCCTGACGCTTCCCAACCTGATGGCGGGCCGGACAATATTCCCCGAATTCGTTTCGGTTGGAAATGAGGGCCCAGCGGTCGATTTCTTGACCGAGTCAGTCGGTGCGATGCTAGGCGACCGATTCTATTTTCAGTCGCTGCTGCGAGATCTGGACGGTTTGCGAGCTCAATACGCTAGACCCGGCGCCACCGATAATGCGGCTCGATGGGTCCAGCAAAGTTTGCAGTCGAATCTTGCTGGTCCATCAGGGCTCGAGAACTCTCGAGCGGCATAGCAGTCGAGCGGTTCTCGCGTGAGTTATTGTGGTTTTCCTTACCAGGAAGACGCCAAAATCCTCAAGCAAACCATCTTGGACTTCGCTGCGTATCAAAGCGAATCCGCCTGCTTGAACGCTAGGCACGCTATTTTTACGCCCTCATGTCTCATTCTGCATTCATCATGCCCGAGAAATCTTCGTTTTCTGACCTCGCCATGACCGAATTGGGCGGCCTGGGTGCCGAAACTGGTTTTGAGGAGGATGAACTCGGCGAACCGCTACGCTTTTCCGGCTACGTCAGTGCGGTCCTGGGGATCTTTAGCGCCGTATCGTTGGTGGGAATCGGCGGTGTCGCAGTTGCAGTTCTCGCGATCGCCTTTGGTGCATTCGCTTTGCGACCAGCCGCCAGCAAGGTCAGTGGTATCTTGCCCGCGAAGTTTGGCATCCTGCTTGGTGTCGCGTTTGGAATCTGCGGCGTTTTGCTTCCGGTTCTCAAGACGCGAACACTGGGCAATCAGGCAGAGTACTTTGCACGCCAATTCATGAACCTTGTCATGGAAGACCAGAAAGAGATCGTGATGGAGTTGCACAAGTCGTACAACAATCGGTTTGCTCCAACGATGCCGCTGCGTGACTACTACGTCGAAGGAGATGATGATCGACAGGTGGAGTTCTATGAGAACAACGAGGCGATGAATCTAATCAAGAGTTACGGGCCGGATGCTCAATGGGTACTCGATCGTCCCGTGCGTGTGTATCACCAATTTGGAACGGATAAGGCCGAGATCGTTTTTAAAAACCAGGAGGACGGTAAGCAGTTGCAGTTCTTCATGCACTACTTGGTCGACTCGAATGACCAGGGGCAATGGCACGTCAATTTGGTTCAACCGTATCGTGAACTGATCATTGCCGAGTCTTCGAACTAAGTTTGAAGTCATTGAGCCCATCGTCCGGCGGGACCCTAGCCGCGACACTGTTGTTCATTAGTGAAAGTCGCGGCTCTTCAGTGTCAGGCCTTCGACTTCGGAAGTCATGTCGGCGATCCGTCCCACGATCACATGAATCACGCCTTGGCGGTTTTCGAGTTTACCATCGACTAGCCATGCATTGCTCGTACGAGCAATGCGGAAAAACCGTTTCCAAACCGCGGCAAACATAACAAGGTTGATCGATCCGGTTTCGTCTTCGATCGTGATGAAGGTGATTCCCTTGGCGGTGCCGGGGCGTTGACGCATCAAGACTAAACCAGCTACACGAACATGTCGCCCATCGCGAAGACCGGCAAGTTCCGCTGCCTTGACGCAACGTTGGGCGTCGAGCTCTTCGCGAACAAATGATATCGGGTGCGCCTTTAGGCTCAGCCCTGTCATCTCGTAATCTGCATGTACTTCCTCTAAAGGTGTCATTGGTAACAGCTCGTTCGGAATCACTTCATCGTCCAAGTCATCGCCAAAGAGCGGCTGCGAGTTGGGATCTTCTTCACGCCCGAGCGATTGCCAAACCGCTGCTCGGCGATCGCCTGCGAGAGAACCTAAAGCGTCAGCGTCGGCAAGAATCGCCAACACCGATTTGCCCATCCTGCATCGCCGCGCCATCTCTTCCATGCTCGTGAACGCTCCCCTGGCCGTACGTTCATCCACGATTCCCTGTGCCGCCAAACGCGGTAGTCCGCGAATCGAGGATAGCCCCAGTCGAACTGCGGGTTGTTTGGAATCGGGATCTGGTTCCAACGTTGCCTCGGCGTGGCTGTGGTTCACGTCAACGCCTCGGATCCTCACCCCGTGCTTCTTTGCATCGTCAACCAACTGCGCCGGAGCGTAAAATCCCATCGGCTGGCTGTTCAGTAATGCCGCGCAAAACGCTGCCGGGTAGTGGCGTTTCAAATAGCACGACGCATAGACCAACAACGCGAAACTGGCCGCATGCGATTCGGGGAAACCATACTCACCAAATCCGCGGATCTGATTGAACACTTGCTCTGCAAACTCGCCTCGCAGTCCGCGTGACGCCATGCCTTCGATCAACTTGATGCGAAAGTTGTCGATCACACCTGGTCGTCGCCAAGCTGCCATCGCTCGTCGCAACTGGTCGGCTTCGCCCGGCGTGAAGCCCGCGGCCACCACGGCCAATCGCATCGCCTGTTCTTGGAAGATGGGAACACCAAGTGTCTTTTCAAGAACGCCACGAATTGCCTCGTTGGGATAAGACACTGCCGATGGATTTTCTCTCGCTTTGAGAAACGGGTGGACCATGTTGCCCTGAATAGGACCGGGTCTGACGATGGAAACTTCGATCACCAAGTCGTAGAAGCAACGGGGACGAAGTCGAGGCAACATACTCATTTGAGCCCGACTTTCGATTTGAAAAACGCCCAAGGTATCCGCACGACAAATCATGTCGTAAGTCGGTTGGTCGTCTTGGGGAATCGTCGATAATGATAACGCGTTGCCGTGATGCGTTTTGACTAGTGCCAAACAACGTCGAATTGCCGACAACATGCCTAATGCCAAAACATCGACTTTAAGAATGCCAAGTTCATCCAGGTCGTCTTTGTTCCATTGAATGACGGTTCGGCCTTCCATCGATGCGTTTTCCACAGGACACAATTCGCACAAGCTGCCCGCCGTCATCACCATCCCACCGACATGTTGCGACAGGTGACGAGGAAATCCTTTGAGGGTGGAAACAAGATAGACAAAGCGTTGGCCTAAAGCTGATTCGGGATCGAGACCACTGGCACGGCAACGATCGGGCATCTCGCCTGCATCGCTGCCCACTTTCGCGATCGTGTCGATGCAATCAGCGTTGATTCCCAACACCTTGCCGACTTCGCGAACAGCACTCTTGGTGCGATAGGTTGTCACTACCGCAGTCATGCCTGCACGATCACGACCGTACTTTTCATAAAGATATTGCAACACTTCCTCGCGACGTTGATGCTCGAAATCAACGTCAATGTCGGGTGCCTCGGCTCGTTCTTTCGAAACGAACCGTTCGAACAGCAGATCGGTTTGGCTAGGGTCCACGTTGGTCACGCCTAAGCAATAACAAACCGCTGAGTTCGCAGCCGAACCACGACCCTGGCACAAAATGCTTCGCTCGCGCGCAAATCGGACAATGTCCCAGACCGTTAGGAAGTACGCCTCGTAATGCAATTCTTCAATCAGTCGCATTTCATGGCGAATCTGATCGAGGACCTTTTCGGGAACTCCGCCCGGCCAACGTTGTTTAGCGCCCTCCCATGTCAACCGACGTAAATGCTCGATCAATGTCATGCCCGGCGGTGCGATTTCCTCGGGATACTCGTAACGTAATTGGTCAAGCGTGAAATCACATCGAGCAGCGATTTCAAGTGTACGAGCGATCGCGTGCGGAACATCGCGATAACACTCTGCGATCTCTTCAAGGCTGCGCAAATGGCGTTGGCTGTTAGTGAATCTCGCTTCGTGAACGCCGCCAATTGTTTGTCCCCGTCGGATTGCTGTGACCGTGTCATGCAGCAACATTCGCGAAGCGGTGTGATAATGGACATTTCCCGCTGCAACCAAAGGCACGTCGTTGCTAACGGAAAGTCGGCGCAGTCGTTCGATCGCTAATTGATCGTCTACGCCGAGATGCAATTCACACATCAGGTATCCGCGGTCACCAAACACATCGCGAAACTTTGTTCTTAAGAATCGCGAAAGCGATGCCGGGCGAATCGGGCGTGATGTGGTGTCCGATATTCTTGACATGCGACGGGGGCCCGGCATGGGCGGAACCAAACCAGCGATGATGCCGTCGTTCATCTCGACCACATCGGCCCAACGCAATTCACACTGACCTTTCTCGGCACGTAGGCGACCGCGGGAAATCAAGCGACACATTCGGCCGTAGGCGGCGCGGTCGGTTGGCCAAAGCACCATCGGTGGTGCGTCAGTGGGATGAATTTCGGTACCAACGATGTACTGCAGTCCCGATTCCTTGGCTGGTGCCAAGCCACGTACGACTCCAGCAACGGATTCGCGGTCGGTCAGCGCAAGGCCTTCGTAACCGAGCCGGGCAGCTCGTTCGACCAACTCATCAGGATGGGAAGCACCCTCGAGAAATGAGAAATTACTTTTGCAGTGCAGTTCGACGTAACGCATCAAGGCTTAAACGGCGCGAGGTGGATTTTTGTCCACGTTACGGAAGCGGCTGATCGCCGTCCAGGCGTGTACAGCGTCTTCTCGATATTTTGGGGTCACTGGATTTTGCCTTCTCTGGCCCAAGATTCGCATCGTAGAAACGAACTGTCAGTAAGTCTTTTCACCTTTCGCTAGGCAAGTCATGCAACCCCATACTTATTCTGAACGCACAGCTCATTACCAAGAAGTCGCACCGACTCATCCGGTGTTGATGGGATACGTGTTCTGGTTGTTGGGGTTTGTGGGAGCGCACCGCTTCTACTTTGGCAAACCGCTTACCGGAGTGTTGTGGTTTTTCACCGGCGGTTTGTTCTTGGTGGGTTGGATTGTCGACTTCTTTTTCATACCCGCCATGGCCGAAGAAGCAGAACGCAGATTTCCGCCGGGTCGAGTGGACTACACGGTTGCTTGGTTGTTGCAGCTATTCTTGGGCATCTTCGGAATCCATCGCATCTACATGGGCAAGCTGTTCACCGGCATCTTGTACATGCTTACCGGAGGCCTCTTCGGCATTGGCTACATCTACGACACGCTCACCCTGAACGACCAAATCGCTGAGATCAACGTGGCGGACAGGCCGACAACGTGGATGTAGTTCAGACCTCTCGCACAATCACCTTTGCACCTTGCTTAGCGATCACCCGGACTTCGGAATCGGCATCGACGAAGTCTCCTTCGGTAACGACATCAACCAGATAGTCTTCGACAAGAATGCGTCCGCTGGGTCGCAGCGGTCCAGAGGCTCGACCGACGTCGCCAATCGAAACGCGTTGCCAACCGGGCTGAGCAGCCTGCGAGCTTTGATCACGGCCAATTCCGGTTGACGTTTCCATCACCACCGGTGGTTGTAAGGTCAGCCGGCTTAAGCCTGGGATCTCGCCAATGTAGTTGGCCAGCACCACCGCGGCGACCAAGAAGCCGACGAACGCACCTAGAACCGTTAGAACGTCATAGCCTAAGCCTGACAATTGATCGGCAGTGGAAGGTATCAGGAAACGCTGCGAGGCCATCACCAGTGAACCCAGTGTGAGCACGATTCCGCCAAGGCCAGCGATGCCAAAACCCGGTATCACAAAGAATTCGCACGCGATGAAAATGAGCCCCAATGCAAACAGTGTTACCTCAAGCCATCCAGACGTGCCCGCCGCAAACCGACTCCAGAAGAAAAGACTAAAGCAAAGCAGCGAGGTCAAACCACCAACGCTGATCCCAGGAGCACTAAGCTCGATTGCGATCGCGATAAGTCCAATCGTGATCAAAAAGAAGGTGACCCAACCGTTGTTAAGAATCCTCGCAATCGATTCCGCCCACGTGGGAGTAAGCACCTCGATCGGAGTTCGAACATTAAGTAATTCGCCAAGTTCACTGCGATCATTGAAGGTTTGATCCGCAATACCGAACTCCAATAACCGCTCGCCATTGGCAATGAAGAACATCTCTTTGCCACCTTCACGGATTTGTTTTCCGCGCGTCCATTGGTCGCCGTCTTCAAGCGTTTCCCACTCTTTGTCTGAAAAGTATCGGGACTCACCCGTAACCTTGTTCGTGGCTTTGAAGACAATCATGTCTTTGTCCGTCATCTTTTCGGCCAAGACTTCCGGACGTCCAGTTGCCCGAGCGGTGTCGCGAGCCTTCTGAGCAACCATGCTACGACTCTTGGCTTCGGCGTAGCGAAATTCACCACTAGGCCCCAGCACAATCACTCCGGCATCACCCAGTCGAGCACCGGGCAGCATGATGATTTTGTCGCATGCAAGGGAGAACAATGCCGCGCCGCTAATTGCGTCTCGCTCGATCATCGCGACGGTCTCGACGCTCTTTGCTTCAAGTAGCATGTCCATCAGCTCGAACGTCACATCCACTCGCCCGCCCGGTGAATTGATATCGAAGATCACCACCTCGGCACCCGCAGCGATGGCCTGGTCAAACTTCCGCTGCAAAATGCCACCGCTGAGCGGATTGATGTCTTCGTGCAGGGGAATGATCACGGCTTTGCGGCCCGCCGGCTGATCTTGTTTCAGAATCTGCGAGCACGCAACTTGAGGCTCAAATATCCAACACATCAGCATGCACGCAAGACATGCCAACCGAGCCATCGTTGCTCGGAGTTGAAACGTCAGGGGAGATGTTGTTGATGACATGACATTGCCGAGGCGAAAGCTTTGGTGACGGTTCTATCATTGTATCGTCGAATCCGAATCAAAAATCGAATTCACCGATCCGATGACAATGTACTAGGCCCAATTCAGACCTAAACCCGTCGCCAGAAAGTTGGAAAAATCAGTACCAGAACACTGAAAATTTCCACTCGTCCGAGCATCATCAACCAAACAAACAGTAATTTTGCGCCCTGACTAAAGCCTGCGTAGTTCTGCGTGGCTCCCACGACACCGACTCCGGGGCCGATGTTATTGAGCGTTGCAATCACGGCACTGGCGCAATCAAGCAACTTTTCGTCGAGCGTATCGGTCATGCCCGCCGCCGCTGCTTCTTGAGTGGTGTAGCTGTCGTCGACTCCCCACGTGCTGTTGGGTTCAAGCGTGATCAACGCCAGCCATGAAACCACAAAGATGGCCAAAATCATCGAAAAGTAAACGAGTATCCCGCGAGCGATGGCTGGGTCATCGACATTGGATCCGCCGATGCGAATGAAACGCACAACACGAGGTCGGTGAGCGTGTTCAATCTCATGCACCAGAATCTTATAGAACAAGATGTGACGGATCACTTTCAATCCGCCGCCCGTGCTGCCTGCACATCCGCCGATAAACATGATCATCAACAAGATGCCTCGACCAAAGTTGTTCCAACCATCAAAGTCTGCTGTCCCATAACCGGTGGTGGTGATAATGGAAACGACTTGGAAAAGCCCGAACCGGAGTGCGTCAAAGATATTGTCGAAGCGGTAATCGCCTGCACGCATTCCGAAAAATACGACTCCGACCGTGACTAGAAAGATGATCCCGATAAAGGTTCTGAATTCCACGTCGGCGAGCAAACGTTTGGGACCACCGATCAACGTTAGGTACAACAGCGTAAAGTTGGTGCCAGCGGCAATCATGAACAAGATCGTGGTGTAGTCGATGATCGCGCTATCGAATTGCCCGTGACTGGCGTTGTAGGTGCTAAACCCGCCCGTTGCCATTGTGCCAAATGCATGGCACAAACCATCGAACAGCGTCATGCCTTCGAGCATGTAAATTGCCGTCAAGATTGCGTTGAGTGCGACATAGATGGCGGCAAATACTAAAGCAGTATGCTGCATCCGCGGCATACTTCCCTCTTTAGTGGGTCCCGGCATTTCGGCACGCATCATAGCCTTTCCAGCCGAGCCCTGACCCAAGATCGCAACGAACAACACAACGATGCCTAGCCCACCCAAAAAGTGTGTCCATGATCGCCAAAAGAGAATACAGTGCGGAACAAGCTCGGGTGTCTCTAAATCAGTCAGCACCGTGGCGCCAGTGGTGCTAAACCCCGACTGCGATTCAAACATGGCTTCAATGAAAGTCATCGATGAATCGGGGCCGATCGAAGTTCCGCTCAAGTAATAGGGGAGGGCACCTAAAATGGTCGCCAGAACCCAACTGAGTCCCACGATGGCCATCGCTTCCTTTTGAAACAAATGACTTCCCCGTGATCCGCGTCCCAAGAAACGCAGTATCCCGCCCAAGATGCAACAGATCGCCATACTGAAAAGCAGCCCGCGAAAGCCCGCGTACTCAAATTCAGACGCGGGTTCTAAAAACGTGCGTTCAGCAAGCCAGGGATAAGCAAACGGCAGCGAGAAGCTCATCGAACCGCCAATCAGCAGGCAGATCGTTCCCAACAATCGAATCAGCAGGCGGTAGTTCAAGGTGTTGGGTCAACAGTATGAGACGAGGAATCGCAAGAATGCCCAGGTGGGTTCGCAGGATCACCATTAAACCTACCCAGCGACTTTTGAAAAGAACATGATGCTAAAGCAATAAAGTCAGCCATCATTTTTTCGTTTCGGTACGCGAACTGCCAATAGGTCTTCCATCCCGGCCTTGGTTCGGGATCACGGAGCGTGGAGTGAGGCGAATGCTAGGCCTTGGGTTTCCCCAAAATCCAAGACTTTGATGATTCAAAGTTTGCCTAAAATCTCCTTGATTCCTTTCTATTGTTTCCCACAACAGAGCGCCGTGGCAGGTGTGAGTGGCGGTCGCACGAGGCGCGGCCGCCACTTGCACGGCTTTTTCACCAAACGAACTGTCTTCGTTGACGTATCATTTGTTGTAATTTGCCTGACGCAATCCGACGTCGAGTGTCTGATATTGCGTCATCTACCTTGCCACGGCTAAGCGAGATCTATCTTTGTGCGGACGCATCAACCTGAAAACCGCGCCCTCATCTTGGGCTCAGTTGTTCTTGCCCAACTTACCGATGGACGAAGCGGTTGCGGAATTACCGCCGCGATACAACATCGCACCTACTCAAACGATTGCCGCCGTAGTCGCACACGATAGTGGTTGGCGAGCGACGACCTTTCGATGGGGGCTTGTCCCATCATGGGCGGATGACTTGTCAATTGGCAACCGAATGATCAACGCGCGTAGTGAGACAGCTCATGAGAAACCTTCGTTCAAACGAGCGCTCGCGAATCGTCGATGTCTAATTCCGGTGGACGGTTACTATGAATGGAAGAAAGTCAGCAACGGGAAACAACCGTACTACATTCATTCTTCATGCGATCGTCCGCTGGCTTTGGCGGGACTTTGGGAATCCAATTCCAAAGCGTCACCCGAGGGGCCAATCAAGACATGTACGATCATGACAACGTCAGCAAACGACTTTGCGAAAAGTGTTCATGACCGTATGCCCGTGATCATTGATCCGAGCGATTTTTCGAAATGGCTAGACCCTGATGTTGATGCCATTGAAGAAATATCGCCTATGCTTCGCCCAGCAAACGACGACGCATTGGCGATGCGTCCGGTGTCTCGTTATGTCAACAATGCCCGCAACGAAGGTCCGCAATGTCTAGACCCTAGTGAAGAAGAGTGACCGTGATCACTTTTCCGCATAGGTTCGCCCGATGCGATTGACAATCTCGCGACGCACTTGCAAGGCGTCGATCGTGTCTTCATGCCGATACACGATCTCGCCGCCTGGCGCGATCAGGATGGTGTAAGGAACGGGGCCTGGCCATTTCGCATCAAATAACTCAGCGAATTCATCTCGGTCATGGACCACCGAAAAATAGTTCGTCATCGAAGCATGAGCCTCTTTCAACCGCTCGTGCGCGACATCGAAGTCTGCGAATTGATCGAGCGAAATGGTGACCATCTCAAAAGGACGACGTCGATACATACGGTGAATTTCGACGAAGTCAGGAAGTTCCTCGATGCAAGGACCGCACCATGTGGCCCATAAATTGATTAAGCGATACTTGTCGGTATCGTTGCGGACTAACTCCTTTAGACCCGCTTCGTCTAGTTTCGTAAGTGTGACGGGCTCTTGGTTCCATTCTTTCACCGCATTGACAGCGTCTTCAGTCTTGTAAGCCCATTTCAATGAGCACCCAAAAACGCGAGTCAGCGGAGACTCGATCGTTGTGCCGTTAATCAAGGACTCAATTGCGTTTCGAAGATCGTCCTTGGTGACCGGCGTTACTTCACCATTGTCGATGCGTCCGGCGTAGCGAAGCTTGCGATCATGATCGAATAAAAATGCGTGCGGCGTAGCGATCGCACCAAACGCCTTCGCGATGGTTTGTGTATCGCCATCATAGAGATACGGAAATTCAAACCCCGCTTCTTGGGCACGTTTCTGGGTGTCCTCAAACGAGTCGCCCAAATCGGAATAACCTAGTTCATCCAATCTCACTGCCGCAGGATGATTCGGTGTGATCGCGACCAATGCTAAACCGCGGTCGCTGTAATCCTGATGCAGTTTCTTGATGCGTGCTTCGTAAGCTTGAGCGGTCGGACAATGATTACAAGTGAAGATGACCAACATCATTTTCGAGTCGTCGAAGTCACTCGAGGCGTAGGACTTTCCATCCACCCCAGGAAGCTTAAAGACCGGCATCGAATCGCCTATCGTGATCCCGGTTGTCTCCGACTTGGCCGATGGATCTTCGGCAATTGCAACCGAAGGCGGCCAAGCAATCGAGAAGCAAAGCGCAATAATCGCGAAAACGAAAGAAGCGTTGGACATGAGCGAACCTGCTGAAACAGAACAACGAAAGAGTTGACCGCATGTTAAACCATTTCTAATCCCTCTCGCCACGAAAAGCCGCAAGGTTTACCTCGTCCGAACGACGCGTTCACTCGTCAAAACGGTCAGTACTGGGGAATCGGTGACTTCCGACCAATTCGCAACACCACCCAACCGGCAAACGGATTTCCTGCTTTTGCGACAACGACCGTGAACGCAAGCAAGTGCTAGCTTCGATAGCCAAATTAATCAGTTACCTCCCAAGTCTGACTCTACAAAAAAATATACACCCATGCGATTTTCTTTCTCAATTGTCGCGATTGTCGTTGCTTGCCTGCTGGGGCAGAGTGCTCGTGCGCAAACGACGATTTCCGACCGGCCGCTTGAACTTACGTTCGGAAAAGCGTCTTGGGCCACCTTGATGCCCGGGTACGAACTGGGCTCGGAAACGGGCGGCGGACTTGCGTTTCAGGACGACTTGGACAGTCCCGGTGCGCTCTGGGAATTGCGTGCGATTCGTCGCTTCTTGCACACGCGTACGAGCTTTGAAGCTCGCACGTTCTACGGCACGTCGTGGTCGAACCAAAGCAACTCGACCACCGGTATCAGCGTTCCGAATCCCGTTGATGGTTCGGCCATTGCCCGTGGTGCTGGAAACGCGCACCTAGGGTCGGACCTTGATCACTACGGTATCGATCTGGTCATTCGTGATACTTGGCGAACTCAATTCGGCGGATTGTCGGCTGGCATGGCGTTTAGCTACATGGCCTTCGATCAGGAGTTTGAACTAAATTTCAACGAAACAAGATTGATGACCGAAACGCTCGATAGCGACTTCTTGGGTGGAAAGGTGATCTTGGGTTGGGACGGATACCTTTTAGGGAAAGCGTCGACTCTTGATCTTTGGATTGGCTACTTTGATGTGGATGCCGATTACAACTACACCGGCGGAACCGCACCTGGCAGCCTCAACAAGCAGCTTGCTGATCAATCGGCAACGATCGAAACCCGTTGGACGACTTGGCATCATTGGGGCGACCGTTTGATCGGAACGACTCTCGGCGGCATGTACATCACAGACATGCCCACGATCGTTCACAACAGCGGTTCGCAAGCAACGCTTAGCACCGACGATGCGGCAACGGTTTCGTTGATGTTCGAGATCCTGCTGTAAGCGAAAGCCAACGTGCTTGTCCGTGCGAACTGCGCCCGGCGTCACTAAGGCAGCGGCGTCCGTTGAAAAGCGGAGCCGTTGCCACACCGCTATTCGCTGATAAGGGTGCGGTTGGCTAAACCGCAAGTCGTACCGAAGTCGCGTATCGTTGGGTTGTTCAACGGTCTTGGCGAGTGGGTGGATCTAGAGGCACCCTCAGGCGATGGACGCTGATTCTTATCTTGCAGTCGGCTAGGGTTGCTTAAGGCGACAATCGGACTTTTCACGATCGCGCTCACAACGCGATTTCTGGAGTTTCGTTACCGCTGATTCGTTTTGAGTGATCGTTCTTTGCCACGTCGATCTCGTTTCCCTGGGAGCAAAAATCATCAAAACGCGATAGAATCAGCTCGCCGATTCAAACTTGCTTACTACATCACGAAGAAACATCTGATGCGCGTTTCCATTGAAATTCCTGCGTGGGTCCTTACGGAGCAGACAAAGCTGCCGACCCATCTGACGTCCACCGAAGCGCAGATGGAAGCCGTGATTCATTTTTCCCGTTTGAATTTCCAGAACCAAACCGGTGGGCCTTTTGCAGCGGGGGTGTTCGAAAAGGAAACCGGAAAACTGATTGCGATTGGTGTGAATCGTGTGGTTCCAGAACATGTCTCGTCGGCTCATGCCGAAATCGTAGCCCTCTCGTTGGCTCAACAGTCGTTGGAGACTTTTGATCTCGGTGGACCGGGAATGCCGCATCACCGTTTGGTCGTCAACGGACGTCCTTGCGCGATGTGCTTTGGGTCGCTTCCTTGGTCAGGCATCCGTTCGCTCGTGATTGGCGCGAGCGGTGAACAAATCGAAACGATCACCGGATTCGATGAAGGTCCCATTCATCCGCGTTGGCAAGACGAACTTCAGTCACGCGGGATCGATGTCATTGAAGATGTGCTCGCGGACCAAGCTTGCGATATGTTTCGAGAGTTCGCCGCAAGCGGTGCGAAGGTTTACAACGGCCGATCAGGATCGGATGATTAAACGTTCCGCGTAGGACTGAAGATGAAATAGGTTCAATTGTGGTTACGTCGCAAATTGTTACCCGTGAATCACAAAGTCCCTTTTTCAATTGCCGAAGCCAAAGCGATGCAAAGGGGCGTATAGGTGGCCGCAGCGAGTTGCAGCTCGGCGATGTTGATTCGTTCTTGATTGGTGTGTGCCAGTCGGTCGTCGCCAGGGCCGAAACCGACCACTGGAATTCCTGCACTCATTAAATGACCGCCATCGGTCGCGAATTGCCAAACACCAGCACGAGTTTGCCCCGTCGCATTCGAAATCACTTTTGCTGCTGCTAGTGCTAATGCGTCGGTGGGCGAAGTTGCAAAGGGCGGAAAGACGGCGGCAAAGTTTCGTTTCGCTCCGGTGTAGGTGTCAAACACACGATGCGTCACCGTTACCTCGGGCGGATCGGAACCATCGGCTGCGCAAGCTTCTGCTAACTTTTGCAGTACACTCCGAGCATGTTCGGGAGTCTCCGACGGAACGTTTCGCCAATCGAGAAATAACGTGACTTCGCTAGGGATAACATTCGGGCTGACCTGATCGGTTTGATAGAGTGTGGGAGCAATCGTCGATTGGCCGAGCACCGGATCACAACCAAGCGAAACTTCGTCGAGTCGGTTAAGGAACTCGGCTGCGGCAAAGTGCGGATTGATCCCCAAGTGCGGCACGCTCGCATGCGCGGATCGACCATGGAACTTAACTTGAACCTCGATGCGTCCCCGATGGCCGAGGCGCAGCTCGTTTTCGCTCGGCTCGCCAACAATGGCTCCATCGGCTTGCGTGTGCTCGACTAGAAACTGGCTGCCAAGGCCGCCGATTTCTTCCATTACCGCGACCGTCATCAAGACATCGCCAGTGGGTTGAATGTCGAGATGCTTAAAAAGCGATGCACCGTAAATCATGGCGGCAACCGGTCCTTTCATGTCGACCGAACCGCGACCCCACAAATGCCCATCCACAATTTCGCCGCTGTACGCCGCGTGCGGCCAACCTTCGTCGGGACCTGGGTCAACGACGTCCATGTGTCCATTGAGCATGATCGTGGGACCATTGCCACCCTTGATCCTTCCAATGATGTTCCCCACTTCGTCCACCCAGACGTCATCGTAGCGGAGCGACTCCATTTCACGCACGATCAGCGCGGCCGCATCGCCTTCATGCCCCGAAAGACTAGGGGTCTGAACAATGCGCTGAGTGAAGTGGGTCAGGGCGGCGAGTCGTTGCTGCGTGACTTGGCCGGCAGTTTCAAGAGAGATCATCGAACGTCACTTAACCCTTACCAAAGTTTTCGCGCCACTCGCGACCGGTTTGTTCCATCTTGGATTCGGCACCTGTTCTTCGCATGCGATGCAAGCGTGGCATTCCGAGTGTCCATTCTTGCATCCAATTTGCCGCAAACTCGCCACGTTCAGTTTCGTCAAAGATCTTTTGCACTTCTTCGTAGTTGACAACCCTCGGGCCACTTTTGCGAACGGCGAACTCGCATGTGCGACTAGAGCGGCGCGAAATGTATTCCTCGATACCAATTTCATCCATCACGTCGACAACGGTGCGGAGTGATCGAATCGCCTTTGCGTACGCAAAGTGCGGCGGGTAGCCGCCGGCGACCATCGTGTCGAACGTCGCCTTCATCAAATGAATGACTCCGCCGTACAACACTTGTTCCTCGAAATTGTCGCCCTCGGTTTCCTGTTGAAACGTCACGCCAACCGAGCCTACACGCAGGCTACCCACGGACTTCGCAAGCGCAAGCACCATGTCCAGTGCGTTGCCGGTAACATCTTGTTCGACCGAAATCGCACCATAGATACCAGAGCCGTCCAAGTACTTTTGCCGGACCGTGTGACCGGGACCGTTGGGCACGAACAGTACCACGTTCACATTTTCAGGCGGCTTGA
Source organism: Rubripirellula amarantea (assembly GCF_007859865.1). Lineage (NCBI taxonomy): Bacteria > Pseudomonadati > Planctomycetota > Planctomycetia > Pirellulales > Pirellulaceae > Rubripirellula > Rubripirellula amarantea. Next base: position 1,289,450 of record NZ_SJPI01000001.1, on the reverse strand, counting down.
TTGCTCCGTAAAGAACATTAAAGCCGTGGCAAAACGCAAGCGTGCTGTTGGGTTTCAGATGCTCATGAATGGATGCGTAATAGATCTCGGGCTGGGGAGGATCTGCGAGCAAGATGTAAACCAAATCCGCAGCCGCCGTCGCCTCTTCGATTGAAACCGGTTCAAACCCATCTTCGATCGCGGCGCCCCACGATGACCGCGTTTTTGAACCCACTCCTATGATCAAGTCCAAGCCACTGTCTCGCATGCACAACGCTTGCGGGCGGCCTTGGATTCCGTAGCCGATGATGGCTATTTTTTTGTTTTCGAGCACCTTTAGATCGGCGTCTTTGTCTAAGAAAATTTGGTTTTCCATAGCATCATTCACATGGGTTAGCGGAAGTGAGGGTGTTCGTCATTCTCGTTGAGTCAGCTTCCGCGGTACGTTGAGAAACCGAACGGATTAAGTAGAAGCGGTACATGATAATGTTGTTGAGCATCAACGATCGAAAACGCAATCCGAATGATTGGATAGAACGTTTCCACATTTCGTTCTTCAAAGTACTGAGCGACGAAGAACGTGATTTGATATTCGCCTTCCGTGACGTTTCCATTGGACAAGTCGGCAACTCGACCATCATCGTTGGTAACGCCTTCGCCCAACGAGATCCAATTGGATCCTTCTGCTTGTTCCAGCGTGATTCGAATGCCTGCGCCAGGTTTTCCGAGCGAGGTATCCAGGACGTGCGAGGTGATTCCAGTCATGGGATTAGTTTTCTCAGTCGAATTTCGGTGATTTTGAGTTGTTCGACGGCAGCATTGGCGAGTTCCTGATCACGAGAAAGCGGTAATCGCTGTTCGAGTATCGCGAGCATTTCGGCCGCAGATTTACCAGTTGCGCAAACGATGAAGATGAAACCGAACTTGTCGTAGTAGGCATCGTTAGCCGCGGACAACTGATGAAGGACCTTGTCGCTGGCATCGTTGACTCCGGACTGCTCATTGCCCGCAATGGATTTTGTATTGGCGTACTTTTGGCGAAGTGAGTCAATGTCTCCGATGCGAGGGTGTGCCGAGAACGCTTCTAACCAATCGGCTTCACCTAAAGTTTGCCCAGCTTCAGTTGAACGTGTGACTACTTCTTTGTCGTCTTTGAATGGCCCACCGGAAATCATCTGTTGGATCCATGTCTTTGATGCACAACATGTTTCCAATGCATCGGCAAGTTGGGTGTCGTTCATGCTGTTGAGGCGACTCGCTAGCAGACAATTTGATTGACGGTGCAACAGTTTGCCCACGCGATCACCGACTAATGACCCAGCTTGGTAAATCAGCTTCCCTCGCAGATAAGTTTGCTCGACTCTTCCAAGCAATTGAAGGTTTTCATAAGGAGTGACGTCGTGGCGATGGCCGAGTTCATGACCGTGTACGTCGAACGATCCGGCGGGGTCCCAAATGACCAAGTCCGCATCGAAGCCGGGTGAAATTCGACCTTTGGTTGATCCGAGACCGAATACTTCAGCGGGACGATGAGACAATCGTTCCGCCAGCAGTCCCGGCGTCCAACCAGCCTCTTTGGCGATCGTCCACATCACGCTAAGCGTAAGTTGCAGACTTGCAATACCTCCCCACGCTTTCGAGAAGTCACCGGTTTCAAGGCATTTCAAGTCTGGCGAGCACGGCGAATGATCCGAGCCCACCGTTTCGATGATACCTGACGCAACGGCATCCCTGAGCAGATCACGATTGGTTTGATCTCGGATGGGCGGAGCACATTTAAAACTCGTTTGACCTTCACCAATCTGGCCAGCTTCGAAGAACAGGTAGTGAGGACAGGTTTCCACCGTGATGGGCAAGCCTTCCGCCTTTGCTTCGGCAATCATTGATAGCGCAGCGCTTGTGGCTAGGTGAACGATGTGAATCGGGGTCACATAGGTGCGACAAAGATCAATCAGTTGTTTGATCGCGGCGATCTCATAGCTTTCCGGTCGCGAATTTGCGTAGTCGTTATAGGACCTTGGGTCAGCAATCGTAATCGTGTTTCCGACAACTTCCGCATGAGCAAGCAGAGGAACATTTTTGCTTCGCAAAGTCTGCAACGCGGAACGAAGCTCTTTCTCGCCCGCGGCTGGAAATTCATCTAAGCCCGAATCACACAGAAAGGCTTTGATACCCATCACGCCCGCATCAACCAGTTTGGCGATATCGTTCTCATTGCCCGGTACCAACCCACCATAGAAACCAACGTCTACGGCGCACTTGCCGTGCGCGGCGGCTTGCTTAATGCGAAGTGCTTCAACCGTCGTCGTTACTGGACTGCTATTCAAAGGCATGTCGATGATCGTGGTAACACCCCCAGCAGCAGCCGCGCGCGTTGCGGTTTCGAAACCTTCCCAGTTCGTTCGTCCGGGTTCATTGACATGAACGTGAGCGTCGATAATGCCAGGCGAAACCATCGAGTCGCCGACATCGATCAGTGGCATGTGAAAAGGGATTTCCGCGCGGTTCTTCAGCTCACTGATTTTGTCGCCCTCGATCACGATGGCTGTGTCGACCTCGCCCTCGGGAGTAACAACTCGAGTGCTGGTGATAGCGAACGCTGCGGTGGATGGTTCTGCCATCGTGCTAGGCAACCCGACGGATGGTTGCGCTGATCACGCCGAACGGCTCTGGCGATGGAACAAAGATGTCATTGTTGTTCTCGAGGCCAAGCTTCGCGATATCGGCAGGGATGTGATGTTGGTTTGGCATTTTGAGTGCGATCTCGTCGATTTGGGGGCATTCTTCAAGTACGGCTTCCGCCATCTCGTGAAGCGTTTTTTGAACTGATGGGCTATAGCGGTTCGAGAAGATGTCTAACAAGCAACCTCGAACGGTATCGCGAATTTGAGTCCAATCGAGCGTTGGGTCACCACACGGCCAGTCTGCCGTAATCGTCGTGGCGAAGATGCGATCGGTTGTTTCGGCCAGCGTCGTGTATTGATCCTTCGAGAAGCCCACGAATCCGGATTCAGTTGTCTTTAGGACTTGTAAACCAAGCAACCCCGAATGCATCAGCAGCGAATCGTTGGTTGCGACAACTCGGCACGTGTTGCGTTCATTGCTGCCACCGACAAACGCGTGGTCATGTGATGCGCCGTCACGACAAACCCGTGTCCACAATGTTTGGCTAATCGACACGGTTGTCGAATCCACTTGTGGATAGGTCTTACAGAAGTGCTTGGCTAGGTGTTGAGCAAACGATTCGATTGACTCGACGCCATGAATGCGAGCGATCGCGTAAACCGTGTTCTTCACGGTGTCCGTGGGAACGACATTGGAGTTGTCACCTTCAAGATAGGCCGCGTGAAAGTCACCCTCGAGTGCCACATCGACGGTGATTTGAATGAAATCATGAATGCCGTCGCGTCGGGTAACGTAGGACAAGCAGACTTGAGATTTGCCGTAAGATTGATTGGTAAGAATCACGCTCATTGAAATTTCTCGCTTAATCGGTCGCGGTGAATGTCTTTGTAATAAAGGTAGCTGGCTGGTTTTTTGCCCATCGCTACGAACCATTGGGGACAGTACGACGCCATCCAAATCACGTCGCCGGCAGCGACAGGGAAGTGGTCTTCACCAAGACGATAGATGCCTTGCCCGTCCGTCATGATCAGGCCGTGTTCCATCACGTGAATTTCGACTTGCGGAAGGGTAGCGCCGGGCTGGTAGGTGAACAAATTGACGGCCATATCAAACTCAGGCGAGATCGGCAAAAACGTTTGCAAGACTGCATCGGGATCGCCCATGAATGGCACCCCTTCCACTTCCTTAGCGTTACCCACCACCATCGCCGGCGGTTCGAAATCTGGATGCGGTACATATTGTTTTTCGAAAACGACCAAAGTGGCCGATTGGTCACAGGAAAAAAACACTTCCGAATCAGCAGGGATGAAGGCGTAGCAACCCACCGAGAGTGAGCGATCCGATTGCGTCGATAGGACAATGGAACCTTGCGTCACATAGATAAAGCGTTCTACCCCGGGCCCTGCTGAACCGCTCCTACCGCCCGCGGCAAGCATGGCAGTGTACTGAGTGAATCGAGCACCCATTTCCGGCGAAATGTGAATGACTGCCGTCGCTTCCGTCCAACCAATCAACGGCGAATTGACGTGAGTGTCAGGAGTAATTAATGCGTAGTTTCGCTCCACGCGGCTACGAGTACTTCCGAAGACGAGCGGTGCGTTGGACGTCATAACTTTCTTTCTGATATTGGTTCTAAGGTGCGATTGCCAAGCGAGGCGGAACCTCGTTATCAGGCTAACCGAATTTCTATCGGCACTATGTGGTCGTGCCCAAAGCCCGTTGGTTTAGTTCCATCAACGTTTTCACCATCACACACAAGGCGACGTGAATATCTTCGGCGGTAACACTTTCGTCGGGATGATGACTGATCCCATTGTGGCAACGTATGAACAACATACACGTCGGTGTGATTTTCGACATGAGCATGGCGTCGTGACCGGCGCCACTGACCATCGAGGTGACGTTCGAGATTGTTTCTTGGGTGGCGGTTGCAAGCAGGCCTGACAAATATGAGTCCATGATCACCGCAGGCGTGTGTTCAATTGCTTCGAAGCTTCCTCGAACACCACGTTCTTGACTGATTTGGCCCAGGCATTGGTCGATGGATTGAAAAGCCTTCGTTCGCTCTTCATCGTTCTCGTGTCTGAGGTCTAGTCTTAGTTCTGTTCGTCCGGCAATCACGTTGGATAATCCGGGGCTAGCATCAACGCAACCCACGGTAGCGAACAAGCCCGGTGTTTGTTTGCCAAGCGATTCGATCTTCAGGATCAATTCAGCCGCCGCCGCCAAAGAGTCGCGTCGATGATGATGGGGCACCGTACCAGCGTGACCGGCAACGCCTTCGATCAAAATCTTTGCACGTGTTTGACCGGCGATCGCGGATACGATTCCAACCGGTAACGACGATTCCTCAAGGACAACCGCTTGCTCGATGTGCGCTTCCATGAATCCGACAAGGCGTTTGTCGGCGTAACTAGCCGAATTCAACTTCGCGGGATTGCACCCGAACGATGAGAGAGCCGAACGGATGCTGATGCCGTCCGCGTCGACTCGATCGAGTTCCGAGTCATCAAGGCGTCCGGCGATCCCGCGAGATCCGATGAAGGGAAACCGATATCGCACACCTTCCTCTTCAGAGAATCCGACGACGTGAATCCCAAACGACATCTTCGATTCGTATTCGTTGAGTACTTCGACGGCCGCGAGCCCAAGCAATACTCCCAGCGGTCCATCAAAACGACCTGCGTTGATGACGGTGTCTAAGTGAGATCCAATCATGAAGATGTCATTGTTGGCGCGATGACGGGTCTTGCCGATTAAGTTGCCGACCGGATCAAGAACGCAGTCCATCTTCGCGTCCTGCATCCACGTCGATAATTCGGCGTGAGCACTCTTCATCGCGGGCGAGCAAAACGTTCGGGTCAGCTTACCTGGATCATCGGAATACTCTGCTAGACGAAGGCATCGCTCGACCACTCGTTCTGCAGCAGACCGCAGGACACTTGGTTCCGTTTCGCATGGAGATGAATCAGTCATGAAGAGGGCGGCTGCTAACGCTGTTCTGTGGTTGTTGTTTTGGCTGTGGTTGAAGGTTGCCAAAGTGCGGTTATCGTTGGATGCTATGCAGTTACTATACTTGTAATGTTCGTCTTGCTTGCTGCTGCGACGATCTCCCCGATGCTGCCAAGGTCTTTCGATGCGGAATCATACCTTACTGTTCGTCAATGGACGCCAGCATCTCATTAAGGGAGATGATGCATTTCTGACGCTCTCAGTTTTTCTTCGCAAGACACTCAAGTTGTGTGGCACCAAGATTGTTTGCTCGGAAGGCGATTGCGGATCTTGTTCTGTTCTTTGCGGTCGAATCAACACATCGGGTGAAGCAATTCACTACCTGCCGATTGATTCATGCATACGTTTTGTTTTTCAGCTTGATGGCTGTCACATCATCACTGTTGAGGGGCTAGCGGATGGCCCACCATTGAATGCATTACCCAAGCAAACCCAGCAGAACGAAACTCTAACGAGCGTTCAGCAAGCGATGATCGATTGCCACGGATCCCAGTGCGGCTTTTGCACTCCGGGCTTCGTAGTCGCGATGACCGGAATTCTTGAACAGAACAACAACCCGTCCGAAGAAGAGTGGCGTAGTGGTTTGACGGGTAACTTATGTCGATGCACGGGGTACTCGCCAATCGTTGCTGCGGGACGCCAAGCGGCAGCAGTGAGTTCGCCTTCCATGAACCAGCGCTACCCTGCGATGCAAATGGCTGATGCTGTTCGATCAGTTGGTGATGATGAGGTCCGCGTCGAAAACGAGTCGATCGATGGCGAAACGCAAGTGATTGCATCGCCGCGTTCGCTCGCCCAAGCAATTGCCTTCTTGCAAGAGTTTCCAGGTGCAAAAATCATTTCCGGGGGGACGGACGTTGGCGTTCAGTTCAATAAGGGAATTTGCAGTCCCAGCCATTGGCTTGATCTGAGTCGAGTGGATGAGTTGACAGACATCGAGTGGAAGGATCAATCCATCATCGCGGGGGCGAGTGCGACCTGGACTAATTTGGAACACCTATGCAAAACGACCGCACCTGAATTTCACAAGATCCTTTCCATCTTTGGTTCACCTCAGATCCGCCACGTCGGAACCATTGGCGGCAACATTATCAACGCGTCGCCCATTGCCGATTCGTTGCCGTTCTTAATGGTGTGTGGTGCGGAACTAGAATTGCAAAGTGCTGGGGGGACGCGAATAGTCAACATCAACGACTTCTATCAGGATTACAAGAAGTTTGACCTGCGGCGTGGCGAGTTGCTCACTCGCATTCGAATTCCAATGCCTCCTCCAACCGCTGATTTACGCTTGTACAAGGTGTCGCGTCGTCGCGATCTGGACATCAGCACGTTCACCGCGGCCATTCAAATTGAGCGTGATGGTGATTTGATTGTTGATTCAAGAATCGCTTATGGAGCAGTAGGGCCGGTGGTGCTTCGACTGCGGAAAACAGAATCGTTCCTCCGAGGTCGTTCCTTTAGCCTTGAATCCATGCGGGAAGCCGGTGACATCGCTGTCAGTGAAATTTCACCGATATCGGATGTCCGCGGTGGCCATGAATTTCGAATCCAATTAGCTCGGAATGTCTTGGCAAAGTTCTACTACCAGACGACGTCAGAAGGAGTCAGCGTGTGAATAAGCTTGTCCAACAAGTGCAAGACGGTTCGGCAGTGGCAGACAAGGTTGATCCGTCGGTTGGTCGAACCATTCCGCATGATTCAGCCATTGGTCATGTGACCGGCTCGGCTCCGTTCATTGACGACCTACCGCGTCGAGAAGACGAGTTGTTCGTGGGCTTTGTGGGGAGCCCCATCGCTTTTGGAACCATTACATCGATTGAGCTCGAAGCCGCCAAGGAAGTGGAAGGTGTTGCGTGTCTGCTTACTTATGCTGACGTTGGCGAGCACAATCTATTTGGTCCGATCATATGCGACGAACCTTTCTTAGCGGATGCAGAAGTGTTGTATGTGGGGCAACCGGTCGTAGTGATCGCGGCAAGCACTTCGGAAGCTCTCAGGCGAGCGTGTGCGTTGGTCAAGATCCATGTCAAGCCATCCCAACCGGTCCTTTCGATCAAAGACGCGGTAGCCGGTGAGCACTTCATTGGTCCGCGTCGGCAAATTCGTCGAGGCGATCCTGATCTAGCAATCGCGACGGCGACTCACCAGTTGTCCGGTGAATTTGAAATTGGTGGGCAGGAACAGTTTTATCTCGAATCGCAAGCTGCCGCGGCGTACCCCGGCGAGCAAGGACAGTTGGTCGTTCACTCGTCAACTCAGAACACGACCGAGATTCAGACGATGGTCGCTGAAGTGCTTGGTCTTTCCATGCACCAAGTCGTCTGCGTTTGCAAACGCATGGGCGGCGCGTTTGGTGGTAAGGAAACTCAGGCGGTGATCCCGGCTTTGATGGTTGCAATGGTCGCCAACCATACTGGTCGTGCTGCTAGGATCGTCTACGACAAAGACACCGATATGTGTGTCACCGGCAAACGACACGGCTACCTTTGTCGTTGGCAGGTCGGTTTCGAACCCAATGGCGAGATCGTGGGTCTGACGTGTGACTACTATTCCGACGGCGGCGCAGCGGCGGACTTATCGACGTCGATCATGGAACGCACGTTGTTGCATACGGACAATGCCTATTACTTTGCGAACATCGAAGTCAATGGTCAAGTCTGCCGTACTCACTATCCACCCAATACCGCCTTTCGAGGTTTTGGCGGACCCCAAGCTGTTGCATCAACTGAGAATATCATCGAGAGAGTTGCGGACTTTTTGAAAGTCGATTCTTTAGACGTCAGACTTCGCAATCTTTACGGGACCACTGATCGCAACGTAACACCCTATGGGCAGTACTTCAGTGGCAATCATTTGCCTGAAATCATGACAACGCTGGCGCGAACGTCCGATTACACCAAACGGGCAAGCGAGATTGCGTTGTCCAATCAACGTGACCCAATGTTCCTTCGTGGTCTTTCGATGACGCCGGTGAAGTTCGGGATTTCGTTCACGTCGAAGTTCCTGAACCAGGGCAATGCCTTGGTGAACGTCTACACCGATGGCACGGTGCAGGTTTCCACCGGCGGCACTGAGATGGGCCAAGGTCTTAACACCAAGATTCGGCAATTGGTGGCCGACGAGTTCGGAATCGACTACCGGCATGTGATCGTAATGCCAACGTCCACCGAGAAGAATAACAACACGTCACCCACGGCGGCCTCGGCCGGTACCGACTTAAACGGTGCGGCAGCGTTGGATGCGTGCCGATTGATTAAGACTCGCATGGCCGAGTTTGCCGCGACTATCTTTTCTTCCCGTGAAGAGGGTTTGATCCCTTCGGCAGAGCATATTGTTTTTGAGAACGGTTGCGTTCGAGATTCGCGGCAACCGGGATCCCGTTTGTCATTTCCCGATCTTGCCAATCGTGCACGACTTGAACGCATCGATATCGGAGCGAGGGGGTTCTACAAAACGCCAGGAGTGGACTTTAACCGTGATACGGGGCGAGGCAATCCTTTCCTCTACTTCACTCAGGGAGCAGCCGTTGCGGAAGTGAAGATCGATCGTTTCACCGGTGATCTTTCGGTGCCGCGTGTCGACTTGTTGATGGACATTGGGAAGTCGATCAATCCTGGCGTTGATATCGGACAGATCACGGGTGGTTTCATCCAGGGAATGGGATGGGTCACTTCGGAATGCCTTGTCTATGACGAGGCTGGACGGTTACTTTCTCATTCGCCAACAACCTACAAGATTCCCGCGATCACCGATGTTCCGGCCGATTTTCGCTGCGAGATGTTTCCCAATGAGGATAATCTGCACTGCGTTCGTCGCAGCAAGGCTGTTGGCGAACCGCCGTTGCTACTTGGCGTAGCCGCTTGGGCAGCCGTGAAAAACGCATTGGCGTCATTGCCGGGAAAGGTGGATCCAGGTTTGCGTTTACCGGCGACTGGTGAAGAAATTTTGCGTTGTCTTAGTGAACATCTCGCAGCCCAAAGTTCCACGTGACCAAGAATGTCTCCCATATCGAATCGTTAGCCAGTTTGGCCGCCGGTGGTTTGCCGTTTGTGGCTGTGACCATGGTTGAAGCCATTGGTAGCACTCCTCAAGACGCCGGTTCAAAGATGCTCGTTGATGCGAATGGGTTGGTGCATGGAACCGTGGGCGGAGGAAAAGTTGAATTTCACGCGATTGAGTTTGCGAAAGAGATGCTCGCCGACCCGAGTCGGTGTCGCGCCCTGGTCGACTGGAACTTGCAACGCGACATTGGCATGACGTGCGGTGGATTGGTCAAGCTGTACTTCGAAGTTTACAACCGTGATCACTGGCACGTCGTCGTCTTTGGTGCCGGGCACGTGGCTCAGGCTTTGTTGAAGGTGCTGGGTACCCTGGATTGCCACGTTACCTGCGTCGACACACGGATAGAATGGATGAAACGTATCGATGACCATCCTAGACTGACTAAAAAGTGCGTTGATGATTTGACGACCGTAGCTGCAACATTGACTTCAAATGACTACGTCATCTGCATGACCATGGGGCACTCCACCGATCGGCCCGTCTTGGCGACTTTGTTTCAGAACGCGATAAGTCCGGCGTACCTGGGCGTGATCGGCAGCAAGTCCAAGCGAGGTGTCCTCGAGCGTGAGCTACGTGAGGAAGGGATAGATGCCGAAACCGCGGCTAGTTTTTTGTGCCCGATCGGTTTGCCCATCGGTTCCAATCAACCCGCCGAAATAGCAATTAGTATCTCTGCGCAATTGCTACAGCACCGCGACCGTATCAAGAATGTTTAACAAATAAGATTCGCTTTGCCGCCGATCATTCATCGACAAACAGCGAAACGAAGTTGAACACGCTGACGTCGAACAATCCCTTGTCGCTTAGTTTCAAAGCCGGAATCACCGGCAACGCCATGAACGAGAGCGTCATGTATGGAGATTGAAGCGGTGTGCCGAGTTCCTTCACACGAGCGTCCATCTGGCTGTAGTGGGTGCCGACCGATTGGCACGACTGTGTCGACATCAGTCCTGCAACCGGTAACGGTAAAACGTCGATCTGACCGCGGTCGGCGACGGACAGCCCACCGCGACTACCGATGACCGCATTGATCGCAGCGACCAAGTCCGAGTCATTGGTGCCCACGGCGACGATGTTGTGTGAATCGTGGGCGACGGACGACGCAATCGCACCCGATTGAAGCCCAAAACCCGTCACGAAGCCAACCGATGGCAACGCATTGGCGTATCGATTGACAACGACGATCTTCAACAGGTCACGCAGGACGTCTGCGACAGCGAAACCGTTGACGCTTAGGCACTGCCGCACGATTGAGTTGGTAATCAATTGCCCGTCAATGGCTTCGATGACGCGAATTTTCTGCGAACGTGCTCGGATTGCCAAAGCGTCTTCGCTGATCGGATTGGCTTCAAAGTGATTGATGGTTTCCGTAGGAACATTGGGCATCAAGCATTGGCCGCGCTGGGCCACCAGTTCGCCGCCGATGTAAGTCTGGTTAGCCCCGAAATGGATAAGATCATCGACAACGATGAAGTCCGCCGGATCACCTTCGCGAAGCAACCCGACTTCCATTCGGTAATGCTCAACCGGATTAACGCAGGCAACCTGCAGCACGTTCATCAAATCTCGTCCCGCAGCGATCGCGCGGGCTGCCACTTGATTGATGTGACCGAGCAATAATTCGTCGGGGTGTTTGTCGTCGCTGCATAACATGCAGGACTGGGGATATTGGTCGATGAGTGATTGCAACGCATCAAAGTTTCTTGCTGCGGAACCCTCGCGAATCGCGATCTTGCAACCGGCGTTGATTTTGTCGAGCGCTTCGTCAATCGTAAAGCATTCGTGATCCGTTGTAATACCTGCGGCGATGTATCGAGCGGCCGCTTCGCCGCGCAGTCCCGGCGCATGACCATCGACTGGCTTACCGCGTTCCAAGGCAGCGGCGATTTTCTGCATCACCTGCGGATTGCGATTTAGGACTCCTGGGAAGTCCATCATTTCGCTCAAGTAGCCAATGCGATCGTCGTCAAGAAGCCGCGTCACGGCCGCTACATCCAGGCATCCGCCAGCGGTTTCAAAAATGGTGGCCGGCACGCACGCGGGTGCTCCAAACATAAACTTGAATTGAGTCTGAGCCGCATTGCGAAGCATCAATTCAACGCCGTCGATACCACAAACGTTGGCAATCTCGTGGGGATCTGAGACCGTTGCCACAGTGCCGTGAGTCACTGCCACGCGAGCAAACTCGCTCGGCAGAACCATCGAACTCTCGATGTGAATGTGTGAATCGACGAAGCCAGGCATCAAGAACGAACCTGATGAATCGAGGTGTCGTTCTTCGATTCGTTCTATGCGAGCAATTCGTCCGTCGGCCACGTTCACCCGAGCGGGGTAAATTTCCCGATGGTGGACATCAACTAGCCTGCCAGTAATGGAAAAGTGCGTATTCAATAAACATTCCTTGCCTTTCCGCCAGTCGAGGTTCGATCCTCTGAGCTTTGTCTAAATATCGGTTTATGTCCAGAGATCCCGGTCCAAATTTCGATAACCAATTGCTTCGGCCAAGTGCATCTCGTCGATCGACTCGTCGCCAGCGATATCGGCGATCGTGCGACTGACGCGTAAGATTTTGTCGTGCGCTCGTGCGGACAATCCCATTTCTTCAACGCTGTGTCGCAGCATTTGTTGACAGGCTTTGTTCAGTTCGCAGTACTTGCGAACGTCGCGACTGCTCATTTGCGCGTTGTAACGAGTCTGGGAATTAGCAAACCGCTCGGCTTGTCGATGACGCGCACGAGTAACTTCCTCACGCATCACAGAGCTTGTGGTTCCATCGGTCGCGGTAGCTTTGCCCTGCAGTTCTTCAAACGGTACCGCCGGCACCTCGATATGAATATCGATACGATCAAGCAACGGTCCCGATATCTTGTTCATGTACTTTTCAATTTGGGGGGGCGTGCAGTTGCAACTACGTCTTGGGTCGGATCGATAACCGCATGGGCAAGGGTTCGCAGCGGCGACTAACATGAAGTCACTGGGAAAGGTCGTGGAACGGAGCGCTCGGCTGATCGTAACGATGCCATCTTCAAGAGGTTGACGCATGACCTCAAGAGTCTTTCGATTGAACTCGGGTAACTCGTCGAGGAACAGAATGCCGTTATGAGCTTTGCTGATTTCGCCGGGCGACGGTGGTGAACCGCCGCCGACGAGTCCCGCGTCGCTAATTGTGTGATGAGGTGCTCGGAATGGTCGCCGAGCGAGTAGCGGTTGACCGGCTGGAAGTTGACCCAGCGCCGAATAGATGCGAGTGGTTTCAATGGATTCACCCGCTGATAATTGAGGCAAGATAGTTGGCATGCGTTTCGCCAGCATCGTCTTCCCCGAACCGGGCGGCCCGACCATCAGCAAATTGTGTTGCCCTGCCGCGCTAAGGGTCATCGCTCGCTTGGCAGATTCTTGTCCGCGCACGTCACCGAAGTCTAAGTCGTAGACGCTGAACTGCTCGAACAATTCTTGTATCTTGCTCGGGTAGGGATCCACATCGATGGCACCGGAGAAGAACGCAACGGCTTCGGCGAGCGATCGTACCGGAATCACTTCAAGGTCTTCGACAACCGCAGCCTCCGCGGCGTTTTCCGCTGGTACCACAATGCCGCGCATGTTCTTGTCCTTGGCAGCTTCGATCGCGATGGACAACGCACCTTTGACGGGACGAGTCTGGCCTTCGAGTGCCAGTTCACCGATGATTGAGTACTCCTCGAGTCGATCGGCCGCGAGTTGACCGCTGCCGGCCAGTACGCCTAACGCGACCGGCAGATCAAATGAAGCGGCTTGTTTGGGAAGATCCCCAGGAGCCAAGTTGATGACGATGCGATCTTGAGGCCGGATGAAACCGCTGTTGACGATCGCACGCTCGACGCGGTGAGTCGATTCCTTAACCGCGGCGTCGGGAAGTCCCACGAGAATCGTCTTGGGCATCGCTGCTGGAGAGATGTCGACCTCGACATCGACCGGCATCGCTTCGATCCCCAGCAACGTAAACGTTTTCAGTCGCGCTAACATGATTCGTGCCCACCGTTGTAGTCCAGCGTCAAAATCCAGCGTTATCGTGACATGAAGCTGGACGGATTACCAGCACGACGCGTAAGCGAACGGTTTCGTCCGTACCGGTTGTTAATGTAAAGAAACCGGATTTCTGGATTTGTCGACATCGCACAGGCATGAATGTTCAAGGCCGTCGGATAGACATTTCCAATAGGCATCAGAGTATGCTGGTGGGCATGAAGTTTGTATCTCGACCCCCTAAGTACGATCCGATGTTGCGTTCCCTGGTTGCTTTGATCCTGATCGCCCTTGTTTCCCCGGTTGTTGATGCTCAAAACAATGGGCTGCCTAAGAACCAAAAAGACTTTCATCTCTACTTGCTGATCGGGCAATCCAATATGGCGGGGCGCGGCGCAGTGACCGACGCCGACAAGACGCCAATACCAAACATCTTGATGTTGAACCAGCAGAACCAATGGGTGCCGGCGGTTGATCCAATTCACTTTGACAAACCGAACATCGTGGGTGTTGGTTTGGGGCGAACTTTTGCAATAGAAATTGCCAAACAAAACCCTGATGCAGTGATTGGACTGATTCCTTGTGCCGTTGGCGGTTCGCCGATTGCGAGTTGGGAGCCCGGTGGTTATCACTCGGAAACCAAGACGCATCCCTATGACGAAATGTTGCCTCGGCTATTAATGGCGATGAAAGTGGGCACGCTCAAGGGAATTCTATGGCACCAAGGTGAATCGGATTGCCAACCACAGCTCAGCGAAGTCTATGAGTCTAAATTGCATACGTTGATCGCTCGCTTGCGAACCGAAGTGGGCGATCCGAATGTTCCGATCGTTGTCGGCCAGATGGGACAGTTCCCCGAACGACCTTGGAACGATGACAAGAAGCGAGTCGACGCAGTTCACCGAAACTTGCCTGACCAAGTCTCTCGCACTGCGTTCGTCAATTCGGATGATTTGGAACACAAAGGCGACAACATCCACTTCAACGCTGAATCGTATCGAGAGTTGGGCCGGCGTTATGCGAATGCGTATCAAACCCTGGTTGACTAGATTTGAAAATTTGAGTTTTCACCGCTGCAGTCGAAACATCGGTTGCGAATCCATGAACATGGCTCTTTCAATTTCAATCGGAAACTGCGGTTGAAACGTTGGTAACTCGTTTTGATCTTTGAACGCCTCATCGTTCATCGACTCGATTCGGGCGGTGAGTGCGCGAAGGCTTTCCATGAGACGCGAGATTCTGGCTTCCACTTCTAGTTTCTCGCGATCGAGTTCTTCAAGACGTTTGCGAAGTGCAAGCTCTTCGGCATTGAGCATCTTGATCCGCGTCTTAGACTGTTGAACGTCGCGTTCCAGTTCGCGTTGCTGGTGGTGTAAATCTTCCGTCTGCTCGGCCTTCGATGAATGGATCTCAGGAACACTTTGCGTGTCCGGCCCACTGACCTGGGCGAATGATGGCGACGGAAATAGAGCGACAAAAACAGCCATTGAAAAGATCAGTGGAAGTCGCGAATGATCGGGCATCGAATCTATCCTTCAAAGCAAACCAGGGCGGGACAGGTATCAGCACACTGATTAGAAACTAATCCTTGATACTTGCAGCGGCAAATTTCTTGCCATAACGATGATTTCTGGGCCGAATCGCAGCGAATTGGTCCGCCCACCCGTTGATCCTCCCGTGCGTAAGCAGATTGGTTGCTTTATCCTCAGCCTCTCGTTCCTTTAATGGTTGTCCTTTTCATTCGCTGGGTATTGATGTTTCGTTTGCTTGCAATTGCCGTCCTTCTAGTTCTCCTCAATCCGACTGGCGTGATTGCGCAAGTTGGCGAGCAGACTAGCTCTGCGACACCGGCAACTGGTCTAGAAAAGTTGCGTGAACAGGTGAAGTCTGCGGATCTTGAAGAAGAGGCTAAGAGCGCTGCACTGACGGTGCTTGATCAAGCAGAGAAACAAGCGGCTGAGGCTAGCAGCAAGACCGAAATGGTTCAAAAACGGCGAGCGGCGATTGAGACGGTTGCTGCGCGTGCGGATTCAGCAAAACGAAGTCTCGAGCAGCTTCAGAACGCTCAGCCGAGCGCGCCTCGTGGTGAAACACTTGCCGAATTAGAAGCCGAATTGGCGTCGCTAACAGCCAAGGCGCAGGCTGCGCAGCAGACCGTGAATCAGGCTGAGACCGCGATGAAGAATTCCGCTCAACGCCGCGCCGAGATCGACACCGAGTTGCCGAAGCTCATCAATTCAGCTGAGGAACGAAAACAACAGTTTGAGAACGCGGTCGCGAACGCTGATGGCACGGTTGCCAACGACGCGGCAATTGTAGAGTTAAAAACCGCCAGTGAACTGCTCAACGCAAACGTCGCTGCCCTGCAAGCCGAGAAGGCGTTGTTAGACGCTGAAGCTGCAGCAAGCCTGCCTCAATTGACTCGAGACTTAGAGGCTCGCCAGGCAGAGACGCTTCAAAAGCAATTGGTTTCATTGCGAGCAATCGTCGAAGAAAAACGAGCCGAAGATGCTGCGAGCCGTGTCGAGATGGCAAGCAAGCAACTCAATCAGATGCACCCATTGCTCCGCTTCATCGGCGAACAAAATCAATCGCTTGCTGAACTCAACCAAACGCTGGCTAAAAAGATTGAGGACGAAGAGACCCGGCTTGTTTCTCGGAAGTCGCAGCTCGAAGACATCCGCGAATCATTTAAGCAAGCGACCAGCCGTGTCGATAAGGTCGGTTTGACGGACGCCGTGGGGGCGATGCTGCGAAATCTAAAACAGAATCTTCCCAGTGTCGGTGTTTACCGCATGAGAATACGCGAACGATCATCGGAAATTGATGACGCTGCCTACGCGTTGGAAGAGATGACCGATCGTCGCAACGCTAAGCTGAGTCTGACAATCGACGCTTTGTTGCGGCAGGCCGATCGGCCTGTCTATGGTGTCGAGCGCGAAGAGTTAGAAAAGGAAGCTCTGCAACTACTCGAAACGCAACGAACGGAGTATTTGGACCCAGCGATTCGAAATCAAACCCACTACTTTAATACTCTGGTTTCGATTTCAACGGCAGAGGAAGAAATCATTCAGCTGGTCGAGGACTCTCGGAAGTACATCAACGAGAATGTATTGTGGACCCGAAGCACCTCGCCAATGTACTCGAAGCCGTTCCCCGCTAAGGCGGAATGGTGGTTCACTTTGCCCGCAGCTTGGTCCGGTGTCGGATTGAAAATTATTTCCGATATGACGACTCGACCTGCAATTTGGATTGCTGCGGGATTGTCGCTGCTAACGTTGTTGCTCTCACGGTACCGCTTACGCGCCGAGATCACGCTCTTGGGTGAAAAGGCCAGTCAATCGAGCTTCACTCATTTTGGTCCGACCGCAAAGGCGTTTTTCTGGACCGTCGCAACCTCGCTCCCCATCCCTCTGTTTTTTGGGTTCTTAGGATCACGGTTTTCCTCGATTGCAGGGAACGACCGCACGCTTTCAGCTCTTTCGTTGGGTTGCTCGACGACAGCGTTCTTGTACTTTCCACTCGACTTCATGCGTCAAGTCTGCAGGTCGCAAGGATTGGCTCAATCCCATTTTGCTTGGCCTGAACTGACCACCAAGAAAGTGCGACAAGCGATCCGGCCATTGCTATTCATTGCCGTTCCGATCATATCGATAGCGGCCTTCCTAGCGGGCGGCAGTATTGGCTACGGCAATGATGTGCTCGAACGCTACCTTTCGTTGCTGGCCACCTTTGTGTTTGGATTGTTCATTCAGCGAGTGGCTCATCCTCGCCGCGGAGTGCCTGCTCGATACATTGCTTCCCATCCGAGCGGCTGGGTCAATCGAACGGCGATAATTTGGTATCCCGTGATCGTGGCGATACCGGTGGGCTTAGGTGTATTGACGGTGATTGGATACCATTTCACCAGTCAACAGATCGGCTGGCGAATTTTTCTTTCCTTAGGTTTGCTCTTTGGCATCGCCGTTGCGGTCTCGTTGGTAATGCGATGGTCACTTATCCATCGTCGCTCCCTGCGAATGGAACAAGCCAAACAAGCTCGCGCGTTGGCCGCCGAAACTGCCGCAAGTGAGACGCCGGTTCCCATCGCCGAAGACACGGCCAAAGACCTGCAAGAACAGATGCAGCAGTCGCGGAATCTATTTCAAACCGCCATGGTGGCCGCGGCGATGATCGGATTGTGGATTGTGTGGAGCGATGTCGTTCCGGCGCTTGGGATTTTCGAGAAGTGGCCGCTTTGGTCGTCAACGGACACGGTCACTGATCTTGTTAAGAATGAAAACGGTGATTTGATCCCGCACTCACGGGAGGTGGTGGATCACGTGACGATCGCGGAGGTGGCTTTGGCGTGTGTGCTCTTTGGATTGACGCTAGCTGCGGCTCGAAACCTGCCTGGTTTGTTGGAGTTTGCCGTTTTGCGTCGGCTACCTATCGATCGCAGCATCCGCTACGCCGTTACGTCGTTAGTGAGTTACGCGATTGTGTTACTCGGCATCATTATCGCCGGCGGAACGATTGGGCTTCACTGGAACCAAATCCAATGGATGGCGACTGCGTTGACGTTTGGTTTAGCGTTTGGGTTGCAAGAAATGTTCGCCAACTTCGTTGCCGGAATCATCATCTTGTTCGAGCAACCGGTGCGAGTGGGTGACGTTGTTGAGATTGATGGCGTGACCGGAATCGTTTCCAAGATCCGCATTCGAGCCACTACCATCACCGATTGGGATCGCAAGGATTACATCGTTCCCAACAAAGAATTCATCACCGGAAAAGTACTCAACTGGACTCGTTCGGATGACGTGACCCGTTTGGTGTTGTCGGTCGGCGTTGCCTATGGGACCGATACTCAATTGGCACATCAGTTGATTCTAGAAGCTGCTGCGGAGAATCCAGATGTTCTCGAAGAACCCAAAACAAACGTCACCTTTGACGCTTTCGGAGACAACAGCCTGAATTTCACGCTACGCGCTTATTTGGGGACGTACGAAAAACGATTGGCGGTGACTCACGATTTGCACACGTCCATCAATCGGAAGTTCGCGGCGGCGAATATTGAAATCTCATTCCCACAACGAGATCTGCACCTAAGATCGTTGCCAAGTGGATTAACAGACTTTTTGCGATCGAAGAATCAATCTTCTGAAACTACTGGTCCCAATCCAAATGGAAAAGCCGGAACGATTGTCACGGAAAGCGACTTATGAAACGAAAGCGATTTGCGAACCCATTCCGACGCAAACGTAAAGTCGATCGAGCGGTAGGGTTGGCACCGGGGACAATTTCGATCGCCGATGACGCAGTTCCAACATCGATCCGCGCGATTCGTTTTAACCGAAGCGAGGTCAAACGGTTCGAGAACCTAACCGTGGAAGAGATTCCATTAGCCTCAAGTGACCATGTCGTGTGGGTGGATGTGGTTGGATTGGGTGACGAACCTACGATTTCAGCAATCGGAAAACGATTCAAGATTCACGCGTTATCCCTCGAAGATGTCGTCAACACACACCAGCGGCCGAAGATCGAAGTCTACGACGACCATTTGTATATCGTTGTTCGAATGCCAAGTAGCAACGGTCAGTTAGATTTGGAACAGGTCAGTTTGTTTGTCGGAAACGGATACGTCGTTTCATGGCAAGAACGCGAAGGTGACTGTTTCAATGCCGTCCGGAAGCGACTGGAGTCGTCGTCTCGCGAAGTGCGCAGACACGGCAGTGACTTCTTGGCGTACGCGCTGGTCGATACAGTCGTCGACGCTTTCTTCCCCCATGTGCATCATTTTGGCGATGCGCTAGATCAACTGGAAGACGAGATTGCGGACCAGAATCGAGGCAGCGAAGTGGTTCACCAGATCTTCGAAATTCGTTCAGATATCCGACGATTGCGAAGAGTGGCTTGGTCTCACCGCGAAATGATCCAAAGTTGGCTGACGTACAACGGTCCACTCACAGGAGAAGCGACTCGATTGCACTTGCGAGACGTTGCCGACCACACCATCCGCGTTGTTGAGCTCTTGGAAATGTGTCGCGAAAGTTGCTCTGACCTGCGAGACCTTCAAATGTCGGCGGCCAGTATGCGAATGAACGAAGTGATGAAAGTGCTAACCGTCATCGCAACGATTTTCATCCCACTTAGTTTCATCGCGGGACTATACGGGATGAACTTTTCAACTCAGACATCACCTTGGAACATGCCGGAAACTCAATGGTACTTTGGCTATCCGTTTGCGTTGTTCTTGATGTCTCTTGTCGCGGGCGGAATGGTCGTGTTCTTCTACCGCAAACGGTGGATAGGCTAGTCAACGCGATTGTTGACGCTTTGCTAACCTCGTTTTACCGCGTCTATGAAGTAACGGAACGAAAGGAAATGAAAAGGCGGAATCGACGTCAATACATCAGCCGCTTTCCAGATGTACCATGTTCGATCGTTCAGAAAGCTGATGATCGTATTGTCGTAGTGAACCATGACGTCGAAGTCATTTCGTAGCTTGCGTGGGATGCTGAATTGGTTTTGAAGAAAGAGACGCCACTCTGATCGTCGGCGGAAGTGATACCAAGCTATTGAGACATTCATGATGTTGGGTTCTAAGGCGATGTATCGACCGCCGGGACGCAAAACGCGTGTGATTTCTGAAATCGTCTTGGGGACATCCGGCACATGATGAAGAAAATCCCAGGAGAAAACGACATCCATCGATTCATCGTCAAAGGGTAAATCGAGTGCAGAGGCTTCCTGAACGTGGCAATGATTGAGTCCACGCTCAGCGATGGCTTCTTTGGCCTCGTCGATCATCGGGCCGCAGACGTCAATGCCTTGGATCTCGTTAGCGTGACGACTGAGCAGAGGATAGTAGAAGGCGTTGCCACACCCAACGTCGAGTAAGCGTCCGGCTTTGTGCGGAAACAGTCGCTCAAACGCTTTATCGACAAGCTCTTTCGTGAGTGGCTGTTTTTCCAGCAAGTCCTGATCGAACCGTTCGTAATACAACGATGGTTTTTGCTCAAGCACACGGCTATAGTGATCGCGGTTTTCGTCGAGGTCGTGCAGCAAGTTGGCCACCTTGTTGGCAAGTTAAATATGTCGTCGAGCTTTCGGGATAGTCGAACGCACGTCGGCTTGGCGTTGGTTTAACAGCGTTCTACAGGAAATGTTACACGGTTCGAGGAAGGCACGACGATAGGGATGACATGAAAAGCAACGTTATCGCCGCCGACCATCAAAGTGCCCCAGCAAGTTCATACGATCGAAATCATCGGTTCCGTTGGGCGTTCGGTGCCATTGTGCTCGCGATGGTGATCGCAGCAGTTTACGGTTCCACGCTTAATGCACCCTTGATCTTTGATGACGAAGTCACGCTGATTCAAAACACTTCCATCCACACGCTTTGGCCGTTGGTGGGACATTCGCCCGATTTCGGCCCGCTTCATCCCACCGCGGGAACCCCTGTTTCCGCTCGGCCGCTCGTCAATCTTACGTTCGCCATCAATTATCACTTTCACCAATTGGATCCGCGAGGTTATCGGGTCGTGAACATGGTGATCCATGGTTCCGTCGCAATTTTGGTGTGGGTGTTGGTGACTCGAACGCTTCGTCTGCGAAAATTTGGAACACGGTTCGATTCATCTGCCAATCTCATCGGTTTTCTAAGTGCCATTGTTTGGGCAGTTCATCCGATCAACACGGAAACGGTCGTCTACATCACACAACGGACGGAGTTGATGGTCGGACTGTTCTACGTTGCCACTTTGCTATTTTCGTCATGCTACTTTACCGCGGAAAGTTTGCGATCGAAGGCGACCTACTTGTTCTTGGCGGTCTTGGCGTCGGTTGTGGGCATGCTTAGCAAGGAAATGATGGCGTCGGTGCCTGCGGTGGTGTTCGTGTACCAGCGAATCTTTTTCGATGATCGTTGTTGGAGCATGCTCAAAAAATCGTGGAAGCTTTACGTTGGCTTAGCTCTGACATGGATTCCCGTCGCATTGTTGTACGCCTACGGGTTTCGCACTCCGGGTGGTGGTTTCGACGAAGGCGTTGCAATCCATCACTGGTGGTTGAGTCAATCGCCCATCGTTTTCTTGTATTGGCGAATGTCGGTTTGGCCTTGGCCTCTATTGATTCACTATCAGTTTCCAGTGGTTACTGATTTCGCAGCGGTATGGCCGTGGGTTACAGCGAATGTTTTGTTGATCCTGTTAAGTGTTTGGGGGTTCGTAAAACGCTGGCCGGTAGCATTTGTCACCGTTGCGTTCTATGCCATTCTTTCGCCAACGCTCTTGATACCTTTGCCGATGGAACCTGCGGTGGAACGGCGAATGTACTTGCCGCTCGCCGTCATCGTGCCGTTCGGGATCGCAGGGAGTTACTGGATCTTAGACGTATTGCGACCGAGACTAAGTAACCACGTTCACGAATCGAAGGTTCTCCGTTTGCTAGTGGTGGTCTTTGTAGTAGCGATCGCGAGTGTTTTCGCTGTGATCTCGAAGCGAAGGTTGACTCTGTATCACAACCAACTTGCACTTTGGCAGGACACGTTGCTGCATCAGCCGGAAAACACGATCGCATTATACGGGGCGGGAACGTTGTTAGCTTTGCAAGGAAATGTCGAAGAAGCTGTTCCGTATTTTGAGAAGTCTTACCGAATAGATCCGACGTACTACAAATCGAGTTACAACCTGGCGCAAGCTTATGACCGTTTGGGTAAGAACAACGAAGCCATCGAGCAGTACCAACGGACACTTGAGATCAAACCGACTGACCCGGCCACTCATTTGAATCTAGGACGTTTGTTTGAGTTTGAGGGGGACTCCGAGCAGGCTATCACGCATTACCGCGAAACCATCTCTGCGAGTCCAGACTTCGCGTTGGCAAGAACAAACCTTGGTCTGCTGTTACTAAGCCAAGGCCAAGTCGCGGGTGCCATTAAGCAACTCGAAATGGCTTTGCGTCTGGACGAAGACCTGCCTCAGTACATGAACTTGGTCTTGGCCTATTCTCAAGCTGGAAAGAATGAGGACGTGCTTAGGTTGCTACAGTCCGCTTCGGATCTTGCGCGAGAACGGGGGGACATTGCGGTGGCTGAAAAATTGGAAAACGCTCGACGGCAGCTCGCCCGGTGATGCCTTGTCGTGTGACTTAGGCGATAGCCATGGCATGCGAAGAGACTTGGGGTTGAGAAATGAGACCTTCGGCAGCGATTACCGCGCGCTCGTGATACTGGGTAAAGTCCGCGTTGACATTCCACAGGTCGTGGCGAGCATCGTTGAGTATGTTCTCGGCTGCTAGAATTCCCATCAGTATGCTGTGGTCTTGGTTGTTGTATTTGAACGAACCATATCGCCCGATCGGTAGCAAACCCGAGTATTGTCGCAAGTGATCCGAAATGCGGTCAACGTGTTTACGATAGCCGCGGCGATAGACGGGATAGCATCGTGGCAAACGTTCGACATGACCCGCCAAAACTCGTTCGGAATTAAGCAAACGTGTGGACCGCAACTCGTTGGTGGCTCGTTCAATCAGCTCGTCATCGTTGGTCGACCAAATCGCGTCGTTGTGATCACACCAGTACTCGCAAGCGATCACAGAGGTGCTTTGGTCCTGGTAAAGATCGGGAACCCAGTTGCGGAAATTGGTCACACGACCTACCTGGACTTTCGGGTCATGAATGTACAGCCATTGGTCATCAAATAGTTCGCTCGAATCAATATTTAGGAACACGAGAAGAGTATTGCGAAATCGCAATTGGGCTGCGGCGTCAACAACGTCGCTAGGAGCGTCCTGCATACCGCGGACGAGCGAGGTCAACGGCATCGTTGAAACAACATGATCAAACGATTCATCAGTTGTGCAGTTATTCTCATGGCCAGCTAGTTCTAACCCTGTGACTTTGTAGCCTTCATGAACGACTCGACGGACGGGGGTATTGAGGGCGATGGTGCCACCGAGATGACGAACTTGATCTGCCATCTTGTCGTAAACTGCACCGGTTCCGCCAAAGGGATAGGCAAAGGAATCGACAAGCGTTTTGTGCTGTGCTGCCCGCCGATTTGATATCGCACTGAGGATGGCTTCGGGCAATGAGAACGAACTGATCCGTTGAGCTGCGAAATCAGCACTTAGTTCGTCGCAGGGAATCCCCCACAATTTTTCGCTGTAGCTTTTAAAGAATGTTTCGTGGAGCTTTCGACCGAAACGACGAACGCACCATGATTCAAACGATTCGTTTTCATGAGGGGACTGCCCGCGGAGAATGCGTTCTTTCACATAACTAAGTGTGCAGGCGAACGCTTTCGAGAGCCCGATGTTCCGCAGCGTGTCGAACGGACGAAGGGGATAATGAAAGAACTTGTCTTGGTAGTAGATTCGCGTGAGGCGGTTGACCATGGCGTAGTCGCGACCTACAACATCGAGCCAAAGTCCATTGACTCTTGCATCGGTGCTAAAAAAACGATGCGGCCCCATATCCACTCGGTGACCCCAAAGGTCAAGCGAGCGAGACATTCCGCCAATATGCTGACTCGCTTCATATACCGTAACATCAGCACCCCCGCGGCATAGCTGCAATGCTGCCGTCATCCCAGCCGGGCCAGCGCCGATGATCGCTACTCGCATGGGATGACTATTGAAAAAAGTGAAGGCATGGGGAAATGGCAGATGATTGCCGGCCGATTCCTAAGTCTAGTAGCCCAGTCATATTCGCGAAGCGGGATCGTTGAGCTTCCTAGGGTCGTTGCAAACACGCCAGCAATTGAATCGGATAAGTCCAACGGTACCGATTATGCGATCGGATCAACGGTTCAAAGGTGCGGTTTGTGCGGGCGTCGTAGTCCTTGGTTGCTGAGCCAACTGCCAATACGTCATTGGTTCAATGCCTCGGGCAATCAATTGCTCGCGACTAGATGCCGGTAACCGAGCGCCCACGACTTCGTACAAATCTCGCAGCATCGATTCGTTATCACCATAGTAGCTGTGCCCGAGTAAGCTCAAATCAATGCCGCTGACATCGATCGTTTCAATACCCGGAACAACAACCAAATGAGGACCACTTTCGCCCGCTCGCGGGTAACCGTGAACTTGTTTGGAAGCAATCAGTGCCTGATCATCTGAAGATGCGTAAAGCGTGACTTGTCTTGCAGTGTTCAGTAGCGAGGGGGCGAGGTCACGTCGGAAGTGATCGGCATCCACATCGGGCGCAGCCAAAACAACACGGTCAAACATTTTGGGCGAGTCGTCGGCAAGTTGGAAGTCGATCTGCTGAATCGCTGCGGTCATCGCACGATTACCCATGCTGTGAGCAACCACGTTAATTGAACGTGCACCACTTTCTCTAGCAAGTTCGAGCAGAAATTGTTTCAAGTGAGTGACGGTCCAAACGGCGTTGTTTTCGTCAATGGAATAGCCGAGCAAAGTCGCTTGGCTGGGCCACGAGTAACAGATAGGCGTACCAGTGAAGGGCAAGTCCACCGCGATTTGAGCCGTTCTTTGCACCGCCGATTCAAAGTCAACGTTGTAACCGTGAATGAATACGAGCAGGTCTTTTTGATCAGACGCGTCCACCGTATTGGCGAGGCGATGGTGAAAATCAGTCGCCGATAGTTCGGTCGCGCTGGTCAACACGATGTGTTCTCTTTGGTCTTCGCGGAACTCTAAACGCAACAAGCTCGGACGCTCAACAAGTCCTCGCGAGTGTGTATCGGGAACAGTCACATCGCAAATGCCACGGACCAGCGAACCGCGGTCGGCCGCATAGGTGACTCCATGTTTCTCGATGTTTGCTTGACCTGCCAAAACAAACGCTACTGCACCGCAGCCGACGACGCAGCCCGCCAATAGCGACGCCGTTCGTGCGCGAGTTCGACCGGTTAGCAAGCCAATCCCGCCAAAGCCGATCAACAAGATGGAACAACCGGTCAAAGCGATGAACGGCTCTTTTTGCCCGCTAACGGAAATGGCATCAAGCGTTAGGGAGTCACGTTTTCGATCGGTGGCATAAAACACTCGAACCGTGGCGAATCCATCCGCTGCGTTACGTTCGCTGCCGGCGGGCAATCGTGAAACATGATCCGGTAACGTTGAAGTTGCTGGGGTTGATGCAATCGCTGTTGCTGGAAGTGTTGGTGCTGCAATCGCCGGTGCTGCCGCATTTGACGACGCCGATGATCGAGGATTATTTGCATGATTCGGGTTGGTAAATGAGTTCGATGCTGATGCCGTTGGCGAGAGTGACGTCGCATCAAAGCTGTTCGAAACGGATTGTCTCGAGTTGGTTGCGAACCCCGATGAGGCGTCTGGCTGCGACGGGATACGCATTGGGGCCGAAGTCTGGACGCCTGAGAAACTGGGGCGTTCGGCTGGCGAGCTTTGGTAGGCAACCGGTGGAAATGCCTGCTCGCGAACCATTTCGGTCGGTGTTTGATCAGGACCCTCTTGTCGGTAAGTTTGCCTCGCTGGAATTGCTTCCATGGCAATGCCATCGGGAGAACTCATTTCGATGGGCGAATCATCCGAAAACCTGGATTCCGGTTGACTTTGAGAGCAACCGGTCAGTGAACCGATGTTCGCTGCGATGGTCAAAAGCAGGCCTAAGTGCAGAAACAGCGGAAATCGACGGTTAGATTTGTCAGCAATCAGCATGAAGAGATTCCCTAAACAGCGGAGATTCGCGAAAGTGGAAGTCATCCGAGAGGAAGGTCAGAGCTACGGTTCGGAACACATCCTTAGACCAGAATGAGGGATAGCTCATTGGGACTGCGCAAGTCGACCTCAATTGTGCGATACCCACCTGTTGCACTAGCATTTTGCTGTAAACTTTGTGTGGGTAAGTGGGCATCCCGTGTGCGCGTTTCAAGTAGTTGAGGCTGGTGTGAATAATATCGAGAATTCGAGCGGTGGCAGTCGCAATCTGAATGACTCGAAGGACAGCTTGGCGGGCGGCTTAACGTCACATTCCTGCGGGATGACTCATCAGGGTCGCGTTCGTGAGAACAATCAAGACCAGTTCTTGATCGCTCAACTCAACAAGTCGATGCGGGTGACTGCCACGTCGTTGTTGTTAGAAGACCGGCTATTTGGCCAAGTCCAAGGCGAGGTCTTGTTGGTTGCCGATGGCATGGGCGGGCATGCCGCGGGAGAACACGCGAGTCGAATCGCGATCGATCAATTGGTGACGAACTTGCTTGGTAGCATTCACTGGCATTTCCACGGTGATGTTGACCGAGAAGACGAGTTCATGGGGAACTTGGAAAGTTTGCTTCGAAATGCGCACTCTAGGATCCTGCTTGAATCGGCTCAGAATGTCGACCAACGTGGCATGGGGACGACGTTGACCATGGCGTACGTTGTTTGGCCGAAGCTATACGTCGTTCATGCGGGCGATTCGCGATGTTACTTGGTACGTGACGGCATGGCTCAGCAATTGACCACTGATCACACTCTCGCCAGGCAAATGGTCGAGGCCGGAGGGCTGAAGCCCGAGGATGAAGCGGGAAGTAAGTGGAGCAATGTGCTTTGGAACGTGCTAGGTGGACGGTCTGATGGGGGCGAAATTACGGCAGAGGTTCGGCAAGTGGATCTGAAGAACAACGACCGTATCGTTCTTTGCAGTGACGGGCTTCATCGCTATTTCACCGCCGAGCAACTTGCCCAGGTAGTGGGAAGCGATTCCAATCCCGAGTCTGCGGACCTTTGCGAAAAGCTAATTCAGCTCGCGAATGAAGCAGGTGGCGAAGACAATATTACGGTGATCGTGTCACAACCCACCGGAAGTGATATTACAAAATCGACCTGGATCGATGATTATGACCATCGACCACCCGTCAGTACCCAATCGTTGCCGAAGTCGGACGACTTGCTATTGGAAACGATCGACACCGACGAACCAGACGATTCATCCGACGACTTCTTGCACGATACACTTCCGGAGTAACTCGCTGAATCGGAAAACGCGAGACGTCACTTCGATCGAGCCACACAATCACCATGGCAGTGTTGTGTTTGGCGTCATTTGTGGTGGACTTGCGGCAATCCTCTATACGGCAGCGAATGTTGCTTTGCGGCAAAGCGTCGGCGTCGATCCATTCTTGGTAGCAGCGGTCAAAGCTGTTCCGACGGTGCTCTTTCTCGGTCCATTTCTGGTGTGGCTGGTGGCACGAGGTAAGAAGTTGATGACGAGTAGTCGCATGATTGTTCGTTTTCTTATCGTTGCACTGGTTGGTCAATTTGTTGGCAATGCGGCGTTCCAAGTGGCGCTTGAAGTTATCGGTTTGGCGATCTCGGTGCCAATAACGCTCGGAGTATTGATCATTGGTGGCGCGATCTTGGGGCGAATTGTCTTGGGCGAACCGGTTCGGATCAACAAAGTCATCGCTATTGTGATCCTGATTTCCGCAATTGTCATTCTTTCCCTACCTAGCGCAGGTGAAAGACCTTTAGCATCGTCCAGCACTTTGCCAATTTGGGTGGGCGCTCTTTGCGCGGCTGCTTCGGGGGCGGCCTATTCGCTATTCGGTGTCGTCATGCGTCAAACCATGCATAGCGGAGTGTCAGCTTCATTGACAATGTTTTTAAGCGGCGCTGTGGGGGTGCTTTCGTTGTGGACGTTCGTCTTAACGCGAATTGAATTAAGTGACTTTAACGCGATTGCGACCGAGCAGTGGGTCGTGATGTCGGCCGCTGGTCTGCTGAACTTCTCTGCATTTATCGCAATGTCGTTGTCGCTCAAAGCGTTACCTGTCGTTGCAGTGAATCTTATCAATGCATCACAAGTGGCGATGGCTGCCTTGGCGGGTGTGATCTTATTCGCTGAACCGATTACTGCTGCGCTGGTAAGTGGCGTAACGCTAACGTTTGCCGGTTTGTTGGTGCTGGCGTTTGGACGTAAGTGACCGTCCGTCGCAGATCGTTTGGGAAAGACCTGAACAGGGCTGCGTTTACCGCAGAGTGCACCGACTTCCCATAGCTAAGCTCGCGTCAACTTGGTTACCCGACCGGTTGCTACCCATTCAGCGATGTAGATGTTGCCTTCCTTGTCAAAGCAGCCATCGTGTGGATGAACGAACTTTCCTTGTTCCCAACGGCTCTCGTCCTTGCGAATCGTGAAGTCACCCGCTTGTTCTTTGTCTGCCAAAATACGGTCTTGATCCGAACCAAGCTTCGCAATCGTGTTGTGATTTTGGTCCAAAATCGAAACCTGAGCGACGAGTTCGGGGACTAGCATCAGATCTTCAAAAACATCGATGTTGGCCGGCAAGCCAAAGCCGGTGACGGTTTTCTTGTAGGTGCCATCTAGTGCAAATGTTTGCAAAGTATTGTGGGCGCGATCCGCAACAACGATTTCCGCCGCACCATCAATTCGATCATCAAGCCAAATTCCGTGAGGCAACGCGAACTTGCCTTTGCCATCACCAGCCCCACCGAAATGGGAAAGCCACTTACCATCGCGAGTGTATCGATGGATTGCCCACGCACCGTAGCCATCGGCGAGCAAGAAATCTCCATTGGGTAGGAAGGCAAAATTGGTTGGCATGAAGCGATCGCGTCCCCAAACTTGATCGGGATCGCTCGCTTCACCGGCGGCGTAAAGCCCGCTTTTCATCGGAGCGTATTCCTGCCATACCAATTCGCCATCAAGAGTAAGCTTCGCAATGGATTTGACCTGTTGGTAAGCGGCTACATATAGGTAAGGCGTACCGTCTTCGACGCGAATTTCAATTCCGTGTCCACCACCTTGGAATTGTTGCCCAAAGGCGCGGATAAAAGTTCCTTCGGAATCGAAAACAAATATCGAAGGATGGTCAGTAAGTTTCTTATTGCCCTCGTGAATCACATACAGATTGTTGTCGGGATCAATCGCAACGTTGTGAGTGATTTGCCAGTGGAACTGATCGGGCAATCTTGGGAAAAAGTGTTCGCAATGAAACTTGTGATCACCTTCGCCAATCACATCCTGGGCCATGGTTCGCTTCGAAGTGAAAATAGCCGGAGCTGCAACCGTAGTCGCGGCGGCAACTTTCAAGAAACGACGTCGGTTGGTTGTATCACTCATGGTGTATGTTGGTGCGAGGATGAAAATCGTTCAGCCACATTTATACGAGATAATTGAGCAAGTTTCCAATGAAGTCTGAGGAGCGATTTGAGTTTGGCAAGAATTGGCGGGCCTTCTTAGAAACCGTTGATGAAACTCGAATCGAGGAAGCCCAAGAATCGCTGAGGCAAAAACTTGGTCGTGATTCGCTCGGCGGAGAACGGTTCTTGGACATTGGTTGCGGTAGTGGTTTGTTTTCGTTGGCCGCTCATCGACTCGGAGCTGAGGTCGTTTCAATCGACTACGACCAGGAGTGCGTTGGATGCACTCAAACACTTCGGGATAGATTCGGGGACGACGTTCAAGGTCGTTGGACCATTCACCAGGGTTCGGTACTGGATGAATCGTTCATGCTGGCTCTCGGTGAGTTCGATGTCGTCTATTCCTGGGGCGTCCTGCATCACACCGGCGACATGAACCGAGCGATTGAGTTGGCAAGCCGACGAGTTTGTCCGGGGGGCCAGTTTTTCATTGCGATCTACAACGACCAAGGCGGCGCCAGTCGAAGGTGGCTTGCGATCAAGAAACTCTATCATCGTTTTCCAAGCTTTCTGCGGCCTGTATGGGTAGTGGCTGTTGCCAGCGTCTACGAATCAAAGTTTGCATTCGCGCGACTCGCTAGGTTTGGCAACCCGCTACCGTTTGCCGATTGGCGAGCGAAGAAGAACGATCGAGGCATGACCGTGTGGTACGACTGGGTCGATTGGATCGGTGGCCTCCCTTTCGAAGTCGCCAAACCAGAAGACATCGTCATGCCATTGCGAAAACGAGGGTTCACTCTTGACCGCCTGACCACGGTGGGAAATGGATGGGGATGCAACGAGTACGTGTTCGAGCGAGTTGGCCCTGAAGCAGTCGAAGAAGTTAGAGAAGACTCGCTCACATAAGCAACGCGATTGAGTTGTCCCAATGGGAAAAATTGGCGATGCCAGGCTAACGTCGACGACTAACTCAGCTTATCGAGCCCAGCATTCGCGATTCGCTCGTTCAGTTCAGACAGAAACTGTTCGCGGTCTTTGGGCGACACGATGATGGTTCGTCGTTTGGTCTTGATGGCGATTCGTTTCAACGAAAGGGCGGGACCGCTGAGCCACGATGATGATAGGTCTGCCGATTCAATGTCGGTGTAGGCAACCTGATAGAACAGGATAATTCCGCAGCGGATTGAGATTGCGTCTTCGAGCAGTGTGTAGCGGCAGGGCAGGGTACAGGCGACGATTACCATCGTGGTGAAGGCACCGGCGGCAAACATGATTGATGCGTCGTCGGATTGACCTTGAAGGAACAAGTAGACGCCAATGATGACGGAGCTCAATGGTGAAATGATCAGTAGCGCCGCGACCCAGGCATCGATTGCTGAGTCGTAAACACGATGCGTCATGGGGCGTTGGTGACTGAGTTTACCGTCGGATCTAGATTGATTGACTGGATTGAGTTGATTGTCAGTTTCGGAGGACGTTTGCGAATCGCTGGTCATTAGGTAGCTGCTCCTTCGATCGTTCGCGAGTCTCGCAACCGACGCAACACTTCTCGCGGAATTAAGACGCTGACTAGCAGTCCACCTACGACGGCGAGGGCGATGCTTGTCCATTTTTCAGGTGATGCATCGGCATCGCCGATCAGGTGCGAGGCCGTTCCGCTGTGGACCCACAAAATTTGCGGGATCATTGCTACAGCGGCCGCGACGATATAGGGCACTATTTTGGCGTGGCATGCTCCCATCGTGTAGCTGATGATCATTGTGGGTACCGGCGAGAGTCGAAGTAGCAGGTGCCCGGCAAAATTTGCATCAGCCGCCATTTGACGCATTGTCGAAATGATGTCTCCGGCCGGGACCGATTTGCTTTGGTTTTCGTCGGTAGCGCTGGAGCCCGAAACCCACAACCGACCAATCATGTAATTCAATGCCGCAGCGAGCAGGGCGGTGACCAGCATCAAGCCGCTGCCCCATCCTGTTCCGAACATCGCACCAGCGGTGATCGACATCACGGTTTTGGGGACAAAAAGGGACATCAGTATCACGCCGACCGCTACGAATACGATCGGAGCGGTAGCGCCGAATGAGTCAACCCAGTCGTGAATGTTTCTAAGTTCGAAGCCTCGGCAAAGCAACGTCGTTCCGATAGCCACCATCATCAAAGGCGGGATGTATCGGTACACTTGGCTGCGAGAACGCATCATGGACGGTATCTTGGGAAACGAAGAGAAGCCGTCCATGATAGCTCGATTATTCCGCTTCAACACTGCCAAGGAACGCACACTGCCGATGATTTGTTTGGGTGGCCCTGCCGATGAATTGGTTTTGTTGTCTCAAAGGCATCCTTGGGCTCGTTGGAATCTCGTTCGCAATCCGTTTGGCGAATTGACTCGAGGACAACGAGCTTCGCTGGCAGTGTTGGACGAATGGGAATCGCTGGAAAGCTTCACCCGTCAACGGCACGCGGTGCAGTTCATCGGGGATTGTGGTCGAGGCAAGTCCACGCGTTTGATCTCGCTTCAATCGCGTTTGCCTGAATCCGTTTACGTTTACCTGGCCGAAGACGCACCCGTGCCAGCACTGCCCGTTGCTGCTCCGTTAATCATTGATGAAGCCCAGCGTCTTAATCGAGCTGCAATGAAATGCGTGTTCAATAGTGGGGTCCCGTTAATTCTAGGGACGCACAAAGACCTTTCTCGTCGGTTGCGCAAGCACGGTTACAACGTTGTGACATACGCCATTGGCGAACAAAATACTCCCTCGCTCATTCGGCGAGTGCTCAATCGACGTATCGAAGACGCGCGGTTCGGCGAGGGCGACATCCCGTTCATTAGCGAAGCGGACGCAGAACAATTGTCACGTCGGTTTGGGACGGACATTCGAGCGATCGAAGGGTATCTCTATGAAACGTGGCAACGGAAGATCGCCAACTTTGGTGCAACGCATCCACAACCTAAAGAAAAGACCCAAGCAACCTAGAGGATCAGTCGGTGGCCAAGTGTGATTTAAGTGTTGAGATTGACAATCCCGATCGGATTTACGGAGGCGGTGAAACCATTCGCGGCGTGGTGCGAGTTTCGGTCGATAGCGATGTGACGTGCAACGGACTGGAAGTCAAAACAGTTTGGCGTACTCATGGTCGAGGCAATGTTGCCACCAAGGATGCTCAATCGACGATTGTTTTTACCGGTGATTGGCAAGCGGGCGATCAGCTTGAGTATCCCTTTGAGCTGACGGTTGCAGATTGGCCCCCCAGTTATCACGGGCACTATTTAAACATCGACCACTACGTTGATGCCCGCGCTAAAATTCCCTGGGCGTTTGATCCCAAAGCTTCGGCACCATTCTTAATGAAACCAACCGGTGGTCCCGAAATCGCGTCGGCTGGCAAATCGGGCGAGGTAGCCGTCAGTGGATTCGTGGGTGCGATCATCGCTTTGGTGTTTGCGTCGATCCTGATTCCTATCGGTGGAGCACTCATTCGTTCGGGTTGGTTTGGAGCCTTGTTTTTCGCTCCGTTGCTAATCGGTGGTATCGTGATGATCGTTCGATATGCATTGCCAAAGTACAAGCTCGGGAAAGTGACTTGTGAGATCGAAGAGTGCAGTTTGCACCCGGGCGATGTACTGCGAGGTGAGTTGGTGGTTTGTCCGCGGCGTCCGGTGAACATTAACGGTGTAAAGTGTGAGATCGAAGCACGTGAGCGTTGCGTGAGCGGTAGCGGGAGCAATGCGACCACGCATACTCACCTGTTCTTTAGCCGCCTCTTGGAATTAGAGCCCGCCAAGACGCTTCGGCCGGATGTCGAGCATCGCTATCCCATTGCGTTCGAAATTCCAAGCGACGCTCCGTATTCAATTAAGCTTTCCAGCAATGAAATAATCTGGGAGGCGAAGGTCCGTATTGATATTCCAAGGTGCCCTGATTGGAGCAAAAAGTACAAGCTGGAAGTGTTGCCTAGCGGGAACCAAGTCATCGGAGCCTCTTCTTACGGGGCTTCTTCTAACGCGACTTCGCCCGCAATGGCTTCGGCGACCGGCGAAGCGGATTCATCATCGCCAGGTGTTACATTCCAAGAAACGGTCCAGCACTTGTGGGATGTTCGCGATGAAGATGATCAACGAGATCTATTGGTCGATGTGGTGCAGGGGATGACATTCGATGTTGAAGCGATTGTCGAGCGACGCGTGCTCTACAGCGGTTCCGAGGATCCGCACGTTTACGAAAATGGTCATGCCGTTTGGGCTCGGGCCGAGCACCCTGAATTGCCAATGGTCTTGTATGTGCCGCATGACATGGGCGAAGAGTTCGAGCAGATCGGGCGACAAATCTGGCGAGGTCGTGGTACGGTCGTAGGGTGGGACCATCAGCACGGTCGATTGCAGATCAAAGTCGAGACGGGGCGTTGATCGTAATGGCCCGTATGTTGCAGACCGAGGATTCGGTCTGTTGCGGACCGCAATTAACATGACCGAGGTATTCACGGAAACAGATATCTAGGTCGGCATTGCTTTATTGAGCGCCAGCATGAACGAGCACCTCGGCAACGTCCTTCCAGCCGAGCGACTTGGCGAGTCGCAGAGGTGTCATGCCATTGGACGCAACCGCATTGGGGTCAGCGTCATGCGTCAGTAGCGCCGCAACGCTGGCGGCACTACCGGCTAGGGTTAGCTGATGCAGAAATGTAAAACCTCGTTCGTCGGTTTGATGGACAATTGATGGATCTTCCGTGAGCTGCTCTTCTAGAGACGGCAACATGTTGATTGCCATGGGGTGCTCGCGTTTCGCCACCTCGGCAAGGTCTTGTACCACGGGTTTGGATCCGCCCAAGAAGCTTTTCTTGGGAGCAGGTTGACCGATGTAATCGGGCGGAACGACAACGATGGATTCAGGATGACCGAAGTCGAGTCCCCAGGCGTTGTCATGAGCTCGGCGTTCCGACTTACTCATCGCTGCTCGGATCACATTGACCGTGAATGCTCCGCAGACCTTTTGGTTGATCGCGTACATCCAATCGTTGACCTGCATTGGGTTCGCGATGACATCGTCGCCCTCGCTCACCGAAGTCAGCCAGTTTGGATTGTTGATGAGCGTCCCTGAGACCTGTTGCCCATCGAACTGGATATCACTCACCCACATTTCTTCGACCGCCGGTTGATCGGGGTCTTGCTTGGGTGTCCCGGGAGGATCTTCAAAGGCAATCTTCACCGCTGCGATATCGAGCCCGGGAACGATCCGACGGTATTCCCACGAAAGTTCTCGCCAGAAAAACCGAAATGTTTGCCGGGCTCGCTTGATTGCCTGCTGCATCGCTGGATCTTCACTCGACGCCATGAAGACCGGGGAATTGGGTTCGCTCATGACGCCAAAATAAGCGTTTGAGGTTGAGAATGCAAAAAACGGGCGGATCCTCCTGGGGCTACTCATTGCCGAATCTATGCCTTGCGTGATGGTGACGCGTCATGTGACCCGATTTGGGGCACGCCTACGCAATGAGTTCGAGGCAGGCTATCATCCGGCTTGCGGCGTTGATCAAGCCTCTTATTCCTCGCGATTGCTCACCAAAACGAGTCCATGTCCACCCAAAGTGTTGCTCCCCGAGTCCTTGTTTTGCGTGCTCCGGGCACGAATTGTGACGAAGAAACGGCATTCGCGTTTGAAAAAGCTGGCGCGATCGCAGAGCGGGTTCACGTCAACCGGCTGATCGAGAATCCGGCTCTTAAAGACCGCTACCAAATCCTTTGCTTTCCGGGCGGGTTCAGCTACGGCGATGACATCGCAGCGGGCCGAATTCTTGCTACCCGGCTTCGTGAGCATTTGGCCGGGATGGTGGACTCGTTTGTTCACGGCAACGGCGACCGGTTAGTGCTGGGGATCTGTAACGGCATGCAAGTGATGATGCGGTTGGGCGTTCTGACCGAAGGCGTTAGCGAGGATGATCAACCACCAGCGACGTTGACTTGGAACAATCATGGACGTTTCGAGGATCGCTGGGTTCACTTGGCGGTCGATGCAAAGTCGCCTTGTGTGTTCACGCAAGGCATTGAAAAGATGTACCTTCCCATGGCGCACGCGGAGGGCAAGTTTGTTGCCCGAGACGAATCCGCGTTATCACGATTGCGAGACGCCGGACGATTGGCCGTTCGATACACGGACGAGTCCGATGCTGGTGTAAGCGACGAGGTGTTGCCATTTCCCATCAATCCCAACGGTGCTGATGCCAACGTGGCTGGGGTTTGCGATGCCAGCGGTCGCGTGTTTGGATTGATGCCGCACCCAGAGCGTCACATCGAAGCGACTCATCACCCCTTTTGGACTCGTCGCAAGGAACAACCCGAGCACGGTGACGGACTAGCGATGTTCCAAAATGCGGTCCAGTGGTTCGCTTAGAACCAATCGCATTCGAACGTTCGGCAATTTATGCGTTGTGAAATTCACATCGCACTCTAAAAACGCGATCTGATCTAAACGCCCATCTATTCGGTGGCGACAATCGGGCTAGATCTTGCAGACACCGTCTTCGCAATTCTTGCCGGCAAGTTTGTAGCGACGCTTTGCGATTTGGTGGTAGCCCCATCGCCACAGCCCCGCTGTCCCGGGGATGTGAAGAATCGGCATCACGGGCCACAGCAGCGGAAGTTGGCGTGATAGAAAACGTACGGCATCGCTGCCGCCATACCGGTTTTGGTCTCGATCGATGACATACATTTGTGCCATCAGGTCGTCGTGACTCAGATCCGGGTATCGTTCTTTCACCCGTGGGTCATGCAGCGAGATGAATGATAACCGTTTACCGCCAATGTCCAGACGTCGAAGGTTATTGACTTGCCCACGACAAAAATTGCACTGGCCATCGTAGATCACGACGTTGGAGTCTTTCAGGTCGTCGGGATCCGGAAGGGTTGGCATCGAGATGTGATTCAAAAGGGAAATTCGATCAAAAATGGGCTCATCGCAATGAGTTGATGGCCTCTATACTGATTGTAGGTCGAAATCGACGATTCGGCCGCCCCGAGCGATCACGTGGGGCGGGTATCTTTGAGAAAGTTCGTCAATACGAAGGGTTAAGCCATAGCCATGAGCGAAATCGAATCCAAAGTCCAATCCGCACGACGTCGTTTGATGTTGGCTCAATTTGGACGCACCCTTTCGGTCACGTTGTTTGCGGCCCTTCTGATTGCGACGATTGCAATTGCCGTGCCCGCATTTTATGCCCTGGGAATTGATTTTTCCGTCTGGTCCAAAGGTTGGGTGATTGGGACCGTCGTTGTCGCTGTTCTGGCCGCCTTGATACACACCGTTGTTAAAGCACCAACCACGGCAAAGGTGGCTGCCGAAGTGGACCACCGTTTTGGGCTGCGGGAACGGCTTAGCAGTTCGATCTCGCTTCACGAATCCGATCGAGAATCGGAATTTGGGCTGGCGCTTCAAGCCGATGCGGGTCGCCGGGCCAGTCAGCTTTCGATTGCTGACAAGTTCTCTCTTAAACCGAGCAAGCTCGGTTGGCTTCCCCTATCGATCGTTCCGATCTTGGCTCTCGTTTTGCTGTTGGTTGAACCGGTCAGCACCACGGTTGCAAACTCGACTGAGCAATCCGATCCGGCGTTGATGAAACAAGTTCAAACGGTTGCCAAACAACTCAAGAAGCGAATCGAACAACAAAAACGCAAGGCGGATGCGGAAGGGCTGCGAGAGGCCAAAGAGATGTACGAGAAGATGGAATCGGATCTCGACAAACTCACCAATAAGAAAAGTCTCAATCGCAAAGACACCATGATTGCGATGAATGACCTGAAGAAACAGCTCGAAGAACGTCGTAAAGAACTCGGATCGTCCGAAGGGGTGCGCAAGGCGCTGGCGCAAATGGATGGGCTTGAATCGGGCGAAGGCGCAAAAGTTGCCAAAGCGATTCAAAAAGGAGAGTTCGGAAAGGCCGAGGATATCGTTAAAGAGCTTGCCAAGAAAATGAACGATGGCAAATTGAGCAACGAGGAAAAAAAGGAACTTCAAAAGCAAGTTCAGAAGATGGCGGACCAGCTCAAGAAGGCAGCTAAAAAACACGAGCAGGAAAAGCAAGAGCTTAAAGAGAAGATCGAGCAAGCGAAAAAAGAAGGGCGTGGGGCAGACGCATCGAAGATGCAGCAACAGCTCAATCAGATGCAGCAGCAAGACGCTCAAGCGCAAAAGATGGGGCAGATGGCTCAGTCAATGCAGCAGGCTGCTGATGCGATGAAGAATGGGAATTCGCAGGATGCGGCCGATGCGATGCAGCAAATGGCCGATCAACTCGGTGAAATGTCTCAAGAAATGTCTGAGCTTGAAGACCTCGAATCCGCTATGGACCAACTGTCTCAGTCCAAGAACCAAATGCAATGCCAAGGTTGCCAGGGTGGTGGCTGCAAGCAGTGTCAAGGCAATGGAATGGGCAGCGGTCAGGGAGCTGGCGAAGGCAATGGTCTGGGTAACGGCTCGGGGAAAGGTGATCGGCCCGAATCCGAAAACGACACCAATACCTACGAAACGCAAGTGCGAGGCGATGTGAAGAAAGGCAAAGCAATCATTGCTGGCTTTGCCGATGGCCCCAACCGCAAGGGTGTGACGCGTGAAGACATCAAAGCCGCTATACAAAGTCAGCTATCCGAAGAAAGTGACCCAACCGAAAACCAGTCACTTCCGCGAGACGAGCGAGAACATGCTCAGCAGTACTTCGACCGGTTACGAGAAGGGACTTAGGAAGCTTGTCGCCCGCGTGCCCAACGCACTGGGGCGACAGTTTGGTGCTTTCTAAGTTTGATGGTTCCTTGGCGGTGGACTTTTGGAGGCGCACTTCTGCAGGTGCACTGTTTGCAAATGCACTTTTTGCAGTTCCACTCTCGTATCGGCTAGCGGATTAGCGGTTAGCCCAGGTCACCTAAAGCTTCTGCGATCAGGTCAGCTTGCTCGAGCTTATGTGCGGCAAGCGAACCAGTACTCGGGCTGGCCGATTCTACACGACTGACTCGGTGGACTTTGAAACGCTTGGCCCACTCGTCATAGAAGTTAAGTTTCAGGTAGGGCCACGCGCCCATGTTGGTTGGCTCTTCTTGAACCCACACCAACTCACTGCCTTCGGGCAAATCCTTCAGCGTCGACATGACCTCGTCGGTGGTCAGCGGGTAGAGCTGTTCGATTCGCATGATCGCGATATCTTTGATTTCCTTTTCGGTCCGAGCGGCGAGCAGGTCGTAATACACCTTGCCCGTGCACATGATCAATCGCTTCGCGTCCGCTAGTTTGACCTTTCGATCCGGCAAGATCTTCTTGAAGCTTCCGCCGGCAAGGATATGCAATGGACTGATGCACTTGGGGTGTCGCAGCAGGCTCTTGGGTGTGAGCACGACCAGCGGCTTTCGCCATTTGCGAAGCACTTGCCGCCGCAACAGGTGAAAGTACTGCGCCGGCGTAGTTGGCTGGACCACTTGGATGTTGTGCTCGGCCGACATTGCCAAAAAGCGTTCCACGCGAGCACTGCAATGTTCGGGACCTTGGCCTTCAAAACCGTGCGGCAATAACATGACTAGGCCGCTCAAACGATTCCACTTGTCTTCGGCGCTCGCAATGAACTGGTCCACAATCACTTGGGCACAATTCCAGAAGTCGCCGAACTGTGCCTCCCAAAGCGTGAGTCCGTCAGGATTGTCAAGCGAATAGCCGTACTCAAATCCCAACACACCGGCTTCGGAAAGGGGGCTGTTGTAGAGTTCAAGGGGAGCTTGATCGGGTGACAAGTTCTTCAGCGGAGTGTACTTCTCGCCGGTTTTTGTATCGTGCAAAACCGCGTGGCGTTGGCTAAACGTGCCTCGCTCGCAATCCTGCCCCGTCATGCGGATAGGATGACCCGCAGTCAACAAGGACGCAAACGCAGCCGCTTCGGCGCTGGCCCAATCGAGCGAAGTTTTTCCTTCGGCCATATCACGACGATGAGCCATCGGTCGCTTGAGCTTCTTGTTGGCAGCAAACCCGGCTGGCAATCGCGTGAGAGAATCCAGCAGGCCACCGAGAACTTTGACATCGACGGTGGTGTCGGTTTCTTCGGACGGTTCAAGACCGCCGAAGTACTGTGACCAGTTGGCAGCCAACGTTTGTGTATCGGGAACGAACTTGACGTGCTTTGTGGCCTCAAATTCGGATTCGAGTTTCTCGGTTCGTTCGCGCTGAATCTCTTCGGCTTCTTCGGCTGTGATCTTGCCCAGCTTCAGCAGTTGGTTGAGATACTGCTGGCGAACGCTATCGCGTCGGTCGATCTCGGCGTACATGCGAGGCTGAGTGAATCGAGGTTCGTCGCCTTCGTTGTGTCCCCAGCGTCGGAACGCGTAGAGATCGATCACGACGTCGCGGTGGAATTCTTTGCGAAAGTCCATCGCCAACGATACCACTTGAGCGACCGCTTCAGGGTCTTCGCCATTGACGTGAAAAATGGGAATCTGCAGCATCTTGGCGATGTCGGTCGCATAGGTGGTGCTGCGTCCTTCGGAAGGTTCAGTCGTGAACCCGACTTGGTTGTTGATGACGATGTGCAGTGTGCCACCGGTTCGGTAGCCAGCCAACTCGCTCAAGTTAAGCGTTTCTTGGACAACGCCTTCGCCAGCAAACGCCGCGTCGCCGTGAATCAAGATGGTCATCACTTCACGGCGGTCCACGTCACCGTGGCGATCCTGTTTGCAACGAGTTCGCCCTTGCGCGACCGTGTTGACGAATTCCAGGTGACTGGGGTTAAAGCACAATGAAATGTGAATGTTATCGCCCGAGGCGGTTTTCCAATCGCTGCTGTAGCCAAGGTGATAGCGCACATCACCGCCGCCGCGATTCATCTCGGGCGTAGGATCATCGAACGACCAAAAAATGTTGAGCGCACGCTTCTTGAGGATGTTCGCCATCACGTTAAGTCGTCCTCGGTGGGCCATGCCCATGACGACTTCCTTGACGTTGTGTTGACCAGCCTTCTCGAGCGCCAAATCCAACATCGGGATCAGGCTTTCGGCACCTTCGAGTGAGAACGTTTTCGCACCGACGAATTTTCGGCGAACAAATTCTTCAAAGATCGACGCGTCGGCCAAGCGGACATAGATACGGCGTTGGACGTCGTGAGATAACTCGAGTCGGTTTTCCGTCGTTTCCATACGACGTTGCAGCCAATCACGAATAGTACGACGGTCGATGTGCATGAACTGCGCACCGATACTGCGGCAATACGTGTTTCGAAGTCTCGTCAGGATCGCGTCGAGCGTTTCGCCCATCACGTCTTCAAGAAAACTGGCATCAAACGGACGATTCATGTCGTCCTTGCTCAGGCCGTGAACCTCGGGGCTAAGGTTAGGGCTATCGGGTCGAGGGAACCCGAGGGGGTCCAAATTGGCGGTCAGGTGCCCACGGACTCGGTATTCGCGAACGAGGTTGTTGACGCGATCTTGAATTCGCGAAAGCCAAATGGCCTGCTCGGAATTGATCGTGCCTTGGCTGGTTGCCACTTGATTGGCTACGACGCTGCCTTTGGATGGAGCAGTTGAGCCGTTCGCAGACCTTTGGACGGTGCCTGCGGAAACTTGCGATTTGGCTTGTTCCGCCGTCGCAGAGATGCCATTGACGAGCAAAAACTGCTCGAAATAGGTGCGCCAAGTTGCGGAAACGCTCGAAGGGTCGCGAACGTATTGGACATACAGGTCGTCAATGTAGTCCAAGCTGTAGCTATTCATGTCAGCTTTGTCAGGCCAAGTTGGCTTAGCCCGTATCGGTAGGAGGCCCGTCTCTCGGTTTCTTCCCTATCTCTGGTGGAGAACCCGGTCCTTTTCAGGTGATCCGGGAGGGCTGAGAATTGAGATTCAAATCGCGAAGCGGAATTCAGTGAGGAGCCAATTTTGTATGGGCGTGAATGCGAGTTCTAGCTCTCCTGAGCCTACTCAAACTCGCACTTCGTTTACTTTAGAGAATCGTACAATCGGCGGGTACCCATAAGGCGTGACTTTTGACCATCAATCTGTCACGTTTTTTGCCGTTTGCACCGTTACTCGGTCCTCGCGCGTAGGCGTGGTTCTCGGCTGGCCGGTTGTATGTCAAAACATGGTGCACTTTTAAGTGTTTTCCGACGCGGTGAACCTGTTTCGTTTCTTTTCCTAGCAATTGTTTTTACGCTTTTCCCATGCCCGTTCTGATTCAAGTACGAGACGCTCACAAAGCCTACGGTGATCAGGTTTTACTCGACGGAGCCGAAGTTTCGTTGACCGACGATGTCAAAGTTGGCTTCATTGGCC
Organism: Rubripirellula amarantea; assembly: GCF_007859865.1. NCBI lineage: Bacteria > Pseudomonadati > Planctomycetota > Planctomycetia > Pirellulales > Pirellulaceae > Rubripirellula > Rubripirellula amarantea. The sequence goes on along the minus strand of NZ_SJPI01000001.1, from coordinate 1,247,431 downwards.
GAAACGGAGCCGGGAAGTCCACGTTTCTACGCGCGTTGCTCGGTGATGAGGAGCTCGAAAAGGGCGAAGTGATCCACCATCCTTCGCTAAGGATTGGCTATCTGCGGCAACACGACCCGTTTAAGCCCGACGAATCAGCACTCGATTTCTTAATGCGTGACAGTGGTCAGCCGGATTGGAAGTGCGGCGAAGTCGCGGGGCAGTTCGAATTAAAGGGAGCTTATCTGGAAGGACCCGTCAAAGCACTTTCAGGCGGTTGGCAAACTCGAGTCAAATTGGCGGCGCTTCTGCTGCATGACCCCAACATGTTGATGCTCGACGAGCCGACGAACTTTCTGGACTTGCGGACGCAGATCCTGCTCGAACACTTCCTTCGTGACTTCGGTAAAGCCGCATTGATCGTTAGCCACGATCGCGCTTTCCTAAAAGCGACCTGTACTCAAACGCTTGAACTTTCGCGTGGCAAATTGACCATGTTCTCGGGAAAGATCGACGCGTTTCTTGAGTATCGCGAAGAACGACGCGAGCATGATCGACGAGTGAACTCAACAGTGATCGCCAAGCAAAAACAACTCGAACGCTTCATTGAAAAGAACCGAGCTAGCGCAGCGACCGCTTCTCAGGCACGCAGCAAAGCCAAGCAGCTCGAGAAATTGCAAACCACCGAGATCGAAGTTGATGAGCCAACCGTCTACATTCGAGCCCCCAAGGTAGAACCTCGAAGCGGGACGGCGCTGCGATGCGAGGGTTTGGCGATTGGCTATCCGGCTACCAAAGATCTACCCGAGCATGTCATCGCCGACACGATCGCCTTAGAGATCGAGCATGGTCAGCGGATTGCGATCGTGGGTGACAACGGTCAGGGCAAGACGACGTTGCTGCGGACGCTCGTTCATTCACTTGAGCCGCTCGCAGGTTCGATGAAATGGGGGCACAACATCGAAATCGGAACTTATGCCCAGCACGTCTACACTTCGCTTGACGAGCGTCAAACAGTCATCGAACACCTCGAATACAACTCCGACAGCAATCTGGTGCGGCAGGATTTGCTGGCGATGGCCGGCGCATTGTTGTTTCGCGATGAACACATCCAAAAGAAAGTTAAGGTGCTCAGCGGTGGCGAACGCGCGCGGTTGTGTATGGCAAGCTTGTTGTTAGGTACTGCCAACGTGCTCGTACTCGACGAACCGGGGAACCACTTGGATGTCGAGACGGTTGAGGCTTTGGCCACGGCTTTGGACAGCTACAAAGGAACCGTGATCTTCACGAGCCACGATCGTCACTTTGTGCGACGAGTGGCGACTCACGTGGTCGAGGTCCGCGATGGACGAGTGAAATTGTACTTCGGTAACTACGACAGCTACCTCGAAAGCGTCGAAGGTGAAATCGACGAAGGCGAACGTGAGCGTTCCGGAACTGCCGCCGGAGGCAAGTCCGCCGGCAAAACGAGCGTCGGAGATTACCGCAAAGAGAAACAGGATCAGCGGAAGACCGAGAAGGAAATCAAGAATCTAGAGAAGAAAATTGCCCGTTTGGATGATGAACGAAAGAAGCTCGACACGAAAATGTCGACTGAGACGAACCCTGACGAGGCGATGAAGCTGCACACTCGGATCGAAGAACTTCGCGTCGAAATCGAAGAAGCGGAAGCAAAGTGGCTCGAACTGAGCGGTTATGAGTAGAATTCCTTGACCCGGAATGTCTCTGCTAATCCATTCGGGTCGCTAAACCATTCCCCAAGAGTTTCTGTTCCGTGAAAACGCCTCCGCCCCTTCGCATCGGTGACCTCGTTATCGATCCGCCGATTCTGCAAGCTCCGATGGCTGGGTTCACGAATGCCGCTTTCCGCGAAATCGTACGCGGATTCGGCGGGGCGGGGCTGTTGGCAACCGAAATGGTAAACGCTCGTGGTTTCGTTTGGCTCGATGAGCATGAAGCCGAGCACCCCGATCGCTTGTGGGGCGTGGCTGAAGAAGCTCGGCCGTTGGCTGTACAGATTTGGGACAACGACCCCGAGACGATGGCGAAGGTGGGGCGTCGTTTGGCTGAGGAGTATCGCGTCAGTGTCGTCGATATTAATTTTGGTTGTCCGGTGCGTCAGGTGACCGAGAAGGCGCACAGCGGAAGCTACTTGCTTCGCGAGCCTAAACGCATGCATGCCATCATTAGCCAACTGGTCAAAGCTTGTGCTCCGACGCCTGTTACGGCCAAGATTCGATTAGGCTGCTCGCCTGAAAGCGTCAATTGCAACGAGGTCGCCCAGGTCGTTGAAGAAGCTGGGGCCGCTGCGTTGACCGTCCATGGTCGGACTGCCAAGGACATGTTTCGAGGCAATGCCGATTGGGATCGAATCAGCGAAATCAAATCTCACCTTCGCAACATCCCGCTCATTGGAAATGGCGACTTGGATTCGGCCGAGAAGGTGGTTGCTGCGTTTGAAAACTATGATGTCGACGGGGTCATGATTGCGAGAGCTTGTTTGGGTAAACCTTGGCTCTTTGCCCAAGCCGCTGCAGCGTTGCGTGGAGAACCGATTCCTCCAGATCCAACGATGCAACAGCAACGCGACGTGATGCTTAATCACTATAAGTTGGTGGTGGATCGTTTCGGTGAAGAGAAGGGCACCGTGCTGATGCGAAAGTACGCGTGCTGTTACGCGCAAGGTAAGCATGGTGCGAGATTCTTCCGGATGCACGTCGCCAAGGTTTCTAGTGCCGAAGAGTTCTATGCGGTGGTGGACGAGTATTTTCCTGTGATCGACAACCGCGAACGCGTCATGTCTTAGCGAGCTTGATCAACGGGGCTGTTCATCATTAGCACCGCCGCGAAGTAGGTTGGTCGCGTAGTCGGCGAAACCTCGCATGTCATCGGGTAGGTCACCCGGGCCGACGATCAAAGGGCCATCGCTGTCATCGCTTGGGTGCAAACCGTGGCTGCCTTTGACAAGTGTGGCGTCGAGCGGAATGACATCCATCTTGTATCGCATTCCCAGTTTTTTCTGAGCAACACGTCCGATCGCTCGCACTTTACTCGTCATGAACAATTCACACGGGTCGTATCCAGGCTTGCGATGGATATCAACGGTGCTGGCAAAGTCCGGGGCTCGCTGGTTGTCGAGCCAGTAGTAATAGGTAAACCAGGCATCCGAGTCGGCCAATGCAATCAGCTCGCCACTGCGGGGATGGTCCAGTTCGATGTCGCCAGGATTGATGACCGCAGCCACGCCGTCGATCGACTCAAGTTCTCGCCGAACCTCGGGGATGAGGTCTCGGTTGCGAACGTAAACGTGTGCAAGTTGATGATCGGCGACGGCGAATACTTCTGATTCACCAGGAAGCAGCATTTCACCAAACGGTCCATCGCGGACCGTCAACCAATCGCGTCGGCGGAGTTCGCGATTGAGGTGAACAGGTCGTGACACCGCACCAAGGCCGTACTCGCTTACCGCAATTACTATCGCTCCGATTTCATTTGCCGCGTCGATGATTTCGCCAGCGCAACGATCAACTTCGGCGACCCTTGCGACGTCTTGCACGTCAAAGCGTTGGTAGTCGTAATCCAGGTGTGGCAAATAGGCGAGCGTAAGGGACGGCTTCTGTTTTCGAATCACGGCGGCTGTGGCTTTCGCGATCCAGTCCGAGGCGGGAAGCCCCGCGTTGGGGCCCCAAAAGGAGAAGAATGGAAACGGGCCAAGTTTGCGAGTCAAATCGCATCCGGTATTGTCGATGATGTCAAAGACTTTTGACCCGTCGCACCCGTAGTGCGGTTTCGGAGTCGCTGAATACTTCACGCCTGACGATTGATTGAACCACCAGAACATTTTGGCGGTCTCGACGCCGTCGTAGAACTTGGGGCCTTGGACTAGCGAACTGGCTTGCTGCCAGAAACGGATCTCTTGCGTGTCTCGATAAAACCAACCATTGCCTACGATTCCGTGTTCGCGAGGAGAAAGCCCTGTCAACATCGTTGCTTGGGACGTGCTTGTGACCGCAGGCAGCGGACTGGTCCAAGCTCTCGATGCGCCCAAAGCTGAGATCCGCGGCGCGTGCGGTAACAGTCGGGGTGTCAGGCCGACGACGTTGATGACAACAATGGGCCGCGTCACAGCTACTTGACCGGCGGCAAAGTAAAGACTTTGAACAAGCAAAATCCCAGCAGCAAAAGCACTCCGCTGATGGAAAGTAGCATCACGATCATTCCACCTGTAGTTAACGTCATGGTCTAGTTTCCAGGTTTGGTGGGAAAGGACGCTGATTCAATCGCCGCTGCCATTCGGCCGTCGGCTTCCCAGCGTTTGCCAGCGAGGTGAATCAGGATCAATAGCAACGCTGTCACGCCAGTCAGGAAGATCACAGACATCAACGCTACCTCATTGTTCAGAACGGCTTTGAGGTATCCCTCTTTCACTTCGCCGGTTTCAGCATTCACGCTGTCGAAAACGCTTTGGTAAATGAATGCAATGAAGATCACGCCTAGGTATACCGGGACGATGTATTTCAAAAGGTAATGCACGGGCGTTGGGATCTTGATGTAGGCGCCAATCGAAGATTCGTAGGCACCCCGTTTGATTCCAAAGACCCAGCCGTAGATCACTGCTTGGACCATCGCGAGCACGAAAATCAGGAATGTACCCACCCAGAAATCGAACGTGTCCAGCGCGGTCAAACCGGCTGAAAAGTAGACGACGAACATCGTTCCCGACAGCGCGATGATACCGAGGATGGAAGCCGATGCTCTTCGCTCAAGTCCAAAGCCCTCTTCTAGGAAAGCGATGACCGGTTGCAGCATCGACAGACTGCTGGTGATTGCCGCCAGGAACAGCATGAAGAACCACAGGAATCCAAACAGTTGTCCCGCTGGCATCTGAGCAAATACGTTGGGGAGGGCGTTGAAGCCAAGTCCGAACGTAGTAAAGCTGGCCGCACTGACACCCAGAAAAATGAAAGCAGCGGGAATCGTAATCATTCCGCCCAAACAGACTTCGAAAAACTCGTTCATGCTGCATGCGGTGAGACCACTCAGAACGACGTCGTCTTTCTTTGACAGGTAGCTCGAGTAGTTAATGATCACGCCAAAGCCGACCGACAGACTAAAGAAAATTTGGCTCGAAGCGGCCAGCCAAGTCTGTGAATTAAGCAGTGCTTCGGGTTTGGGATTCCACATGAACCCCAAGCCCGCCATGACTTGGTCGCGAGGCAAAGTCAGGACTCGACACAACACGCAAATCGCACAAATCGTCATCAGGGGGATGGCGAACTTGCAAAACGTCTCAATGCCTTTGGAAACTCCGCGATAAATCAAGACGAAGTTCACAAGGAACGTGATCGCGATGAAGCCAAGCAGTTTTATGCCTGGGCCAAACGTGTATCCGTCCTGTTCAGCACCAACAAAATCGTTGAAGAACCCTGTGTAGGCGTCTGGGTCGGCGCCAAGCATCAGGTTGCCCGTGGCGTAGTTCCAGGCGTAACCAAGGCACCATGCCTCGATCACGATATAATACATGTAGATCACCAGCGGGATTAACAAGGCAAAGACACTTAGGTAGCGTGCCTTCGCGTTCCGGCACGCGATGCTAAATACGCCTGGTGCCGAGTGAAATCCCCGGACTCCCGAGAACCGTCCCATCGTCCATTCGGCCCAGCACAACGGGATGCCCAGGACTAGAAGCGAGATGAAGTAGGGAAGCAAGAATGCTCCCCCGCCATTTTGCGCCGCTTGACCGGGAAATCGCAGGAAATTGCCCAGGCCCACAGCTGATCCGGCAACCGCCAGGATGACTCCAATTCGCGATCCCCATTGCTCCTTCGGGATATAATCCGCAGAGCCAGCGTTATCGCTGGTTTCGCTTTGCGAATTCGTGTGCTCTGAGTCCATGTTGTCCTGGTGATTGGCAATGGAATCGTTGTCGGCGGAATCGTTGTTGTCACCGGGATTGTCCGACGGCGGCTGGTAAGGCGAGTCTTTCATGACCGCGACCCTTTTTCCTTGCGGAAGATTCGTGAGGCTAGCTGGACTTTGATGCGACCAAAAAAAGCGGAAAATGTCTGTTTTCCGCTCTGCGGCACGACTTTACCATAAAGAAACGGCCTGCGGCGTTCGCAATGACCAGGGGATGTCGCCTATAAGAAAGAAGACACGCATTTGGGCAGCGAGAAGGTAATCTCGTCGCCCGTGAACGTAGTGACACCCAAGAGAAAATGGTTAGAGGCGGGCTCGAACCGCCGACACCGGCCTTTTCAGGGCCGTGCTCTACCAACTGAGCTATCTAACCGTAAATCACAAAGCATTGCCGAGCAAAATCAACTCGACAATCTTTCAATCGGGATGATCTGAACGACCGGTATACACGAGTTTGTTCAGCAAACACACGCCCTAAACGATTGTGATTAGTCCGGGTGCTCATCGCGATTAATTCGGATGGTAGGTATCATAAAACAATTCGTCAATTGGTTCACGTCGCAATCTGAGGCTAGTCAGGTCTCCTTTTGCTTAGATGACCCCAAAAATATTCGGTTGGATCCCATGCAATCTCAAAAAACGAAGCGAGTTTTCGGCTGGTTCGTTTTCCTTGCCTTTGCCACGCTGATGCACGGCATTTCGCCATTTGCTAGTCACGCCTATTCGCCTGATGACCCAGTGGTCCAAGAGATGATCGATCGCGGGGTTGCCTACCTGGAAAGTCAAAAAATGACGATGCCCAATCCTGGGTCATTTGACGACTATTCAGGTGTTCCGATTTTGGCTGCCTACGCTCACTACAAATGCAGGCATGATCCCGACAATCCGGTGGTGAAGCGGGGGGTGCAAGCCGCTTTGGCCATGCAAAAGGCTCTTGAAAATGGGGCAGGCGAGCACGGTCACAAGCGAAACTACGAAATTCCCGTCGCAACGCTGTTGCTGGCCGAGGTGGACGCTGCTCGATACAAGCCTCAGTTGGAATCGTTCCAGCATCATCTGATGGATCATCAGATGCCTGGTGGAGGTTTTGGGTATCCAGGATACGCCACGGGGGATATTTCTCAGGTCCAGTACGTGGTTTTGGCTATCTGGACGTTGGATCGAAATGGAATTCCTTTGGACTACGGCAAGGTTGCTGCTTGTGCCGAGTGGTTGATGAGGGTGCAGGATATTCGAGGCGCTTGGCCCTATCAGGCTTACGACCCTGGCCCCGGAAAAGGTCTCGTCGCTCAAAGGGAACGAGTCGGGATGTCGATGGGTTTGGCGGGCGGTAGCAGTCTGTTGATTGCTGGCGATGCGCTGCGTCTGTGGGGCGATACCGTTGATGAAGCTGACCCCGGTGTCCCAGGTCTGCCCAAGGCAATCCAGCTTTACAAAGAAGACGCCAATAAAAAAAGACGAGGGAAGGTCAAGCTTTCGCAAGAACCCGTCAAGCGTTCAGCAAGCTTTTTTGATCAGTGGCGAGTGGCGAATCCCTACACTCGGCCCAAGTCGAGCGACTTCTACTACTACATCATCTACACTCGTGAACGCTACGAGTCGTTTGTGGAGATTGCCTACGGTCGCCCCAAGGACAAGAGTCCCGATTGGTACAACGAAATCGCTGCGGAACTGAAATCGTTCCAAGGGGCCAGCGGTGGTTGGGATGATCGAGCCCATACGTCGCCGATTGTTAGCACATCGTTCGCTCTTCTGTTTCTGATCCGTAGTACTCAGAAAGCGATCTTCCAAAGCAGCCAAGGGTCTCTTACCGGCGGCTATGGATTTCCTGAAGACACCACCAACATTCGTGTCGATGGAAGTCAAATCAAGGGTCAGGCTATTGCCACTCAGGTTACCGACCTATTATCGATCCTCGAAGAAGATGAGAACGCCGATAGTCTTGGTGACAAATCGCTGCCCGATGATCTGGATCTCGACCCCAATCCGAAGGCACGTCGTGCCCAAATCGATCGGCTTGAGCGTTTGGTTCGCGGGAGTCGTTCCTACCAAGCCCGTCGTGTGGCAGCCAAGTTGTTGGGCAAGAGCGATGAACTGCGAGTCGCCCCGGCATTGATCTATGCACTCAGCGACCCGGATCGCGTGGTGCAGAGCTTCGCACGTGATGGGCTCCGGTTCATCAGTCGCAAGTTTGATGGTTACGATCTGCCGCCAAGTCCACCCCCAAGTGCCGACGACGCGGTCAAGGACCGTTGGAAGCAGGAAGTTTCAAAAGTCCAGGACAAATGGCGAGACTGGTACCGCACCGTTGATCCGACTCACGTCTTTTTGGACTATGATCTCTAAACCCCGGTGGCGATCGCGATTCGCTTTCACTTCTCTTGCTTCATTTTTTCTTTTCTTGCATTTGCCTTTTTAGGTTCCCACGGTGGCTTCGGTGAACGATTCACTTGGTAATTCGGATAACGCCGACTCGGTCGAAGTCGTGGGAAATGTCGATGCGCATGATTCCCAAACACGCCGCGAGCAGATTCAGGCCGAGCGAGAGCAAGAGCGAGAACGCCTTCGCGTTAGCCATTTCGATGTGGTGACGTCCTTTTTCATGGCGTTGATGCTGTTCATCGGTATCTTTGTCACGATGCTGTTCATCATATGGTTGACCAGTCGGTTCTCATTTGGGCCAGTCGCCATTGAACCGATCATCGAGAACCCCGCCGGTCGCGGAGAAAACCCTGAAGGGTTTGAACGCGACTTTGAACCGCCGGGGGCCGAAGAGGTCGAGGAATTGATGGAGCCGACTTTACAGGACACCATCGAGGCCGTCACGGATGCGGTCAGTAGCGTTGCCGCGTCGCTCACCACGAATGATACCGCGGCTACAGCAACCACTTCTGGTACTGGCGCCGGTGACAGTCGGCCACCTGGTCCCGAAGGCGAAGGCGAAGATATCGTCCCCCGGTTCGAACGGTGGCAACTTGACTTCAGTGCGCGTGACAAAACGGCCTACGCCAAGCAACTCGACTATTACAAGATCGAGTTGGGAGCCGTCGGTGGGAAAATCCAAGGTCTCGACATCGTCAACAACCTTGTCTCGAGCCCGAAAGCTCGACGCATCGCTGACGCTTCCACCGAAAAACGCTTGTACTTCATGTTCAAGACCGCTAGCCCGTTGCTGCAATACGACCGGCAAATGTTGGCCCAGGCCGGTGTGCAACTTGACGGTCGTAGCACTTTGAAATTGATCCCCAAGGATCTTGAAAACCTACTCGCCAAAATAGAACTCGACTTCGCCAAATCTAAAGGCCACCAATCAGTGACCGAACTGGCCAAGACTGTTTTTGAAAGCACCGCCGAAGGCGATGGGTATGCGTTCAAAGTGATTAGTCAACGTTATCGCAAACCACGTCGTTAATTCACTTTTCAATTGATCAACTAACCTCTTCACTTTTTGTACAGGACTTCAGCACCGATGATCTTTGCTGACTTGTTTGACCTTATTTCTCAGACGACCTACTTTGCGCTCGCTGCTAATGCGCTCTGGGGACTCTATTGCATCGTTGTTGTTTGGACTCGCGTCGGTCAAAAGCGTTTCAAGACGGAAGAGGAGCAAGACGTTTTCATGGATGACGTTGAGCAGATGCTTGACGCCGGCGATTTTGATGGAGTGGTTGAGTATTGCGACGGGGACAACCGTGCGATTCCTCAGATTGCCGAAATGGCGTGCACCCATCGCCAACTCGGCTACAAGAAAGCTCGTCAATTTGTCATGGACCGTTTTCAACGCGACGTCATGAGTGACCTTGAATACCGATTGAGCTGGGTCAGCACAGTGATCAAGAGTGCTCCCATGATCGGATTGTTCGGGACCGTGTTCGGCATGATGGGAGCGTTTAAGACGCTTGCGACGGCTGAGTCAGTGGAGCCCTCGGCCTTGGCCGACGATATCAACGTTGCTCTTCGAACTACGGCTTGCGGTTTGGCGATCGCAATTCCGTTGATGATCCTCGTTGCCAGTGTGAATATTCGAATTGCCAAAATGGAAGACCTTGTCGGGTCAGGTTTGGCTCGATTCATGGTTGCGTTTCGCGAAAATCTCGGCCGGTTTTCGGGAGCCGCTCGCCCCAATGCCTCAGCGGGCCAGTCCGTCGAACCTTTAGCCGTTCAATCCAAACTGGAGTGATGAAGAACGTGGATTCGATTGAACTAACATCCCCCAATAAACCCACTTGAATTTAATAATGGACGACGACGAAGACGAAGATCTGATGCTGCCGCGTAAGAAACGCGACGACGACGAGATGGATATCACTCCGATGATCGACATCACGTTCTTGTTGCTGATCTTCTTCGTTGTGTGTTCAACCATGGACCCCACCAAGATCGGCACGATTCCTGAGGCGGACAACGGTTTGGCGATTGCTGCAAAAAATGCGGCTGTGATTTTCGTCAATCCAGGTCCCAACGATTCGGTGATCTTGTCCAAGATTGACAGCTCTGAGTTTTCCCGAGACGAAGATGCTCAGGCAAACGAGATCATTGAGTACATCACTTCCGAGTTAGAAAAGTCACTTGGTGCAAGTAAGCAACACGTCATGCTTTTTGGCGACGCTGACGTCAACGTAGGTCAGATAACGCGAATACAAAAAATCATCGGTGATGCGTTTGAAGATCTTGATGCCACGTACATCGCGGTCAAAGAAAACTAAACCGTTAAGACTCGTGTTTCTCAACTCCTTTGTTTTTCTAATCACTCATTGCATCTGCGTTTTCGTTAGCCAACCCAAGGCCGTCTGATGTCCATCGAAGTAACCTGCCAAGCATGCGGAAGTAGTCACCACGTCAACGAGCGTTTGGCGGGGCGAAGTGTACGTTGTCCGAGCTGCGAGAACGCGGTGGCGGTTCCCGAATTGACGGTCGAGACCTCTGAAGCCAAAGCTATTGAAGTCGAGCCCATCAATGTTGAGGTTGTCGAGGCTGAACCGGTGAGCGTTGATCCCGTTGAAATCGACGTTGCCAGCGATCTATCGCCGTCACCCTTGATGGCGACTCCCTCGATGCCCAATGCTGCGTCGGCCGGTGGCCAGTTCGCAAGCGATGACGATGAAGATGAGGACGACAAGGTGCTTCCGCGGGGCAATCGACCCGAGGAAGAGATGGACATGACACCGATGGTGGATGTGACGTTCCTGTTGCTTATCTTCTTCATGGTGACGGCCGCGTTCAGTTTGCAAAAGTCAATCATGATGCCGCGTCAACAAACCGACGCACCCAGTACCGCGGTCATCGAAGAAGAAACCGAAGATCTCGACATGGTCGAACTTCAGGTCGACGAATTTGGATCGTTCCTGGTGATGGCGCCAGATTGGGAACGCGAAACGCCCGGCAAGCAGAACTTGATTTCAGCACTGCGTGAAGCAATTGCCGCCAACAAGGACGGGATGCGATTGGTAATCAAGGTCCATGAAATGGCAAAGCTCAAAGCGCTCGTTGATGCGATGGACGCAGGGACGATCGCAGGCTACGCCCAACTCGAAGTTACTCAAGTCGACAGCTTTGACTGACGAAGAACGGCTCCGGCTGTTCTTAGCTGACCACTGATGTCGCAAACTACTTACTACCTAAAACCAGATACTTAGAATTTATGCTCGCTAAAGACTTGATCGACCGACTTGAGCGACTTGGTTTGCTTGATCAAGAGATCATCGAAGCACTACGTCAACAACTCGATCAAGGTGGGTCACGTGTGACCCCCGAGGCGGTCGCTAAGTTGTTAGTTGACAATGGCCAATTGACTACGTTTCAAGCCTCCAAGCTCATCGGAGAATTGCGTAGCAGCCAATACGATGAACCCGTTGAAGTGGAAGAGGTCGATCTAACCGCTGGACTTGATGTCGCCACCGACGTGGAAATGGTATCGGCCGTTGATGACGACGACGTGTTCGGTGAAGCGGTCGCTGTTGAAGCGGTTCCAATGGAAGCCGTGCCGGTTGAAGCGATGCCGGTGGAGTCAGGTTCGATGGGAACGATGGGCGGCGGAGTAGGGAGTACTCCAATGGCCAATCGTCCACAACCTACGCGTCGAAAGCCGCCACCACAGAAATCGGTTTGGGATTCGTTCAAGGTTTACGGCTACCTCGGGATCATTGCGTTGTTACTTGTTGTTGGTGGAGCGTTGTATTTCATCTTGTCACGCGAGAGCGTTGAAGCGGTGATTGGCGATGCCAATGCAGCCTACGAACAACAAAATTACGAGGCTGCGCAAGGCAAGTACGTCGGGTTCTTAGAAAGTTTCGGCGAAGAAACGGAGTACTCGTCACTCGCCCGAACTCGCATCGTGATGACTCAGTTGTATAAGGCGGCAACGTTCAAGCAGGAACCTGAACAAGGCGTGACTAAGGCGCGAGAACTATTGCCAACGATTGCCGATGAAAAAGGCATGAACGAAGAACGCAACAACTTAGCCCAGTTGTTGGTCGAAATCGCTCAGAACATTGCAACGGCTGCAGGGAAAGCGGGCGAGACAAGTCGCAAAGAAGAACTGCTCGCGACTCTTGATCAGCACAGCAAGCTGATGGAAAACCCACAGTACATGTCCAGTACCAGTCGCGTCGCTTTGGAAGGGCAAATCAAGAGTATCGAAGAGGCTCGCGCAAAGGTTCAGCGAGACATCAGCCGAAACCGAGACTTGGATATCGCCGAAGCTGAGATGATCGCGTCGCTGAAAGAGCAGAAAACGAAGGACGCCTACGATACTCGGAAGGCTCTGCTTCGTGACTATCCCGAATTGTATGACCACGAACGGCTAAGTGTTTTGATTGCTGAAGCCAGTGACACGCAACAAAAATTAGTCTCCAAGACCAAGGATGTTCCCGAGACGAGTCCGGGACAAACGGAATCCAAGGCTGCTCGGTCCATCGTGCTTACATCCTTGGCAGGACGTGAAGCGCCGGACTTGCGAGGGCAAGCTCTCTACCTGCGAGCTGGTGGTTCCGTGTTGGCGTTCGATGGCTACAGCGGCAAATTGAAATGGCGAAAGTTTGTCGGTAGTTCTGATGACTTGCCGCCGGTCGGTGTGGAGGATGGATTGGGCGTTCTGCTTAGCGAATCTTCCACCAACGATATCATTCGCTGCGATGCCGAGACCGGCGACGTGATTTGGCGAGCCCGAATGAGAGAGCCGTTTAGTGAGCCTGTTGTCGTCAAGAGTGATGTCTTCGTGGCGACCGATGGCGGACGATTGATCTCCATGGATGCTGATTCTGGCGATGCCAAATGGGCGACTCTAATTCCCCAGGGGCTCGAGACCGGGCCTGGGGTTGATGGTCGACTCCGGCGAATCTACATGCCTGGCAATCACAGCAATCTTTACGTGATTAACGCTCAAGATGGCACCTGTGTCGAGAGTTTCTACACCGGGCATTCAGAAGGTACGATCGCTGTCCCACCGGTTCCGTTGTTTGGTCACTTGTTCGTGATTGAAAACGCCGGCACCAAGTACGCCTTCGTTCATGTTCTGAAAGTTAACGAGCAAGGCGAGCAAGTCGAGGTCGCTCAGGATCCGATCCGCCTAGCGGGGAATGTTCGCGTGTCGCCGATCATCCAAGGCCGTCGATTGATCGTGCTTACGGACCTCGGTGAGGTGAAGGTTCTAGATATCGAATTGGCCGCCGAGGGAGACAAGGTTTCCGTGGTGGCGAGCTTGCCTCCGTTCTATGACGAGCCCACCGCAACTGAAATGGCGGTCGATCCTCAAGGCAGCGCGATGTGGATCACGGGTACTCGCGTAGGACGCTACAAGTTGCAAATCAGTACTGGTCAAGTGATTCGCGATTGGAGTCTTCACGAGCTCGATCGTTTCATCGGGAAACCATTCATCGCGGATGACACCTTGGTTTACGCTCGCGTGCTTCGCGGAACCTCGGCCACTCGCGTGACCGCCGCTAATCCTAAAACAGGGGAAGAGATTTGGCGAACGGATGTGGGGGTTCCAATTTCTATGATTGGGACCGCACCAGAGGGAGGTTTTCATTCGGTTACTTCCCAGGCTGCTTTGTTTGCTCTTGACCGTGAATCTTTGGCATCAGGTTCAACAAAAGGACCGCTCGAAAACCCGGGGCGACGATCCGTCAATATTCGATTTGAGAAACCCGTCGCGATGGAAGATGGACGAGTGGCTTTCTTGGATGAAGGTGGTGGAGAAACCGTTCTGGTTTATGCACCGCAGCGTGAGAATGAAAAACTCAGGCAAGTGACAATGAGCCTGCCTGCCGGTCAGCCAAGCGGTGGGATGATCTACGCCGGTGGCGGATTGTTCATGCCATTGACGACTGGGCGAGCCGTCTTGATTAATTGGCAAACCGGAGCTGTCATCGGAGCACCCTTCCAGCCCGCCAGCGATCCAGCGGGGACGGTGAAGTGGACCAATCCAGTCGCGCGATCCGATGATCCCAACCAGATCATCGTCGCCGATAGTCGAAAGAAAATTTATCGTCTGCGGGTCGATGGTCTGATTCGAGAGTTGTCTTCTAAAGACATCAAGACCGAGTTCTTGGGAGCCGCTGCGTCAGTCAATGACACGTTTATCGCGGGAGCATCCGGACCGGCAGCGGATTACCTCGTTGGCCATGATATGGAATCGCTCGAAGAGGGGTTTCGTACGCTTTTAGGCGGCAGGATCGTGTGGGGCCCCGTGGCGACCAACGACTATGCATTGATCAAGACGGATGATGGGAATCTGCGAGCGTTTGGGCCGGACGGCAGTGAGAAGTTTTCGATTTCCATCCCCGATGGCAATCCGGTAGGGGTTCCCGTTGAAATGGGCGAGGAATGGTTGCTGGCAGGAAGTACCGGATGGTTGTTGAAGCTCGATGCATCGAGTGGCAATTTGACGGGGCAATCCGACTTGGGGCAACCTCTTTCGTCTTCACCAATTTTGGTAGGAAAGAGCTTGTTAGTACCCGGCGCCGAAGGAGTGATTTACATCACGGAAGTTCCGGGCAATTAAGCATGAGGAAACCGATTTACAATCTGTCATTAATATTGTTGGTGTTCGCTCTCTCGGGTGTATTGGGAGGGAAGGATGCGTCCGCGCAACTTCTTAACTTCGCGCAAGAAGGCATGCCGGAAGAGCCTGGATTAGCGCTTCTGCAAGAAGAGCCGCACGACATCATTTACTTTACGGAAAAGTCTGGTGGCGGCTGGTGCAAAGCACACCTGCTAGATTTCCCTGGGCGAAAACCACCGTCAAGCCCATCGGGGAGCGTGAAGTTTCAAGTGCTGGGCGTTGAGGGTAAAGACCTCACGTGCAAGTGGTCGGACATCGAAAGGATTGACCTTTGGGAAGTCCGACTGGAACGGGAAGCAAAAGAGCGTATCGCTAAAGCGGATTTTGTTGGTGCTTATCCATTCCTTTCCGTCTTGATCCGTGATTTCCCCAATCGTCCCGGCCTGCGAAAGTTGCGTAGCGAGTTCATTTGGAAGGACGCGATCTCTCGCGCCAAAAAGCAGGAATGGGCTTCCACGCTGGCGATGCTAGAAGAACTTAAAGCATACGACCCAAGCTTTGAGCGATCCAAGGTGATCAAGGCCATGAGCGGCGTGATTGATCGTTTGATGAAGGGCTTGGTCGAAGACGGAAAATTGGATCTCGCGCGTCAGTTGCTCACTCGCATCGAATCGGATTATCCCAACGAAAAGATCGACGCGGTCAAAAAATGGAATGACACATTCATGGCTATGGCGAAGGCCAAGCAAGACCAAGCGATAGCGGCCTTTAAAGAAAAGGACTACCGATCCGCTCGTCGTTTCATTCGCGAAAGCGCGTACGTTGAACCCAACCTCGAAGGCAACACTCAACTATTAAGGCAGATTCAAAACACGTATCCGTTGGTCAACGTTGGTGTGTTGCAGTCAGCGACGGTATTTGAACCGACTCGGATCGACAACTGGGCGGCTCGCCGCGCTGGTCGATTGCTCTACCGCACCGTGTTTGAAATCCAGGGCGCGGGACCAGAGGGTGGTGAGTACAGTTTTATCTTCGGCGATACGGAGATGAATCCCAATCGTATGCAGTTTGACTTGATGCTTACTCCGCAGGAGCTCAAACCGCCATTGGATCAAATCCAAGGCTATTACCTAGCTGACGTGATGGCTCGTCGAGCTCAGAAAAACTCTTCAGAGTATTTCTCGCCATGGGCGGCGGCGGTGGAAACCATCGCGTTGGACGGACCGCAGCAGATTTCGTTTAACCTGCGTCGCCCTCATGTCTTGCCCATCTGTTTGCTGCAAATTCCCGTTGATGGAAGCTGGTTTGGTGGCGAACCTGGATCTCCGACTGGCGATTATCGAACGGACTTGGTGGAAGACGATTATAAGTTGGTTCGTTACGTGTTGTCGGGAAAACCCAAAACGGAAAACCAACCTCGTGAAATCGTCGAGAACCGATTGGATTCGGGTGCTGAAGGGGTCGGCCAGTTGCTTCGAGGTGAATTGGATGTGCTCGATCAATTGTTTCCCGCTGACGCGGTGCGGCTAAGAAAAAGCCGAAACGTGAAGGTCGTCAACTATCCATTACCCACCGTTCACATGTTGGTACCGTGTTCGGACCATCCCTATCTTGCCGAGCGAACGTTCCGGCGCGCGTTGGTCTACGGAATCAACCGGGAAGACATCCTCAAAGGTGAACTGCTCGAAGGTCTCGACTTTGAAGGTTGTCGAGTACTGTCAGGGCCTTTCCCAGCGGGAATCGAGCTGAATGACCCGCTAGGTTACGCCTACGATCGCAATATCAAGCCTCGCAACTATGAACCGCCGCTGGCGAAATTGTTGTTAGCGATGAATAAGAACCAAATGGAATCAATGGCTCAGCGTAAGAAAGAAGAAGTGCCCGAGCTTACACCCATTCGCTTGGCATTTCCTAGCGATAACATGTCTCGCGTCGCGTGTGAAGCAATTCGAAGCCAATGGGAATTGATCGGACTTGAAGTGGAATTGGTTGAACTTCCGGTTGGCCGAACGTTCCCAAATTCCGACGAAGACATCGCTGACATCGTTTATGTCTCCGCTGCGGTTTGGGAACCGGTGATCGACGCTCGCCGAGTGCTTGGTCCCGAGGGGCTCGCCAAGAGTAACGATCAGCTAGTTGGGTTGGGGTTGCGTAGGATCGAAGAGGCTAAGAATTGGCGAGAGGTTCGCGACGGGCTGATTAGTTTGCACGCAATCTCGCATCACGAGTTGCCCATCATTCCACTTTGGCAAATGGTCGACTCCTACGCGTATCGGCGAGACCTTATTGGAATGGGTAGCGACATCGTTTCGCTTTACCAGAATGCCGACAATTGGCGGATCGGAAACTAGTCTCATGATAAATCAGTTCACGTTTCGATGGTCTCGACCTCGATCATGCAGCACTCTGGTGTTTCTTTTCGTAGCGTTTTGGGGTCAGGCTACGATCCCGAGTATTGTTACTGCGGCGGACGTCCAAGATGATGCACCTGCTGCAAGTTCATCGCCACTTCCAGATGCCAGTGAAGCAGGTAGTGGTTCCGACAAAGCGACCGTTTCGGAGGATGTCGTAGCGGAATCCGATCAGGACGACGTTGCAAACGAAGCATGGGATTATTCACCATACCGAGTTTTGGTGTGGGTGGCTTCAGACGACGCAAGGTTCGACGCGGATGCGATTGCTGAACCTCTACGAGACTTTTTGGATCGAGACTTCGCTTCGATCTGGCGAATGAAAGTTCGGCAAACGCCGTCTTCTCTGCACGCGATCATGAATCGCGATATGGGGCTACTTAACTACGACTCGATCACTGGGGTCGATCCGGTATTGGCGGTGAAGAAAGATCACGACGAGGCCATTCGCATTCGAGTGGCTGACGACGTCGCCAAGTTCGTCAAGAAAATTTACACGACTAAGGATGCAGTTGATTCTCTTGTGGCTCGCGGTGAAGCAAGCGGTGACGCGACGCTTGGTGGATTAGTGCAGCGCTTTGAAGTTGTCAGCGACAATCCGATTGTTGTGGCGGAAAAGTGGACGGATCCAAGTACCGAAGCCATTCTTGTCTCGCGAGGGCTGGCCCTGACTCTGGATGAACCCGAGGCCAAGTTGGTTAAACCCGACGTCCAAGGTTTGATTGCCGATCAGGTCGAAGACTTCGATAAGGTTTACTTGGTCAACGTGAAGACCAACGATGTGCATCCGCGAGTAGAGATCGTCGAGATGGATGTGCTCATGCGATATTTCGGTCCTGTTAGCCGAATGCCGATCAACGTTGGTGCCACGCCTAGTCAGACCGTTGGTTTAGGTTTGATGGATGCGTTTGCGCCTACGGTTCGCATCGACAACGCAGGCCAGAAGAATGCTTCGGGTTTGCTCCGCGCATCTGGGTTGATCATCACCGACGAATCACCAGGCCTAGTGTCCGCAGGTGACGTTTTGAGGCCATTGACTCGAAAGAATGACCGAAACGGCAATCCCTTTTTGATTGGTCCGATCGATTGGGCTTACCTTGTCGTCGATAAACGTGAAGGCACTTCGGTAGAGATGGACTTTTACGCTGGTCGAAGTGGTGGTCTGCAAGGTCGCAAGAATAATCGAACGTTCCGAACGGCGATCAAAGCCAAGCCTCAGCAGGATCACACGATCTTGCGTTTGCATGCTCAAGGAAAACCGAACGAACCGCTTATCGGATATGAGATCTACCAAAAAGAACTAACATCTAAAAGCATGACATTCATTGGGCGTACTGATTGGAGTGGTAGGTTGAAGGTCGATCGAACCGATGAACCACTTCGATTGATGTATGTTAAGAACGGTGGAGCAGTGCTGGCTCGTCTGCCCATGGTTCCTGGTCTGGAGCCGGTTGTCATCGCCGACTTACGTGGTGACGATTTGCGTTTGCAAGCCGAAGCGTACATTCGAGGTGTCCAGAATTCGATCATCGACTTGGTTGCTGTTCGTGAGTTGTTCAAAGCTCGTATTCGCATGAGACTTGAGCGAGGCGAACTCGACAATGCAAAAGAGCTGATGAACGCACTCAACGAACAGCCCAGCAACGAGGCACTTGCCGATGACATGGGGAAGAAGCAAGCAATCTACTTAAAGCTGCTTGAAAAAGAGGGGCCGAATCAACGTCGCCAAGTCGACCAAATGTTCACGACGACTCGCGACCTATTGGCAAAGCATATCAATCCTAAGCTTATTCGCGATTTAGAAACTGATATCATCAAAGCCACCCAGAATGGCGGAAAACTACCGGCTGCCAAACCCAAGGATGATGATGAGGGGGAAGAGGTTGCCGTGGCCGATGACGAAAGCGGAAACGTGGCCGAGACTACGCCCACGCAATGATGGCGATCACTTCGTCACGATTGCGTCGTAATGATATCGCGATACAGCGAAGTCCGATTCGATCAATTCATTCGCGCCAGGTAGGCCGTTTTCGGCGAGCGCGAGGGTGATGAGTGACGATGTTAAAGGTAGCGTCGCGGCCCGATAGTTTGCGGCCAATCGGACGTCGAGTAGGACGTACCACCGTCGCACGAAGCTTACCTTCCGCTTCGAACCTAATGTCGTCGATTTCAAACTCGACCCACATGCCTTCTTCTGGGTTGATGCGAACTTGTCGATCACCTCTGGTTTCCATTCCTTGCCAGACGTCGCGGTGAAAAAACACATCTTCGCGAAAATCCTCGGCGTCGATAAAACCGAAAGTCGAATCCGGCTTTAACGCAATGATCTTTCCCAAACGCTTACGTTGAATGCGAAATTTGCGTTTGATTTCCTCGAGGGTCTTTGCGTTCGGCGGCGGCGACTTGGGGCGTCGAGGTCGAGGCGGAAGATCTGACTTGGGGGCAGCATCTCGCTGGTGGGGTGCACCACGATAGACGGGTTTCGAAGGTCGAGGTTTGTCTTCCATGGAGATCTAAAGCTGCCGAGCAGGATAAACGGAGAAACGGAAAGGTTTCGGTCAGTTTAACTCGTTGGCGTTGATTAGGTCAGGGAGTCCCAACCAACGTGACATAGAATTCGTGGTTGCCCGGCGAATTACGCTCGCCCACATGTCTTGCGGAGCAGCAAAAACCGCCTGACGGGTGGCAGGTACGCAGTGCCAAATCCCTGCCAAGATCTCGGCATTCAGTTGTTCGCGAGTCCAATCGAGATGCCCCACAATGAGCCGAAACGGAGTTTGACGTTCCTGGACCAATTGTTCCAAATGATGCTTTTGTGCTGCGACGTAAATTCCGTCTCCCGTTTCCGCTTCGGCCATTTTGAAATCTTGGTGAATTGCTACCACAGGTCCGGAAATCGGTCCCCCAAAGTGCAAGGATTCGATGATGGAAAGGCTCTGAGGGGAAGGTTGAACCGGCGACGAGGGCGGCGCAAGACGGTTGCCAGACTCTGATTTGGACGGCGAATCCTGATCGGCGGACTGATGATTCTTTAGCAGCGTCAACAAAGCTTCAGGGCTTGGTTTCATCGGTCGATTGAGCATCACTCCGATTACTTGCCCACCGTCCTCGTGGACCACCAAGCAAACGCCACCGGCGTAAATGGGATCGGTAACAAGGGAAGAAGCGACCAATAAATGACCCGTCAACGAATCGTTCATGTAATATCCAGGCGCACAGGTGACCGATTACTGCCACGTTGGCAGTGATTCAATTTCGACCTACAAAGAGAGGCAACCGGCGCGCCAAAAGCCGTTCGCTCTTCAAAATTCGCGGTCGAAGAATAGGAACAAGGACTCAGAATGTCGATTCACAGCATGCGTAAGACTTACACCATGGGTGGTCTGTCCGAGAAAGACGTCGATTCAGACCCATTGGTTCAGTTTCAACGCTGGTTTGGCGAAGCAGAGCTCGCCGATCTACCGGATTGGGTCGAGATCAATGCAATGACGGTGTCGACGTCTACCCGTTCAGGGGCGGTAAGCTCACGCATCCTGCTTTTGAAAGGAATCGAAAACGGACGATTCTTGTTCTATACGAACTACCTTTCGGCCAAGGGAGAGGATTTGGCGGACAACCCCGTGGCCTCCCTGTGTTTCTATTGGCCACACTTGCAGCGACAAGTGCGGGTTGAAGGCAAAGTGACTAAAACGTCTCGACAACAATCCGAGGACTATTTCCATTCGCGACCTCGTGAAAGTCAACTCGGTGCGAATGTAAGTGAACAATCGACGGTTGTGACGGCAGACCAATTAGATGCGCGGATGAAGGAGTTGCAACAAACCTTCGAAGGCAAAGAGGTGCCGTGCCCCGAACACTGGGGTGGGTACGCAGTCGAACCCATGAAGATTGAATTTTGGCAAGGCCGACCGAGTCGTCTGCATGACCGAATTTTATACCAACGCGATGTCGGCAATTGGAACATCGTGCGACTGGCACCGTGAACGACGTTCAGCGTAGATGGTACCGGCAAGCGTTCCTGCCACGATTTCATCGGTGCGATCGAGC
Organism: Rubripirellula amarantea; assembly: GCF_007859865.1. Taxonomy (NCBI): domain Bacteria; kingdom Pseudomonadati; phylum Planctomycetota; class Planctomycetia; order Pirellulales; family Pirellulaceae; genus Rubripirellula; species Rubripirellula amarantea. The sequence continues at coordinate 1,226,071 of NZ_SJPI01000001.1, read as the reverse complement.
TTTCATGAACCGTTGCTTTTGAACATCGGCAGATTGAAACAGATCAACCAACGGGGCAGGGTAGTGATCACCAATCACGACTCCATAACGATGCTGTTCCTCTTGGCTCAACTTCCACGGCGTATGAACTTTGTCGCTCGGTACGCTGGCGAGTTCAGGTATCCAATGCTTTACGTAGCTACCTTCGGGGTCATAGTCCGAGGCTTGCTTGATAGGATTGAACCACCGAAACGATCGGGCGTCGTTTCCCACTCCGGAAACGTAGTTCCAATTTCCGTAATTGCTGCAAGGATCGTAGTCGATCAAAAGAGATTCAAACCACTCGGCTCCCATCCGCCAATCGATACCCAAGTTCTTGGTAAGAAAACTGGCAACGTTTTGGCGTCCACGGTTGCTCATGAATCCCGTTTCCTCAAGTTCTCGCATGTTGGCGTCAATCAACGGATAGCCGGTCTTTCCTTTCCGCCATGCATCAAACCACGCGGTGTCTTGGTTCCAGTCCAACGACTCCTGTCTAAGGCCTCCCACTTGAAAAACATGCTGGCCATGTTTGGCGACCACAAACGCAAAATAGTCTCGCCAAAGTAATTCGAAGTACATCCAGTACGTTGACTCATTCCGGATGCGTTCCTTTTCATATCGCAATACTTCTTCGTAAATCTTCCGAGGTGACAAACATCCCATCGCCAACCACGCGGAAAACTTGGACGAGTAGTTTGCACCAATCATTCCGTTGCGAGTTTCTTTGTACGTCCGCAGGCAATCACTTTTCCATAGGTAGTCATCAACCCTCGCGAGGCCGGCGGATTCACCACCAACGAATTTCAAGACCGCTCGATCGACATAGGTTGCTTGGTCATCGTCACGGCTGGGGTTTCTGCATAGCAAATCAATCGAGTCGATTGGTTGGTCTGGGATCTTGGCGGATGTCTTTTCGTCAAGACGTGGAACTCGAGTCGGTGCAGCTAAGGGCGATAGAACTTCGGTGCGATGCTCAATCTTGTTGCGGAAGTGTGTGAAGAGTTCTGGTAGTTCGTCGATCGGAAACGGTAGGTCGTCCGCTTCGAGCAACGTGTTGGCTGACGACACTTCAAGCGAACATCCCGATTCGCAAAGCGAGCTTTCCAATCGAGTTTGCGTCGTCGTTTCCTCAGTGGCGTATTCTTGGTGGCAGTAAACCGTCGAAGCTTCAATGTCGGCAGCAATCCTAGGAAGCACAATTTCAGGTTCACCAACGACGACGTGCAGCACACCGCCAATCTTGTGAAGGTTGTCTCGCAGGTCTATCAAAGACTCGCGTAAAAATTGCAATCGGAAGGGGCCAACACGTTCGTATCCGAAGCTTGTTCGTTCGAATGCCGACGGTGCGACCACGAATACGCAGGCCACTTGATCGGATTGCTGAACGGCTCGACTAAGTGCGCGATGGTCGTGCAGGCGAAGGTCGTTTCGAAACCAAACTAGCGAAGTCGTCATGAAAGCTCAGTCGTGAGTGAAGAAGTTCGATCAAGACATTGTGGCCATCTGTCAAACGGCTGCGGGATTTCTCACCAAGCAAGCGACTTCGTGGTCCTCTGATTCACCGATCTGAATCAATTGAGGCCTTTTCTCACGACAGTAAGCTTCCGCAAGCGGGCACCGCTCATGAAAGTTGCAACCTGGATAAAGGCGATCCGGGGATGGGACTTCGCCCTCAAGCTTGATGCGTTGTCGAGTTCGTGACAGCACTGGGTCGGGAACGGGGACGGCCGACAACAACGCTTCGGTGTAAGGATGTGTCGGATTGGCGTACAGTTCCGATGCTTCAGATAGCTCGGCAATGCGTCCCAAATACATCACGCCAACGCGAGTGGCGATATGTCGAACAACGGATAGGTCGTGAGCAATGAATAGGTACGAAAGCCCGAGTTTTTGCTGCAAGTCCATCATCAAATTGATGATTTGGGCTTGGATGGAAACATCAAGAGCCGAAACCGGCTCGTCGCATAGGATCAACTTCGGATCAACGGCTAGGGCGCGTGCAATTCCAATTCTCTGTCGTTGTCCGCCGCTAAACTCGTGTGGATAGCGATTAAGGAACCTAGGGTTAAGTCCCACCAATTCCATCAAACGCAATACTTCGAGTTTACGGTCATTCCCTTTTGCCAGGCGGTGAATCGCCATCGGTTCACCGATGATTCCTCCGACTGTCATTCGTGGATTCAAAGAAGCGAATGGATCTTGAAAAACCATTTGTACGATTCGCCGATAGGGCAACATCGCTCGGTCAGAAAGTCCCGCAATCGAATCTCCGCAGAGTCGGATTTTTCCGCTAGTAGGTTTTGACAATCCCACGATCGTTCGTGCGGTTGTTGATTTTCCACAACCCGATTCACCAACGAGTCCAAGCGTTTCGCCTTCTCGTATCTGAAACGAGATTCCATCAACGGCTCGAATGACACCGTGCTCGGGGCGAAACATTGACCCTCGCGTGAATGGGAAATGAACCGATAAGTTTTCCACTTCTAACAGTGGCGGCGATGATGAACTCATGCTTCAGTCCCCAGCTCGATCGCGTTTTCGGTTTCAATCATCGGCTTGTGGCGAATGGCGGTTTTCAAATCAACCAAGCATGCGCATTCACGATCACCGCCGACTGGAATCAGTGGTGGATCTTCGGCCGAGCATCGGTCGATCGAATACGGACAACGAGGGCGAAACGAACATCCATCGGGTACGTTAGTCATGTCCGGTGGTTGGCCTGGGATTGCCAACAATCGTTCGCGGTGAGTTTCATCGAAACGTGGTAGCGATTCGAGTAGTCCAGCGGTGTAAGGATGCCGAGGAGAGGCAAACAAGTCATCCGTACTCGCCTTTTCCACAACTCGCCCGGCATACATCACCAAGACCCGATCACAATGACCCGCAACGACACCCAAGTCGTGCGTAATCAGGATAATGCTGGTACCCTTGCGAGCTTGTAATTCGGATAGCAAGTCGAGGATCTGAGCCTGGATGGTGACGTCAAGCGCGGTGGTGGGTTCATCGGCGATCAGCAAGTCCGGCTCGCACGAAAGCGCCATCGCGATCATCACACGTTGCCGCATGCCACCACTGAATTGGTGAGGGTAGTCTCGCATCCGTTTTTCAGGTGATGCGATACCGACAACATCGAGCATTTCAGCAGCACGCCGTTTGGCATCTTTGCGAGACATTCCCAGATGCAAACGCGGTGCTTCCACCAATTGTTGTTCGATGGTCATGAGCGGATTGAGCGCGGTCATTGGATCTTGAAAGATCATAGCGATACGGCGTCCGCGAATCTTACGGATCTCGGATTCGCTCGAACGCAATAGATCGACTCCATCAAACATTGCCGTTCCGCCCTCGATCTTGCCTGGCGGCATAGGAATCAACCCCATCATTGCTAGGTTGGTCACCGATTTTCCGCTACCGGATTCACCAACGATCCCTAGCGTTTCGCCAGCATGAACGTCAAACGAGACTCCACGAACGGCTCGTACCAATCCTTCGTCCGTTCGGAACGACACTTCTAGGTTGTCGACTTCAAGCAAGGGCCGGTTCATGGTCAATCCTTGTTCTTCATCTTCGGGTCCAACGCATCACGCAGACCGTCACCAAGAAAATTAAGTGCGAATAGCGTCAACGCGAGTGCCGCGCCAGGAAACACAACCATCCACCAAAAAAGCTTTACGCTTGATAACGCATCCACGCCATCCTTCAACATCAAACCCCACGAAACATCCGGCGGCGAAACGCCCAGTCCTAGGAACGATAAAAAAGCCTCGAATAGCATCACGGCTGGAATCGTCAATGTCAGGTAGACGATTACGATTCCCAAGACGTTGGGAACCAAATGTCGGAACACGATTCGTGCGGGTGAAGCACCGATCGTGCGAGCGGCTTCAACGAATTGTTCGTGTTTGAGTGAAAGCACCTGACCCCGAACGACACGGGACATCGTCAGCCAATAGATGGCGCCGATGATTAAGTAGAAAACGGTCAGTTGGCTGACGCCGTAGGACTCGAGTTTCTTTTTGACGGAGTCTTCACCTAGAAAAGTCATGATGAAAATTACGACAAAGATGAACGGGACTGAGTACAAAGTATCCACGATCCGCATCATGATCGCGTCAATCCAGCCGCCAAAGTAACCGGCGATTGCACCATAGCTAACCCCGATAACGAGGCTCACCAGCGTTGCGACAATGCCAACGGTTAATGAGATTCGTGCGCCCCACATGATCCGAGATAGAACGTCGCGACCGAGTTGATCGGTGCCGAAGATCGACGGAATTGCAAAGTCACCAAAAATTGCCACGCGAGCGCGACACATCATCCACGACAGCGGACCGAGGTTATTCCAAAGCTGGCTAAAGGGATGTTCAACGACCTGCTTTTGCGTAATGGATTGCTCAAGTTCAGTCCGCTCGGACTCCGTTTGAGCCTGCGAGAGTTGTTGTTTGAGATTCTTGATCTCTGATTCGACCTGGGCGAGTTCCGATGTCAGCCGATTGTTCTCGAACTTCAATCCTTCACGGCTGCCCATTACCGACGAAGCTAAAGTCGGCGGCAAAAACTGACCGTTGTTGAGATCCTTATCAATGGGCGATTGAAGAGGCAACAAGGGCGTCAGCAGCGTTGCGATTGCTAATCCAATCAGCAGATAGAGCGAACGGTAGGCAATGCGATTGCGTTTGAGTCGTCGCCAAGCATCTTGCCAAAGCGATACGCCTTGAACTTGCTGCGACGGATCGAGCAACGCTTCTAGCTTGGGTGGCGCTGTTGTTGAATTGGGTGTTTGCGTCATTGCAGTTTCACCCTGGGGTCGATGATGGCGTAGGACAAGTCAACAAGGCTGTTCATAACGAACAAGATCACCGTGTACGTTAACACCATTCCCATCGCGAGCGGATAGTCCCGTTGCAACGCGGCGTTGATGAAGTGGCTGCCCATACCGGGTAAAGCAAAGATCTGTTCAAGCACCAGTGATCCGGTCAAGACTCGCGCGGTCGCAGGGCCGAGGTAAGAAACCACGGGAAGCATCGCCCCAGGCAAAACGTGTTTGAAGATCACCGTTGACTTTGGCAAACCTTTTGCAAAGGCTGTTCGCACGTGTTCCCGCGAGAGCGATTCCAACATGCCGGTTCGGGATAGCCGAGCGATGTATGCCGCGATAGGTGCTCCCAAGCAGAGTGCGGGTAAGAGGACCTGTTGAAGTGTTCCCCAGCCTGCGGCTGGAAAGATAGAAATACCAAAAACGAATAACAAAATAGCGACGCTGGCCAGCACGAAGTTCGGCACCGCAATCCCGATCACGGCTGCAATCATCATGGATGTGTCGGCGAACGTACCGCGATACACGGCGGAGATCACACCAGCGGTTACGCCCAACACGACCGCAAAAATCAATGCGAAAACGGCTAACGAAACTGAAATGGGAAAGCCTTGTGCGATGACCTCGTTGACGCTGTAGTCTTCCAGCTTCAACGACCAACCTAAGTCACCCTTGGTCAAGATTCCTTTGAGGTAGTCGAAGTATTGTTCAACGTATGTGCCGTCGAGATTGAACCTAGCTTCCATTTGTCGTTCGATTGCCGGTGGCACTTTTCGCTCGGCGCTAAAGGGACCGCCAGGAGCCAAACGCATCAATGCAAACGAAACGGTATAAACCAACCACACCGTGGCGATCATCCAAAGAAAACGTTTGCCGATGTACGAAAAGACGTCACTCATTTTGCATCCTTTCGCAATCGCAATAAGTGAAACGGATGCCGGTCCTGGGGCGTGGGAGAGAAGCCTTCGACGTAAGGTTTGACAAGGTTCTTGGACACATAAAAGTACATAGGGATCACGGGCATCTCTTCAATCCAAATGGCTTCAGCTTGGCTGAGCAACTTCATTCGCTTGTCAGGCTCGCCACCGGCTTCGGCAGCGTCTTTGAGTAGTTGATCGAAATTCTCATTTCCCCAGCCTGTGCTGTTTTGAGCACCGTCAGTAACCCACAGGTCAAGGAAGGTGGTGGGATCCGCAAAGTCACCCACCCAGCCTGCTCGGGCGATGTCGTAGTTGAGTTGATCCACCTTGTCGAGATAACTGCCCCATTCCATGTTTTGCAGTTCGACTTTGATGTTCAGTGTATTGAGTAATTGTTGCTGGATCACTTCCGCGATCGCGCGGTGCATGCTTTGAGTGTTGTAGAGAATCGTAACCTTGGGAAATCCGCGACCGCCGGGAAAACCCGCTTCAGAAAGCAGACGCTTCGCTTCGTTGATGTCGGGTTTGAAGCCGGGAGGACTTTCGTAACCTGCGATTCCGGGTGGGACGAGCGTGTAGGCGGGGATCTGGCCTGCCTTAGTAATTTGCGAAACGATTTGATCGCGATTGATTGCCATCGCTAATGCCCGACGCACTCGCACATCGTTCATCGGTGGGCGAGTGGTATTGATCCGATAGAAGTAGACCGACAACATCGGCGCGGGAATGAAGTCGTCTCGATCTCGAAGTTCATCAAGTAACAACGAAGGTGGATCGTAGACCCAATCGATCTGGCCGGTTTCGTACATGTTCAATGCCGTATTCCCGCTTTCGGTCGACATGGCATCAATCGTTTCGATTGCGACCTCATCAGCATCAAAGTACTTCTCGTTCTTCACCAGCCGAACGCGATCGCGAAGCAGCCTAGCGCCCACCTTGTACGGTCCGTTGCAAACGATGTTTTCAGCTTTGGTCCACATCGGAACACCGTGTTCTTCAATGCAGTGCTTTGGTAATGCGAATGTTGGATAGTAGGCCAATAGATCGGGGAAGTAGGGCACCGGAGCATTGAGTTGAACGATGAACGTATGATCGTTTGGAGCCCTGACGGCACCGAGTTTATTAAACGCGATAAGCACACCATGGGTGGCCTGCGTATCTTCGGTAGCGGCTTGGGAAGTAAGTGGATGTCGGCAATAGTCTTGCGTGCCAACGACATCATCCCAATTCACTTCGCCGTCTTCAGACTCGCTGGCTAGTTCGATTCGGAAAACCCAATCCTCTTTCCATCGTGCCAATTTGCGATCACGATCATCGGCCGCCATCGTTTCAGGAAGCTCTGGCTCATCCGGTTTGATGATGTCCTTCAACGTGCCGTATCGCATGGTTCCACGAGGGAAGTTGTTGATGTCGCTGTCGCCACCGGGAACGTCACCGGGGCGATCCCATAGCTCCACTTCAACTCGGTCGCCAATCGTCACTTCGCCGGTGTTGTAGGCTTCGGCATGGGGAAGGCTGTAAAGCTGAAAACCGTACTGACACAACGTCTCGGGATGCAACATTCGCGTCCATGACCACACGAAATCCGCAGACGTGATTGGCACACCGTCAGACCACACGGCGTCTTCACGGAGCTGGAAGGTGTACGTTTTGCCGTCGGGAGACACCTGGTAGCTTTTGGCGATCGCTGGCTGCGCCCCCATGGGTTGGACGCCAGTGTCGGGGTCGGGCTCGCCCATCGGTAACGCCTGAAGCAACCCCGCGAAAACATTAAAGATAATGCGACTCTCGGGTTGCCCGGTGGCACGATGGGGGTCCAGCGTTTTAGGGTCCGTGCCGTTTTGAAAGCTGAACTCGGCCGGTGGCATGGGGTCAAATCGAGCGGCCCAAACCAGCATGACCATTGCGATCACACCAGCAAGGACAAAGAAGGCACGACGAATTTCAGGAGCCATGGTAAAGGTCAATGACACGTTGCGGATTCAAGCTGAACTCGCCGCAGTGTACTGACTTTGCCAAATCGCGTCGTCCCGAGTTTTTCGGATAGAAAAAGTGCGTTTACAACATGTCAATTGGATCGATGTCCACCACGTACTGCACATCATCTTTCTCGGGGATCACGAACTTCTCCGTGGCGGTGCGGATCGTGTCGCCCAGGGGGCCGGGTTCCGTGGCTTGCAGCAGGATATGGAAGCGATACTTACCTCGCAGTTTGCTCATCGGCGGTGGCGCGGGACCAAGAATGCGAACTTCATGGCCGAGTTTTTCTCGAGCTTGCTCCAACCGTTGCACCAGCGACTCGGCGGTTGACTCGGTTACATCCTCGACAGTCCCTCGGATAATGATGCGAGCGACACTGCCAAGCGGCGGATAATTGAACTTGCGGCGCGCGTTCATTTCGTCATGAGCGAATTGTTCGTAATCGTGTCTGGACGCGGCTTGGATCGCAGGGTGCTCTGGCGAAAACGTTTGCACAATCACGCGTCCGCCACGATTGCCACGACCGGTCCGGCCGGAAACCTGGGTGACTAACCCAAAGGTTCGCTCGGCAGCCCGGAAATCAGGGAAGTGAAGGGCGGAGTCCGCGTTGATCACTCCCACCAAGAGCACGTTGGGGAAATCGAGCCCTTTGGCGATCATTTGCGTACCGAGCAAGATGTCAATCTCGCCACTGCGAAATGCCGAGAGCACTTTTTGGTGACTACCGGGGCGACGCATCGTGTCTCCGTCCATTCTCGCGACCCGAGCGTTGGGGAAACGACTTTTGACTTCTACTTCAAGTCGTTGTGTACCGAGCCCACCGTAGCGTATCCCATCAAAGCGACACGCGGGGCACCATGGCGGTGTACCAATCGTGTAGTCGCAGTAATGGCAGACGGCTTTGCCACCATCGCGGTGATGCGTCAGTGGCATGTCGCAGTCAGGGCAAGCAACCACATGGCCGCACGAGGGGCACTGAATGGTTGTCGCAAATCCACGTCGATTAAGAAGTAAGATGACTTGGCCTTTGTCATCGAGTGTTTCCTGAACGGCCTTGTGAAGCGGTCGGCTAATCGCGCCGCTGGTTCGGTCGTCACGTACACGTAGGTCGACCAGTTGCACATCGGGCATCGGTCGGTTGCCAACGCGCGAAGGCATCGAAATCAACTCGGCATGACCAGTGTTGCAAGCATGCCATGATTCAAGCGAGGGAGTCGCCGTGCCCAGTACCAGCGGAACCTTTAAAGACATCGCTCGCGCAAAGGCAACCTTGCGAGCGTGGTAGCGAGGCGCGGTGTCTTGTTTGAAGGATCCATCGTGTTCCTCGTCAAGGATGATCAAACCCAATCGCGGCAGCGGCGCGAACACAGCGCTGCGTGGGCCGATCACGACTTGAACTTCGCCTCGGCGGATCCGTTGCCATTGGAAATGGCGTTCGGCTGGCGTCATTTGTGAATGCAACACAGCGACACCAGGAAAACGACGTTCGAATCGACCACGAGTTTGCGGAGTAAGCGAGATTTCAGGAACCAGCACTATGGCGCTGCGGCCGAACTTGACGACATGTTCAATCGCTCGGATGTAAACCTCAGTTTTTCCGCTTCCCGTAACACCATGCAAAAGCAGTGTCTTTCCTTCCTCGGAATCAACTGCCGCCGTTATCTTTTCCAAGGCATGGGTTTGATCGTCGGTTAGGTCATGCTTGGTTTCCTTTTCGCCGTCATCGAGCTGCCATCGCATCGGACTGCTGGTTGCCATCTCGCGACGACTCTCGGACGAAATCAATCCTTTCTTTTCGAGGGTCTTGATGGGACTGCTCGTGCAGTCGGCTTCCACCATGATTTGCGCCGAGGTCATTGGCCGAGCGACGGCAATCAGGGTGCGGATAATTTGCTGTTGCTTAGCTGGCAATGATTCGATCGTTGCGTCGTCAAGCTTCTTGTTGGTCAATTCGTAGTAGGTTCGTTCGCGAGTTCCAGCGTTGGCACGGACACTCGAGGGAATCAGCGTGTCAAAAACCTGACCCGCAGGGGCTTGATAATAATGGCTCATCCACATCACGAGCCGAACCAAAGGGGGATCGCAAAGCGGTTCATCATCAAGGACTTCGGCGACGTCACGCAATGAGCGTGAAGCAGAGGACCCCATCTTGGTTTCAATGCACCAACCGATCATCGCTTTGCGGCGATGTCCCAACGGGACCTTGACTCGCATTCCCGGCTTCAAATCTTCTCGCAAGTCATCCGGAATGCGATAATCGTAGGGGCCGTGTGGAGCTTCACTGAAGACGATGGTCGCGATCGCCACATCGTCTGCAACAGCAAGTTCCCAAGGCGGCGGCGCGGTTTCAAAAAGCTCACCTTGTGCGGCTTCTTTTTGTTCGGACTGCTTTGTTTTGCCCTTCGTTTCGCCGGTCGGAATGTCGTCAAACGGGTTGGACATTGAAGTAGGCAGTGTCGATGGTGAAACGGGGGAGGGCAGGGCAGTAGAGGATGAAGCGTCTGTCAACATAATGAATACCATGGTTAGTTCGGAACCATTCCTATAAAAATGCCACCAAACCTATTGTCGCTCTTGGCAGGACAAGGCTGGTCAATCAGGTTGTCCGACATAGAGTGAATGACCCGTCCCGCTAGGCAATGGCGGTATTCCGTCCGATATTTGAGATTTCGATGAGCAAACGAATTGGCGTTTTTGGAGGATCGTTTGACCCCGTTCATATCGGGCACCTCTGGATCGCAGAAGCCGCTCGCGAGCATCTGTCGCTTGACGAAGTTCGTTGGATACCTGCTGCCACGTCGCCGCTGAAAACTAACGGACCGATTGCCTCGGACGAAGATCGTTTGCAGATGGTGAGACTAGCAATCTCGGGAAATTCCCATTTTGTCTTAGACGAGCGTGAGCTACGTCGAGGCGAAATGAGCTATACGGTCGACACGATGACGGAACTCGTCGCAGAGCATCCCGGTGATAACTTCTTTCTCATCATAGGAAGCGATTCGCTCGAAACATTTGATCGCTGGCGTGAGCCGAAGCGATTGCTGGAACTGGTGACACTGGCGGTGATTCAGCGAGGGGGCGATCCAGTGGTCGATGTGAGTGTGGTCGATCAGTACGTCGATGCCAACGAACCGAATCAAAACGCTGTTTCGGTGGTGCCCATGCCATTGATCCAAGCGAGCAGTACGGACGTTCGCAATCGCTTGGCGAATGGAAAGAGCATCCGCTACCAAGTCCCCGCTGCGGTCGAGGCGTACCTTCACGCAAACAAGATCTATCAACGTTAGCGAGTCGTCCGCTACTTGGATTGTTGTTAGCTGTTAACGCGCACGATCGCAAACCCGTCATGACCTTTCTGGCCGACGGTCTGGATCGCGGTTGCACAAACACGAGGCTCGTCGGCAATCCGACGCAACAATTGTTGTGTCCCGATCACGTCGGGATCGTCGGTTTCCAGGTCAAGGATCTGGCCCGATCGCACCACGTTGTCGCAAACGACGACGCTGCCCGGACGTGTAAGTTTCATCGCAGCTTCAAAGTAGGTGACCCCAGAAGGCTTATCGGCATCGATGAAAACGAAGTCAAACGGATCGACATCGTCGTTGATCATTTCGTCGAGAATCTTCGCTGCCTGTCCCAAGCGAAGCGTGACTCGGTCAGCTAACCCGGCTTCTTTTAAGTTTGACGCGGCAACCCCCGCGTGCGTGGCGTTGACTTCGACCGTGGTCACCCTGCCACCTTCGGGAAGGCCAGTCGCCATCCACGCGGTGCTGTAGCCACCAAGAGTTCCAATTTCTAGGACCCGCTTAGCGGCAGAGATTTGAACGAGCAGTTGCAGTAGCTTTCCCTGCAACGGAGAAACGTCGATCGCTGGCAAGCCGGCTTTGTGATTGGCGTCAATGATGGAATCAAAGTCGATTGCTGAGTTTGACGTCGCTAGCAGGAGTTTGCTTAGAACGCTGTCGATCTCGGAATGATGCGATGGCGAGTCTGTCATGATGCAAGTGCTTTGGCTAGTCGCAAGGTTTCGGCAACCAGTGTATCGACGCGCTCTTGGATCATTTCATCCGCTAACGAGTTGCCTTCAAATGATTCGCCGGTGGCGTAGATGAAGCGTGGCACGATCACGCATCGAAAATCGAGCATCAAGCTATTGGCCAAGCCCATGGCCGACATGTAGCTGCCTTGGCCGCCCGCGGCCAACATCATCCCCACCACTTTTCCCGTCCATGCTTTCCCGGTCAACTCGATCGCGTTCTTGGCGGCTGAGTTAACGTCATAGTTATAGACGGGCGAGGCCAACAGAATGCCGTCAGCTTTCTTGATCAGGCTGGTGAGCGTTTGAACATTTGCGTCGCCATAGGCGGCCATGCCATCGCATTGAGGCAACGCCGTTTGGGAAAGGTCAAAGCTTTCAACCGTTTCGCCAAGAGATTCAAGTCGCGAGATACACGCGCTTGCAAGGATTCGGCTGCGAGAATCCGGGTGCAGCGATGAACTGATGACAAGAATCATGAATGCAAGCTTGTAGCGATAAACGAAAAAGGCGACCTAACAGAGAATAACCTTGATGGTTTCCTCTCGCTAGCTCGCCCAGTAATCGTTTTGCTATTGGCCGACTTCGACGCGTATGAAATCGTCGAATCGGGTGGCTACCTGCACCAATCGTCGCTGCAGCTTTCGCTGTCCATTCCTAAGCGAGTTTTTAGCACGTTAAATTGGTCGTAAAGACGTTCGCAGCTACTGTGAACGTGCTCGGCTTCGGTGATGAACTTGATGTCTTCATCGGGATAGACGTCGGTGTCGATCAGGATTTGCTTGAACTGGTCGAGTGGCTCGCCGTAAGCGATCAGAAGCTTGTGTTCATCAAGTTGAACCTCTTGCCGTTTCGCTGGGTTGATCACGGCGATGCCGGCACAACCATCATTGAGCAACACGTCTTCGAATTCGAGCAAGATGCTCTTCAAGACGGGCATGTCAATGTGTTCGCGGTACAGGTCCTCGTGGCCTTCGCCGGACTTGTGACTTGTTTCCAAGACGACATCGACGACGTCACCCAGAGGTTCGATCATTTCCAGGAAAAGGTCAATGAGCGATTCGCGAGTCGCCGACGCCATGATGACCGGTGTCTTGGTCCCGTTGGTTTCGTCGATGTATTCATCATGACGAAAGCCTTGCTTGGGAATGATCTGCAGATCGTACGAGGGGCGAATCGCGTCGGTTAGTTCGAAGACGCCGTACGTGCGAATGCCCATGTGGGCTTGCAGTTCTTCTTCTGTCAAAGTCTCGAAACTTCCGTCGGAAACACTGCGAAGTGTTTCGTCACTAGACCCGCCTCGAAGAATACGTTTAAGGAAACCCATTTTTATCCGCTTGATTGATCAGCGTTGGTTGGTGCGAATGTCGGTTCGCGAAACCGTATGACCTAGCGGTCATCCCTTCATAACCAACGCTAGGTTAGCTTCGCGACTGGGGACTCCTGTTCAGCAAAACCTTGCCGATTCCAAGGGGAATGGGGGAAGAACATTCCGGATAATCCCTACAGCCCTACTAATGCGTCCGATTCTTGGCGGCTATAGCGAAGAGCGAGGTCATCGGCGGAGTGTCGTGCGGGTCGGATCCGAATCGTCGACTTGGAGGGATTAGCCGGACACCAATTCGAGTCGCGAAAGGTCTTGGCAAGAAGTCCAAGTCGTTAAAATGCAAACGGTGTATCCTGTGGTTCATCCATCGGGACTTCACGTTCGTTTTCTCTGCACTTGCTACATCATGCAATCGGCCCCGTTTTTATCGAGTTCTGGTATGTCGCGATCTGAAAATCGCTCTCTCTCGTTTTGGCGAAGGCGATCGGTCGGAACATTGGCTACTGCTTTGACGATTCTCGTCTTAGTCGGATGTGACATTCCCGAACGGCCTCCGCTGCGTCCTGAGTCCCTCGACGAGTTGCAGGCTCGATCAGGGGGCAATGCCGTCGAAGGTGACGGGGCATCGGTCGCGGAGCCCAGTTTCGCCGATTCAGCGAACTACCTCGAACCGCCTAGCATCATCGCCAACCAGGCATGGGAAACGTGGGATGCCTATTACGTGGGTGACCAACACGTTGGATACAACCACGTCGTCGCAAAGCCCGTAGAGAACGACTCCAGCGGCAAGATGAGCTATCTGATGGACAACTTGCTTTTGGTGAACCAGGGGCAAGCCCGAACCGTTCAACGCCTGCAGCAAACTAGCACCGAAGATAAGAACGGCCGCTTGATTGACTTCGAGAGCTCGTTGCAAGTCGGGCCCGTGGTAACGAACTATTCAGGTGAAGTCGTTGAAGACGCCGGCGATAGTGGCAAAGAGATGCGTGTGCGAGTGAAAACACGAAAGGGTAGGAATGAGACTTCTGCCTTCTTGGCCTGGGATTCGACCTACCGAGGTCTGGTGGCGATCGAGCAATCCCTGCGGCAAAAACCGCTGACCAAAAAAGGTGATATCCGCTTTTTGAAGATGTTGGTGCCAGGAAATTACAAGATCGGTACCGCCAAGTTGAAGTGTAGCGGCCCAGCATCCGTACCCATGCAGGATGGAACGATGCTTCCGATGACCGAAATTAGTTGTGAAATCCAACTTGATGACGGGAGCAACACTTACTCCACCATCTGGATCGACGATGAAGGCGCGATTCGTCGGACATACTCCCCGGGCATCAAGCTAGTGGCGTATCGAACGAACAAGCAATCGGCGACCGATTTTGTCGAGCCAAGCAACATTTCCGTCCTATTGCCGATCGAAGGGGAAATCGACCGACCTCTTGAAGCCAAACGCATTGCCTTTGAAGTCACACCCGTTCAACAAGTTAAAAAGACCGCTGAGGGTGAGGAAAGCGAAGAACTGATCAAAATGGTTCCCGAACCCGGTCAGTGGGTGCGAAAAACGAAGTCGAATCAATTTCAACTACTCGTTAGTCGCAAGCAAGAAACCAATCTGAAAAGTTTCGAAGGATCCGATCTGAAACCGTCCGATGCTGATTTGTCGGTCAACTCGTATGTGGATTTTCGCAATGGGCTCGTTCGGCGTTTTGCCAGCGCGGCGGTCGCTTCACGATCGGAACTTTCGCGTCGTGAGGTCGCCTTGGAATTGACTCGCACGGCCAACAGCTTGATTGAAGTCGAGCCGGACAAGATTGGTTTGATGCGAGCGAGCGTCGTGGCGCAAGAAGGAAAGGCGAGCCAGACCGGACGCGCCATTTTGTTAATGGCGATGCTGCGTGCGAAGGATATTCCCGCTAGGTTGGCGATCGGATTGCGCTACCAACAAGGCTCGCCGTCTCGAATGGTGTATCACTCTTGGGTTCTAGCATTTGTCGATGACCAGTGGATTCACCTGGACGTCGATGACGGCGACATGGGAGCATGCGACCGCATTATCTTGACCACTTCCGCGCTGGACGAATCGAGTCAAAACAAGGTGTTTGTGCCATTCATGGATGCGGTCTCGCGTATCCGAGTAAGAGTGGTCAATGCGGCCTACTAAACGCTTCGAAGATCCGACCTGGGTTTCACTGCGACAAATGCATTGCGACGGCGGCTAGCGCTGCGTCGATCGTTTGCGTTTGAATTTGGTGAGGCGGCGCCCATGGCAGCCACTGAAACCCTTCGTGCTCGGTGACTTCGATCTCGGGTTCATGATCCAGGTAGCCTAGGTAGTACCGAACGAGCTTTTGGAAACGCTGTTTGCCGTGCCGCTTGTACGTGACTTCGTACTGAAGATCAAAATGGAAGTCCGGGTCCATCTCGATGATCTCTCGAGAGATTCCCGTTTCTTCCTCGAGTTCTCGAAAGGCCGCTTCTTCGAACGACTCGTCGCCATCGCAGTGCCCTTTGGGGAAGTCCCAGCGTTTGGCGTGTCGCATCAGCAAGACGTGGGGATTGCCATCAATCTTGCACATCACAATGAAGCCCGCCGCTCGCACCTGATGATCATTCATGGTTAAATTCGATTTGTAGGTAAGAGACGTCCGTGATGGATCGTTTGCGGAATGCCCGCCGAAGGGTCGTCTTCGCGATTTCTGAAAATGTCGCTTGGTTCGGGTAGTACCGCCTCGTTTTGGCAGCGTTGCCCGGCATGATTCTCTTGCCCACCGCCGAAACTGTCATGCCGCGTCATTGTCGTTGCGGTGGAGGTCAATTTTTCAAAGCATGATCACAAGGCATCAAACCTGACGATGAAAATTTATACACGCACCGGTGATACTGGCAGTACCGGACTATTCGGTGGCCCTCGAGTTTCCAAGGACGATGATCGAATCGAATCCTACGGAACGGTCGATGAACTCAATGCGGCTATTGGTATGGCTCGGGCGATGGGCGTCGCCGAAGAGATCGATAAGCAACTGGACACGATTCAGCACGAATTGTTTTCAATCGGAGCTGAACTTGCTACACCTGACCCCGACGCACATCAGATGCGGATCATCGACGAATCGCACATCGCAGTATTGGAATCATGGATTGACCAACACGAGCAATCCATTGCACCGTTGAAGAATTTCATTTTACCAATGGGGCACCCGGCATCGGCGACTTTGCACCTAGCCCGTGGAATCTGCCGAAGAGCCGAACGTCGTGTGGTGACGCTGGTTCGCCATCACGAAACAAATATTTCGGAAGAATTGATCATCTATTTGAATCGGCTCAGCGATTTTCTGTTCGTCCTGACTCGGGTGGTGAACCACCAGGCTGGAATTGCGGACGTTCCATGGATTCGACCCGAAACTACGAAGGAAAAGTAGCGAAACCGATCCTCAGTCGTCGGATGGGACCCTCTTTGCCTCGAAAACGAGCGGTAGTGTCAGTTGTCCGACAAGGGCCGGAAAAACAGAAAGCTGTTGCCGAGCAAGAAAGCCCGCTGGTTATCAGTCTCTGCGGATGTACAATGCTTGCGTGATGAAGCGAAAATGTTCGCGTGTCATTGAGCCAAAGCTGCATGAGGTTCGGAGCTGTGAAAAAAGTCGAAGCCATTGTCCGCCACTTCAAACTGGAGGACGTCAAGAATGCCCTGACCGATCAGGGAATCCACGGGATGACGGTGAGCGAGGTCCGGGGTTTCGGGCGTCAAAAAGGACACACCGAAATCTACCGAGGGACTGAATACGCGATTGATTTTGTGCCTAAGGTGAAAATCGAAGTGATCTGCACCAATGACAATTTGCAGACGGTGATCGACACCATTTTGCAAACGGCACAGACCGGCCAAATTGGTGACGGAAAGATTTTCGTGACCAATCTCGAAGATTCGATCCGCATTCGCACCGGCGAACGTGGCGAGGACGCGCTGTAACGCCAGCGCTCAGGAATGCGTCCCTTCGTTCTACGATGTCGTCATCTTCTCGAAGAAGGGCGTGAGAAAGCATATGCGTTGCATCGCCAGGGCACCCTTGGCATGCAGGTGTCCACGCAACTGGCCGACCTCTACGATGAGGTCGTTTTGGAAGTCTGGAATGAAGCCGTCGCCGAACACGGCGACGATGACCGGCTCAGCGGAGTTTCGCTGATTGCCCACGGTGGATTCGGGCGGCGAGACCTCGCGCCTTATTCCGATGCCGACCTGATGCTGCTGAGCATGCGAGACAGCGAAGGCTTGGCCACTAAGCTTGCGGGGAATTTGACTCGTGACTTGTCGGACATCGGTATCGATCCCGGCCTTTCTATCCGAACACCAAGCGAAGCGTGTTCGTTGTCCTGGAGCGACGCGGTTGTTTTTTCGTCGCTGGCCGAGTCTAGGTTCTTGGCCGGTAGTCTGCAGCTCTACAAAAAGTTCTTCGACCATTATCGGCATGGTTCGATTCGTCGCAGCCGCCGCTTGGTAAAGAACATCGTCGCCGCGCGACAGGAAGAACGCGAGAAATGGGGTGAAACCAACTACTTGCTTCGACCCAACGTCAAACGCTCGCGTGGTGCCCTGCGTGACATTCAATTGATTCGTTGGATTGGGTTTGCCAGGTTTGGTGAAACGGACCTTGATCGACTTTTGAAACTTGGCGCCCTGCCCGAAGATGACTTTCGGTTATTGCGAAACGCCTATGGGTTCATGTTGCGGTTGCGTCATGAGTTGCATTTTCGATCGGGGAAAAGTCAGGATGTTCTCGACCGTGCAACGCAAATGGAAATTGCTGCCGAATGGGGATACGAGGGAACCGAAGGCGTGCTGCCGGTAGAGCAGTTCATGCAGGACTACTTTGAAAAGACTCGTGAAGTCCGTTACTCGGCAGCCTACTTTGTTGAAGACGCGCGAAGCCAACCGTTGCTCTCGCGAATCGTCGAGCGAGTTTTCTCTCGCAAGATTGACGACAAGATCTTGATGGGACCCACCAGTATTTGGGTTCGCAATGATTCGCTCGAGTCGTTTGCGTCTAATTTGCCTGACGTGCTTCGTTTGATGAGTTTTGCTAACCAACACCGCCGACGAATTCAACACAAGACGTGGTTGGCAATTCGACTAGCCATGCGAGATCGGGAACCGAGTCAACCGGATTCGGAATCCATCGAAGCGTTTTTGTCATTGCTAAGTCGTCCCGGCCGATTGGCCAGTTTGCTTCGGCGATTGCATGAGCTGCGCTTGATCGAGCAAATCATTCCCGAGTTTGCTCGGATGCGAGGGCTGTTGCAGTTCAATGCCTATCACAAGTACACCGTTGATGCCCACAGTTTCTTAGCCGTGGAAGCGGCCACGGACTTGGAAAACAGCGAAGGTGGCATGGGGCGACGCTACCGCCGAATTGAAGACAAACGCTTGCTGCACTTGGCGCTGTTGATTCATGACATCGGCAAAGGATACGAAGAAGATCACTGCATCGTCGGAGCCGAAATCGCTCGGCGAACCGCCGAACGATTGAACCTCGATAGTTCCACCGCCGAAACGCTCGAATGGTTGGTGCTTAAACACTTGGCCGTGAACGTTGTTGCGTTTCGCCACGACTTAAGTGATCCGCAAATCGTGTTGTCTTTTGCCGCAGAAGTCGGATCGATCAGACGCCTTGAGTTATTGGTCGTTCACACCTACGCCGATCTAAAAGCGGTTGGTCCGGGAGTGGCGACGGATTGGAAAGTGAATTTGATCGAGGACTTGTATCGTCGCACGCGTCGCTATTTCGACTCTGGTGACCTGCCGGGAAGCCCCGACGATCCAGAGGTCGAACGAAACCGGACGCGTATTCGTGAATCAATCTTTGAACTCGGCAAAAAGAATGCATCTTCGAGTGAGGAAACTGAAGCTGCCGAGAACTTGCTTAGTCGATTGCCATTCTCGTTAATCACGCGAGGCGACCCTGAGTCGTTAGCCGAAGAGATCATCCTTGTCGCCAAGCAAAAGCTCAGCGGCGAAAGCGGAACCATTTGCACCGCGAAGTACGATCCGGCGATCAACGCCACTCGTTACACCGTGATCCGCCAGGAAGACAGCCTGTCCATCGGAACGTTTTCGAGAGCGACAGGCGCGTTGTCCACCAGCGGTTTGAGCATTCTGCGAGCTCAGATCGAAACGGTTGACGACTACGCTTGGGACCACTTCTGGGCGACCGACCCTAATGCTATGAAACCGCTCGTCCCGAACGACCCCGCGACGGCCCCGGTCTTCGACCAACGTCGCGCCGATCAAGTTTGCGAACGCCTCCGTAGCCTTATTGATTCTCCGGATCTGCCGCTGCCACCGCACCGTAAGACGTGGAAGGCCGCGGACATAGCAGAGCCTGAAAGTGTCAACCTGCTACCCAAGAAGGTTGTTTTTGATAACGACACGATCGAGCGCTACACCATCATCTCGATCTTTGCGTACGACGAAGTGGGATTGTTATCGAGGATCGCCGCGACGCTAACCAAGCTGCGATTGGTTTTATCGTTTGCGAAGATTGACACTCACCTCGACCAGGTCGCCGACGTTTTTTATGTCAGTGAATCCGACGGTTCACGAATTACGAATTCTGATCGGCAGTCAGAAGTCCGGCAGGCATTGCTCGATGTGATCGGCTGAGGTTGCCTGCGCGGGTGACCTTAACGATTGGCGGCGACTGTAATGCTTGCGTGGTAGATTGCCGTTCATTGCGATTGTGTTTGCTTCTGCGCTAGAGTTTTGGCTTCTTTGAGCAACATTCAGTTGCAGCTATTGACAGGCGCGGCAATCTTTCAACGGTTCATCGACCGTGATCGCACGGCGAACCCGACCACCTGTGGCGGTGTGGCTTGCCAGACGCACGAGGAAACTCAACGCGACTGACAACGCAAACACCTCATCATCCGGGGTTTTGCCAGCGATCAACTCATTTCTCAGTTAGCGCTACTAGGGGATTCTTTCCTCAGCATGGAACTGGCGAGACGAGTATCGGGAACGATGAATGAAACTGCCCGTCCCTCCTTCATGGATGTCACTATCATGCGTTCAACAATCACGCTCACTGCTTTTGCGTTTCTGCTGAGTTTCACAACAGCATCAGCCGACGATCTGCAAACACTTCTTCGCGACTTGTCATTTAGCCAACCACCGGCCCACGGTCTTAAGGCCACACGCTTAGGCGTTGCCACCATGGGAGTCGGCGAACAACTCAAGCCAGCACCATTGCATCAAGCTCAACAAGGCTTCACCCTGCCCGACGATCAAGCACCGTCGTATGTGACGCTGAAGGCCCCGGTTGCTCATTCGGATCAATCGTTGCAAGTTCCCAATCACTTTGATGCAAACTTGGCACAACAAGAACTCGCCGAAGCCTCAGATTCCGTTTCAGCGAATTCCGTCGGCTTTATGAAGATCCACGCCGCGTGCAATAGTGGATGCGACGGTGCCTGTGATGGCGGATGCGATTCGTACGAACCGGTTCGAAAACGCCTTCGCAAACCGGCCTGCGAATCCTGTGTCGTGCTGCCTCCCGACGGTTGTGATTGTGGATGTGGTGGACACCAGTCCTGTTTGAGCAAACGGCATCATGAGGAAGAACCGAAGGTTTGCATGCCGCGTCGTGAAGTGAATCTTCCTCAGTCCTCGCTCCGTGAGTACTTCCGCAGCAATCGCTGCTACACCAACGTGTGGGACGGTTACTCTCAAGAGTGTGGTAGCCACCACAAACACATCCACGGAACCTGTGACTGCCACATTAAGAAAGACCGTAAGAGCTGTTTGGGCGGCGGTGGGTGCGGCGAGATCTTGCCTGCACAGCCCTGCGGCCAGGCAGGATGTGACGATCAGGCAAACTGTGGCTGCGGATGCGGTCGTTAGGGCCGGCAAACTCGAGTTTTCCACGAAAAAAACACCCTCCCAGCAATTCTGTTTCAGCGCCAAGCGGGTCCATGCCGAAAACAGTGGTACCCATGGATTGGGAGGGTGGAATGATCGGTGCCATCATTCCAGCATTGACGGGCCATGGTGAGGCAGGGAGGGCTTCACCATGGCCCTTCTTTTTTGCGCGTGCAGTCGAGCGAGTCCTTTCAAAGCATGATTTCTGCGCCTGTCATAGTTAGCGAGTTTGGGGCTCCTCTGCACGGTTCAACACCTTCGCGAAAAACTCTATTCGCTAGTAGCGCCGGTCATAACTTGCTAAAGCACACACTTGTTCTTGAAAACGCAATATCCTCGCAACGATGCTGACCGTGCGTTGTAAGTTGCACGACCTTTTCGATTTCGAAAAGCATGGCGGCGACCTCGCTGACTTTGTGTGAAGTCAGCGATCTGATTTCCCTAGTCGCAAATTCAATCGCGAGGCTAAGCGAATAACTCAGGGATCACTTCGCCGTCGCGGACCAACGTGATCGGGCGACCGGTGCTAGTTTGGTACTCGGACTTGGGATCGATACCTAAATTGGCGTAGAAGCTAGCTGCGACGTCATCAGGTTTGATGGCCTCGTGACGAGGTCCCGCCGCGGTGTCATCGCTCTCACCAATCACTTGGCCACCGCGGACACCACCGCCAGCCATCAACATGAACATGCAACGAGGATAATGGTCTCGTCCGCCTTCGGTAGATCGATCGTTGATCTTAGGCGTTCGACCGAACTCGCCGGTGACGTAAACAGCGGTGGATTCCAGTAGGCCTCGCATTTCAAGTCCGGCGAATAAAGCACTAAGACCTTCGTCAAAGGCAGGCAATCGTTCTTGGAGCCGAGTAAAGTTATCCGTGTGAGTGTCCCAACCGCCATACTGCACGCTCGCAAGTCGGACTCCGGATTCGACAAGTCGAAGTGCCAGCAAGCAGCTTTGGCCGAAAGCTGAGTCACCAAACGGTTTGGCAAAGCTCTCTGGTTCGCGGCTGATGTCAAACGCCTCACGTGCTCGCGCCGATGTGATCATGTCGTAAGCTCGCATGCCAAACTGGTCGAGACCTTCGAGCAAAGCATCGTTGCTTTGCACATTGGCAAATCGCCGGTCAAGTTTGTTCAGCAACGATTGTCGACGTCGGACCTCATCGACCGTGATGCCGCCCACTAGCGAAAGTCCTCGAACGGCAAAGCGTTTTCCCGCGACGGGCGTCGCGTTCGTTTCCAAGGGAGCATGGGCAATGCCAAGAAATCCAGCACCCTGAGCGGCTCGCGGAATCGCAACTTGATTCGGCAGGTCCGGATCGGTCGGTCGTTCCTTCCCCATCACGCTCCCGAAGCTGGGGTACTCGAGCGAAGGAACGGGGCGGCTACCTGTGTTAACGTATTCCTGGCCCAGCTGGTGAGCGGCCAACGTATGGGAAACTCCCCGCAAGATCGCAAACTTGTCCGCCACCGCGGCAAGTTTGGGTAAGTGTTCGCAAATCTCGATGCCTGGCACATTGGTCTTGATCGGATTGAACTTGCCTCGCACTTCGGCTGGTGCGTTGGGCTTTAAGTCAAACGTATCCATGTGCGATGGACCGCCGGGAAGTTCGATGAAGATCGCTCGGTCGGCGCGTGCCGATTTCAGCTCGCCCGCATCCGCCATCCGCAGAAATCCATCGAGTCCCAGGTTTCCCGAGGGCAGACCCGCGAAGGGCAGGGTACCGGTCGCAATCACGCCGGCGCGAAGCAAATCTCGTCGGCGCATGCCATCACAGGTTCGGTGCATAACAGTTCGATCAGAATTGAGAAAACGATTGGAAAACGTTACTAGATACTTGGAGTGGCGATCCCATGTCGTCACAGGTCAGCGTGCTGGTTCAATGAGTCAGCACGAATTCTTTGGTGTTGACCAATGCCCAGATAAGCGAACTGAGTCCGCTGGCCAGCGAGTCAGATTCCTCGATAAACGCGATGCTAATCTGACGCTCTTCTTCATCTGGAAAACGCGAAAGGGAACGTAGGTAGGCATCATCCACAATGTCATCAAGCGACATCACTTTGGCTGATTCATTCGCTTTTTCTCGTTCGTCAGTCGCGTCTAAGCTATTGGGACCAACGGGGGTGCCCGCAATCGTGGTTAGCATCGTCCAAGATTCGGGATCTTTAGCTAGTTCGTCGAGTTTGGGCGCCGCAAAGTTGAACGACATCATTCGCTTGGCGATTTTGTCGTAAGTTCGCCGCATTTGTTTTCGAGCGGATTGGTTGGCTGGCTTGTCGAGCGTCGCATACCTTTTGGCAATCTCAATCATACGGACTCGAGATTTTTCACCCTGCGTCACCTTCGTCGACACATTGTTCATGGCAATGGCTGTGGGACCTGCTTCGCCTAAATCACGACACGCTTGGTTTACCCAACCATCGGTCGCAGATATGCCGCGATGAATGTCGATGTCGTTCCGCAGATAAACTGACTGCAAAAGGCTGGGTGAGTCACTGCGATCGCAATCGCAATTCGATGCGCGGGTCGATTGTCCGAACACTTGCATCGCGTAGTCTCGCCGATTGCGGCCTTGAGCCTTTCCGTTTGCAATCGCTAACGATTTCAGTTCACTCCGGAACTGTGTGCCCACGGAATCCGATGCCGTGGCCAGCGTCACGCAATCGGCCAGTACTTCGGCGGGTAAGCGGTGCGGTATGTGCCGCGAAAAATTGGATTGGTCACTGCTATTAGTTTCATTGGGTTCAGAAGACCGGGCATAGGTTTGACTCGTCGTGATCGTTCGATGCAGCCACTTCAAATCGAAATCCTGTTCGATGAATTGCTCCGCCAATTCGTTCAGTAAATCGGCGTTGCTCGGTGGATTGGCAAGGTTCAAATCATCCACGGGATTGACGATTCCGATACCGAAATAGTTGGCCCATACGCGGTTCACGATCGCTTTGGCAAAGTAAGGATTGTCTTCGGCCCGTAACCACTGCATCAACTCTTCGCGTGGGTCCTTGTCCAACGTGATGCCGACTTCCTCTCCGAGGATAATGCCACTGGGGACACGCCGCTGGGGTCTCTTCTTAGCCTGCTTCTTCGACTTCTTATTGTTGGTGTTCGACTTTGGGTCGTTGTCGACGTTGGCTCGAATCGGCTTGCGTTCGTTGACGACCAGTTCACCAAAAGGTGCCACTTCGCCTTGTTTGATCAGCTTTCCGGCTCCTTGCAGCAGCATTCCAATCTTTTTCTTCTCCAGCGAATCGCTTCCGCTAAGTTTTTGGAGCATCTTATTGCGAGCAGCGAGCGAATCAGGAGCCACCGCGCCCCGGTTCATTCGAATCGGACTGAACAGCTTGGCAAACTGATCGAAATCTTGTTTCGACCAACTGTCGAAGGGATGCTTGTGACATTGAGCGCACTCGATGCGAACGCCTAAGAATGAGTAACCAAAACCGATCGCCCGGTCCTCGTTTTTCTGGAAGTTTTGACGTCCCCAATAAAGCGGCATGCTCGATCGTTGGGCAAACTGTTTCTCGCCACCTTCTCGACATGCGTCGCTCATGTTGGCGCAATATGTTTCGTAGTCTTCACCGGGTTCACGACTGCTGGCCATGACGATGCCTTCGACAATTTTGTCGTAGGGCATGTTGTCGGCAACTCGTTTGCGCAACCATTCGTACCAAAGTTTGCTGGCGACTTCAGGAATCGGCAGCAGGTTGCGCATTTGCGGTTCGCTATTTCCTGTCCAATCCGACAATCGTGTAGCCCACCACGCAGCGTAGGCGGGAGAATCAAGAAGTTCGTCAATCAATCGTTCCCGTTTGTCCGGTGACGAATCGTTTAGAAATTCGCGGACTCGTTGCG
Organism: Rubripirellula amarantea; assembly: GCF_007859865.1. Taxonomy (NCBI): domain Bacteria; kingdom Pseudomonadati; phylum Planctomycetota; class Planctomycetia; order Pirellulales; family Pirellulaceae; genus Rubripirellula; species Rubripirellula amarantea. The sequence goes on along the minus strand of NZ_SJPI01000001.1, from coordinate 1,201,213 downwards.
TGGTCGGAAGCGTTCCACACACATCAAGGCTAGCCCGCCGTATGAAATCAGCGTCGCTACAGGTGCCTGAGGGAACGATGGCGAGCTTGCGTAGTTTCTGATCGACGAGTTTGTCGATCATGTGATCCGAAGAATTGATGGAAGTGGAATCCACGTACGCAGTCGCTGATCCATGATCAGACCGGGGGCGAAGAACGGGGATCGGAACGACGGAGTTGTCATAAAAGACGACCACGTGTGTGTCGCCGTACATTCCTGCGGCTACTTGTCCGTCTTCGTCGATGATTGCGATTGAATCATCGTTGGTTTGAAAGCGGCAAAGTTCAGTCACGTCCTCACGGGTGCCATCCTGCCACTTGGCGATCACCTTTAGTTGGGCTGTTCCATCAGAGTTTGCAAAGATGATCTCACTGGGATACACATCCAAAGCATCCAATGCTTTTGGCTTACCCGCATCAAGCGTGGCTCCAGATTCAATCCAACGGCGAAGCACATGATGTTGCCAACTCCCCTCGTCAAAGCGTTTTCCTCCTTCATGGGAATCCGCATCAAGCGGCTTGGATAGGATCAAGCTTTCATCGGGATCATCAACATCAACCCGCCCGCTTGATTCTTCCATCAAGGCCGAATGGTCCGCTTGGAAGTCGTACCCGAACAGTGAGAGCGCAAAGCCCCCACGACCTTGGAACGATCCATGACAGGCACGGCCGTTGCAACCCAGTCGCCCCAAAAGAGGTGTGATGTGCTTTTGGAAATCAGGGATCTCTTCCGTTGACCCGTCCGCGAATCGATCACTAAGCGGGGCAAAGGGCTGAGCACGATCGGCTTCCGACGTACCGGCAGAACCGTCAGCGGACTTAAGCTCGCCTGCATTGATCGCTGCGACGTTCCATGCGAATTCGCTTAGTACGAGGGTGCTGCAAGTCATCAACATTGCAATGCTGATCCAACGCGACACGCGGATCATGGGGATTGAACTATTCATCGTTGGCTACCGTTTCCTTGCTATTGCGTTTTCTGCCAGCATCGAGTCGGCCAGCTTTACGAAGGGATGCTTCGATGGCTTTTTCGATTTGCTTTGAGGCGTCCGATTGCTTTGACTTCAAACGTTCTTGAGCCGTTTCGAGAGTTTGTTTCGCGTTCGCGACACGTTGCTTTAGGAATTCAACTTCTAGTTGCAATCGCTGAACTTGAACAGATTGAAGGTTCGTAACGGCGGTCTGCAGTTCGCTGCGATCCTTGTCACTGTCTCGGACCTTCAGTTTCGCAGTCAACAGATCGACTTGCGTTCGCAGTTTCAACTCTTGCAGTTCAACATCAAAGGTGGGTTCATCACGTTGTCGAAGTGCTTCGAGGCGACGCGATGACCTCGCTAATCCAATGACCGCTTTGCGATAGGCCTTTGGTTGAACGCGACGTAGGTTTTCTAGGATCGGACGAAGTTCGGGCAGGTGCGAATCGACAAGTTGCAATGCCGACGCTTCGGTCGTGGCGTCCAAAACGACATTCTTACGCGAAGCTTCTGCCCCGCTTGTTGATTTGCGAACGGTCGGTGACTCGCCCGTCTTTTCTTCGCTGTCGCGATCCGCCGTGACGGTTTGAGCAACTCGCTCGTTGGCGAGCGTATGGGGCGCCGCGATTGTTGCCAGCACGGTGACCATTGCACCAACTCGGATAATCTTTTGACTAACCTTCGTCATGGTTTAGTTCTCCATCGGCGTCGAATTCTATCGATGTAAGACCCACGAAGATCCAATCCACGTCGTCTTGGTCTAGGTCATCGTTTGGGGCTTCGTTGAAGTCTTCGGTAGCATCGTCGGCAATCAAGTCTGAGTCGTCGAATTCCATTTCGTCCAAAACACCAGTCGCGGTGTCACTCGCATTGTCGAAGCTAAGATCGTTCGCCCACGCGACGGCAATGAGTGACGTTTCCGAGTTGTCGATAACATTGTGATCGAGTTGGTCGGGGCTTGTTGCAGTGAAGGCGTTGCTTGGTGTGGTGGACGCGATGGTATCGCCGGATTGTTGGGGCGTGCCAATTGATGAACCTTTGGGCCATATGCCAACGATGATTCCGCCCAAACCAACGGCAATGGCAATCGAAACCCAAGCAACCCAAGTCGTTTGGGGTTCGGCTTTCTGCACGAGCGGAGCGGGTTCTGCTTCGGTCGAAAGCTGCACAATCAAGTCGGATTGCATCAGCAACACTTCGGCTAGTCGCGAATCAGACGCCAGACGATGTTCGAATTGTCCTTGTTGAACAGCGTCCAGGTCGCCAAGCAAGTACGCGAGGCAAAGGTCTTCGTCGGCAAGTTTATCGTCATCAAATTTAGTTAAGGATGTTCGTTTCATGTCGACTTGCTCGGGTCATTGTTTTCTACGTTCATGTGTTCTCTAAGCCTTGCCAGACCTCTTCGCATCCGAGTTAAAGCGGTCCCAATGGGGATGTCTAAATGATCCGCGATCTGTTGAAACGTCATGTCTTGGTGCAGTTTCATCTGAATGATAGTTTGAGTTGTCTTTGGTAGCGTCAGCAGTTTGGCTTTCAGTTCCGCAAGCGTTTCCTGTTGAATCAATGGTTCGATGGGTACGTCGGTTGCCATGCCGCGATCGACCTCCTCATTGTTCGAGACTCGAGAGGTTGCTTGGGTTCTCCAGAACTTGGCGGCTTCGTTGGACGCGACTCGAAACAACCAAGCTCGCCTAGCGATCGGAGGAATTTGCTCGCCCGAGACGATGGCTTTCATGGCAACACTTTGCAGGCAGTCGTCAATGTCGGATTCTTGAAGCTTTCGGGAACGCAGGAACGCTCGCAGTCCGGGCAGCGTCAAGGCAAGTGTTTCCTCCCAGCACGATTCTTGCTCGCTGGCCAATTCGGTTTTGTTCGATTCAGCTGAGTTCGAAGTCGTGAGGTTACCCATCACTTTTGGGCTTGCTGGAGTATTCGGCGATGTTGGCTGCTCTGACAAAGGTTGGGGGTGTCGGTACCTGGATAGAAGATGCGCCAGTGGGCCCGATTATTTCGCGTTTAAGAAGAAAATGTCGTAATTGTGCCCGGGTTGATGATTTCAACCGGTTTGAGTCTGCTTAAATCGTAAACGAACACGGTGTTTCGCTGTGATTTTGCCGACCTGATGGATTCACTGGTGCCTAGGAGTCTGAGATGCCCGACGAAGAAAAGCTGCCTGAAGATAAGAAAACGGATGATAAAAAAACTAGCTCCTCGGTCGTGAGCAAGAAAAACTCCGGAAAGAAGTTCTGGATCGGGTTTGATCTTGGTGGCACGAAGATGCTTACCATCGCTTACGACGATGACTGGAAAGAACTTGGCCGCCGCCGCCGAAAGACAAGGGGGCGCGAGGGAAGCGACAGCGGGTCTCATCGTATTATCTCGACGATCACTCGCTTGCTCGACGAGAACGAACTCGACGTGGGCGATATCGCTGGCATTGGAATTGGTTGTCCCGGTCCGATCGATCTGGTGAAGGGCGACATTCTGAGCACGCCCAACTTAGGCTGGGATGATGTCCAAATCGGCAGTTTGCTTACCAAGCACTTCAAGTGTCCTACCGTCGTTCTCAATGACGTCGATGCAGGCGTGTTTGGTGAGTATCAATTCGGTGCCGCCAAAGGGTCACGATGCGCCGTGGGTATTTTCCCGGGAACGGGCGTCGGTGGCGGATGCGTTTACGAAGGGAAGATCCTTCAGGGGGCCGGCATCAGTTGCATGGAGATCGGGCACACCAAGATCGCCAGCAGCACGCGAGGTAGTGGATTCGCGATTCCGGGGACCGTTGAATCCGAGGCCAGTCGATTGACGATTGCCGCGGAAGCAGCCAAGGCTGCGATTCGCGGCGACGCGCCGTATCTTTTCAAGAAGACAGGCACTGATGTCGTTGAGATCCGGAGCGGTGCGATTGCCGATTCGATCGAGAATGGCGACAAGGTGGTTCGCAAACTTGTTGAAGAAGCTGCGGAAGCGATCGGTATGGCAGTCATGAACATTGTCCACATCTTGGCACCTGACAAGATCATCCTGGGTGGTGGACTCGTGGAGGCGATGGAGGACTTGATCGTCAGCACCGTCAAGAAAACGGCACAGAAAAGCGTGATGAGCGTTTACAAGGATCGGTTCGACGTGGTGGCCGCTAAGTTGGGCGACGACGCTGGTGTGCTTGGCGCCGCTGCCTGGGCCAAGGAACAAATCACGAAGTCGAAGAAGGGTTAACGACGACGCCTAAGGGTTGTTTTGATTTTGATCCGATACAGCGGCGTCTTGTACCTGCTTTACCAAGTCGGCTACTGCGCGTCGGATCGTGATCCGTTGGCGCTGCCGGTGATCTTTGCGTTCTGGGGCAAAGGCCGAGCAGCGGTGGCGAAGCCGCGAGTGTAAAGCACTTCCTTGAGTCGCCGAAAAGATGCGAAGCTGTCGGGATAAACCCAGACTGTGATGGTGGTTGTATTGGGATCACGACCGGCAAGCTCAATGTCGAGTTCGCTCTTTCCCGCGAACACTTTCTCAATTTCTTGTCCATAAGGTTCGCTCATTGGTTCGAGCATGAGTCCTACCAATTGGACTCGCGTTGCCATCTGAGCCGTGCCTCCTCGCGAAATCAGTCCCTGGCTTTTGTCCATTGCGTACCGTGCGACATATCCGCGGACGGGGCCAACGGCTCCGTCAATTTCGCCGTTTCGAGATCCGTTCATGGCGCGTTGAAGGTCGTCTTTGATTTCTTCAAGCAAACGTTCTAGGGGAACGACTGACAAACGGTTGTCTTTAAGACGCAAGTGAATTTCTTCACCAAAGACGGTCTTGGCCATGGGAGTCGGCAAATGTGCAACGGCGACCACGGGCGCGGGTTCGCCTTCGATTCGCTCTCGCTCACCCCGAATCTGCGCTAGTTGCTGCTCGGTAATTTCTAGTTCGGTTTGCAGCTTGGCGGCTGCTAGTTTGTCCTGGTCAAGGTCACGTTGTTTGGCTTGCCAGGCGGCTTGGGCTTCGGAAAGCAAGTCCATCAACATGCCTCGCTGTTCCATTCGCGCCTCGAGTTCTGCATCGTACTGAGTGACCAATCGTTCGAGTCGATTGGAATCCGCTTGCGCCGCGGCGGCTCGCATGGTCACGCCCGCCAACACTTCTAGCTGTTGGTCAGTGGCAAATTCTTCGTTGGTGAGATTCACCACGGTTGCGTCTTCGTCCTCAGTGACTTGCTCGATAACGGCGGTTGACTGAGCGCCGAGGACGACGACAAGAATGATTAGAATGCCAACGAGGTTTGCGACGATGTCCAAGAAGGCATCGTGTCCGAGTTCAATCGCTGATCTTTTTTTTCGACCCTTGGCCATGTTCTTGCCGCTCGGCTTAAGGTTTGAGGTTAGCGTCACTTAGCTTGGCAACGACATCCACACCGCTGTCTTGCATCAGACGTTGCAACTGCGTGAAACGGGTTTCGCCGCCGGGCAGGACTTCGACTTCAAGTTGCGGTTGCCATCTTCCCCCGGGCAACGCCACGCCCCAACGATCAACACGATCGCGAACTGCGGTCGCCATTTCTAGAATGGCTCGGCGCGGATCATTGTTGAACACGCCGAAGACTTCCGTTGGTTCGCCCCGGTTGGTTCCTAGTAGGACGAAGCGATCTTCGTGCGACTGGGCTTTCATTGTTCGCACAATCGAACTGCCATTCATGCCAGCGACATTCCGCGGCAGGGCCCATTCTTTCTGACCTGGTTGAGCCAGTTGCGATGCTGGCGTTTGGCTGTACGAACTTTGCGGCGGCGGTTGCCTATCGGCCTTCGCGTTTTGCTGACCAGCCATTTGTCCCTTCATTTGTGGCGATCCAGAGCCACTCCCTTGCGAGTTCACCGGCTGGTTTGGCATCGACTTAGCCGACCCCTGGGCTTCACTTCCGCCGGCGTGTGACGCCGAAGAGGAACCTTCCTGATCCTCCAATTGCCCATCGGGAAGTTCATGGAAAGTGCCGTCTTGTGATTTGAAATCCGAAGCGGCAAGCGAAGGACCACGAAGCGAAGAATCAGGCATGGTATAGCCCGCGTTATTGAAATCGTCCTTCGACGTTGTTTGCCTATCTTCAGTCGAAGCATCGTCGTCACCGTGGCCACCTAAAGCGCCAGTCATCGGCTGATCGCCAAGACCACCAAGGCTTTCGTCCAGGCTACTACCGCGACCGCGAAGTTCAGCGGCTGCGTCACGCATGTCGTTGGCCCACTTTTGTTCTTGAGCAGGATCAATGCCACTGGATGCCCCAGAGACTTCCGCACTGTATCCCGATCCCATAGCGTTGGACGTCGTTGAGGAGGGGCTTGAGTAGCGGTTTTGCTGAGTTGCGTAGGCGCGGGCAGCGTTGGTGGCATCATTGCCGCCGGCAAATCCATAACGTGCATCATCTCGCGTCACTTCGCGATAACCACCGGTGCGACCTTGGCGATCAAGCGAGGCAGCCGAAAGGACGGGCAATCGACTCGACTGGCGAACATTATTGCTGCGAGCGATTGAAGCTAGTTGAACCTGTTTTTCAATTGACTGCGTCACAGCCTGCTGCATGCTTTGCCGAAGGTTGGGATCTGGACTCGGCATAGCGAGTTGAACGTCGGCAGGGACCAGTTCGTAACCAAATTGATCGTCGTAATCCTTCATCGCACCACGAGCGGCCGCGTAGGTTTCGATTCCATCGGGACGGACAACCAGCAAAGGGTAGGGCGGTGCGGCATCGCCATAGACTTGCATGGCGTGATTGCGAACCACGCGAAGCGCGGCTTCAACAGGATTGGCTCCGGGCTGACTACGTTCGAGTTGATCGACGCTAATCTGAATTTGTTCGGGCCACACGACCATGCCCTGTTCTGTGCATTCCAAATAGATAGGTCGGCGATCGGTTCCGTTGGGTCCTTTGTGAGGCACAATCACGACACGCGGCTTCTGGGTTCCCGATTCGGCCTTCAACTTTTCAAGTAGCTCTGACTCATCAGCCAGTTCACGTTGGAGGCTTTCGAGGCGATTCTCGCTCAGCTTGACATCATCGGACGATAACGCTCGTTCGACTTCGCTGCTGAGCCGAGCTAGTTGCTCGCGAAGCTTCTGCATGTGAGCTTCCACGTGAGCAATTCGGTCACGTCGTTCTTCAATATCCGCGGTTTGTTGCTTGCGAAACGATACCAGTTTCTCAACACGAAACTGTTCTTCCTCAACCATGGAATCCACGACCTGGGCGCGAAGACCAGCGTGCTGTGCTGCAGCCTCGTCATCGGCGACGTTGCTGGTTGCTTTCGCTTTCTGCGTCGCCTCGGCAACCGCGTGTTCACTTGCGTTCTGGGCGACCAACGCCAGCAGCAAAATCAACGTTCCGAGCGTGCAAATGAGCACCGCTAGAAACGGGAACAGGGATGGCGAGAGAGTCGCGCGACGTCCCCCGCTCATGCTGCCCGCCTAAGTGAAGGTTGATTCGTGTTCGTCGAAGACACGCTTTCCACGTTTAGCTTGGAATGCGAAGTGCCATGAGTGGAAACTTCTTGCTTGGCCATATGTCGGGTTAAGACATCCACGGCTCGAGCGAGTGTGCGAACCGCATCTGCCATCGACTGGTCCGTTTCCGAACGAAGTTGGAACCTGTGGTCTTGGTTTTGTTCGATTGCCGCAGTAGTGCGCGCGAGCATTTGCAGGTTCTTATCGAGCGACTGTTCAATCATGGCCAGTGAGTCGAAACGATCCTGTGACTTCGATAGCACTTCGGAATGTTGGACGAGTGCAGGGACGAGACTGACTTTGAACGCTTCGACAATCTTGTCATTGTTGTGATCATGAACCGACTGCCATTGGTTTTGCGCCGACTCGATGGTGTTCTTCCAGAGTTCCGCTTGGTTTTCAAGCGACTCTGCAACCGCAGCCTGAACGCCTCGACAAAGGTCCGCGATCAATGCGGTTTGATTGTCGGATGCTTCATCGCTGGGCAGATTCGCCGAAACCAGTCTGCCGATCCGAGCGTCGATGGTATCGAGCATCTGCTGCTCGGCTCGCTCGACGGGGAACTGAATGAAGATCGCGACGACCGATAACACCAAACCAACCGCTGTCGTATCAAAGGCGACGTACAAACCACTCTTAAGATTGTCTACCGCGGCCGAACCGTTCGTGAAATCGAGACCGCCCAACGTTTGCGTGATCCCGATCACAGTTCCAAGGAATCCCAACATGGGAATGGCCCAAACAATGATCCGAACCATGCCAAGCGAATCATGAGCGGCGTCTGCATCGCGGCTTGATAGTTCTCGTAAGTCATCGGGGAGTTGTTTTGATGATCCACGTTGAGATTGTCGTGAGAGAACCTCGTCGAGTCGTCGAACCAACTGCGATTGGCGAGTGGCTTGGGAAAGTGATGAAAGACTAGCCTGCCATTGTTTAGCGACATGGCCAGCGTCGTTTTGGGCAAGCCATTGCTTCGCGGGACTTGATGCATCGCTCAGCGACGGCAGCAGATGATCGTCGGCGATGCGATTAAGAAAATTGTTTTGAACCATCACGGCCCAAGACTTGGCGATCAAAGTTCCCAAGGCAAAGCAGAATAGAATGGTCGCAGCAACCGCGACGGGGTGTCCCAAGAAGTACCGCCGAAGTGGCGCCACAAGAGATTCAGTAGCGCCGAACGAGGAAAACGCATAGATCGCGGCATAGACACCGCTAGCCATGACCAAGCCAATGCCGAACGCGAACGCGGGATTCCCCATTCGGTAACCCTGGGCAGATTGACTGTGCCCGGCCGAATCTTGCTGCTCGGCTGCCTGAATGACGTTTGCTTCGTTCATCACAATGATTTCATCGAGAGGGTGTTCTCGCCGGAATGTCGGCGTGATCAGACCGAAAGACGGTCCTCCTTTCCTCTATTTCGACCGTTACGTTCGCCAGACTTTATCCAATCCGCAAGGTTTGACATGGAGTTCGCGTGAGCCGAAAAACCGAGCGTTTTAGCGTCCCTCGTCGGCAACCGAGGTTGCTGATTTGCTTGTGATGTCCGCGGATTCATCTTGTTGGCTGGAATTGATCGCGGATAAGTTGCGGTCTACGTGTTTGATAGGTCTTCTTTTCAGTTAGGCAGCCAGCCATGAGTTTCCCGCCCCGTCGTTTCTTGCTTCGATCGTGGTTTCCGATCGTTGCCGTGGTCGCAATGTTGGCAAGTATCGGAATGGGTGACCAAGCGAACTGGGCGCAAGAACCCCCGGCGATCCCGAACACCAGTTCACCGGTCGCGTTTGGCCAACCGGTACAAAGTCAACCATCAGAACCCGAAAACTCCGCCTCAGCAGCCGCAATCGCTGCGACTCAACCCGCTCTTTCGGGTGGTTCTGGTCCAAAGGTAGGTGCTGCGGGTGACATGATCGGATTTTCCCATTCTGACGGCGGGGGAACTCAGACAATTACGCTGGTTGATACCAGCAAAGCGTGGATGGCCGTGTATCATATTGATAGGTCGGGGAAAATCCGGCTGGTCAGCAGTCGACCGATCGAGGCCGACTTTTCGCTGCAACTCAATGCCACTGCCCCGTTGCCGAACGAGATTCGCCAACTGGGTGGACGCTAGCTTTACCGCCTCCCAGACGCGTCACATTGGGGCGGTAGGGGTGAATGGGTTGTGGTGGCGCCGATGTTGCGTCGTGCTGAACAGTCTTCTTTCTTTGGCTGGGTCACCCAAAATACTCATTCATGAGCTTGGTCCGATCGAACGTCGTTTGACGTTGGTTGGTTGATCAAGCGACATACGCGGAGCCTCACCACGCATGGCAAACTACTTATCCCTTGAAGAAGCAGCAAAGAAGCTCGGTGTTCCCACAGAGAAGTTGGTGGAACTGCGTAGCCAAGGTCAGATCCGAGGTTTTCGTGATGGCGCGAGCTGGAAGTTTCCAGAGAACGAGATCGATCGTCTGCAAGATGAATTAGGTGACGCACTTTCAGGCGGCAGCGGAATCTTGGTTGAAGATGACGACCTGATGCTTAGCAGCAGCATTATCGGCGGCGATCACGCATTGTCCGATGATGGTAGCGATCTTGGGATTGGCAGCGAGTCAGGGTTGTTAGGTGTGAGCGGCAGCGATGTCAATTTGGTCGCTTCTGAAGGTGACGGAAGCGACGTTGCAATTGTTGCCAGTGATACTGACCTGTTGAAGGAAAGCAGCGGCGTTGATCTTCTTGAAATCGACTCGGCCGACTTGCAGCTTAACGATCCGGCTATCCTGCACGATTCAGCACAACTCGATCTCGCGATCGAACCTAACGCAGGTAGCACCGGCCCAGTTACCGATGCAGAACTCAAAGAAATATCAGAGTCGCATCCCGATGTTCTAGCGCCCGAGAGCGATATCAGTTTGGATTCGGTGGCTTCCAACGATTCGGGTATTCTATCGGACGTTGGCAGCCTCTCATCGAGCGATAGTGGCAGCTTGCTAGGAATCGGCGACGATGAAATCAAACTCAACACTGATAGCGATTTGAGCTTTTCGGGATCTGAGCCAGACGATGACAGCGGCGAAGAGCTAATTGGCGAGGACGACGATGATAGTGCCATGGATGTCATTGGCAGTGACATCGGTACCGTCAAATCGGCGGGCGCTAGCAGCTTAGAATTGATGAGCGATCTTGGACTGGATTCGGAAGACTCGGCGCCGGACGTCCTTGGCGGATCACGAGGCGCCGACGTTCTGAGTGAACTCGATTTGCTGAGTGCGGAACAGCAGGGCAGCGGATTGATCAGCGGTGACAGCGAAGACCTGCTCGGTTCGTCGGGCGTGTCCAACAGCTCTGGGTTGGGCAGCAGCATGGGAGTCGACATGCTTGGCGATTCGGCCTTGGGCGACATCGATGATGCGTTGGCCGACGATGACGATTTGGTCATTGCCGATGACGACGATGACTTGGTAATCAGCAGTGCGGGAAGCGATATCTCGGTTGCAGGTGACAGCGGCATCAACTTGATGAGCCCGTCGGACAGCGGCTTGTCGCTTGAAAGTGAACCTTTGGACTTAGCCGGCAGCAGTATCTCGGCATTGGATCTTGGTGCAGAACTTTCGGATGGCGGCAGCAGCGGCAGTGGTGTTGGCGGCGGAAGCGGTTCGATGGTTGACTTCCAAGCCGATGAAGAATTCCAATTGTCGCCTTCAGGAGTTGGGCTTGATGCGGACATCGAGAGCGGTTCCCAGGTCATCGAAGTGGAAGATTCCGCCGAGGCGATTGGTGAAGCGGTTGAGTTTGAAGATGTCGGTGCAGTCGAAGCAGATCCCTTTGGTGGAGACGTATTCGGGGACGCGCCCGGGCTCGACGCGGATAATGCGTTCGGCGATGCCGGAGACGGTTTTGGCGGATTCGGCGACGGCGACGAAGCCGTGGCCATCGAAGATGACGGCGAAGCGATTGCCTTGGACGGATCCTCGATGGCTTCTGCATCCGGTGCGGCCGTTTCAGCCTACGAGATCCCCTTCAGCATGCTTCAGTGCGTATCGTTGATGTTGGTCCTTTGCGTGATGGCTCTCGGTGGCATGCTGATGACTGATCTGGTTCGCAACATGTGGACTTATAGCGAAACGTCGGCACCAGTGAGTGCATTGACGGATTCACTGATCAGCCTGATCGAATAGTCTGCGTATTCCCGCAGTTTTTGCTTTTGGGACGTCCGTGTTGGGGTAGCGGCAAGGTTGCCATCCCGACCTCGTTTTTTCAGCGGCTGGTTATCTTGCCGCTTAGGTTTTCGCCAGATGTTTGCGGCCGAAGCGACTGGTTGACCCATGGTTGCCTTGGTTGTGGCTAGTGAAGCGTCAATCTGTCGCCCCGATTTAAGAATGTCGGGTACGAGTCGATCGCCTGGGGCGTTAGACTAAGAGAAACGGAAAAACATTGACGTCGCCTGCGTCAATGGATGGCTGAAGGATCGGCTCTCAACGGAGCCCTTGCCAATTCCCTCCTTTGCTGGCTCGCCCCCTCTAGGTCGATATGTCGACGCACCCTCGGAATACCTTTTGGTTCCTGCTAATTGTTAGCGGACTTGTCTTCGCAACCGGTTGTGAACGCACTGAACCAATCACTACTTACACGATTCCCACCCGCGCACCGGCGGAGTTGCGTGAAGCGAGTCAGCGGATGCTTGCCGGCATGGTGCCGCATGGATCCGATGTCTGGTTCTTTAAGGTAACTGGTCCGGAAGAAGCCATTGAATTGGTAGCCGAAGACTTTCGTAAGTTCATCGAGACGATTCAATGGGACGACGATGCTCCCGAATTGTCACAGTTGCCCGAGGGCTGGAAACTCAGCGGCGGTGAGTCTCAATTTCGGTACGCATCGATCAATGTGGAAACGCCAAGCAAGCAGCTCGACATCAGCGTTTCAAAGTTGGGCCGTCAAGCGGATTGGGATGCGTTCGTAGCGATGAACGTGAACCGTTGGCGAGGACAACTTGGATTGCCACCGAGCCAAGATAAATGGGCTTCGGCAGCGGCACTGGAAGTCGAAACAGCGGACGGCGATTCGGTTTGGCTTGATATCGTAGGTGATGCTTCGGCGAGTTCATCTTCGATGATGGGTTCAGCGATGGGTTCGTCGATGAACGCACCGTTTGCTGGCGGTGCGGCTAGCCGTTCTCAAATGCCGGCTTCAGTCCCACCGATGTTGGCCCAACCCGATGCTGCCGACGCACCAAGTGAGCCCGATCCCCGGGTGAAGTTTGAACGTCCCGAAGGCTGGCGAGATGGACGTATGAGTAGCATGCGAATGGCCGCGTTCAATGTGGGCCCAGAGGAATCACCTGCCGAAATCACAGTCATCCCCGCCGGAGGAGACTTGCGAGGGAACGTGGCAAGGTGGATTGGGCAGGTTCGAGGAAGTGTTGCCCCGGATGAAGTCGTAGATAAAGCGATTCAGTCGGCTCAACTGGTTACTGTTGATGGACGCGAAGGACAACGGTTCTTTCTAACAGCCGAAGACAGTTCCGGCGGTGAAGATGCGGTAGCGGACAGTGCCGATGCTGAAGGCGACAATGGCGCCGATGCTGAAGGCGAAGGCGAAGGCGATGCCGATGCTGAAGTCGAAGTCGAAGTCGAAGACGCTGATACCAATGCAGACACTGACACTGACACTGATGCCGACGCTGATGCTGAATCTGACATGGACACTGAAAGCGCCGGCGCCGATGCGGACGCCACCGCGATTGACGCGACGATCATTCCGCTCGAAGGCGGAATGAGTCTGTTTATCAAGATGACCGGGCCGCGATCGACTGTTGAAGAACAGTCCAGCAAGATCGCCGATTTCTTAGCTTCGTTGAAGTTCAACCTCTAAACCAACCTTTCATAGACGTTTCGTGCCATGGCAACGATCTCAAAAGATATTGATTCTGACATTCTCGATTATCCCGATGCGGGTTCGCGTCGCACGGATGTAGGTGTGTTTTGGGATGCTCTGCGTCTGCTCGGTTCGCTTAAGCTGACCGTCGTTTTGTTTGCTTGTTCGCTCGTCATCGTCTTGGTGGGAACGCTTGCCCAAGACGAGATGAACATGCTGGAGGTGAAGCAGCGATACTTCCTGTCGTGGATCGCTCCGATGCATGTGGATGACTTCTTCCCCAAATCGTTCTTTCCACACGAGGAACCGCTCTCATTGGTGATTCCGTTTCCCGGTGGGACGCTGATCGGATTGATGTTGATGTTGAACTTGGTGGCTGCCAAAGCGACCCGATTCAAGGTTCATTCGCGAGGCGGAAAGCTTATTAGTGGGATTGCCTTCATTGCATTGGGGATCGCAACGGCGGCTTTGATCGTGTGGGCGGGGAACAGTGCCGATGGGTTACAGGGCGAGCCAGGAATTGGCTATCAACCACTTTGGGCACTGACACTCGCGGGCACGGCGTTGCTCGGTATGAGCGGGTTCTACGGTGCCAGTAAGCTAACTCAGCCAACGCTTCGCAATGTCGCGTTTGTTGGTTCGGCGTCGTTGATCGCTTTTGTTGGCTACGCACTTCTGACCGACTTTCGAATCGGCGACCCGGGTCTACGTATCGTTTGGCAACTGGCCAAAGGTCTTGGTGCTGGGCTCGTGTTGATGGTTGGGTGCTTACTTGTGTTCGAAAAGCAAGGCGGGAATGTGCTGCTGCACTTGGGCGTTGGTCTCTTGATGCTTGGTCAGTTCGTGTTCGGCGACCGCCAACTCGAACAACGGCTCAATTTGGTCGAGGGGCAATCGACCAACACGCTGGTTAACCTCAACGAAATTGAGCTAACCTTCATTCAAACCGTCGGTGATGAAAAACGCGTCACCGCTGTGCCGGGTAGTCGATTGCAGTCAGCCAACTTGGCTGTGGGTAGCAAGCAGCCCGGCGATCAGGTTCCCGACACTTTGATCAGTGACCCTTCGCTTCCGGTCGATATCCGCGTCTTAGAGTACTACGACAACTCGACCTTTGCCGATGTGAACGACCAAAACTTGGCGACCGCGGGTAATGGATTAAAGGTAATGGCAACGGGCCGCGATAAGTTTGGCGGTGCCGATAGCAAATCGAACCTTGTTTCTGCTTACGTCGAGTTGCTCGATAAGGATTCCAAGTCTTCGCTGGGCGTTCACTTGGTCAGTCAGTTGTTGTCCGAGCAAGAGATGTTAATGCCGGACAAGCAGGTCAAGGACTTGTTTGACGAATTTGAAATTGACGGCGAAATGTACGAGATCGGATTGCGTTTCCACCGGGAAGTAAAGCCGTACTGGGTTCAACTTGAAGATGTGAAGCAGGTCACCTATAGCGGTACGAGCACTCCACGGGACTTTTCTTCCTACATTCGGATCATCAATGAAGATGAAGGCGACGATCTGAACGAACGCGTGTGGATGAACAATCCACTGCGTTATCGTGGCGAAACATTTTACCAGTCCAACTACAACACTCTTCCCAACGGAAAAGAGCAGACCGGGATTCAGGTGGTTCAAAACTCGGGGTGGTTGATTCCCTATGTGGCCTGCAGCATCACGGGGTTAGGGATGTTGGTGCACTTCTTAGGGACACTCACTCGGTTCGTTCGTCGGCGTGAACGCGAAACGAAAAAGGAACAAGCGGATCTAGCTGGGTTCGAAGTCCCCAAGCGATCCCGTATGCCCGTGGTCTTAACGGTGCTTGGTTTTTCCGCCCTCGCGACCTACATGTTAGTGCCGTGGTCGGCGGTGATGTCCGCTCGACGGCCCGAGACGCGTACGGAAAGTTTTGACTTCTATGCGGCAGGGAAAATTCCGGTTCAGTTTGGTGGGCGTGTGATGCCCCTGGATGCCTACGCTCGTCAAACACTCAAATCGATGAGCAATAAAGAATCGGTACCGCTGGATGAAGCGCCGCTGGGAATCAAGTCGCGTTCACAATCGAAGCGCAGTTTGTCAGCGATGCAGTGGTTGATGGAATCGGCGATCGATAAACCAGAACTACGCGAGTTGCGAATGTTCCGAATTGATGCCGAGGAAGTTCGCAGCGAACTAGATCTGAACCGACGAAAGAGCAAGTTGTATTCGCTCGATGAGATCATCTCGAAGTCGTCTCACATGGATCGAGTCGTCGCTGCCGCCCGTGAGAAAGAATCGGGAGACTTGTCGTTTAAGGAGAAAAAGGTCCTTGAACTCAATCGGCGATTGCAGCAGTTCTACGTAGCTTCGGCATCCTTTCAATTGCCGGTGCCTGACGATATTCCTTTAGAGAAGATCAAAGAAGTGATTCCTGATGCGGATGAACAAACGCGTCAAATGCTGATGATCCGCGAACTTGAACGCCGCATGGACTCGCTCGCTCGGATGGAAACTCCTGCCATTGTGGTGCCGACCGAAAAAGAGATCGCGTCATCGGTTGGCCAGCCCACGTGGAGTACATTCTCGCCGGCATTCTTCGGCCACTACAGTGAACTGGCCATGTCGGCGGACTTGGACGCCGAGCCGAATGGGCCAATCGGTGTTGAATCCTTTGGCGACATGATCAAGGCGTACGCTGGCAAGGATTACGCTGCATTCAATGAAGCGGTCGACCAACACTTGTCCGCGATAAAGGAGCGAGAGATCCCGGGATACAAGCCGGGACTAGTGTCACTTGAACGTTGGATGCAAAACAATTGGCCGACCGGTGTGGCAACGGTGATTTACCTGTGTGCTCTTGTGATGGGGTTGCTGTACCTGTTCTATGACAAACCGGCGCTTCGAGAAGCAGTGTGGGGAACGCTCGCGTTGGCGTTGATGATTCATACGGTTGCGATCTTGTGCCGGATCACGATCACGGGCCGAGCCCCAGTGATCAATCTGTATTCTTCCGCTGTGTTTATCGGTTGGGCTTCGGTGTTGTTCGGTATGGTGATCGAGCGGATCTTTAAGTACGGAATCGGTAATCTGTTATCGGCCGCTTCAGGTGTGATGACCCTGTTGGTCGCCTATGGCTTGAACAAAGGGGACACGATGCCCGTGCTGCAAGCGGTACTGGATACTCAGTTCTGGTTAGCAACGCACGTCATTAGCGTCACGCTGGGATACGTGGCGACGTTGGTAGCGGGTGCGTTCGGAATTGGTTATCTGATTTCGGGATGGATAGGAAAAGACGAAAAGTCGCTGCGTGATATCTATCGCTGTTGCTATGGTGCGGCTTGCTTTGGAATCTTATTCAGCTTTATCGGAACAGTCTTGGGCGGCTTGTGGGCTGATGATAGTTGGGGTCGATTTTGGGGATGGGACCCCAAAGAAAACGGCGCTCTGTTGATTGTGATTTGGAACGCGTTGCTCTTGCATGCTCGTTGGGACGGCATGGTCAAAGGCCGAGGGTTTGCCCGGCTAGCCATCGTCGGCAACATCGTTACCGCATGGTCCTGGTTCGGGACCAATGAACTTGGTATCGGTTTGCACAGCTACGGTTTCACTACGGGTGTGATGTGGTGGCTCAGCGTGTTTGTGGCTTCTCAGCTAATCGTGATCGTCATCGACATGCTTGTAGGCCTGTTTCAATCGTCACGCTCTACACCCATGGCTCCATCGCAAAGCTAAGCCCCTCGGCGTGATCGGCGACTAGCGAGGCTGGCCGGTCAGCGGGCCGTTGCCTTCGTAGCGACGGGCAGAACGGATTCTCGGCGGCGATGCGTTTTGCATCGTTGCCGGTGAAGCGTGTCGCGGCGGTATGATCAGCGGTAGCAGATGGCGATTTTGATCGGCCAACGGAACCAGTTCGCTATGCGATGGTGCCAGCAAAGCCATCAGGCGTACGGCGGGTAGTTTGTCCGGTGAGGATAGTGCTAGCGGCATGTCTTTGATTCGCATCGCAACATCGACGGGCATTCGTTCGAAGCCCAGTTCTTGCCGACACATGCCATGAATGCGAAGGTCCGGACCGTGCAGGTTAAACTGCATTGCTAAGCGATCGTACAGAATATCTTCGTCACCCTCAGGCATTGCGATGGCAAAATCCAAATGGTTCTTGGCTGCGTAAAGTAGAGAACGGCCAATCACGCCGTCGGCCGCTTCAACCGCACCCGAGATGTCAACCAACTCGCGTGCAGGCTCAATTCGGCAGCGATCCAAGTGCAGGGTTGCTGTTCCGGATAGACGATGTGTTTGTCGTTCAAAGATTCGATCGAGAGCCAACTGACCGAGTCTTCCATTGGCATCCACCGCCCAATGACCTTCTTGCAAGCGAACAGCCAAGGTCCCGGTGAAAGTGGCGTTATTACCCAGATTGCTCCATTGAGACGAAAAGTACTCGGCGAGAAAAGAGCAGGGTAGGGCAGTGTCACCGGTTTGCAGCGACCAAAGCGTTTCAGGAATCTTGCCAGCGAGTTCGCGACGAATGGAAACACGGATCGGAGTCGCGGATGGGTCGCTTGCGGTTACGCATGCAATCGTCGCCTGGATGGACTCGATCGCGTCACCCGAAGAATTCACGTCGCTCTGTGGCTCAATCCACGCTTGCACATCACGCAGCGTAATCGGTTCTTGCTTTGAATGAATCGTCAGGTCATTGGCGGCAAAGCGAGTGACCGTTTTTTGCCGTTCGGGTCGACATAGAAAGCGATCGTGAATCAGTCGCCAAGACCAACGTAGCGTCGAGGCTTGCAGTTCAGGCTGTTGAAGCACGATCACGGTTTGACCGTTTTCTTCTGACCAATGAACACTGGCAACAGTGGCAACTTCGGCACCGGTTTCAGGTTCACTCAGCCGGACGCGGTCAAGTTGAGTTGCGTAGGGTGAAAGGATCGTGAAGTCTTCGATCGCAACCTGTAACCCCGTTTCGTTGGACAATCGAGCTTCGATTGCGGTGCGGCATCGCCGGTCGTACCACGGAGTCCACGTCGCGGCGATACAGGCCAGGGTTAGAAGGGTGGGAAGTGCGCAGCAGGCAACGAACACAAGCCGGGCTAGGCTTCGCTGCGTTCGTTCATGCATGCGTGGATTTCTCCGGCGACCGGTTGTTGACGGGGTGCTAGCGTCTGATGGCTAGCACGGGTTCCCAATGAGGTCGGTCCGATCATAGATTCAGGCAGGAATTCACCGATAGGTCTTTCGAGCAAAATGCACGATGTGGGCAAAACTTCGCAAACACTGGTTCTTGATCACGCTGGCTGCGTGTTTTATGGGCGGCTATGGACTGGCCGGCCCGGTTGATCAAGTCGCCAATGTCCCGTATTTACGGGAGTTTGTGGTCTTTGCTGTCATGTGGGCGATGGGCGTAACCCTGCGAGCGGATTCGATTCGTCAGAGCGTAGGAAAGCCGCGGGCGGCATTGGTGGCGATCACCTCAAGCGTGTTGTTGGTGCCGCTGCTGACTTTGCCGACGATGTGGCTGTTGCCCGTCGACCTTTTTCGCGGCCTGTTCATCGCATCATTAGTGCCTTGTACGCTTGCGTCGGCTTCCGTATGGACTCGCAAAGCCGGGGGAGATGATTCCATCGCGATGCTCACGACGGTGGTGACGAACTTGGCCTGTGTGGCGGTGATTCCTGTGGGATTAAGCGTTTTGTCTTCGGGCATGGACGCTTCGGACAGCCTGCCGTCGCCAGGATCGCAAATTGGCAAACTGGGCGGATTGATTGTCGCTCCGCTAGTGATAGCCCAGGTCATGAGGGCAACCGGTTGGGCGTCGTGGGCGGATCGCCATAAGGTGAAACTCGCTTGGCTGGGTCAAGTTGGTGTGTTGGTGATGGTCGTCTTTGGGTCAGCCCAAAGCGCGATTGCGGCGGGTTCTCGCGTCAGCGGAATTTCAATCGGCGGATTCATTGCCGTTGTGCTTCTTGCCAGCGTGATTCACACGCTTGCGTTAGTGATCGCCTTAGGGAGTTCGCGAATACTCGGTGTCAGTCGTGGTCAGCAGATCGCCTGTGGAATCTCAGGCAGTCAGAAAACGCTGATGGTGGGATTGGAAATCGCGATTGATTGCGGCTTTAGCGTCGTGCCGATGCTGGCTTACCATGTGTGTCAGTTGCTCATTGATACCGTGATCGCGGATCGTTGGCGTGCCAAAACGAAGACCTAACACGACGCTTTGCATGCAAGAGGCAATTAGAAATCCTCTAGAATTTGCCAAGATTTGCTCAAGGTAGGTGGACCATTGCCATTGGCAAGAGTTTCCCGCTTTTGATAATGTCCGCCTAGATCCGAGAGTCCCAGAACCAAACCTCCCAGAATACAGTCTGTTTTTGCGATTACAGCTTAGGTTTGCCAACGCGATGGACGATGAAACAAATGTTTCCGCCCGCTTTGCGCACGAAAGTCTCTATTCGCTGATGGATTGCATCCTGGGACAAGGATCGCGGCGCTGAGGTCATACGCGGAAACGATTAATACCAACTTACAAATCGGGATGATTTGTCGGGTGGCTGATCGACCTCACATAGCGCTTATTCACATTCTGCCAATATTTTCGGATGCCTAGGATCGGGCCCCAAAGATAGTGGTTGAACGTTCCAGTCCCACAAGGGAGCAATTCCACGATGCAAATTTACGGACCTTTCCGGGTTTCCACGACTCAAGCCACCGGCGCCGCAAGCCCGACCAATCGCGTACAGAATGCGGCTCAAACCGCTGCCAAGCCACGTGCTCCTCAAGCCGACCAACTCGATTTGTCGGCATCGAACCGTCTCGACCAAAGCTCGGCCATTGCAGGTGGGGGCGAGATCCGCATTGATAAAGTCGCCCAAATTCGGCGTGAAATCGCCGATGGCAGCTACGAAACGACCGAGAAATTAGACGCCGCTCTGGATAGCTTGCTTGACCAACTTGGATAGTATCCAAGGCGAACGGCCCCAACTTTCGGGCTGTCTAATGGAAGCTTTGCCTCGCTTGATTCCGATCCGTACTGATTCGTTTGGGAACTGCGGTGGCCTCCAGTATGCTAGGGGTAAGGCCACGTCGCCGTTTGGAGGCGACGAGGTCTTGGATCCCTGTTTGACTCGCTGTTAGAAATCGCTGTTTGTGTCTACGTCGCCAGAATCTTTGCAACCGCTCGATGTTTCGCTCTCTCCCCAAGAGCGGTTCGAGGAGTACCTTCAAACACGCGGGCTTCGGCAAACAAGTCAGCGCAAGTTTTTGATCGATGCGGTGTTCGATGAGCACGAGCATTTTGACGCCGACGAGTTGATTGATCGCTTGCCCCGGCGCGGGGAAAAGAACTACGTCAGTTCGGCGACTGTCTATCGGACGCTTCGAGAATTCGTAGATGCGGGCCTGCTAAAGAGCTTTCAGCTTGATGGCCGGACGGTTTACGAACTTGATTATGGTTACCCTCAACATGATCACCTGTATTGCACCAAGTGTAAGCAGTTGTTCGAGTTCCAAAGCGATCTGCTCGTTGAAATGCGAGATAAGGTCGCCAGCGAGATGGGGTTCCGAGTGACGGGACACCGAATGATCATTCAAGGTATATGCCGTGAATGCACTAAGGGACGCCGCAAGAAACGCAAACAAGACTTAGTGTAGTACCGTCGCGTGGACGACCGTAAATTGTCCGACTTGCGAATCTAGTCCTGAGCTTCTTGTAACTGCTTGATGATGGCTGCGAACACGAGTTCGTTTTCATCGAAATCGCGGCTCTCGGCTTGAAACTGAATAGCAAAGCGATTGTTGTTGATCGTCGCGAACACCAATCGCGATTGAATCATCAGATCCAGATAATAGAAGCTGAATTCCACTTGGCGAGTGTTTTCACCAAGAAGTTCGGTGCTCACCTCTTGCCGTTCTACCTCGCCGTAGTCGTCCGCAATTGCCTTTTCGATCTTCTCGATCAACTCGTCCTCACTTAGGCTGGGACTCTCGGACGCGTCCGGTCGTCGGGTTCGATCGATACTAAAGAAACCACCCTTTGGCAGATCGAAGGTCACGCCATCTATTCCATCTTCGGGCGCTCGTTCAGCCAGCACCCAGTTATCAGGGTAAAGGAATTTCAGTCCGAGAGATTCGTAAATGGCGGGCATGTGCAGCGGTAGGGAAAGCGAGAGCCGTGGAGTTTAGGAGTATCTGAGAACAGGTTTTCGACAAGAACTGCTACGTTCATGATCTTCACGTCGTGGTCGCTGTCAACAAGCTGCGACCTGACCGATCCAATCATCCTCGACTGGCCCCGAGTCGTCTTGAACAGGGAGTTCAGCCACCACGAGCGTTCGCGAGGAAAGGAATTTTTCACGCTCATCGTCTGTCGAACAATCGTGTCGAAGACAGACCAGGGTATTGATTGCCACCGGAACCGTCGAGGTGAGGCGACCCGCAACTCGGTAGGAAGGCTTAGCTGTCGGAAATCGGCCGGTTTCGGTCTGGCCAGCTCCCTGCCGCCCGACTTCAACTTGTCGTGGCACCCCGTTTTCTGCTAATCCTGGCGTTCCTAGGATTCCTTTTCAATGAAAGTCTCGTCGTTGCGCGCCGTCCTTCTCTTGGTATCGTTGATTGCGCTAAGCAGCTGCGGTTGTCGAGCGATTCGTCGGTTTGGCGAAAGTCGACAATCCATTGCCGCTCGAAGGCTTTCCGGCCAAGGGTTTCAGGCGATGCACGATGGCAAGTGGGACATCGCCGAAACACTGTTCTCGGACGCTTTGGATGTTTCCAAAACGGATGACCGAGCCCACTGGGGACTTGCCGAAGCCTATTGGAATCGTGGCGAGAAGGAACTGGCTGTCAACCAAATGGAACAAGCCGTTCGGCTTAGCGCCGGCGATCCTAAGTTTGTCGGTCGGCTCGGTGAAATGTATTTGAACCTCGGCCGTATGTCGGATGCCGACCAGCAAAGCCAAATCGCGCTAAGGGCAACTCGCAATTCCGCAGATGCATGGCGACTTCGAGGTGATTGTTTACGGGCGGCTGGCAATGAAGCCGAAGCGCTGGCGGCCTATCATCGCGCGCTCGCACTCCAGCCGGATTTTCCCCAGGTCCAATTGCAAGCTGCCGAAATATACGGAAGCCAACAAAGGTTCGACCGCTTGTTGGCCACGCTGGACCGTTTGCAAGACAACGTCGGGGTTGAAAAGACGCCCGCTCGCGCTGACGTTTTGCAAGGGATCGCGATGCGACAATTGGAACGTCCCGAAGAGGCTCGGCGATGCCTTGTCCGTGCCACAAAGAAAGACCCCCAGGACCCTTACTCGCATTTGGAATTGGCAACGCTAGAGATGCAGCAAGGCAACCTGCATGAAGCGAACCTGGCGCTTAGCATGGCGATGACCATTGACCCCGAAGCGGCTCACGCGAACGGTTGGATGGACGGGTTTCGAGCTGAACAAGAACGTATCGCTCGCGATACTCAGCGTCTCGGGCAGCCGATCGATCAACTTCGGTAGCTACCCGCTTTCCTAGCAACTGGCTTTTCTAGCTGCTGCAGTCCCTTCATTCGATACATTCGGACGCTTTTGGGGGGCGAAATCAGTAGAGACGTAGTGATGTTTTGCCATTTTGGTCAGTTGCGATCGAATTTTTCCCGACCTCGCAATTCTTTGGGAGGTAGGTTTGCATGGAACTCACCGCGCGGGAAACTCTGACAAACGTGAAAGCTATCTCTATGTTGCCATCCAACCCTTCAACCACTGACGCTCTCGCATCCGGTTCGCAATCTTCTGGTTCGTCGTTTGTGGTTGGTTCGGTGGCAACACAGGCTGAGTCATTTGTCGATCGAAGAAGCACCGAAGTCGTGAAGCCAGGTTCATCCGAGCGACGTCAGTTTGGCAATTCTCACTTTGGCTTGTCCGAGGACGGTCGGGAATTGGCGCTGGCGATCGACCAATACAAGGTCAAGCACCACCGACGCTACCTGACCTGCGATGAAATGATCGAAGTGATCCAAAGCCTAGGCTACTCAAGAGCTACTTGATCAACGGTTGTAGCAATTGTCTTCGCGTGACCACGCAACGCACTTCGCCCGCTTCATCAAACAGCACCGCTACGTCACTGCCGGTATCGTATAGCCGCAGTAGAATCTGCAGGTGTCGATCGGTGGTTCGACCACGTATCACCGGCTTGATCTCAATCACCGGATCTCGTACGCAAAGATCGGCGTACCATATCGCTCCGACGATCCTTCGTGATCGTCGGACCAAGACGATAGGATGATTTCGTCGTCGAGCTTGGTGTCTCGCTTCATCCACATCAATCGGTGCATCCACGGTGGCCAATCGATCAGCCGGGACTCCGAAGGATACCGCGCTTTGGTTTCCCACTTCAAAGAGTTGTTGGGCAAGGGATCGTTGACCCGCTGCTAGGATTCCTGCCTCGTGTCCATCACGCAAAACTTGATCCAATTCTCCTCGCGCCATCGCTAGTCGAAGGCGAAAAGGAGTTTGACCGGTAAACCGTTGTAAGACTCGGCCCAATAAACCTAGCAACAGCGAGACGGGTGCAAAGACAACCGCCGCCGCTAAAAGGAACGGGCGTGTTCGATTGATTAGCAAATAGGGTGCATGATAGAAAAGATACTTGGGCAGCAATTCGCCAAGCACGAATACAAACGGTGTCATAAGGACGGTGCCAAGCAGTTCAGCACTGGATTCTTCGCCAAAGACCGCCGCAACCCCCATCACGATCGACAACGAAGTGACATAGTTGGCCAGGTTGTTTCCGACCAAAGCCGTGGCGACGAAAATTTCCGGGTGATTGAGCAACCAAATCACACCTTGTGCCGCTCGCGATCCACTGAGCCCATCGAGCACCAACCGTGTTCGCGACACACGATACATCCCGGTCTCACTGCCACTGAAAAAGGCACTGAGCATCATCCCGATCACAAATAAAATCAGCGCGGTGATCACGATGTCGTCTCCACTTCCGGGATGTCATCATGGCGTCGCACTTCAATCCACACGCTCTCTTCGGATTGTTCCGTGACGGTAAGTGTGTAGGGCAGCATCAGCGCCGAATCGCCCGGTCTCGCGAACCGTTCGTTTTGACGACCGATATATCCCGCGACGGTTGTGACGCCTTCTCCGTCGACATCAACACCGAGATGCTTGGCGAGTTGCCGAATGCTGACGAGACCCCATACGCGGTAGCGGTGGTCACCTAGCTCTTGAATCGTAGCTTCGCCGATCAACTCATCTTGTTTGCGAGGTGCTAGTACTCGTTCGAGGATGTCATCGATGGTGATCGCCCCCATCAATTCGCCAAACTCGTTTACGACAACGGCGACGGTTCGATCGTCTTCGTTAAGTCGGTCGAGTACCTGGGAAACCATCGCTGACCATGGCACATAAATCACCGGCTCTGCGGCTTCGCCCATGTCATCCATTTGGCTTGGACGCAGCGTTCGTAGTCCGATGGCCTTGATGATCATTTCTCGATTGGAATCCAGGACCATCAAGTACGTGTTTTGAATTCCACCTTCTAGCACGATACGGCGTTGAACCGGTTCGCCGGTGAGCCATAGTTTGCTTCGCGGACGCATCCATTCGCTTACGCGAGTTTCGGCGATCTGCACGAGACTTCGTAGCGCCATACGTTCGCGTTGCAAGAGTGCCGCATCGTCGGTTCCCAGTTCAATTGCTCGCTCAATATCGGCGAGGTCAATGTCGGGCTCCGGCGCAAACGACGGCCAGATCAAACGCGACACGGCGGCATTGGCTCGGGTAACCAAGGGAATGGCGGGACCTACAATGCGAACGGCAATGTCGAGAGGAACAGCGATCAACATTGACAATCGCACCGGTACCAATACAGCAAAACTCTTCGGTAGCATCTCGCTGAAAAAGATGATCGTCAGCAGGCTAACTGCGGTGAATGCGATTGCTTCGGAACGGCCCGCGTTGGGATCCATTTCAAGCCGTGAGCCTAAGATTGCAGCGATTGCAAAGTAGGTCATATTGATCAGCAGATTCCAGAACAGAATCGCCGAGAGCAATCGTTCGGGATTAGCCAGCAGGGCCGTGGCTACACGTCCGCCCAGACCACCTCGAGAAAGCAACTTGCGGTCACGTGTGCTGAGCGAAAATAGTGCCGCTTCGCTGCCGCTAAAAAAAGCGCTGAGCAAAATAAGCAGACCCATAGCCAGCATCAACGGCCAAGCTTGGGCAAGCAGACTTAGCATTCCTTCAAACGCTGGTTTAAGCGCTGTCTCCGGCGGCACCGCGGTCGCGTTCAAGTGAGACGTCGAACTCGCTTAACGCAGGGATCATCATTGCCGCCGTGGTGAAGACATAGCCGACGGTAATCGCAAAAAAGACATACAAGTGATCGGTTTGCAATAGAAACTGCGTGATGGCGTAGAAAGTTACGAGCGGCAAACTAAACGAAGCGAGAAAAATCGCTGACGATGGGTTTCGCCAACCCAGTGATGCGAACAAAGCAGCTCCACCACCAAGGATCATGACCAGGAAAGGCGCTAGTTGCAATTGGAAGGCTCCGCGAAAGCTGACCATGATCGTCATGCAAATCGCAATCCCGACGCACAAGAAGAACACTGTACCAAGGCTGGCTAATGTCGCTGTTCGACCCGCCACATGATTTAGCCCCGAATGAACGCCTAACATTGCAACGAAGAAGTACAGCAGCATGCCGCCCAAGATTAGGTAACACGCATTCTCGACTGTGACCACATCGGAAATTGCAAGATAAACGACCAGTAACAGTGGTAACACAATCATTTCTTTGGCTACATAAAGCACGCCCAAGAGCTTCCCAAAAACGAACTCCGCCGGACTTAAGTCAGTGACTAACAGTAGGTCCAACGCCAATCCATCTCGTTCGCCGGTGACCGCATTGACCGCCAATGCGTTCACAAGCACCAAACTGATGACTCCCAATACCGTCAAGGGAATCGTCACCGATGGAATCGCCCGCCCAATTCGACCTGCTCGTTCGAGAGCATCACCACTTTGGATCTGGGTGAAGATGACTCCGGCAATCAACGCAAATAGGCACGCGAAGGCAACGCGAATGAAGATCACTTTGCGACCGTAGGCCCAGGTTCTAATCTCTCGCCACAAGATGGGATTATTCCAAACCCGTCGCGGTTCCCGAACCTTCCAACTCGCAACCTCACGTTCGGTTTCCAGTTCCGCAGAGGATTCTGGCTCGGGAGCCTTGAAGCGAACTTCGCGAGATGGGTTCCACACTCGAACTTTGAAAACGCCCAGTATTAGTAAAGCAATCGAAACCACCAACGTCACGATCACAAACGAAGTGATGCCAGCCGCTGTGACTGGCGACAAAGCGGCCATCGGTGATGCCGCTGCGGCAAGCGCTCGCAGTGGACTAAGTGAAAGCTGAACGACTTCGGGCATGCCCGCAATATTGTCGACGATCAGTTCCCCCAAGCCAACGTACATCAACAGAAACAAAACAGTTAACGCAATTGCTTGGAACGTCTTTTCTCGCCACATGCCAACCACTGTTCCCACCGTCCCGGCAAGCAAGATCGATGCGGCTGTCACTGCAAAAACACCGAAGACTTGGGAAGGTGACACGCCACCAAGGAACGGCAGGCAAAGAAACAGGGGTAAGCCACACGCGAGCATTGCCAGTGGCGCAAGGAGCGTCGCGGCCAATTTTCCGCCGACAATTTCGAAGCCGGTTAACCGCGTGAGCAACAACAGGATCAATGTTCGGCGGTCTTTTTCCTGGGCAACGCTACTGGCCGAACCCACTGCCGCAAGACTCGTTAGGACCAGCAATTGAAGCGGGGCAAGCAGCGTGAACATCCAGCCGCCAAATCGGGCAGAATCTGAACTTGTGGAAAGGGTTCGTGAGCCATCGAGCACGAGATAGCCAGTGCACAATAGCATGAACATCGCCAACACGTAGATGCCACGTCCCAGGTAAGTTTTGGGGCGTTTGGGGACCACCGCTGCTTCGCGAAGAAAGATTGGTCCGAGCATACTAACGGGGCAACCAATAAGGGGGATGAATGGAGGAATCTGCCGGTGGACGTGCATTCACAACGGCGGCCGCAAATGGGGCCACCTGTGACTACATAGATTAGCAGGCGAAGGTTCGCTCGGAAGGTCCGTTACAACGGTTAAAACCCGCAAATTCACACTCTGATCCCCAATCTTTACCGAACAGGGTTGCCAACAAGGCTCATTGAAGACAATCGCGCCCTAGCTTTTGATAAGCGAGTTCATGGTGACCTGCCGGCGTTGCCACCTTTCTCTCTGCGTTCTGATCCTTGGTAGCTCGTTGGCCAAATCACCATGTTAAAAAAAGCATTCATCCTGCCGATCCAAGCCCTTCTTTCCGAGGAAGATGGCACGACATCGGTTGAATATGCGGTGATGATGGCACTCATTTTGTTGGCGGTCATCGGCTCGGTCCTGACACTATCGCTCGCTACCAAAGAGAGCTTTGACAAATCATCGGACGCCATCGCAAACGCTTTCTCGAATTAGCGGCACCGTCGCGACGCGCGGATCCGCGACAATTGAACAAACGGGGGATTCGAATTCATGTCCAACTCTGCTCAACCAAACGCCTCCAAAGCAGGATTTGTCCGGCAGCAATTGTTTGTGGATCCACAAGTGCAAGGTGTGCTGGTTCGCCGAGCCGCTCTCTACAGTACCGCTTGCACAATCTACTTCGTTGTCATCGCGGTGTTTGCGACATGCATGTCCGATCCCGATCGGTCAATCTCAGACTCTTTGACCCTTTGTTTGGACGAGGCAATCTACTGGGCGCCGGGTTTGATCCTGCTGGCACCGCTGGTGATCTACGACATGCTGAAGGTCACCAATCGCTTTGCTGGTCCCGTGTTTAGCTTGCGTCGCGAAATGCAACGTCTGATCGACAATAAAAGCGAAAGACCATTGAAGTTTCGTGAAGGTGACACTTGGACTGACTTGGCGAGCCGATTCAACTTGATCCGAGAAGAAGTCTTGGAATTGCGGAAAGCCAACCGGGAACTTAAGCACGAACTCAACAAAGGTACAACCGCCGGGCGACTCTTTGACGACAGTTCATCGAGCGATGGTGACGAAGATGAAATGTCGGCGGCAAATCTCGTCGAGTCTATCTTGGTCGATCTCTAACAGCTTGTTGAACTAGCGAAAGAGATCCGCGAGATTCGGTTCGCTAACAATTCCATCAGCAATGCGTTCTGAAAGAGCGGAAATCGTTAACAGCGGATTGCAGCCGATGGAAGTCGGAATGACTGAGCCGTCAGCAACATACAGCCCGGCGTGGACATGAGCGGCCCATTGGACTCTTCCATTTCGGTGCTGGAATGATTCAACCACTTGCGCATCGAACACGCGTCCACAATCATCCACGACCCCTTGCGTGGGATCATCTGACATCGCGCAACCACCGAGTGGGTGAACGGTGATGAAGTTGTCGCCAAAGAGCTTCAAGTACTTGTACTGACCACCGTGTGCTTCGGCGACTTTCTTGAACTCACTGCGAATCAATTTTCGATACGGGCTGTCTTTGATCCCCGGCCATTTCACGGAACCAAGACCGTCTTCACGCAGCACGATTCGCCCATCGGATCCATCATGCCCCATTCCCAGCATGACTAACGTTTGATCAAAGTCCATGTCGCGCATCAGCCCACCAAGGATATTGGCATAAGCACGGCTGACACTACCATCTTGGATTAACACCCGATCGGCTAGCCGAGGGCGATTGGGGAACGTCAAGTTGGTTTGAATGGTGGGGCCGACGGGGCAAGGGTTTCCGCTGCACCCCTGTTGATCGTACGCGCTATATCCAGCAATGTTGGTCAGGTACTTGCTCTTGCGAACGAACCCCAACGCATCGCCGTTCATCGTCCAGCGTTGACCTACTCGTTCAGAAAGTTCCATTCCGCATCCGCGGCTGCGAAGCAATATCTCGTTGCTACCGATGCTTCCTGCACCGACGATCACAACACGACTGGTGACCGATCCGCAAACCGTCTTGAATCCATGGTCGCGTCCGAGCAAGCCCTTTTGCGGTAGGTAGTTCTTGAAATGAACTCGGTACCCACCTTCGGCAAGTTTTTCGACACGCTCCACTTCCGTGTGCGTGTAGATCTCGGCGCCGTGACGCTTCGCCATCGGCAAGTAGTTCATCGCAAGAGTGTTTTTCGCACCGACGTTACAGCCTGCACAACAGTCGCCGCAATCGATGCAAGCGCGTTGTCGAAGTCCTTGGCGGTTCAGTACCGATTCGCCTCTCGCGCCGCGAGTGATCGCAAGGGTGGCCGGTTCACAGCGAGCCCCTTGGCAAGCCAAGTTCTTAGCCGCTAGTCGTTGCGAGGTCGCTTTGGGGCTAGCATCGGTGGCTTCGTACTCAGCACCTAATTCCCAAGCGGCACGGTTATAGTACGAGTCAAGCGTTGCGGGGTCGCGAAGCACGGTTGGCCAATGAGTTTGATCAAAGCAAGCAGCTTCGGGACGGATCGCTACGCTTGCGTTGATCAACGAAGACCCGCCGAGGCCGTTGCCCGAAAGCACGTTGACTTCGTCGTTTTGCATCGCATTGATCAAACCCACCGGATTGTCGACGGAGTTTTTGTTGGGACCCAGCATTTGAAAGCGAGATTCGGCGCTGGTCTTGCGGAACGTATCGCCGAATGTTCCCGGAATCCACTCTCGACCTCGCTCGATCACAGCAAGGCGTGTGGTAGGGTGTTTCGCCATCGACAACCGAGCCGCGCAGATCGAGGCACCGTAGCCGGATCCGATGATCAAAATATCAAAATCGAAACGGCCGTCTGTTCGACTTGCGGACTGATGCGTTCGAGGGTCAAGCAGATGCCGACCATGGCGTGACAACGAACCACCGAGCGGTTTCATATTGGCAACGTAGTCGGCGATTGCCCGCTTTTTGTGCTCGCTCTGGTAAGAAACCGCGCGGCCGGTAATGACCGGAAGTGATCGAATGGCAGATAAGTCAGCCAACGCTTTTTTGCCAGCGCCTGCCGCCGACGCACCTGCGATTGACGCAGTGGCCACCTTGATCGCTTGTCTTCGGTTAGGCTGCGGCATGAAAGGTGACTTGGCGTCGGTCAAGGAAAAAGCAAAGCTACATGGTTTGTCGACAAGATAAAGTTCGGCTTTCCTGCAGCGTCCACTACACCAACGATGTGATTGGTAACATCGACGGAGCTAAACGAGAAGTGAATATTGGCATAACCGGGGCAACCGGATTTCTTGGACATCACCTGATCGAAACGTTTGCGGCCCAGGGGCACTCCATCGTGGCTTGGTCACGTGACCCCGACACTGTGAAACTCAAGGGCAAAGCAGCTAACGCAGACATCACCTGGATTCGAGGACGTTTGGGGGACCAACAGGCGAGTGACGAACTAGCTCGTCGATCCGATGTCTTGATTCACGCTGCTGTCTTTCGTGATGGCGATTCGTTCATCGGATCCGAAGGCGACCCGATTGAGTATTTCGATGTGAATGTGACAGGCTCGATGCGTCTGTTAGAGGCGGCATCGCAGCACGAAGTGAACCGATTCGTCTTCATTTCATCGGGGGCGGTTCACGAACGAGTGGCACCTGATCGAGTACTCGACGAAACGCATCCGCATTGGCCAGCGTCCATCTATGGGGCCTATAAGTCATCGGTCGAATCCATGATTCACGCCTACGGATGGTCAGGCAGGCTTGACGCATGCACCGTGCGTCCCACATCTATCTACGGGGTCACCGATCCCATTTCGAAATCAAAGTGGTTTGAATTGGTCAGCGATGTGGTGGATGGCAAAACGGTCAAGCCGACCGGGGGCGGCAAGATGGTTCATGCTCACGACGTTGCTAAGGCTGCGTGGTTATGCGCAACAACAGATCAAAATGTGAAAGGCGAAACGTTCAATACGTGTGATCGCTTCATCAGTCATTATGAAGTGGCGACGATCGCGAAAGAGATCACCGGGTCGAAATCTGAGATCGAAGGAGATCCCAAACAAGCTGGAAACCCCATGAATACGGACAAATTAGAAGGACTGGGGTTTGATTTCGGCCACACCAAGCTATTGCGGGCGACTATCGCTGATCTGATCAAAGCGATTCAACATTCGAGACAGCACTGAGGGAAGCATCCGACGAAGCCAACCTGCACAGGCGTCTCTGTCTGGGTCATACTGGGCCCCACTGACCGCACTGTTTGAGTTTGCTTCCTCGATTCGGCTTTGAATTCTCGTCGTGAAATTTCTCTTTCAATCCATCGCCGAAGGTAGCTGCTTACTCAACCTCGAAGCCGGAGACATGCGTGAAATTATCTCGCAGGCGGTTGACTTCCTCGTCCAAACAGGCCGGCTGACCGAGAAACTTCGCAATCCGGTCGTTGACGGCATCCTAGAGCGAGAGCGTGCGGTTCCTACCGTGATCGGTCACGCCTGCGCGGTTCCTCACTTCTACGATGATGCCATCGAAGCTCCGGCTATGGTTTTCATTCGATTGAAGCGAGCCGTCAATTTGGGCGCACCCGATGGCATCGCAACGCGGTACGTGTTTGTGATGATCGGCGATCGATCGAAAACGACTCAGCATCTCGATTCGTTGTCCACGATAGCTCGACTGATGTCGGACAACGTTTTTCACTTTGAAACAACCTACGCAAAGACTCAGCAAGACGTGCTCGATGCCATGGAACGGCACGTCAACCGAAATGTTCTGGCCACCGCGCCGAAACCTCGCAAAGTCAGCGAAGGGCTGCAGGCACCGCCGAAACTTTTCGCCGGCTTGATGGCGGACATACGACGTCGTTTGCCTCACTACATTGATGATTTCAAATCAGGGTTTCGAGCAAAGTCAGTTGCCTCAATCGTGTTCATGTTCTTTGCCTGTTTAGCGCCCGCGGTCACGTTTGGTGGCTTCATGGGGCTTGAAACAGGCGGTGCGATTGGCGCACCCGAGATGTTATTGGCGACTTCGGTTTGTGGACTGCTTTACGCCTTATTCGCCGGTAGCCCGCTGATCATTTTGGGCGGGATAGGACCGTTGTTGATTTTCACCATCATTCTGTTTCAACTTTGCAAGGACTTGGGCTACGCCGATCAGTTCCTCGGCGTCTATGGTTGGGTGGGATTGTGGACGTCCTTGATGACGGTCTTGTTGGCGGTCACCGGCGCTAGCAACCTGATGAAGTACTTCACGCGGTTTACCGATGAAATTTTTTCCGCATTGATGTCGTTAATTTTCATCTACAAAGCAGTTGAAGCTTTGTTGGTTGAATTTCATGCCAGCGACGTGGAGCAGGGCGGTTCGCACGAGAAAGCATTGTTAGCTTTGGTGTTAGCAGTCGGCACGTTCTACATCGCCATGACTCTGGCGGGATTTCGCAACAGTAAGTACCTGCTTCCGTGGATTCGAGAGTTCTTAGCAGACTTTGGGCCTTCGATTGCTCTTTGTGCGATGATCTATGTGGCTTGGTCGCTGGGAGGCATCGACACGCTTGAAACACTAAAGGTAAGTGGGTCAGCAGATGCTGCATCACGAAGTTCGTGGGTGGTTGATCTTTGGAGCGTACCGGTTTGGATCAAGTTTGCCGCCGCGGGACCGGCAGCTCTTGCAACCGTGCTGGTGTTCTTGTCACAAAATATCACGGCGAGGTTGGTCAACAGCCACGAGAATAAGCTTGTCAAAGGCGAAGCCTATCATTTGGATTTGGCGGTTGTCGGTGGGCTAATAGGACTTTCAAGCCTATTTGGTTGGCCTTGGATGGTGGCGGCAACGGTGCGGTCTCTGGCCCACGTGCGAGCGTTGTCAACGTTCCAAGAAGTCGTTAGTAAGAGCCAGCGACGAGAGGAAATCATTCACGTCGCAGAAAACCGCGTAACGGGAATTGCGATCCATGTTTTGATCGGTGGAACGTTGCTAGTGTTGCCCCTGCTTGAATACGTTCCCATGGCTACGCTTTACGGTATTTTCCTGTTCATGGGATTCGTTTCCCTTCGTGGCATTCAGTTCATCGAACGCATCGGTTTTTTATTGATGGATTCAAAGTTGTATCCCATCAATCACTACACGCGTCGGGTGCCGACGCGAACGATCAATCTTTTCACGATGATTCAGTTTGTTTGCCTAGTGGTACTTTGCCTGGTGAATGTCGCACCTTATCAACCGTTGCGGATTCTGTTCCCGGTTTTCATTGCTCTATTGGTCCCAATTCGGTTTTTGCTGGATCGCTTCTTCGACAAGGATCATTTGGCATTCCTGGATGCTGACGAGGTCCCCGAAGAAGAAGGTTCGCATTGGATGTAAGGAATGATGAAAGCAATATGGAGAGAGAAACAACAATGTCTGCTTTGATTGTGATTCCCGCGCGTCTTGCATCATCTCGTTTGCCTGAGAAGTTGCTGCAGAAAGTTGGTGGCAAATCAGTCCTTCACCATACTTACGTGCAAGCAACCCAAAGTCGCGTTGCTCAAGGTGTGGTCGTGGCTGTGGATCACCAACGGCTTGCCGACGAAGTCGAACAATTCGGCGGAAAGTGGATCATGACTAGCGAGAGCTGCGCCAGCGGAACCGACCGAATTGCTGAAGTGGCTGCCGCAATGCCAGATGTCGATGTCTTTGTGAATGTTCAAGGCGATGAACCCGAGATCGATCCGGCGACAATTGATGCTGTGGCCCAGTTGTTACTTTCTGATTCGCAAGCCGACATGGCAACTGTGGGAGTTCCATTGCGAAACGCTGATGCACTAGCAGATCCCAACCAAGTAAAGATCGTAATGGGCACCGGCGGTCGGGCGGTCACGTTCAGTCGTGCGGCGGTGCCGTTCGCGCGCGATGGCGTGAGCGATGAATTGCTGAACGCTGAGCCACCGATATTTTGGCATCATGTCGGCTTGTATGCCTACCGACGCGAGTTCCTGGATTGGTTTTGTTCACAGCCGCCTAGCCCGTTAGAAACAACTGAGAAATTAGAGCAGCTACGGGCGATCGAGGCGGGAAAGCGGATTGTTGTTACCCGAGTAGAATCGAATGCTGCGGGGATCGACACGTCAACGGATCTGGAAGCGTTTCGCGTTCGCTTCGCCAATGCATGATCGTTCCAATGCATGATCGTTCAAACCTTTCGGGGTAGCGAATAGGACGTTCACTGCTCACCGGTCAAAGTGGTTATAAATACAGGTTGATTCTTCATTGGCCTAGTCTCTTCGAAAGCTTGTGACCCTATGTTTCGACGCTACCAATCGTTGTCGTTTGTCCTGTTCATGTTTCTGGTTGCGACCGGACTTTCAACGTCTACCTGGGGGCAAGATGCAAGGCCTCAAACGACGCCTGCTACCGAGTCGAGAGTCCCGCCGGCGAAACCGTTGTTTCGCGATTTCATGGGGATCAATGGGCACACGGTCAACTTCAAGCCGGAACTATATCGACCGGTCGCGAGATTAGTTCGCGACTATCATCCGATCGATTGGGATCTCGGAGACGATACGGCTTACCCAGTCGAGTTTCCATTTGCACGAAATGGAGTGAATTGGGAATCCGTCTACGGTTCATGGAAAGAGCATGGCATCGAGATTGATGCATGCTTGATGTTCTCGTCAATTGCACCAGACCGTTGGAAGAACTTGCAGGCCGACGCTGAACGATATGGAAGTGAGTTCGCCAAGAACTTTGGGCCGTCTTCAAAACGCAACTTAGTGTCCACTGTCGAGATCGGAAACGAGCCCGGGAACTATGATCATGACACGTACATCGAAGTCTTTCGCAGCATGGCCAAGGGAGTGCGGAAAGCAGATCCCCAAATGAAGATCGCGACTTGTAATGTCTACGCGGACGAGGGGGGAGACTACCACAAACCCGCCGATCGCTTTCTTGGTCTTGATGAGCTTTACGACGTGCTAAGCATTCATTCCTACGCAATGATCAGCTCTTGGCCCAAGTGGGAACGATCGTATCCCGAAGACCAACGCTTCCCAGGATTCATTCGCGATATTGATCGCTTAATCGAATGGCGAAATAACAAGGCGCCCGACAAAGAGGTTTGGTTGACGGAGTTCGGATACGACAGTTCAACCAAGAAGCCGACCAAAGATGATGAGTTTGCCCAGTGGGAGGGCAGTTCTGATACGCAGCAAGCTCAATGGCTAGTTCGCTCATACTTTCTGTTTGCAACTCGCGACTTGCAACGCGCTTACATCTATTTCTTTAACGATGAAGATGTTCCCAAGCTCCACAACGCTTCGGGATTGACTCGTCACTACCAACCCAAACCGTCGTACTTCGCGGTTTCGCATTTGCTTCAGACACTAGGCGACTACCGGTTTTCGCGGGTCGTCCAGCGGCAGGTTGATCAATCTTGCGTCTACGAATTCGCCCACGAAACGGATCCAAATCAAGCAGTCTGGGTGGCCTGGTCACCAACGGGCGTGGATCGAAAGAGCGAAGTCGAAGTGGATTTAGACAGTTGGCAAATCGAACGTGGTGAGCAAATGCCAATGGCGGATGAGACGCCTGATACCGTGACGGTCACGCGTGAAGGTGAAAAGGTCGTACTGCCGATCAGCGAATCACCCAGCTACTTTTGGCTAAAACGCTAGCGTGGCAAAATCCATCGGCGAGCGTTAGTAAGATCTGCCCCTTGCGCCGTTTCGTTGCGACCGCAGTTCTGCGATGTACTCGGCATCCCAAACGCACTTGGCAATTGTGACCTGACGGTCCCGACTCGATTTCTTACTGCGTTTGCAATTGATAGTTTTGATCGTTTCGAGCCGAACGCCGTGTGGAATCTCAATTTTACGGTTCGGATTAAAACAGACGTAAGTGACTTCGCAATCAAGGTCATCAGCAGGCTTTATATCTGCGACAATCGGTATCTCATCTCGGTAGTGAAGGGCGAAAAGGTGGTCCACCAGCCCAACACTCACTAACGGTTGGTCGGCAGGGATGCTTTGTTTGATTTCAGCGATCACTGCTCGAGTGTCATTGGTGTCCACAAGTGTTCGCCGAGTAATGATGCCCACGTGGATTACTCCAACGCCAATCACAGTCGCAATGACAGCCACTCGAAATTGAGAGGCTTGAGCGGTCTTCATGGTCCGAAGCAGCGTGACGGCGACCGCCGACAGCATTGCCACCAATAAAAGTCGATGCAGCGTTTCGGGCACAATGGCGTCGATGCCGGTGAGTTTTGATCCAAACCCTATCAGCCCCGCACCAACAATCATCGCAACCGCAAACCCGACTTGATAGCGCTGCCATGCTGCCGTGTATAGCCAGTTCGAAAAGCGAGAACTCCATCGTTCGTGACGCAAGTCGATTTGAAGAACGGAGTCCTGAAGTACTTTTTCTGTCGCGATTGCAATCAGGATTGCAAGGAGCGGATAGAGCGGCATGTAGTATCGTCCATGGGCGCCTGGAGTGAACCAAACCGAGGGGAACGTGATCACAATAGCTGCAATGGCAAGCGATAACGGTTCGCGGAATCGTCCAGCACCCTTCCAGAATCGTGGCATCAACAAGATCGGTAAGAGAAGCGACCAGGGTAGCATGCAAACGAATACTTCGAGTGGGAACTGAATCAAGTGTTCCGCCCAAGTCATCCAAGTTTGGTCGTTAAACCGAATTGCGACGTCGTTGTGATACATCGCAATCGTGTTCTGAAGACCAGTCATCCAAAGGTACGGTACGTTCCAAGCGTTCCAAATCGCCAGGAAGCTGAGGATGCCAACGAAGTGCGCCCAGGTGAACAAGCTCCGCCATTGTCCCATGGCAACAACGTACAAGAAGACTGAAGCAACGAAATAGACCGGGGCTTGGTACCCCTTGGCCAACATCCCGGCAGCGGCGAGCGAGTAGCCAGCGGCCCAAACAACCTTGGGTGACCAGTTCGCGGTCCAACCCCAGTGCCAAATCAAGATCGAGCCGGCGACCACCAGTGTGTACATGGACTCGGTTTCGCCGAGGTAACCTAATTCGAGCACCTGTCCCATCGTCGCGTACGCTAGGCACGCCAACATCGCAGGCCCAGTCCCCATCCAACGCCGGCAATACGCGTAGATCAAGCCAACGGTCATCAGCAATGCGATCACGCTAGGCAGTCGAATCGCCAAACGATTGATGTCTCCGGTGATAAAGCTAGTTCCGGCAATGATCCAGTTTTGAAGCGGAGGACGGCTAAGGAAGATCGTGCCCTGCTGTCGAGGAACGATCCAATCGCCAGTGCGAATCATTTCTGCGGCGACCAATCCCCGTCGCGCTTCTTCACCTCGCAAGCCGTGTTGATTGATTCGGGTTCCGTGGATCCAGAGTGTCAGGATCAAGGAGATCCAAAACGTTGCTTCAAGCCAAACGCGAACTCGAGGAGGGGCTTGCGGTTCAATGGCATGGTCGTTCATCCTTTGAGATTCCATTTCTTTCATGGCCTCATGCAGCGTGACGACGCGACTGGAGATGATCAGGGGCAGCAACCGCATCACGCGAATGCACGCCTTCCGTGGAGTCATAACTCGGCGAGATGTCTTCGCTGCTCGCGGAACCTGTCTGAATAGTCGGGTTCGGTAAGAAGGCCAGACGTCCGAGTGATGGGTACTTATGCCGGAACAAGCAAACCAAATGTTTCACATAGTTGAGTTGTTCTTGTAAGGTCAACTTGCTCTCGCCATGAATGCGATTGGAGAAACGAATGGGGACCTCGACCACATGATTGAGATCGCACTTCACCATCAATTCCAAGCCGATTTTGTAACCTATGGGGTTCAGCAGCGATTCCGATCGAATGAAGTCTCTCCGATGCATTGCGAAGAATCCGGCCATGGGGTCCGAAGCCGAGGTAAACGGTCGAGCTGCAAGCGTGGCCAGCCGAGAATTTAGCCAACGCAAGAATCCCCAGTCATCGGTGGTGCTGCCGCCTTCAACGTAGCGGCTTCCAATCACAAAATCGGTGCACTCGTTCTGCTGAGTCAGAGCTTCATACAGTGCTGGAATCCGTTCGGGCGGATGGGACAGGTCTGCGTCCATCACGCATATCGTTTCGCCTTTGGATTTTTTCATTCCCAACACAACGGCACTGGAAAGCCCGCGGTCGTGCTTGCGAACGTACAGACGGATGGGAAGAGATTTTCCGTATCGCATGCAGACGAATTCGGTTCCATCGTCACTGTTGTCGTCCACGACCACGACTTCTGCTCGCAGACCAGACTCATTGAGAGTTTGGTCGAGTCGTTGAAACAACTTGGGTAAGTTCTCAGCCTCGCAGTACGTTGGTACAACGATTGACAATTCACATTGAGATTGTGAATCTGGTTGAGGAAACTCATGTATCATCTTTGTGTCCTCCGTGACACGGCACCCAAAGGGGTTCTTAAGCGTCGTTGCGTTATCTCAACGCAATGGCTCACGCTTGGTTGACTTTCGGAATGCTATTGACCAATGGGTGTGCCGCGCAATTCTTTGCCGACGAGTGATCCCCCCAAAAGATACGCAGAACCTTGCCGGCGACGAAAGTTCAGTTTTATTGCGTGAAACACGCGTTACTCGAGCTTTTTCGACTCATTGTTGCGTGGGGAAATCACTGGTTAGGACCCAACGCTGCCCATCAATTCTTTGATGGGGCGACCGTGGTCAACGATCGGGGTAGGGCGACCATTGAAATTCTTGATGAAGACATTGCTCGAATCGATCCCCAAGTGATGGTAGATCGTGGCCAGGAAATCCCCGGGGCCGCAATGGCGCTCAATCACGTCTTCACCTCGCTTATCGGTGGCTCCGATAAAACGTCCTGTTTCAATACCGCCACCCGCCCATAGATTGGAGAATGCTCGAGGCCAATGTTCACGGCCGGGTTGTTTAGTGCCCGCTGCCGCCGACGCGTTTCCTGCTCCCGTGCTTGGTTGATAGTTGATCTTTGGAGTGCGACCGAATTCACCGGTCACTACCACAAGGATTTCCTTATCCAAGCCTCGTTCGTAGATATCTTCGATCAAAGCCGACACGGCTTGGTCATAAGCAGCGGCCCGAAATCGCATTGCGTCAAAGATGTGGTGATTGACTGCGTGGTCGTCCCAATTTTGAACGCGTCCGCAAAGCGGTCCTCGAAGGCTACTTGTCAGGACTTCCACTCCGGCTTCGGCCAAGCGACGAGCCATTAACAATTGTTGTCCCCATGTGTTGCGACCGTAACGGTCTCGCGTCTCATCGGATTCTTGAGTCAGGTCAAATGCGTCTTTCGTTTTGGGATTGGTCAGTAGAGTCATGGCCTGCGATTCAAATTCATCCAACGCGCCCATCTCGCCGGTTTGATCAACGGCTCGCGAAAGCGTGTCAAGTTCAGCTCGCAGGTCCACTCGGCGGCGTAGTCGATCGATCTGCGAAGCGTCCGACAAGCCGATGTTGGGAACAACGAACTGGGGATTGTTGGGATCACCGTTGACGGAAAAAGGGGCGTAGGCATCGCCGAGATAGGCTGGACCGTTGTATTGCACCGGAGGGTTGATTCCCACATAGCGAGGCAAAGGATTGTCGCGAGGTCCGTCTTGTGAATGCAGGTAGTTGGCTACTGACATCCAATCGGGGAGCTTCGGTTTGGGTTTGTCTCGCGTGTCCGGATCGCCTGAGAGCAATTGCATCGAGCCGGCTGGATGTCCCGGAGCAGTTTGATGCATGCTCCGCAAGATCGTGAACTTGTCCGCGATCGCCGCCTGTTTGGGCAGCAGTTCGGTGAAGTTGAGGCCTGGGACCTTCGTCGGAATCACGCCGAACGGGCCACGGTACTCTGATCCTGAATCTGGTTTGGGATCATAGGTGTCAAGATGAGAGCATCCACCGGGTTTCCAAACCATGATGACCGCGCGCTTTCGCTTGGTTTGGTTTGGTTCGTTGGCTCGCAATCGCAACAACCCAGGCAAGCTAAGAGAGGCGCATCCGGCAAGGCCCATTTTCATGAAGCTGCGACGACCACTTCTCGCGTAGCGCGCGGATGTATGCGCCACTATCGAGTTCGCATCAGGATGGCTTAAGCCGAGGTCCGGGCCGGGGCAGTGGATCGAACGACCTTGGTAGTTTGTATGCGAGTTCATTGAGGGTCTCCCGCGAGTACTCGAATAGCGATCGGTTGAGAAACAAAAAGATCGACCGTGTCGACCGGTTTGTCTGGGGTCTGTTTGGACGCGTACTTCGCTACCGCGCCGCCGTAGAACGCAATGGCGTAGTCACCGGGAGGCGTCTTAAGCTTGGCGAGGTCCAGTTCAACATTGGTGACATCGTCGGCGATCGTGAGGTCAAAAGTTGGGTTGGATTCGAATCCAGTCCCCATCGTTTTCATAAGCATGCTTGCGCCGGAGAATTCTCCCGCTCGCAAATGAACGACCGGAACGGTGATTTTCTCACCCGCCTTAACCTCCAATACGTCGTCGGACTTGGGTGCCAACACCAAAGGAGAAATTTCGGCTTCGCCAACTGATACGGGAATGTCTGCCATCAACCGTGGGCTTGGAACTTCGGAGCTATGGTCTTTGATTGGCCACGCAAGTGAAGCGATTCGTCCTTGGCGTGTGATCTTCCTGCCATCGACTTCTGCTTCCCCGGTAAAAGTTGCCACCGTATTGCCGACGGGGGCGTCCGGCATTGCCGTGATTAGCAAGTGTCCCCGAGATTGACCTGCAGGTATGCGCAGGCCGTCCGCGCGAACGCCGTCTGGCAAATCGTCGAGACGAATGTCTATTGGTCCGTCGAATCCGTCACGGCGAATCGCAATCACTTCAAACGGGATCGTCGTGCCCGGACGCAAGGCAACGGGTTTAGACAACGCGTTTCGGTCGCCGTTGCGAAGTTCCATATGCATAGCCCACGTGACGACTGCAAAATCTGGTTGAGCTTGCCGGATGACGAGTCGATACTTGTTTCGCTCGTCACTACGAGTCCCGCCAAAAAGATCCACTAGTTGCAAGTGATAAGTGCCATCCTCGGGAACTTCGAACTTCCCAAGTACATCCGATGACCCCGCGTTATAGGGTGGCCCATCGTAGGTGTAGAAATTTGACGATCGCTTGATAGGGCTGTCGATATCCGCTAGCTCAGCAACGTCCACAAAGGCCACTTGTGAGTCCGCAGTTTCTTCAGTGGCAACGACTCGTTGGACCAACACACTCGCATTGGTGGGACGCCCCAGTCGTTCAGATGCGACCTCGACCCACCATGTTTGGCCTTTCTTAGCTACGAACTCAAATCGGTCTACGTCGGCGGCTGGATAAAAGCTGCCAGAGATGTCGCATGGGATCGTAATTCGCTGCGGTTGGGTAAGACTGTCGTTGGGTTCTGCCTCTTGGCTAGATGCTTGTTCTGCAAGACCGTCCGGTGGCCAGGAAAATTCACCTACCGCTTGGGTGCGAGGCGTAGCTTCTGGCAAACCGCCTTCCTCTAGTTCCTCGACTCGAAGCCGAAAAAAGAAGAAGGGACCTCCTCGAAACGTAAGGTCGTGTACCTTGACCAAATAGTTCGCAGATGTGGGTGCGGTGAAATCGATGTAATCGCCTCGACGCTGAGCCACTAAGTCATTTCCCTGCGAGTCGGCGATGATAAGCACTGGGGTGAGCTTGGAATCAATTCCTGCTGACGAGCAGTCCACGATGATCCGTTGACCTTTTTCGACATGAATCCGATAGTGGTTAATGTTGCGTTCATTTGCATAGGCGTTGCAAACGCTGTTGATTGGTAATTCCACCGCAGAATCGATAGTCGTCGAAGTTTCAGTTTGGACGATCTCTTTCAAATGGCCTACCGAGAACGCACGTGCCGTCGACACTCCATAAGGTGTTAGGACACGAGCATCATGTACGCCTAATGGGCAGTCTTCGGAAATGGTCACCGTAAACTGGTTCGCGATGACGGCACCTTCGGCATCGGTTTTTGCGACCGCTGTGATTCCGCTATGCGAAAACAGCAAAGCGGTGCTGTCTTCGAGCAACTCACCACTGATGGTGACATCAACGGTGGTCCCTGCTTCGCCTCCCATCGGCATCGTTGTCAAGAGACGCGGAGCCGGCAAGCCGACCGATTGAGCGAAGCATTGCGATGATAAGTATGCAGCTATTAAACCAGCAGCAAGACAAGCTACTCCACATCTTCGTGACTGACGCATGGGATTGAGCCTCCGCCTAATGATTGAATAAGAATTCTTTGGAGTTGATGATCGCCCAGATCAAGTCTTCCATATTCTCACGATACGTATTGCCGTCAGAGATTGGCTTTCCATCGGCATCGATCTTCGCATTGGTAAGGTAAGTAACGGCCGTAGCTAGTTCTTCATTCTTGACCTCGCGTGAAAATGCGATTCGGTAAAGTTCTCGAACTTGATCCTCGGCTGGTGTCGGTGGTTCAGCGTTATGAGCTTTCACGAATGAAGCTGCGCGACCGTTCGGATCGCCGATCTTTGAACGAATTTCGTTGGCGTTTAGAAAGTGCAGGCTTTGGGCAAGGCTGGCGGATTGCACTCGCTCGCACTCACAAACACTAGTTGCTTCTGGACGACCGAATGTCCGCAAGAACTCCGAAGATTTGTTGTAGCTGTTATCAGGAAGAGCGATCGCGCGAGTGCCAAGTGGAAGGTTGGCAAAGTCCGTGCGAGTGGCGGTCACATCGTTGATTGCATCGAGCATTACCTCGGCCTGCAATCGTTGCGGGTAATGCCAAGAGTAATTTTGGCGGTCTGCCAAGTTGTCTGAAGTAGGCAGTGAACTGAGTTGGTAAGTCTTTGAAGTAGTGATCGCTCGAACTAACGACTTCAGGTCAAAACCACTGTCAACAAAATGCTGTTCTAACGCTTCCAGAAGTTCGGGGTTGGTAGGTGGATTGGTGTCGCGAATATCGTCTTCCGGTTCGACTAGGCCTCGTCCCACAAAGTGTTTCCAATAACGATTGACGAGGGCTTTGGCAAAAAATGGATTGTCGGCGTCAGCCATCCAGTCTGCTAATCGCAATCGAGGGTCTTCATCAGGTGGAATTTGTCCGACGCTATCGCCCAAGGCCAATGGTCGAATTAACTGACCAGACTTAATGTTCTTTGCTTGGGCGATTCCTCGATCGTGAAAGATCAAATCTTCCCCATAGACATCAGAGGGCTTCCGTCCTATCTGAGTGAAGAACGCCGACAATGCGTAGTAGTCATCCTGGCTCCACCTTTCAAAAGGATGATGATGGCATTGGGCGCACTGCACTCGCACGCCAAGAAATAGCTGGGCTACGTCCTCGATTTGCTGGTTGGGTTCTTTCACTCTCTTGTACCAGGCGACCGCAGGGTTTGCGTCGACGGTCCCGGTAGCAGCGAGTAGTTCACGAACGATTTCATCGTAGGGGCGATTGGCGAGCAGGCTATCGCGAATCCATGCATGGAAAGCAAAGTTCGATTTGATGTCGCTTACTTCATCGCGTCGATTCTTCAGCAGCGATGTCCATTTGTTCGCGAATGTATCGGCGTATCCAGGGCTTTCAAGTAGTTCGTCAATGAACTCGGCTCGACGATCATCGCTTGAGTTCGCATGGAATGCCTGTCGTTGCGATAGCGTCGGCAAGCGGCCTGCGATGTCCAAGGTAACGCGACGCAAGAATGTGTCGTCGTCACAAATGGGTGAGGCTGGTATGCCAAGTGTTTCCAGGTTTCTAAAGACAAGACGATCGATGAAGTGATCCGAAGGCGGGAACTCACTTGTCGCTTGCGCCCTTGGTATTGCAGCAGAGTACACCGCCATTTTTCCTTGGAAGCGAACCATGACGGACGCCTTCCCAGGAATGTCTTCGGCGTGAACCAACCCCGCAGGTGAACACTCGATGAGGGCCGGGTCGTTGGTTTCGTAGATAGCGAGCGAAGTGACGTCTCGTTGGGTTTGGTCTGAGTATCGAGCGATTGCGGTTAGTTGCGTTTCGCTGTTGCGTTCCAATACACCGCTGGCCGGATGAGCCTCAATCGAAACGAGCTCGGGTGCATCAGGGGGATCGCGAGGTGCTCCTTGAGAAATCCAGGATCGCAACACTTGGTAGTGTTCTGAATCGACTGCCATGCGCACTCCGCCACCGTGCGCCATGTGTCCGCTTGCTTTAAGTAATAGCAAGCTTTGATCGGGAGCCGCAGGGGAGACGCGTCGCCCACGAGCTTCCCAGACCAAATGGTCGTAGTCTTCGTCAGGTTCGAAACCGAAAAGTGATAACTGGAAGCCGTTCTGACCTCCTCCGGCTTTCGCATGGCAGGTGCCTGTGTTGCATCCAAGCTTGGTCAACACCGGAACGACATCGTTTTTAAAGCTGACCGGGCCGGTTGTTTCCAGCATCGAAGTTTCAGATGACGGCGACATGGCCGAGGTGTTGGCCGTGCAGATAACCGCACTGCTTAGCCAGACCAACGTGAATGTCGTCACGCGTCTAAGGTCACGACAGGATCGCACCAAACACACCATGGGAAGGGAAGGGCAGTGGGGAGGGAGGGGATTGCCGGGATGGCAAAGGCGGGAATCTGATTCTGCATCAGAGTGTCCAAGCGTAACGTATCGCGTCGGCCAAGTCCAACTTTAGGTTTTGTTA
The DNA here is from genome assembly GCF_007859865.1 of Rubripirellula amarantea. Classification (NCBI taxonomy): domain Bacteria; kingdom Pseudomonadati; phylum Planctomycetota; class Planctomycetia; order Pirellulales; family Pirellulaceae; genus Rubripirellula; species Rubripirellula amarantea. The sequence goes on along the minus strand of NZ_SJPI01000001.1, from coordinate 1,156,315 downwards.
ACAGCCGTAGATCGCGATTTTGGGGCTATGATGTCACGCTGGCACTGCCGCCCCCGCCTGCCCGCGAGCCCACCATCATGAGCATTCAACGCCTGATTCTTCTCGGTATTCTCTTGGTTTTTCCGGTTTGTGGCGTCTTCGTCTTGATCGCCACAGCCAACGATGTCAGTTCGGAAACGTCGGATTCAACGAAGCATATTTCGTTTCGGGACCACGTCATGCCCATCCTGCGTCAGAACTGCTTGGCATGCCACCGCGACCAGGAAGCCGATGGGGGGCTGAGCTTGGAAACCGTTGCGGACATTATCAAAGGCGGTGATAGCGGTGCGGCCGTTGTTTCCGGTGACCCCGAGGCAAGCTTGTTGTTGGAACGCGTCACCGGACAAGACGATTCGCTTATGCCGCCAGAGGACAACACCGTCGGGGCGGTCGCGCTGACAAGTAGTCAAATCCAACTGTTGAAAGGATGGATCAACCAAGGCGCAGCAGAAGAGAGCCAACCCGCAGTCAAGATGCAATTCCAATGGCAACCGATACCGGAAACTGTGCGTTCGATTGCGAGCCTCGACATTGCACGCACTGGCTTTGTCGCCATGGCACAGGCAAACCGCGTGTTGCTTGTTGACTCCCAGACTCAACGCGAAGTCGCCCAATTGAGTGATCCAGATTTAGAAGGCGCAGTTGCAGATGTGGATTTAATTCAAGCGGTCGCCTTTTCTCCCGATGGCAATCGGCTTGCAACCGGAGGGTTCAGGACGGTTCGTGTTTGGCAGCCAAGTTATCAAGTGAGCGATGCGGCACTTGCCCCAATACAACACGCGGCTGGCTTGGTTGCCGTTTCGAAGGATCAGTCGCACCACGCACTGGTCAATGTTAATGGTGAGATAGAGGTATGGGATCTCGCAAAGTCTGAACGCCAATGCAAGTTTCGAGTGAGTGATGAAGAGGTTTCTGCGATTGAATGGCTATCCGGTGATTCGCGAGAGACGCCCGTTCTTCTTATCGTTGATTATCTCGGTGGGCTTCACCTTCGTGATGCCAATGGAAGATCAGTATCAGATAGCGTGGAGACAATGTCATCCATTCGGAAAATCGCTTTATCCGAGAACCGAGGCAAATTGGCTGTCATTCATAACTCTGGCGAAATCAGCACATTCAACATTGTGATCTCCGACGCTGACAACTCGGTAGCGATCGAGGCCGCGGCGACATCCATAGGGGATTTAAAAGACGTTACTGCGATCGCGTTCGATGAACGGGCGGATCTTTCATTGATCGTCGCAACTCAATCCGGTGGACTGCAACGCGTCATACTCAGTAGCGGTGAGGTGACTGCACTTGCGAACCCCGAATCGGTCGTTCAATCGATCGCTGTGGTGGCCGATCCACCTCGCTGGATTACGGGGGGACGAAGTGGCAAGACTCAGGTTTGGAATGCCACCGATGGAAAACTATTGCAGACTCTTTCGGCACGCGGGGAAGATGTGTTTGAAATTGAGTCCGCCCAGCGAGCTGCGGAACGTCAAGAAATATCGCATCAGCACGCAACCGATGAGCTAGCTGGGTTGGAAAAACGGGTGGTGTCGGAATCTGCTGCTGCAGCCGAGCTAAGCAAGCAACTCGATACGGCGACCCAAGAACTTGATAGTGAAATGTCTAAAGAGCTCCCGACGGCAGACCAGGAGCTAAGCAAAGCGAACGAGTTGCGAAAGCAGAAGCACGCTGTCGTGGATCAGCTCAAAACCGCAATCGCGTCTGCGGAATCAGCAAAGCAGCGACTAGAAGATCAAGTCGAGAATCTAAAGAAGCGCGTTCAAGTCGTCTCGCTTCGGTCTCGTGCTTTGAGGCAACGAGTTTCTGAGCTTCAGACACGATCCGACGCTGCGGCTAGCGCTGTGGCTTCCCTTGCCGGAGTACCCAATTCTACCAAGATCGCAGTCATGCACGCCGATGGAGCCGTTCGAATCATGGATGTTGCGAATCCTGATTCGCATGCCATGGTGCTTCCGTCATCGGCTGATCTGAAAGTGGCGAGCTCAAAATCGAAGCTTTGTTTTTTACGTGGTCAAGTTATTTGCGCTTCACCACGCACCTCACCACGGATATCGCGAGTTGACGCTAAGTGGGAACTGCAGCGAGTGATAGGTGGCGTTAATCTTCAAGTGATTGCAGATCGTGTGACGTCGCTGGAATTTCATCCCGATGGTCGACGGCTCGCGATCGGCGGTGGTCGGTCAAGTCGCAGCGGCGAAATCAAACTGGTTGATGTCGAAACCGGTGAAATTCTAGAGCAAGAGATGCACTCGCATTCGGACACCGTGATGGGATTGGCGTTCTCGCCGGACGGGCGGGTGCTCGCGTCCGCCTCCGCTGACGAAACCATTGGCCTGTCGGAAGTCTCCACGGGCAAGACGCTTCGGGTTTTGGAAGGACACACTCGACATGTATTGGCGATTGATTGGCACGACGATGGACGGTCCCTTGTATCGGCCAGTGCGGATCAAACCGTTCGAGTTTGGGATGCGGGCAGCGGCGAAACGACCCGCAAGATTGAAGGATTCCCCCATGAACTGACGAGCGTCAAATTCGTGGGTAAGACAAACCAGTTCGCCGTAGCGTGCGGTAGCGGCGAGGTCCGGTTGTGCGATTCGGCCAACGGTCGAACAGTGCGAAGCTTCAACGCAGGGGACAAGTTCCTTTTGAGTGTTGCCGTGGACTCGAACCTTCAACGAATCGTGGCTGGGGCAAGCGATGGCGACGCCCCAACATGGAACGTTGGCACGGGAGCCGAAACTGGCAGCTTGTTAGAAGGCGAATTGAAGTGATCCGGATCGAAGCCAATGCGTTGCCCAAAGGTGTCGGCACATGATGGATGAAACTCGTGCTGTGAGTGTGAAGGCGTCACATTCGGTTTCGTTCTGGATTCAGGGCGTTGCTGTTCCGAAATACCGCTGATGAAGCTACCGCTGTTTGGGCCGTTGCTGTTTAGGCCGTTGCGTAGCGACATGAGCATCGTCCTGCGGTTGGGGCACAACGGGCGACGTTGAAATTGGCCACACGACGTGACCGTAACGTTGATTGATTAGTAGCCAAGGGCAGAGAAGGTTGTGACGTCGTGATTTCGTCACTCAGTCACGCAGTCCTGCCTAGCGCGATATTCCTGGTATGGATGATTTGACGGATCAAGTCTTCGGGGGCATCCGTGAATTCAGGGTTGGCGACGAAAAGCGAACCAAATTATGTCGTTCGGCTTTCGCAATTTCCTGGTCTTGATATGATCATTTTCCATGACAAAACATATCTTTGTAACCGGCGGCGTGGTCAGTTCTCTCGGCAAGGGGCTCACTAGCGCGTCCATGGGAATGCTGCTCGAACAACGCGGACTGCGGGTTCGAATGCAAAAATTAGACCCCTACATCAACGTTGATCCGGGCACGATGAGCCCTTACCAGCACGGGGAGGTCTACGTCCTTGATGATGGCAGCGAAACCGACCTCGATCTGGGGCACTACGAACGGTTCACCTCCGGCGCATTGACGCGGGATTGCAACTACACGACCGGACAAATTTATCTGTCGGTGATCGAGAAGGAACGCAAAGGCCAGTTTTTAGGCAAGACGGTTCAAGTTATTCCGCACATCACCAATGAAATTAAATCGGTGATTAAACGGATGGGGGGCGACGATGTCGATGTCGTCATTACCGAAATCGGCGGTACGGTCGGTGACATCGAAAGTCTGCCGTTCCTTGAGGCGATTCGGCAGTTTTCGCTTGATGTTGGTCGCGAGAATGTCCTTTACATGCACCTGACCTTGGTGCCCTACCTGAAGGCGGCTGACGAACTCAAGACAAAGCCAACTCAGCACTCGGTTGGGCAGCTTCGCGAAATTGGGATTCAGCCTGATATCTTGGTATGTCGCTGTGAGCATTCGATCAGCCGCGAAGATCGAGAGAAGATTGCATTGTTTTGCAATGTTCCAGCGAAGGCTGTGATCGAAGAAAAAGACAAGGACTTCTCGATCTATGAGGTCCCTATCTCTTTGGTTGACAATAAGCTCGACGATCTGGTGGTTGAACGGTTAGGGTTAACGACTGCGAAGAGTCTCGACATCACTCCGTGGACGGATTTGTTGCATCGCTTGCGAAACCCGCAACACGAAATTTCGATCGCGGTTGTCGGCAAGTACGCCGAACACAAAGATGCGTACAAGTCGATCTACGAGGCGATCGACCATGCGGGCATGCACCACCAAGCTCAAGTTCGCATTGGGCGTATTCAAAGTGCCGATATCGAACGTGAAGGCGCCGAACGATTGCTTAGCGGGTATCACGGTATTTTGGTGCCTGGCGGATTTGGCGAGCGTGGTATCGAAGGGAAAGTCCAGGCGATTCGGTTTGCTCGCGAACGTGGCATTCCGTTCTTTGGAATCTGTTTGGGCATGCAGTGCGCTGTCATCGAATACGGTCGCAGTGTGGTCGGTCTTGAAGGTGCCCATAGCAGCGAGTTTGATAAAGACACCCCGCATCCCGTGATTTGTTTGCTAGATGAGCAGCAAAATGTCACGCAAATGGGAGGCACGATGCGATTGGGCGCCCAGCCCACTAAGCTCGATCGTCACAGTTTGGCTGGTAAGGCCTATGCCACTGATGAAGTAAGTGAACGCCATCGCCACCGCTATGAGTTCAACAATCAGTTCCGTAGCCAGTACGAAGCCAACGGATTGCGTTTCGCAGGAACAAGTCCCGATGGCGGGCTCGTCGAGGTCGTCGAGATCCCAGATCATCCTTGGTTTGTGGCGGTTCAGTACCACCCCGAGTTTAAGAGTAAGCCCCTAAAAGCTCATCCCTTATTTGCGGGGTTCGTTGGTGCGGCGATCGACCGAAAAAATCAACGTAAGAGCACCGAAAAACCTGTAGTTAGCCAACGTTAAAAGTTCAACCGATGAGGCGAAATCATGAGTGAATCTAAAGACGAACCCAAGATCATTGTTGACGACGATTGGAAAGCTCAAGTTGAAAAAGAAAAGGCAGCGGCTGCGAGCGAAGCTGAGGCTACTGAATCTGAAGCAACTAACACCGAAGCTGCCGAACTGGAATCCACTTCGCATCAGGTGGCTGATGATTCGACCGACGTGACGTCGTCGGGCTCAAGTAGCGACGCAATGCCTGCGCCGCCACCTGCATCATTCGAAGTGATGATTTCGATGATGTTCACCCAAGCGATGGCGATGCTCGGTCAGATCCCGGATCCCACCACGGGCAAGGCCAGCGTCAACAAGCCGTACGCGAAGCATTACATCGATACTTTGGAAATGCTCGGAGAGAAAACCAAGGGCAACCTTTCCGATGACGAGTCCAAGATGCTTTCCGAAGCAATGCACGCACTGCGGATGGCCTACGTCAGTGTCAAAGCGTCCTAATTGCTGGTCGACTCCCGCATGGCCTCAGCGACGGCATCAATGATGGCGTCCAAGTCTTTTGACGGCGCGTAGTTGATGGTTTCGCGAATCCGGGTCAAGTCAGGAACGCGGCGACGAATGTCCTCGAAGGAATCGTCATAGGCATCGCGATAGCTTTGGAATTCGATTTTCGCTTTAGGATTCACTCGCTCAACAACTAGTTGAGCAAGTTCCAGGATCGAAATGGGTTTGTCGCTGCCGATGTTGTAGACACGGCCAGCGGCATGAGGGGTCTCGACTAATGTCATCACGGCGCCGATGACATCGTCAACGTGAGCGAAGCATCGTATTTGGGCTCCGTCATCGTGCACGACGAGTGGTTCCCCTTTGATTGCCGCATCGACAAATCGCGGCAGAACCATTCCATAGGCTCCGGTTTGCCTGGGCCCTACGACATTGAAGAAGCGGCCAACGACAGCAGGCAAACCTGTTTCCTTGAAGAACGCAAGCGCCAGGAATTCGTCAATCGCTTTGGATACGCCATAACTCCATCGCGGTTTCGTGGTGGAGCCAAAGACGAGGTCGTCTTCTTCGCACCAAGTTTCTTTAGGATTTTTTCCGTAGACTTCGCTAGTGCTCGCGATAAAGCAAGGCACCTTGTCGCCCCGTTTGGCTCGTTCGCCAAGACGATCAAGGATCAACTGCGTGGGGTAGATATTTCGTTCGATGGTTTGGATCGGTTGTTTCGCGATCAACGCGACACCCACTGCCGCAGCAAGGTGGTACACACGACTCGCGCGATCAACGACCTCTGCAACCAAGTCATCGTCTTCGACCGTGCCTTCGATGTAATCAAGGTTCTCGTGATCGATCACGCTGCGAAGGTTACTGGCGCGTCCTGTCGAAAGATCATCGACAATGATGACCTTGTGCCCCTGAGCCAATAGTCGGCCGGTTAGGTGCGAACCGATAAAGCCAGCTCCGCCAGTGATGAGGCAAGTTTCAGGAGTCACATTCGCGGTAGTCACGTTCAGGCTGCTCTTATCAACAGTGGTCAAGTAGAAGTTGCGGTGATTGCCGCGTCGAGTGGCACTAGCGTTCTATCAAATTGCACGTCTGATCGACACCAAGCAAGGCCCAAGGATCGTCGCAAGAATGGTGAAGCATCGGTCGCGGCGTTGATGGTGGCGACTCGCTGATGGGAGGGCAAATTTGTTCAAGTTGACACTATTACGTGCTTCAGGGGAGCCTAGTTCGTCAATCTGGTGACTTTGGGTAGGTGTGCTGCGAACTATCGGGTTTTCTCGATCGCGGCTAAAATGCAGCCTGCGTCAGAAAACGGATTTTGGCGATTTCTTATCGGTCTTTGCGGGGAAAACCACAGTGCCACGCCACCACGCACTTTCGACTCGACTCCAGACGCTTTTCGCGGGGTTGTTACTGGGGATATTGCTGGGGTTTTTGATTCCCGGGAATCTCGCTGTTTCGCAAGATCAAGCGGATGCCCCAGCAGTTGCACAGAGTCCAGCAGTTGCACAGAGTTCCGATCAGGGTGCAGACGATGTCAACGAAAAGGCAATGGCGCTGTATGCCGATGCCGCCAACTTTCAAACTGGCGGTGCAATCGACTTAGCAATTGAGAGCTGGATCCAGTACCTCAAAGAGTATCCCAAGCAGTCGATGGCGTCCAAAGCGGCGCACTACTTGGGGGTTTGCTATATGCAGAAGGAAACTCCTGACTACGCAAAGGCTGCTGCGAGTTTTCAGGTTGCTCTTGAGGACAAGGATTACGATCTGCGCGAAGAAAGCTTGGCGAATCTAGGTTGGTGTTTGTATTCCGTCGCAACCGTGGGGGAGCAACCCGACCCCAATCAGCTTCGTCAAGTATTGACCACCTATCAGACGCTTCGGGATGAGTCACCAAAGTCACGTTTCCTCGATCGCGCTTTGTTCTATAGCGGCGAGGCAGCTTACGGACTGGGCAAACTCGATCAAGCGGTGCAGTACTACGACGATCTGCTCGCGTTACCCGAAGCTAAAGATTCCGTTTTGCGATGCGATGCACTCTACGCGCGAGGCATCGCTCTTGAAGAACAGGACCTGTTTGACAAAGCGTTTGCGTCCTACCAACAACTCATTGACAGTTGTTCGGATAGTCCACTTGCTGTTGATGTTCGCCTTCGATTGGGTGATCTGTTCATCTTGCGAAAAGAGTTTGATAGAGCGGTGGAATCCTTTGACAAAGCAATTGAGACGGCGGAAGCAGACGAGGACAAGTCATACGCAATTTTTAGGCAAGCCTACGCGCTCGTTCAGGCCGGCGAGCCGACTCAAGCGGCAGCCAAGTACGCAATCCTAGCCAAGGATTTCCCCACTTCACCTTACGCGGCTTCGGCGACACTTGCTTCAGCGCAAAGTCTCTATCGAGGCGGCGATATTGATGGCGCCGCTGAGCGTTTTCAGATTGTCCTGGAACAATCCAATGCGGAAGCCTCCACGGAAGCAGCGCACTGGTTAGCTCGGATTTGGCTTAGTAAAGGTCGTGCCGATGACGCAGCCAAGGTCGCTCGTGAGCAGCTTGATAGGGGTGCCGAGGGTGACTTCGAAATGGCTCTTCGTTTAGATCTTGCGGAAGCTTTGTCAATGAATCCGGCGACCGTTGCCGAATCATTAGGGATTTTTGAATCGGCCTACCGCGAAGATCCTGATAACGCGCTTGCACCTCGAGCACTTTACAACGCGGCTTTTTCTGCACTTCAGATCGGTAAGCCTGATCAGTCGTTGAAGTTAGCCAACGAATTCTTGTCAAAGTTCTCGGGTGATCAGTTGGCGTTGGACGTAATGTTCGTCGCTGCCGAAAGCCAATTTGCCAAGGGTGAAATGAACGAGGCATCAAAGGTGTATCAGGATTTGCTCAAGCAATCCAAGCCAGACAACGAACAACGCCCGGTCTGGGTCTTGCGAGCCATTGCCGCCGCAAGCGCTGGGCGTCAATACGACGAGGCCATAACGCTGGTTGATCAAGAACTTCCCAATTTAAAAGATGCCAGCCAAAAAACAGAGGCTCGGTTGTTGTTGGGGCAAGCACAAATGATGGCTGGTCGTGCTGACTTAGCTGCTGCGGCTTTCGACTCGGCTGCCGCTGATGATCCGCAAGGGCTGCGTGCAAGTGAAGCAAGGCTTCTGCAAGGTCAGGCGCTCTTTGCGGCGGGGAAGAGCAGCGACGCAGCTAGGATTTGGCAAGCGATCATCACGTCCGATCCTAAGTCGCGGATGGCAGACCAAGCTCGCTACAAACTGGGGCAACTTGCCGCCGAATCAAATGACCACGCGAAGGCGATCGATTGGTATCGCCAAATCGTCAACTCAGACGCTGATCCTGACCTTAAACCCTATGCAACCTACGGAATCGGGTTCTCGCAGTTGCAGGCGGGCGACTACCAAGCGGCTGAACAATCGTTGACGCAAACGATTACGAAGTATTCGGATCATCCGTTGCGAGACGAAGCCGTTCTTTCTCGCGGAATCGCCTTTCGAAACTTGGAAAAGTACAGCGATGCGAGAGCGGATCTACAGACATTCCTTGATTCGAAGCCGAAAGGAATCAACCAAGGGCATGCCTTGTACGAATTGGCACTGATCGACTCCAAAGAATCCAAGCCTGCCGAAGCGGTGACAAAATTGCAACGCATCGTTGCTGAAGTCCCTAATTATCCAGCGATGGATAAAGTGATGTACGAACTTGCGTGGGCAATGCAGGACAGCGGCAAGCAAGACGAAGCCGTTGAGCAGTTCGCATCGCTGGTAGAAAAGTATCCCGACACGGATCTCGCTACCGAGGCTGCTTACTTTGTTGGCCAACAACACTATGCGAAGAGGCAATGGGATGCTGCGGTAGAACAGTTCGCGATGGTGGCTGAGAAATCGAAAGATCCAGATCTTCGTGAGAAGGCTTTCTATCGTTTGGGCTGGTCAAACTTCAAACAGGGCAACTTTGAGGCCGCAGAGTCGGCGTTTGATCAGCAGGCAAAGCAATTCAATAGCGGTAAGTTGAGTTTCGATGCCGGAATGATGATTGGCGAAAGTCAGTTCAAGCGAGGAGACTACGCTCGTGCACTCGCTTCCTTTGAAACATCACGTCAGAAAATTCAATCGAGCAACGACAATGCCAAGACTGTTCGTTCACCCGCCGAACGCCAAGTCCGCGAGTTGGTGTTGTTGCATGGTGGTCAGAGCGCGGCACAGCTAGAACGATGGGGCGATGCCTTGTCTTGGTACGATGAACTTCGTGAGCGTTTTCCGTCCTCGGACTACTTGCCGCAAGTGTTTTACGAAACTGGTTTTGCCTATCAGCAAAAAGGCGATTCGGATCGAGCCATCAAGTTTTATGGGGAAGTGGCGGCGAACTATCGAAACGAGCTAGCCGCACGTGCCCGCTTCATGATGGGCGAGATTTACTTTGGCAACCATCAATACGATCTTGCGATCCCCGAGTTTCAACGTGTCATGTTCGGCTTTGGTGGTGAACGAGCGCCCGAGGGCATCAAAAATTGGCAGGCAAAAAGCGGATATGAAGCCGCTCGGTGTGCTGAGTTGCTCTATCAGGCTGCAAAAACTCAATCCGCTCGCGACAAGGCGGCTAAGATTGGTCGTGACTTCTACACGTACGTCATTCAGAAACACCCCAAGCATGAGCTAGCAGAGAAAGCTCGTGTCCGTCTCGAAACGCTCAATAAATGATGGTCGGTCGATTGAATACCTTTAGTAACTTTTGCCGCCCTGGCAAAGCTCGCGGCTTAGCGTTTATCGAGACCGTCGTGTTGGCGACGTGCGTTTGGTGCGCGTTAGCAATGCCAGCGCCAGTGCATGCCCAAGATGATGTCGAGATCATTGAGGCTGATGATATTCAGTCGATCTTAAACGACGAACCCGAACCGCAGACCGATGCCGTAGCGAAGCCATCGGGCATCGATCTGCTGTCATTGATAACGCGGGGCGGCGGTTTCATGATTCCGATTGGAATCATGAGTTTGTTGGTCGTCGCTTTGGCCGTTGAGCGGACGTTAAGTTTGCGAACGAGCAAAGTGATGCCACGAGACCTCGAAGCCGATTTGCGTTCACTCGCCAATCCTATCGATCGCTTTAACCCGTCGATCGCAATGAAGGTCTGTGATGAAAATCCTTCGCCTGCCGCTAGCGTGATTACGACCATGCTGCTGCGCACTGGGCAACCATTGGCTGACATTGAACGGGCAGCGACCGATGCCATTGAACGAGAAGCCGACCGCTATGCCTCGCCCATTCGATGGCTGACTTTGGCCGCTGCTGCGACACCGTTGATGGGGTTGCTGGGAACGGTTTGGGGGATGATTGTTGCATTCCACGAATCCACAACCTTGACGGCTGAACGGAGTCGAAGCGAGCAACTTTCCGAGGGGATTTACACGGCGCTTGTGACTACTTTGGCCGGCTTGGCGGTCGCAATCCCCGCCGCGATCTTAGCACTGTACCTCGAGAATCGGCTTGCCAAGCTGTTTCATCGTCTCGAAGAATTCTGTTTTGATTTGGCACCCGGCCTCAGTCGTTTTAGCGGACGTCAGCGATTGGACTTGGAGGGCAAGTTGCATCCTATGGAGTTTGGAACGGTTCCTCCGCCTGCGGTTCCTGTTGCTGGCGACTCGTCGCCAATGCCTCCACCCGTTGCTGCGGTCGGTACAGGAGCAGACCAACGTGGCAATGATCAGCACGGCGGAGCAAAGGTGAGCTAATGGCCTTCAAATTGAAACGCTCGTCGGTGGCGAGCACACTTAGCCTGACGCCCTTGATTGACGTGGTGTTCCTGCTGCTGATTTTCTTCCTCGTTACCAGTGAGTTCGAAGACGAAGAACGCAGGCTCGACATCGTATTGCCATCGGCTACCAGCGCCGTGCCGATGATTAGCAAGCCTCGCGAAGTCGTCGTAGACATTGATTCGGCAGGTGACATTTTTCTTGGAGGCAAGCTGACGGCTCTGGCCGACTTGCAACAATTGCTTGAGAAAGCGGTTGCAGATAATCCGACCAGTCAAACCGTTGTGATTCGTGCTGATCGGCAAGCTGCTTTTCAGCCTGTGGTCAGTGTCATGGACGTATGCAACCGAACTGGCGTGGGCGACTACAGCGTGACAACGCAGGAAGGCCCCGATGGCTAGATCTTCCACCCGACGACCGCGAACTGCTAATCGGCCTCCGATCGGTCATGCTGATTTTCCGCTCCGATCGAAATCGAAGCGGGACCGAATGTGGCCGCTCGATCTCTCGATCGCAGCGTTGGCCGGTTTGGTGCTGTACCTAATCGTCACGCGGTTGGGTTTTGACGATTCGCGTTGGCAGTTCAACGCGACGACGTATTTGATTGGCGTGCCGTTGTGTGCGTTGGCACTTGCCTTTGTGTTGCGCGGAATCGCATCACGGTATGTGCAGAAATCACTGCAGCTTGGATTCTTGTTTAGTGTTGCACTGCATTTGTTGTTGTTGATGATGGCAACAGGCGTGGTCATTTTTAGCAGCTACTATCCCCAAAGTGTGATGGGGGTAAAACCGGAACGGTCCCCGGTCAAACGCACCGTTCCAGAATACTTGTTCAAGACGGCCGAAAAAAGAGAGTCGCAACCGGATTGGTCGAAGCCTACCGACGCGGAAACTTCCTCACCCGTGGTGCCACGTGAAGAGCGGCGGTTGCCGCCGGTTGAACAATCTGCGCCGCAACTTGAGATGCCTCAGCCTCAACAACCGGTACGGCGTCCCGACCGCCAGCACTTATTACGGCGTGACGAGCCAACCGATACGAAACCGCAACCATCCAACTCACCAGCTCAGTTGGCTCGTCGTCAGAGCCCATCGGATCCAACGATGGACCAACCTCTTTCAAAGCCGGTGGCTCCTGAGTTGCCAGTGAAAGCCGAAGCGAGTGTCGCCGACTCGCCCGTTGCTCCTGCACAGCAATCGCGGGCGAAATCAAGCACTTCGGTGACACCTGCGATACCGACCCAAGACACGCTAAAGATCTTGGATTCCACTGAACAACCGCTTGCCGGATTGCGGCAATCCACTCAAGCCAAGCCTAAGATTGGTGACATGGGGTTGGGGAGGCCTCGTCCTCAAGCCCGCCGGCGAGCCCTCGCCGAACCAGCAGGTGCAGCGCCAACGTCACGATCAGTAGCGGTGGCTCGAGACGTCGCCAAGGCCGATCGAATGATCTCACCCATCGACACGTCGTCTCCGGAGCGAGGAAAGACACGTGGCGTTCAGATGTCGGCGACCCAGGCTCTATCAGCCATGGTCAATCCAGCCACGAAAGGTGACAACGCCGACGCTCCGCTTGAGCGAAATGTGTCAGCGGTCGCCGCTGGAGTTCCCGATGTGAGTGCGGGAAATGCTTCGCGACGTTCGGGACGTTCAAGTTTATCGAGAGGTGGCAGCGGAATAGATCCGAGCGGAAAACCGGCGCTCGACCAGATTGCCGGTTTGTCTCCTGATGCGGTGCAAAACGCCCAGGCAACATCGGGCGATTCGCCGCCCATGGAAATCGTTGACCGAATAGGCGGTGGAGAACCAAGTCGACGCGACTCGTCCGAGGTCGCAATCGAACTATCGAGCCCCAGCTTATCGGGGCCAACATTGAACATGCAGATCCGTGAAGGAAGCATGGGGTTTGCCGACATTCCGAACCAGAATCCCGGAGTGATGCCATCAAAGGATCAACCTCAAATTGCGGCGCTTGATCTCACTGCGGGAAAACGGAAGAGGCGTGAGGTCGGTGGTCCCGTAACACCATTTGGGACCAAGATTGCGGCGGTTGAATCGTTTAGTCGCCGAGTGATGCGAACTGAGGGCGGTCGAGCTCCCACACCGGCCGGACAGGTTGGACCGGCTACCGAGGAAGCAATCGAGCGTGGACTGGCCTATCTCGACAGTATCCAGAATGAAGATGGAAGTTGGTCACTTCAAGGCCATGGTTCGAATGTGTTGCTAAGAGGGGATTCGGCAGCGACTGGGCTTTGCTTATTAGCGTTCCAAGGTGCTGGGTACACGCACAAACAGCATCAGTACGCCGATACGGTCAACAATGCATTGCGATTTCTTGTTGAAAACCAACGAACCAATGGTGACCTGTATCGCAAAGAGAACGAGCTGAGCGATCGTAATGTTGCATTCTATAGCCATGGCATCGCGGCTCTCGCACTTTCCGAAGCGTATGGAATGACCCAGGATCCCGATCTGAAAGAACCAGCTCAACTTGCATTGAACTACATAGCCGCCACGCAACACCGGACGCGTGGCGGATGGCGTTACACCGCCCAGGTTAGCGCTGACACGAGCGTGACAGGTTGGATGATGATGGCACTTAAGAGCGGTCAACTATCGGGCTTAGAGGTGCCTCAGCAAACCTATGATGGAATTGAACGTTGGCTCACGGTGGCTCAGTCGCCCGATCGAGCTGATCGCTATCGCTATAACCCTTATGCACCTGACACACCAAGCCAACGTCACGGACGCAAGCCAACACCAACGATGACATCGGTGGGAATGCTGATGCGAATGTACGCGGGTTGGCGACGTGACACGCCTGCGATGCAATCAGCGGCAGACTACTTGCTTGAAAACGCACCTGAAATGGGAACGCGTACCGCGCCCAAACGTGACGCATACTATTGGTACTACGCCACTCAGGTCATGTTCCACATGGGCGGAAATCACTGGCAAGAATGGAACAAGAGTCTCAACTCGGTCTTGCTCGACAGTCAGCTCAAGGACGGAATCTACGCGGGTAGTTGGGACCCTGTGCGACCGGTGCCTGATCGTTGGAGTGTCCATGCGGGACGTCTCTACGTGACAACCATGAATCTGTTGAATCTGGAAGTCTACTATCGCCATCTACCAATCTATGATGACACCGCCGAGTGAGTGATTCGCCCAGCGATGAACTGGTGTGACGTAAATAGCCAGCAACTGCTAAGCATCAAGTGGCCGAGCATTAAGTGGCCGAGCATTGGGAGCCGGCAAGAAACCAGCACGGTGGTTCCCCACCGTGCTTCGTCATCATCACGACGGTGGGTGCCGTCGTGATGCCATGTTTGTCAACGAATGCTAAACGCGATCAATGTACTTATTGACCACGTTTTCAAGCAGTTCTTGGCGACCGCTCGCGTTCGGAGCGGAATCGCCTTTCTCAAGCATGTAGGCCTCGAGTTCTGCGAAGCCAACGCTGCCCGATTCGATTTTGGCACCGATGCCTTCGCCGAAACTCGCATAACGAGCCGCGATGAAGTCTTCGATCGCTCGGTCAGCTCGAATTGCCGCAGCAATCTTCAGGCCCTTGGCGTAGGCATCCATGCTTCCAATATGGGCATAAAACAAATCAACAGGTTCGAAGGATTCACGGCGAACCTTCGCGTCGAAGTTCACACCGCCGCTACCTAATCCACCGTGCTTCAAGATGTAATACATCGTCTGCGTGGTCAGGTAGTAGTCGGTTCCGAATTGATCGGTGTCCCAACCCAGCAGCATGTCGCCAGTGTTGGCATCAATACTTCCCAAGGCACCTTGCATACCGGCGTAATCAATTTCGTGCATCATCGTGTGCCCAGCCAGCGTTGCGTGGTTGGTCTCCAGATTCAGCTTGAAGTGATCTTCCAAGCCATAAGCTCGCAAGAAGTTCATGCACGCCGCCGCGTCACTGTCGTACTGGTGCTTGGTCGGTTCCTTCGGCTTAGGCTCGATCAAAAATTGTCCGTCGAAACCGATCTGCTTTGCATAGTCCACTGCCATATGGAAGAACTTACCGAGGTGGTCTAGTTCTCGTTTCATATCCGTGTTGTAGAGGTTTTGATAGCCTTCGCGACCGCCCCAGAACACGTAATTTTCACCGCCCAGGCGTTTGGTGACTTCCATCGCCTTCTTCACTTGAGCAGCAGCATATGCAAACACGTCTGCATTGCAGGTCGTCGCAGCACCATGCATGAAGCGAGGATTGCTAAACATGTTGGCGGTGCCCCAAAGCAACTTTATGCCGCTTCGCTTTTGTTCCTCTTCAAGGACGTCCGCGACTGCATCAAAGATCTTGTTTGTCTCTGAAAGTGATTCGCCTTCGGGAGCCACGTCGCGATCATGGAACGCGTAGTAAGGAGCTTGCAGCTTTTCAAATAATTCAAACGCCACGCGTGCACGGTTTTGTGCATTTTCCACCGTATCAGTTCCATCGTCCCACGGACGAACCGCGGTGCCCGGACCAAACGGGTCAGCCCCGGTGCCACGGAACGTGTGCCAGTACACGATCGAGAATCGCAAGTGATCCTTCATCGACTTGCCTTCGATCATTTCGTCCGGGTTATACCAACGAAAGGCGAGAGGATTATCGCTTTGAGGACCTTCGTACTCGATGGTTGGGACGTCAGGAAAAGCAGTCATGGTAGGCGTTTCTATGTCAAAAGGGGACGGGTTTTCGAGGACTCAGTATCGTGGCCTTCCACGCGCCAAGCAAGCGGGGAGGGAGGGTGCAGAACATTCTGAGTCGATGGTTCGAAACGACAACTTACAAAACGCAGACTCACCGTACACGGCCCTGCCTACGCTATTTCGACACAAGTTGGTTTTCTCGCAAAACCGTATTCAGAGTGGAATTCACTGCCTTTTCGAACCGTTTTCTGATCTCTTAAATCAAAAACACGAAGAGTTTCACTGGTCTCGATCAACCGCGATAATGGCAGAGCTACGACTTTGACGACGTGAACTTCATTAGCAACCAGTCGCCGCATCTTGGAAATAGATGTCCAATCGCAATCAGCGGTCGCAAGTACCGCGGTCGGATCAGGTCGGGTGACCGTTTTACAATGCACTTCATCACGGCATCAACGACGACCTCAGGCGGTAGACCGGAAACGCGAGTTCCGCCCCCTGGTTTTTTTGCTTGGTCGGGAAGGCCATCTTCGACATGGTCGTTATAGCGGCTCCCCGCATCGTCGCGGCGAATGGGACCGGGACTGACCAATCCAACGTGAATGCCTTGAGGCTTGAGTTCTAAACGCAGTTGAGAAGTGAGCGCTGCGAGCGAGTGCTTGGCAATGGAATAGCCACCAAGAAAACGGGGACTGACCTTTGATGCCAACGAACCAATGTTGACGATCACTCCTTGAGACTCTGCAAGCAGTGCGAGTGACGCTTGGCAGACGTTTAAGGTAGACACCACGTTTTGATCGATCAATTCGTGAACTCGATCGGGCGTTAAGCCTTCGATCAGTCCTCGGTCACTGGTGCCGACGCAGTTAACGATCACGTCGAGTCTTTGACTTTCTTTTGCAATTCGCAAAATCAGTTGCTCAACATCTTGTGGTCGTGTGACATCAGCCACCGCGAACTGAATCGGACGCCGCGAACCCAGCGATAGCTCGGTCGCAGCTTGACGCAACGTGCGTTCGGTTCGACCAGTGATCCAAACTTGATAGTCCTTTTCAACCAATCGCATCGCAATCGCTCGACCCAATCCCGCGGATCCGCCGGTGACCAAGGCGACGGGAATAGTCGATGGACTCATGAGGATTTCAATCGAAGAATAGCGAAAACGGGATGTCAGCCAGACGGCGTTGATGCAGAGCAGGGAAGGGCAGTGTAACGAAATTCGCCGTCGCTAATTCTGGCAACGGTCGGTTTGCTCTTTATGATCAACGAAGACCGTCTTCAATCTCTAGTTGGACTTCGCCACTGAGTCGAGCAGGCTTGGAACCATCGGGGGCAAGCACAATTCGCAACTCGTTGTGGGCTTGCAAGCTGGTTTCGAGTGGAATCCTTAGGCGATCACCCATCGCTGACGACTCGACCTTTAGCGGCGACTGATTGACGGCCACGACAAGTAACTTTCCTTGCCAACCAGCGATGGAAAGAAAAATTCGTGTAGCGTCGTCCAGACCTGTGGGACGATTGAATTTGCGAGTGTAGACGAACTCGCCAAGCGATTGCGAGTCAGGTTCTGGCACGTGAACCATTTGCGGACCCACGACGGCTTGCGAATTAACTTTGCTGTGGGAATCGAGAGGTGCCGGCGAATCGTCGGGATTTCGCGGATCGCCCAACGGCTGGTCGGCTGCTCGTTCGGATCTCAGCTCTTTGGTCCACGGATAGCGAAGACGAATGCGGTGCATCGGTGATGGGGGGATAAGGGCAGCGGAAAAAATGGGCGCAATAAGGCCACGGAGTTACAGTAGAGCAAGGCGCCGCTGCGTCAAGATTGCCAACCGCTGGGCTACGACGGCCCAAACACGACGCTGTCATTCATCGCGAGATTCGAATTATGTTGCCGCTCAATCCCTACCTGGCACCGTCGAGCGAGTCGGTAGAACTCGCTGAAACGATAGTTCAAGTGGTCAGGCGGGACATCGCTGGGTTCGGTAGCACACTTCAGGTCTATCAGTTCGCCTGTCAGTTAACAACATCGCGATTGTTCGACCGTGTCATTCGGTTTTTCGAGGGCAACAAAGCCACTCATGTTTTCAGTTCTGCGGATGCGCTGACGTTTACCCGAGCAACAACTGGATGGTGGCGATTTGTGTCCAGCAATGAGCGGGAGATTACGCAGCGAATCAACGTAAAGGCGGTTCCCTCTCACTTTGGCGTTGTATGCCGCATTGAGTACAAGCTCGAACATTTGTTTCAACTCTATGTTCCGCCTCACAACCTGCAGACCGAGGTTACTGAACTGGCTAAGTTTGCTCGTTCTCTCTAAGGAACCTGGTATAGGAAGTTCGCGAACGTCCACTGAGCGAGCTAAAGTTAATCGCGAAAAACCAGATGAGTTCGCGGCTAAAGTATTCAATTCATCCTGACCGATTGTGTTTCGTCGCGATCATCCGAGCTGCCACGATTAGCAACAGTACGATCGCGATGAGCGAAAGGACGACAATCGCTAGCGGCACCTTACCCAAAATTAGAATTGGTAATCCAATCGTAATCATACCGCCGCCTATGAACGGCGAAGACAGGGGCGCCGCGAGCGCGTAATCTTCCGCTGCACCCGACTCAAGTTTCGGATCAATCATCCGTAGCAGCACGAAACCTGTTGCAGTTGTCCCCGTCGACATTCCATAGTTAATTAGTCCAAGCTCAAACCAATGTTCCCTTGGAAGGATTTGTCGGGAGAGGACAAGCAGGCAGAACGCGGTCCACAAGGAGCCGCCGATAACCAGTACCAGCAAGCTTTCGAATTGTCCGCTCACAATTGAGATGTCCAGCGATGCAATGGCAGCCACGACCAATATGTCCATGGCCATGGAGCAAATTCGACTAATCATGGGGCCATCGATCCAATGGCTAATGCCCAGAACAGACAGTGCCCAGCGAACGATCCAACCGCCAAGCAGGGTGTAGATGAACAATGGGAAGCTATTAACAATCTCGGACAATTGGATTTTCTGGTGTAGCTTGGCTTCACCGACTTCACTAGCAACGCTGCTGGCCGGATTGAATGCCGTTTCGATCCACTCCGCCAATTCACCCACACTTGCCTGTAGTAGCCATCCGATTGCAAACGCTATCGTCAGCCAAATCATTTGCAATAACAAGGGTTCGATCGCAGGGCCACGACTAGAAGGCAATTGTTCGAGATTCGTATCGTTAGCAGTTTCGTCACCTGCGATCGCGTCAACGTCCTGTTGGTCGCTTGAGTTTTTCGGCCGCGTCCATCCACGTCGAATACCAAGGTTGACCCAGACGACACCCGAGATCACACCGTAAACCAAACCGATAGTCGCCATGGTGACGCCCAAGTCTCGGCCACCGCTCAGAAAGCTCATCTCGCTTTCAAAAACTTGCCCCATCGCGGCGGCGGTACCGTGTCCGCCAGCGAAGCCAGTTTCTATCAGCATTCCAAACGCGTCGGGAACACCCGTTCGAGGTTGGATCCAAAGCAAGGTCAAAGCCAATCCGATGGCGGTTTGACCGAGCACAATGATCCAAACCATCAAGCCTTCCCGTCCGGCACGCCGCAACGAGTCAGCGGCTGATGATGAGGGCCGCTCCAGTAACATCCCAGCAAATACGATTGCAATGAGCGTGCCGGGCCAGGATCGCCAATGTCCGGTAACCGATCGCAAGACAGCCGTCAGATCGTGACCCGGCAATAGGGAATCAAGCACCTCACTAGATGCTGTTAGCACGAGTACTAAACCAATGAAACCCGCTGTCACCGAAATGGGCAGGTAGAGCCAACGAAAGATCGCAAAGGTTGAATGCAATGCGAGTGCAAAAAGCAACAGGACGGCGGTGGCGATCAGTGCCAGAGTCATGGCGGGCTAGCCAAAGTGAAATGCTGTGGACCAAAAAATAAACGCCCTGGTCACCGTAGCGACCAGGGCGTTCAAGAGTCTACAGCATGCGGCCAGGCTTACAGCTCAGCAAGAGCGCGGTCGACAGCCGCTTGATAACCAGCAAACTCGCTCGACAGTGGTGAATCGACCGACACAAAGTCAAAGTCGTCCATGCCACCGAAGAACCGAGCACCACCACCGTTGGCGGACATGACAAAGTTGTCTTCGCCAATCGACGCAACCTCTGGTGATGTCGCACCTTCACGAACAATCACTAGCAATGCGGTGTCTTGGCGGCTGTTGACCAACAATTCGCCGAAGACCACATCGTCGAATCCTTCGCCGGCAATGAACATGGACTGAACGCCGTTTGGTCCAAACGCCACCATGCCGCCTTCGCGTCCGCCGTTGGACATGCCAGCGATGTCGCGGTTGGCTCGCAAGTAGCTAGACGCCAAGATGCTTAGCGTTTCGGTTCCGGTTCCCGTGGTTCCCGACAAAGTCAGGTTCTGGGTTTGCGATGGGTTGGTTTGGCTGCCGTTAGGATTCACAACCAAGGCTACCGTCGTGCTGCCAACCGGAGTCGCGGAATCAGGCAGATCGAAGACAACGGTGTAGTTACCCGGAGCTACGTTAGTGAACGTGTAACCGCCATCCAAATTGGTACGGGCCGCTGCCACCGTTGTTCCGGTACTCGATACCAGTCGAACCGCTACGCCGCCGATGCCGTCATCGACGTCATCCTTGATGCCATTTCGAGATGGCTGCCCACCTTGGCGAACTTCGTCAAGATTATCGATGTTGTCGATGAAGATTGCACCGCTAATCGTCGTTGGAACAAAGTCCTGAACGGTAACACTGACCGTTGCTGAATCTTGAGCTCCACCTGAATCTTCGATGGTGTAGTCGATCGTTGCTGTTCCGGTGAAGCCAGAACTAGGTGTGAAGGACAACGTGCCATCGTTGTTGATGTTTACCGTGCCGTTGGATGAGCTGGCTGCGACCACCGTCAAGGCTTGATTTTCGTTGGCCGGACCTGCATTGTCGTTAGCAAGGACATTGATGTTGGTGGTTGAACCTGTGAACGCAGTAGCCGTGTCGTTAACAGCGTTCGGTGCATCGTTCACAGCCGCGACGTTGATCGTCAAAGTGAACGTTGCCGTTGCAGCAGGCGAGAAATCGTCGGTGATCGTAACCGTGAAGGTTTCGGTACCATTGAAGTTAGCTGCTGGTGTGTAACGAATACCACCGCTTGATGTTCTTGTCGCCGTTCCACCAGCCGAACCTGGGCTAGCGACGCTGGCAATCGAAACCGTTTGGGTTGAGCCTTCGCCTGTCCCTGGAGTCGCATTGGCAAGAAGAGTCGCCGCCGTGAATGTCACGGCCGTGTCTTCGGTTGCATTCACCGAAACGTTTGGACTCGATGGCGGATTGTTAACCACTCCAACTGCTGTCACGGTCACTGAAATAGTTCCAGGATCAGACCCTGCGTCATTGCTGGCTCGGTACACGATGGTGTCCGTACCAGTAAAGCCTGCATTAGGCGTGTACGTCAATGTGGTACCAGTGATCGACGCCGTTCCGTTATTGGGATTTGATGACACGGCAAGCGTATCGGCAGGACCTCCAGTTAGCAGGCTAGCCAAATCAACCGTGCCTGAACTTCCCGACTGAACGGTAAGAGTTGTGTTGCCCGCAATTGGTGCCTCCAACGCCACTTCGCGAACATTGACACTGACAGTGCCAGTATCCGTCAACGCACTTCCGTCGCTTAGCGTATAGGTGAACGAGTCAGCTCCAATGAAATCGGTTGGCGGTGTATAGATGACGTTTGCACCACTGATTTCAACACTCGCTCCGGTCGTGGTTGTACTTACAGAGGTAATCGAAAGCGTGTCGGTTTCGTTTTCAGCACCTGGGCTATCGTTACTAAGTAGTGCGCTGATGGCAATTGTGCGTGCCTCGTTCTGCGTCGCATTGACTGCATCGTCAGTAGCCACCGGTGCATCGTTGACTGATCTAACGGTGACAGCAATTGTTCCTCGAGCAGCACCGCCGCTGTTGGCCGCTCGGAAGACGATTGAATCAGAGCCGAAGAAGTCAGCGTCTGGCGTGAAAGTCAAAATGCTGCCATTGATCACTGAGCTACCATTGGCAGCGTCCGTTGGAATCGTAAATGTGTCGACGGTCCCGCCACCAGTAACGAGTGTCGAGAGGTCAATGGTCCGCTGCACATCTTCATTAAGAGTAAGCGTCCCGTCAGTAACCTCAGGAGCCGATACTACATCACCGACCGAGACGGTAACGGTGCCAGTTGCAGTCGCCGTTCCATCAGACAACGTGTAGGTGAACGTCGCGTCGCCTTCGAAGGTAGCCGTTGGCGTGTAGGTGATGGTGGTGCCATTCAAGGCAACCGTTCCGCTGCTGGCCGTACCGACTGCTGTCACACTCAGTTCAGCCGCTGTGTTGTCGACATCGGTGTCATTGGCAAGCAATTCGGATGCGCTGATGGTCAGCGGTGTATTAACGCCAGTGGTAAACGAATCGTTAACTGCAACGGGTGCATCGTTTACGGCGGTGATAGTCACGTTGATCGTGGCGGTGTCAGTAACACCGGCACGTGTAACGGTATAGGTGATCGCTTCGGTGCCGCTGACGTTCGCATTTGGCGTGTAAGTCAGAACGCTGCCGTTAAGCGTTGCTGTACCACGCGGGCTAGCCGCTTGCTGAATCGTAATTGTTTCAGCAGGACCATTCGTAATTGAGTTGGCCAAGTCGACTGTTGCAGCAACATCTTCCGTTACGGGAAGAGCCACATTCGCAGCATCAATGTCGGTCCCAACCACGGTTGTGGAAATCGTTACCGAAGCGTCGCCGTCAATCAGAACCAAATCCTGCGGAACTGCATCATCACGACCGTAAAGCAAGGTTGCTTCAGGGTCTTCGCCCGGATTCACCGAGATCACCAAGTTGGTGACAGGTGCAATCAACCGCACCGGAATGCTGAACGCGTCGAATGGCTCAATAAAGCTACCGTCGTCGGTAAGTTGAGGAATACCACCGCCTTGACCTGGAATTGGTCCCAATCCACCGACTCCGGTGAATCCGTCAGTCAAGCTGAAAGCACCAGCATTCTGGAGCGAGTAAAACTCTTCGTTATCGTTGAACGTTCGGCTGAATGCGTTGATGTTAAAGCGAACGGCATCGCTGTTAGGCGTCGTTCCGTCTGCCTCAAAAGGAGCAAACTCGATGAACTGAGTTGGGACTTCGGCACCACCGTTCTCGTTGACCTCGATGGTCAAGTCGGGAACATCGACGTTTCCAAACTCATCGCCAACGTAGAAAATTTCAAAGCCAAGATCATTGTTGTCAAACGACAGCGTGCTGACTTCAAACTGCGAATCTGTAAGACCAAACTCACGAAGCACTCGCTTAATTTCATCCGTCGGGCTGCTCGCGAAATCGTTAAACGCCGAGTCGACCGTTTGCGTTGTTCCTTCGCGGCCAACGGTAAT
The DNA here is from genome assembly GCF_007859865.1 of Rubripirellula amarantea. Taxonomy (NCBI): domain Bacteria; kingdom Pseudomonadati; phylum Planctomycetota; class Planctomycetia; order Pirellulales; family Pirellulaceae; genus Rubripirellula; species Rubripirellula amarantea. The sequence continues at coordinate 1,133,066 of NZ_SJPI01000001.1, read as the reverse complement.
GCTCGTTGGGAAAGGTGACTGAGTCAGCTCTTCGCCAATGATGATTCGCTGAGTCTCGTTGAGAACAGGAACCAAGACGTTTGGTTGACTGACGGCAATGTCGGTGAACAACTGGAATGCACCGAGGCGATCGTTGAACAATCGCAAATCGTCGTAGCTGACTTCCAAATGGAACGTTTCGCCCACAGCCACAGTTGTGATTTGGCTGTCGATATCGGTGGGGTCACTGAGAGCTCGCAGTTGCAACTCAATCAGCTCGCCAACTTCTTCACCACGGTCGATCGCGTTGATAACCGAGAGAGCGTCCGAGGCAGTCACGTTGAAGTCTGCGTTGACGTCGTAGAACATTCGTGGAGCGTCAGGATCCACCGAGGCACTGGCTGCTTCACCTTCAGAACTCAAGCGGCTCATCTTGTTGATGATCGCGAGCGCGTCACGTGACGTGATTTGACCGTCGTCGTTGACGTCGTAGCTGTTCCAGTAATTGTGCTGGGGAGCAAGTGCATCACCAGCCAAAAGTTCTCGCTTTTCGAGAGTCTCGCTACCAAGGGGGCGTGTGCTTGGGCGGGACTTCTCATTGCGTCGGCGCCGTTTTCCGCTAGATAGAAGACCGGATTGGCGAACCAGTTGACGCAGATTTTTCATCTGTTTTCTCGGGAAGATGCAGTGAAATCGTTCGTAAAATAGACGCCGGCGCGGTGCCGACGAGCATGACTAGACCTTCAGGCTCGGCCCAGATTAGTTCAACAAGGGACAATCTGTGCCCAAAAAATCCGAATAGCGGACCTATATTACCTGGTCTTCCTGTTTTATCAACAACTGTGTTGGTTAGCCGGTTTCCGCCTCTCCTTGGCTCGCCCTTAGACCAGCCACCTCCAGAAAGGTTCCCCAAAAGGATCCACGAGTTCGGCCGTAATTTCAGCCATTTCCGTAATACTGTTAGGGTGTATAGGCTTCGCTATGGGGTCGTCATTGAGCGTTGGCCGCCTAATAAGAGAGAGATTTCTAGCTTCTAAATCGGAGCGATCCACCTTCTCCAGACTTACCAGTGTCATTGGTGTGCTATCGGTTGCAACTCTACCGGCACTTTCATCAGTCGTTTCTCTACCGGCAAGGTCGGTCCTATCGGATAGGTCGGTACCCCACTTCGTGAACACCAGATCATTGGCGTCAGAGGTCACTTCCGGTACTGGGTCAACGAAAGGTGAACTTACGCCTGGTTTCGAAGGGATACTTGAGTCTGCCGAATAAAACGATTGCGACGGCTTAGTGCCAGTGCCAGTGCCAGTGCCAGTGCCCAGTTGTGACTCTGACTGTGCAATACGCTCGGGTTCGCCGCTTTCGGATCGACCAATTGAATTGATCACTAGCAATGCATCCAAAGCGGTCACTGACCCGTCGTTGTTGACGTCGATATAAAAACCTTCGGTTTCGTGCAGACCAAGCACTCGAGAGGTTGATCGACTCATGTCATTAATGATCAGCAACGCATCGAGCGACGTAATCTTCCCGTCATCGTTGACATCCTCGGCAGAAATCAGGTTGTGTCGTGGACTATCAACACGAACAGCACCCGCCATCAATACGGAAGACGCTTCGGCGGTGACTGATACCACCTGCGGTACGCTGTCAAAGCTCTGTGTTATTACTTGTGGAGTAACCTCAATTTGATAGTCACCCAACGGCAGGTGGTTCAAACGCCAAACTCCCAGCGAATCCGTTTGCAGTTCGCCCGAGACTCCGGCAACGATTTCGCTGACAACGATCGAGGTGTCGGCATGGCCGAAGACTCGAATCTGTTCGATTCGCCCGAGCACGTCAGTCAACGTGATTGTTTCGGATTGTCCGTCGTCAATCAGCGACGAAGTCGCTCTAGCCACTAAATTGCCATCGCCGTCATAGCCTTCGATCCTGGCGTAGCTACCTTGGTCGAGACCGCCAGCGGTGACACTTACCTCACCCACACTTACCGGTACGGTATCCAAGTGAAAATTGGCGACCAACGCGACTCGGTCGTCAAATCGCTCTGACCATCGCTCTCGTTGAAGGTCATAGGAATGGAACACACGTCCCGAAACACTTTCGGAATCAAAGACGCCTATCATTGAGCTCGCGACGATACCATCGGCGGACAGCGTCATTCCCAAGGCAGCATCGCTTGGTAGCTCACCATCATCGTCAAATGCGTCCGCAACGATCTCGGTCTCAAACAATGCAGATCCATCGGCCTGGCGAACGGTGACCAAATGGTTGGCAAGCAGCGGTTCGTCGTCCGATCGTTGTCCGTCACCGTTTTGATCAAGGAAAGCGATGCCAGAAATGCTCGATCCGGCGATCGCAGGAAGCAAGTTGGTCCCCGACACTAGTTCGCTGGTCACGCCAACTGAATCGTCAATGACTCGCAATTCAATGGTTTCAAACGCTTCCCCAATTGAAAATTCAACATCAAGATCAGCCGATTGCGCGCCCACCGTGGCTGCCGTCAACCAATCTCCACCATCAAGACGATACTGCAATTGGCTAATTTCGTTCAGCGTGATATCGCTCTGGTTGCCGGACGAATTGCGATTCTGCAGCGGTACCGCTGATGCCGACCCGGCAAACCGGTAGAGCGATGTTTCAGAGTTGAACGAGCCAATGCCATCTAGTTGAAGGGGAACATCCGCAAAATCAAAGATGCCATCACCATCACTGTCTTGCCAGCCAACCATTGCCAGCGTCGACGCGGGGCTCACATGGTTCTCGAAAGCGGCGGTCAATGGCACGCCGCCTCGCATGATGCTGATTTCTTGCACGAAACCAGTCGTGGGATTGTCAGCGGCGTTCAGGTTTTGGGTGTTGTAATAACCGCGTTGGTCAGTCCAAGATCCGCCGCCAGAGTATTCGTCACGAGCCCAGAAGATGTGCCCCATCTCATGAGCAATCGTTGACGCCGGACGGGTGGAAGGTGTCACGATGAACAGACCACCGGGATAAGCGAAAGCCGCCGCGAAACTGCCGCCTGCGGCGAACAATCCATCCGGGTCATCCGATGAATCAACGATGAAAATGGTGAACGCCCAGTCAGCATCGTGTTTGATGCGTTGGTCGTTGTTGAGCAAAGCGACGGCTTGTTCGACTGTTCCGGCGTCACCGTAGCCCTGGTCGGTCAAAAAGTCGCCAACGTAAAGATTTAGTGCCGACGTGTTTCGGTCGATCGGCTCGTACGCCGTATCGACGGGATTGGCTGCAAAGGTATCGTCGATAACAAATTCAAGCGAATGAACAGTGTTGAGCGAATCGAGAGTATCAGTCCACCACTGCAGCCCTTCGGTAACCTTCGCGAGTGTCTCGGCGATCTCATCGGTCGTCCAGTTCTGCGACTGTTGATCGATGCTCCCGTCGCTCTCAAATAGGACGGGCGTGACAGCAACACGTCCCACCAGGAACTCTCCGTTGTCGGTCGGAGTCACACCAATCGAGTCGGCCGCCATCAATTGCCGAGTCTCTAAGGTCTCAAGAATCGCTCGGCGTGTGCTGCGCCGTCCAGCGGAATGCCTGCTTGATCGCCCACTAGCAAAAGAGCTTTGCTCAGTCCTTCCAGACCGGTGGCCTGATCCTCGTGAAGTTCGTTGAGAGAGCCACTTCCACATTAACGTTTATTGTATTTGGCGGAATCCGTCGTCCAAACTGACGAAGCGAGATATTTGCCACGTTTCCATCATCGGCCATAGCGTCCCGGTTCTTCGTTAGACGCCACACAAACGGATTTGTCGCACCTGATCGGAAAATTTTCACACGCATAAAAAATGGCACACTCGTCGCACCGATGACGAGCCAGGAGCTCAATCATGAGTAAGACGCGTATGCCATTTTAGTGCTAAGAATCGAGTTTTGGGCCTAAAAAGAGGCGAACAGTTGATCCCTTACGTCGACATCACCTGCGATCGCCTGTGCTTCTCTGGCGGTAGAGGTGTCCTCGGCAAGAGTGTCAACGATCGAATCAAGCCCCACCGTTTCTGGCGAATCAAACACACTGGTCTTCGATTCCTGAACCGAAACGGTACTCACGGGTTGGTCAATCACCGATTGTTCCGCCAACAATTGATCCCCCAGACGCGTTGCACCCGAGGCAAGCACTCCATCGGCAACTTGAGAGTAACCGCTGGCATTGGCCGCCACGATCAACTCACCCTCGCCACCGATTTGCTCACCGTTGCTATTGGGCAAGCGAGCGAGTTCGTTGATCACTTGAAGAGCATCTCGAGCCGAAACGATTCCGTCGCCGTTCACGTCAGGATAAATCGGCAACTTCGCTGGTAGTGGAAGCACGTCAAGCGGGATGTTTTGTCCATCGTTGCGACCGATCGCGTTGATGATCTGCAAAGCATCAATAGGCGTCACACTGCCGCTGTCGTTGACGTCCTTGCGGAGGTCTTGAGCAGGAACATTGGTATTGTCGACCTTCGGATTCTGGAATGGGTTCGTTCCCACCACGAATCGGTAATCTTCGACTTCGCCGCTCGAGGCTTGGCCGGTGGCCGACAAGTTGGCAACCTCGCTCAAACGGAATCGAGCGTAGATTTCGCCTGAGACTGCAGAGGATGGAACACTCACTAGAATCGAGTTCGTACCGGAGCTGATGACGGGCAAGGTCGAATCATTGGTTGCGTAACGCAACACTTCGTCGGACTCGAATATTCCGTTGGCGTTCCAGTCAAACCAAGCATCAAGGTAAGCCGAACGATTGTTCGTGTTGTTGATTTCGATGGAAAGGTTGGTGCTGAAACCGGCTTGCAGCGAACCAACGGCTACTCCGTCGTCGGTGTCAGCGTTGGTCAATCTTGCATCGGCGTCCGCAGTGACGGTTGCCCCAATCGAGAACGTAGGATCCACGGCATGACGAGGACCGCCAGCGACATCGAGCGAAATGTATGGTGCCGGGGCATCGCCATAATCAAAACCGCTGCCGACGAAGATCGTCAATTCGGTTCGACCGTTTGGCAAGTTGCTTTGCAGTTCATTGCCCACTTCGTCTTGAATCGTCACCGTCTCGATAGCGCCGACTCCGTCAACGCCCGCACTGCCTTCGACGAAAATCCTTGACTCGGCCAGCGATGTGGAGACGCCTGCAATCTCGGCTCCTTCAATCGCCGCTGCGATTGCCTGAGCAACCTCAGCACTGGTTTGGTCGACCGAGATGCTGATCGGCACGGTCTCGGTTTGTCCTGGGAAGCCAATTTGAGTCAACGCTGAATTAACAGTCGTAACCGAGTAAGTCGCATTGCCACCAAGCGAGATACGGCCGAAGCCTTTATTCGACGGAGCCAAACCTAAGCCCGCGCCACCAACGGCTCTTACGATTTCACCAGCAATCTGATCCAACGTCGAGTTTTCGTTGAATGCGATACGAATCGCACCGGTGGTGTTGAGCACGTTGTCATCGTCGAACTCAAAGATCGCCTGAATGCTAGCTCCACGGCGAACGATGAAGGTTTGGCCATCTGCGACGGTATCGGCAACATCAGCACCATCGGCTGGGATTTGCAACCCAAAGCCGATGCTAGTGCCGATCGATCCCTGGATGGTTAGTGCTCGACTTGATGTTACGGTCGCAAGTGGATTGGTGCCCTGGAACTGTACCACCAAACCGCTACTAACGGCCGTCAAGTTCAAGCTTGATGCATTCACGGCGGCTGTCAGTGCTTGGGCGATCGACGAATCAGCGCCCGCGGCTGGGATGGTAACCGCGGAGTTCAATGGATCGGATTGACCATCGTCGTCAAGCTCGAATGTGATCGAATTAGTGCCGTCGAAGACATCAAACGTGATTCCGTCTGCGGCACCGCCTGCCAACAATCCAGGCGTGATATTCAACGTAATGCCGGTTTCGTATTCGAATCGAGTAACGTTGTTTTGTAGATCACGCAGATTCAATGCTGATCCATCGGCAATGGTATTGCCCGCCGTTGCACCAATGATGGCATCGCTGGCGTCAATCATACGAATGACGTAAGTCGAGTTCTCTTCCCAAACGCCTGCGATGGGTGTCAACCGAATAACGTTGGTGCTCGCGTTGTAGCCGTAGCGATAGTCAATGCCTTCAACCAGCACCTCGTTGTCCTTAAGCAACAAGATAGACCCGCTGGAAACACTGAGGTCGTCGATGCCGGTTCCAGGCACGACATCGGCGGGTGCGAGTCCGTCGATCAACTGAATTTCGAAGAACTTGGGAGCATCGCCAAGCACGCTCACGGTACCAGCGTCGATTCCAAGATTAGGTGCTTGCGGCGAACGCAGTACCACGCGAGGACCAACAAGGTCACCACGATCTGAAGCACCGCGATCCTTAAAGACATTCTCACCTAATCCACGCGGTGTTTCCACGTTTGGATCGTCGACCCGCAATTGACCGTTCACGTCCAATCGTGGTGCGAGAATCGGTGACGGTGGCAAACCGAGTGGGTTCTTAACGGTCGTCAGACTCGGGCGATCTGGCAATGAGTCAATCGAGCTATCGATAATCAAAGAACCAGCCGCCGGTGCAAATACGAGATTGGCCGCACTGACGAAGATCACTTCGGCGTCCGACAATTCTTGAGCGAACTGGCCGACGCTATTGCCGGTGGGGACGTTCTCGGTATTGCGATAGTAGGAGTTGCCGCCCAAGATCGGCAGCACCGAACCGGTGCCGACTTGAACACCCAAGGTTGAGTTCGCGATCACGTTGTTCAACAGCACAGGGCTGGCGTTTCCAACCAGCTCAATGCCCGTTCCGCCTGGTTCAAACGTTTCCACTGGAACGCTGCTGAGTGCACCAACCGCATCAATGTCGGCCCCCAAAGCCGCACCCGTGAGGTCACCTTGTCGAAGGTCGGTCAGGCGAACGAATGCAAAGCGGTCCTGAGAACCAAAGCCGAAGGCATCAATGTCAATGCTGTTGGTGAGTCCGCCAACCGTACCAACATTTGAGAATTGCACTCCGTCGCGACTGATTTCAACTCGAACCGATTCCACTTGGCCGGTTTCAAAGACGATCAAATCGTTTGCCGAGTCGCCGCTTCCCGTCAGTAAGTTGTCGGTGAATTGAAGCGTGATTGAACCGCCAAGTCCAAGCGAAACGGTGGTGAGTCCGTCTGTGGGCTCTGCCCCAATTCCCGTGGAATCGGGTGCCCCAAGAGCTTGAAGGGTGTTCTGGAACGAGATCGGCGGCGCTGAACCACCTGCATCCGGTGAGTAGTCCACCACGCTATCAGCAAAGGAGATGTTCCCTTGTGGGAACAAGATTCCTTGAATCGTTTGTGGCGGAGCTTGAACACCCGCGGTCACGGTGCCGCCGATGATTGTGTTGTTGACAATCCGATCAAAGGCAACTGGATCGCTCTGGGTTTCATTTAACGTTGGGTCGATGCCGTTGATCTGCAACCCGCCAAGCCCGTTGTAGGCGAGCACGTTGCTTTGGATGATGACACCAGGACTTAAGTTTTCCGAATTCAACTCAACAAGGTTGCGTGGATAGCGAACGACTGATGGCGTATCAACACCGTTCACTGTCGCCGACAGGCCATGGTCAATTCCGATGCCGTAGTTTTCATTGAACATGAAACGGCTGTTCTCGACCAAGATGATGCCTTGGGTTTGACGCTCGGTGTTGTCGTCACCGCGAAGTTCGTTTCGGCCGATGACCGCTAATCCACCATCGTTATCAGTGATGACCACGTCAGCGAAGATGTTGATGCGTGCCGAGTTCATGCCGTCCTGGCCGCTGTCGAGCAGTGCAGGGACGTCGATAACAGATTGAACATCGCTACGATTAATCGCATTGATGATGTTGGTTGCCACTTCCGAAGCTGTCTGTGGACGAATGTTCCCAGTGTCTGGGTCGGTGGCGGTCAGTGTGAATGCGACTTCGACGTTGCCAGGTGTGACACCGTTGCCAGTCTCCGTTTGATTGAACTCAAACACAACTTCGCTACGACCATCAAAGATCGAGAACGTTTGGCCATCGCGAAGTTCGCTTGCCGCACGTGCTTCCATATAACGAGCCGCACTCAAACGAGTGTTGGTGTCAAAGGTTCGGAAAGGAGACTGTGCAGCCGAATCGACGTATTCGCTACCGCCCCGTATTTCAACTTGATAAGTTCCCGTGTTCAGGTTGCTTGTCGGATTTGCCGGCAGCGGGAAGTTGCGACGAAGGTCGGTGATGAAGTCTTCGGCAACAACGTTTGAGTTGGTTGCCACTTCGCCGCGCTCGGCGAAGCCGATGATGAAGTCATCGAGGTAAACACCTTCATTCGAGTTGTCCCGCGTTCCGCCCAATGGTCCATCGCCAAATTGATCGCCATAGCGAGCAGCCGAGTTGGCAAACGGTCCCGGATCGTCAATCGAGAATCCTGGAAGTCGAATCAGATTTCCGGTCGTCGGCAGCAGGTTGGTGTTGCCACCCGCAAATCGGTCCGCCAGAACATCTTGAACAACCAACGCCACTTCTTCCGCCGATTGGAAACGGCTTAGAGGGACCGAAACACCGGACACAGGCGCCACGCCCGAGATGGTGAACAATCCGGTCGGATCGCTAACGATCCCTTGGGTTCCCGCCAATTCGATGGTGTTGCCGTCGGTGCGAACGCGAAGGTCCAGGCTGCTGGTGTTGATGGCAATGGTAGCCTCATAACCGCCAACCGAAGCCGTCGAACCGGTGTCGTCAAAGCGAGCGTCGTAGTTGGTGTTCGTTGATCCGCTGATGCCAATGAAGTAAGTGCCCGCAGCAGGAGCGGTGAACGTTGCCGCATTGGTTTCCGATCCGGTCTGAACAAGCGGCAGACCGCTTTGATCGAAGAATCGAATCACGCTCTGAACGGGAAGGTTCGGGTTGGTGTCGGCAATGTTAACCGCGACCAAAGCTCCCTCTTCCAGATTGACTCGAATCAAGTCGACATCGTCTACGTTGACAGGATCCGCGTTGGCAGGTGTCAGTCCATCGAAACTACCGACATTGCGATCGTTTCCGAGTTGACCTTGCCCCACGAACGTGACATTGCCACCGGTGTACGGCAAGACCGCAGCACCAGTGATGACGTCGTTGCGGTCATCGCCACTGTTGGGATCGATGTCTTGAGGGTCACTGAAACTCAGGCCATCAATCAACGCGTTTGGCGGTGGCGATGTTCGGATCGTTGCGGCAAGAACATCGGCAACATCAATGGCAGTTAGAGCATTAAGTGATCCGCGTTGCGAGATAAGTCCAACCAACGAAACCGACACTTCACCGGCGGCAACATCTCGGCTACCGTCATTGAGCACGTAGACTTGATTGTCGATCGTGACCGTGGCTCTCGCGGTAAGGTCCGTGTAGAGCTGCGCAAGTTGTTGACCGCTTGGTGTGCTAACCGCGGGTGCGAGGTCGATGCTAAACGTCTCGCCTGCAATCGTAAATTGCTGGCCATCGGTAAGTGACGATCCTGCGATCGTTCCCAGAGACCCCGATCCGGTGTTAACCGTTCCGGCAGAGCTGAATTCGAGTCGAAGCGAAAGACCAGCTTCACCCGCAAATTCGCCCAACGAGATTCGTGCCTGACGCCATGTTCCAGTGTTGTCGAACAACTGTTGAACATCGACATCAATGTCATCGTCATAGTCGCCAATGGCTGCTGGGTCGTCGAACTCATCATCAAACGAACCGATTCCGCGAGCGGTGTTGTTCGAGGCAACGAGGTGCTGAGTTCCATCAGCGGTGGTGACATAAACCCGAAGCGAATCCCTATCAAACTCGATGGAATCGGACCCATCGGTTTCAAGGTAGTAGTTGAAGTAAAGGACCGGCTCATCGGCACTGGAGAAGCCTTCAAGGTCGAAGCTATTACTTTGGATGACACCCTTTGCACCGCCAGGGAAGTTGTAAGTGGATTGAACTCCACCACCGTCTTGCCGAGGGTTAGCAACAACATTGTTCGTTTCAATGACTGGTTGCTCACCAGCACCAAAGCGGTTGTTAAATGCGTTGGCTTCGTAGTTGAACGCCAGGCTCAAGCCGCCGAATACAGGGTCTCGCGTGCTGTTGTACAGCGAATCAATGCCGTGTCCGGCGTCGAACTCGCGAGTGTCGGTAACGTGCCAAAGGTTGAATCCAAGCGTGCTAAAGTCGAATCCTTGAGCACCTGTGATGCCCGTTGAAATGATCGAACGGCCGCCTGAGAAAATAGGTTGCAATTCGCCAAGGGTGTTGAACGCATAGATGTCACCATTGCCGGTGATTCCGAACAACGTATCGCGAAGTTCACCATCGGCGAAGCTGACAGGTCCCGAACGCAGGGCCGTGAAGTTAATGTCGGCTAGGTCGGTCGCCTGGAACACAGGTTGCCCAATCGCTTGACGCACTCCTGTGGACAATGCGATGGACTCGTCAATACGGAACAGAGCTCCGTTATCCGTGATCGCGAACAATGCGTTCTGCGAATCAACGGCGGCAACCCCGGTGACTTGGCCTCCGAGTTGTAGACCACCCCGGGTTAACGCGTTGTTCGCGGAGGTCACGGTATCAATGTTCGAATTAGAAAACTGAACCGATCGTCCAAATGCTTGAGCACCGACGCCCGAAAGCGGACTACTTGATGGAGCGTTGTTGACGATGTTTGCGATTCGCAATGCGATGTCAGCAGCGGAATCGTTTGGCAGGATTTGAACGGCAATCGCTCCGTCGGCCACAGTGCTATCACCGGTCACTGACAAACCGCCAGGCTGAGTGGCGGGTAGTTGGCCGCCGGCGGTGTTGTCGTACGAAACGGAAGTCGCGTCCGGTAGCGATAGGCTTGGGCCCGATGAGACAACTGTAATTCCTGAACCGCGAATTGCGGTTGCAAGTGTGTCGATCAACACAGCGTTGCTAACCGTCTCGGGGACGTTCACAGCGACTCGGCCATTCTGAACACCGTTATCACCAAAGACCGTCACGCCGGTGCCGGTTGCGGTCAACGAAGGTGATGTCGCACCGGTGAAGTAAACGTTCTGGTTTTGCGAGGTAGCACGATAGGTCGTCACTTGACTATTGACTGCTTGCGCCAGGTTTGCCGCCAACGCGACGTTCGAAAGTGGTTGTCCGGTCGCATCACGTGCTGCCACGGGAATGTTGGATCCACTTGCGTTTCCACTTCCTACGAACTGGAAGACCAGTGTGCTGCCGTCGTCGGCCGGGATGCGAACCGTTGCGCCTTCGATGATACCGCCGGTGTTGTCGGCAAATTGGAAGCGTTGGCCAGTGTTGAACTCGAATACGGTTCCGTCAATGTTGACCGTTTGCCCATCAAGAATCGGATTCACCGCATTAGCGTTGAGCGTGAAGCCAGAGTTGAACTCGAACGTGATGCTGTTGGCACCATTCGCCAAGACAAACGAATCACCATCAACCAAACTTGGGACAGTGACGCCAGCAGAATTGGTTTCTACGGGTGCCGTCAGTCCAAGGAAAGTGCTAATCGCAGTCGGGCCTACATCGCGAACACCATCGGTAATGCGACCGATTTCACGAGGTGATGTACCGGCACCCGAAAGTGCTTGCCCAATGAAGCCAGCGGTGAACGGAACGGTAGGACCGTTTGCGGTACCGTCGCTTGGGTCAAAGCCATAAAGAATGTTGGACTCGTAGCTCGCACCCGCGGCAGTAGCCGTGGCGCTAAGAGCCGCTCGGTCCGCAACCAGGAAGCCAAGTTCGGTTCCACCGAGTGCACCAATTTCAATCGCCCGGACGTCTAGTCCCGCGTTGGTTGCAACAGGGGTGTAAACGTCGGGAGCCATCGCCGTTACGTTGACGGTCGAGTCGAACGTGACCACCCCAGCACCCAAGCTAAGCGGTGCACTCAGGGCAGCGGTGCCAGTGTCGATACGGTGATACTGCAAAGTCGTATCGGTCAACGCACCTTGAGGCACATTATACGAGAACAGTTCGCCATTGTTCGAGAACGCGATCTCGCGAATCAGTTCCCCGTTATTGAAGTCGCCGACGCTACCGTAGTTTTGGCCGGTGAATGCATTCACCAAACGCAGGCCAGTCGGAGTATTCACGTAAATCAAAACGTCATCGAGCGTGTAGTCGATGATCGAATCTTGGTCGAACAAAACCGGTACTTCGGGAAGCGAGGCAGTGCCCCCACCGGAAATGCCAATTCGGTCTTCAGCAATACGACGAATTGAATCAATCGGCTCCAACCGCAACAACGGGTTGGCCGAGTTCGCATTGAAGAACTGATCCATCGGCAACGGAACTTGCTGCTGATTCGAAATCGCAATGTAGTACGTGCCTTCGCTAAGCTCAGTCACGCCGATATAAGGATCTTCGGCACCAGCACTACCGCGGCTAAGGTCATCGGTGTTGTTGGATGATGCCAAACCGGGCAAGTCATCGGCAACGTTGCTGTCGCCGCCAACAAGAATCAACTGTCCCTGCGCGTTGAACACGTACATCGCCATGTCCGCACGAGCGAAGCCGCTGGCGTAGTCAAGGTCGAACACGGTTGCGAAGTGCAAGTCAAGTTGGTCGCGAGTCAAGTTGTCATAGCCAACGGTGAACGAGTACCAATCGACATCGGTCGCTGAAACCAGTGATCCACCAAATGACTTGGACGCTTGGTCGCTTTGTAGCAACCCGGATTGCCCACTTGTTGCGTCGTTGCCCACGCCGTAGTAGCCCAAGGGCTGTGCTTCAGCAAGCGAGTTGTTGGGGTCGTTGGAACCGGGGGTCGCCGAGTCACCCGGGATCTCCTGCTCTTCACCCAACAGTGGCGAATGCAGCGGTTGCCCAATGATTTGCAATCCCGTGGTCGCGTAGCGAACGTCTGCCAAACGAACCTGTGTGCCGGCATGTTCGTCCACTTCGGAAAGCCGGATTTGCAACTGGTAATTACCACGAGAAAGTCCATCTCGAACTTTCGCAGGATCCACCAAAGTTGCTAGATCGGTCGCCACCTTTGTGTTCGCACTTCGAACGCGGATGTGATAGAGGTTTCGAGTTCCGACTTCGCCCGGCAACGTAATTCGCATTCCCGCATCTTTAGGATTGCTTGAATAAGCATCCTGAAGTTGGGAACCAAGAAGTTTCTCAGCAACATTGGACGTAACCGTACTTGGACCCGTAATGCCGACGGTGCTGATCTGGACTTGCGGCACGTCGCGGCCGATGAAGAACGTTGAATCGAACCGTAGTTGAACAACGAAGTCATCGCCAAATCGCGTGATCACATTCGGATCAGTCGGAGAGAATTCTCGTCCAGCGCGACGGTTAAGTGTTGCGGTGATAGTTCCCAATTGATCGGAGAACGCATTGGACAAAGCATTTTCGATCGCTTCGGCCGGATTGAGGACAAAGACTGAAAGAGGAAGCAAAACGGGTGTCTGACCAGCGATCGCCAAGCTGATGTTTCCACCAGTTGCATCGACAATCGATTCGCTGATCGTGATTTCCTGCGACGTGATGCGTTCTTCGGCTACCGATAGTGGTTGTGCGGCATCGGGATTGAGTCCACTTGCGCTGTAGATCGAATTCGGATTCGTTTCAGCGAGCAAGGAGTCATTGGACGACGCTAGGATGCGTCCATTTGCGTCAATGAGTTCGACAACCGAATCGAGCTGGTTACCGGTTCGATCGATGTCCAACCAAACTTCGGTGTTGCTTTCGGCTACGAATGAGTACACGTCGAGGTCGTCACGTGTCGTGATCGCACCATCGATAATGAAGCCAAGGCGTCGGTTTTCGTCGCCATCCTTTTCGCTAGGTGCAAGTTCACCAAGGAACTGCGACTGGCTCGGAATCGCATTGGAGTCAATGAAACCGGTGCGCACCGGTTCTTGCTCGGCAATCGCCGCAACGTTGCGATCGTCGGCGGCTTCACGAACTACGATTCCGTTCCACAGTCCCGATTCAAAGATCTGAGCTGGCGGAACGATGGCGGGGTCAGCCGAAAGTAGTTCTAAGAACGAGGTAATCGTCGATGTCGTTGCGGTAGCGTCGGCTCGCCATGCGAACGCGGTGGTAACGTCATTGGGTCCAAATCGCGAACCGAAGTCAGCGTCTGCGGCTTGAGGTAAATCGACAAGGTCGATGTCTCCGGCAACACTGAACGTTTGCGTGCCTGCCAAAATTGCAGTTTCAAGTTCGTTGAACTGATCAGCCGCCCAACCTTCGTAGTTTGCGTTGACCAAGTTGCTTCCGTCTTGAAGATAGAAACCACCGTGAGCAAAACCAACGCGTGAAGGACCATCAAGGGTGTACGCACGGAAGTCAGCCGCGCCTGGTGTACCGCTGGTGACGAGAATGTCGTCATCCGCAAGGTTGATGTCTTCATCAAGGTAGCTAACCACTCGCAAGTCGCCCAGCGGAGTATCGCCGCCGTCGAGTTCGAGTCGAGTGGTCAACCGCGCGACGCCATCGAGGAAGAACGAGGTCGCGATCCATTCGACTGTTCCACCAGCACCGGTAAAGGTACCGCGGCTTTCAACAACATCGTCGGCAATCAGGGTGGCCGCTTGCGTAACCGTGGTCCCGCCCAGATTGATGACTGTTCCGTTCGCTTCGATGTAAGTCGTGTAAGCGAAAATGTAGTTTTGATTGACGAGTGTTTGTTGATTGGTCAGGTCTTCCACCGTCACGCCACCAAGCGCAACGTCGTTTCCGCTCGTGATCGTGGCTTCAAAGTAGCCGGGTGTATTGACGTCCACATCGTTGTCGATGGTGTTGCCACGATTCACTTCCGGACCGGTTGGTAGACGAATGAATCCGTCACCGGGTTGTTGGGAAAGATCGGTAGTCAGAACACCGTCGTTGTTGGTGTCAACTTGCGGCGTGCCATCTAGCTTGAATCCGGCACCCGAGGTGTCATCGGCAAGGGTCGTTAAGACAACAGGAAAATCAGGGTGACCGACCACTTGAAGTGAACCACCAATACGATCAGCGATATCGCCGAATTCGTCGGTTGCCGTCAGCAACGAACCGCCGACGACGATGCCGGCGGTTTCCCCATCAGCACTCTGGAATTTCACGACCAAACTGCCGCGAGCATCGCTTTGAAGCTTAAGGCCACCATAAACGTGTTGGTTCGGGATCTCGATCGAGTCCTGGACTACGTGAACGATGTCCACGTCATCCCATACCCCCGCGGTAGCCAATTGGCCACCGCGAATCACAACGCCGTTGATGCTGTTTCCATCGAGCACATTGCCTTCGATCAATGGGCCAGAGTTGCCCACAATGTCGACTTGGTCAATGTTGCCAGTCGAACGACCAGGGTCATTTACTTCCACCGCCGAGAACGAGTTGATGTCGAACGACAACGCTGCCGATTCACCGTCAACAAACGCATTGTTAACGATGATTGGATTTGAAGCGCGGACGAAGACAGTTCCCGAAGCGTTGTCACCGCGACCTACTCGGTCATCAGCAATCTCGCTGCGTCCATCGGCGTTTTGTTCGAAACGTGTATTGGCCAATCGCAGATCAGCCTGATGGACTTCCAAAGCGTTGAAGGAAGCGAATCCGCCTTCGATTCGAGTGCGTCCACCAGCTCCTGCAATGACGGCTTGGTCAATGCTTGCACTAGCGGCATGCCCAATGTAAATGCCACCCCAATCACCGGCGGTGAGTTCACCGTTTTCGCCACGATCGTTTGTGTCAAACGTTCCACCGGCTCCGTACCGATTGTCTTCGATGGAAGTGAATACGATTGGCAAGCTCGGCAGGCCTTCGGCGATCAAGTCCGCACCAAAACGAGCTTCAATGCGTGCACCATCGAGTTTCAACACGGTGCCGGGATCAATGACCAAACTGGCATCAAGTCGGCTGCGAAGCAGCGAATCGCCAGCGGGCAGCAACGAAGTTCCTGCCGCGTCACGGTCTACGAATGAAGTACTGCTGGCATTGAGTTGTTCAACCAATTGATACGGGCCTGGCAATCCAGATACCGGGTCAATGGTGGCTCGATACAACCGTCGTGAGACAAAGTCCGTTCCTGATGCGATAGCTGGCAATTGCGTCAGCGAGATGCCGCCAGTCTGAGTGAGCGTCACTTCCAGCGACGGTTGGCTGGCAGCGGACTCTAAGCCTGATGAATCAACATTCGTGATTCGATATGAGTAAGTGCCCGGTGCGATGTTGCCCGTGTCGGTTGCTTCCAAACGGACCAACAGCGACGAAGGTGCCGAGGATTGCAGGATCGGGCCACCAGCGGTTCCTTCGATGACCAGATTTTCCGCAAGGACGTGAGTGATGTCAGTATCGTCGAAACGTGAGGTCGTTTTGATGGTTTCGACGACATCGCCCGTTCGCGTGACCACTCGAATGAACAAGCCGTTGATCGAGTTGTCGATGATCGTGTTGCCCGAGATCTGCGGACCCACACGTTCGAAGTCTGGAGTGAATACACCAGCGTCTTGAAAGAATGGAGTGGTGAACCGAGTCTCGGCGAACGTATCGGGTGTCGCCGCGATGGCAGCATCGGCACTGCGCTGAATGACGGAGTTGATAATCGTCGCGCGGGTGATCGCCATATCCACTGGCGAAACCACCACGGATCGACCGCCGATGGAAACCGAACCGCCACCGTAGCGGATGTCGGCACCTTGAATGTGATTAAGGAATACTCCTTCGTTTTCACGGTTACGACGCGATTCATCTGCCGTATCCAAATCACCGCGGAAATCAATTCCACCCCAATCGCCAGGCTGTGCTGCGGAAGTAATGTTGGGGGAATTACCCATCCCCAGTTCGCGATCATTGATACTCGTGAAGTACACGCTACCAGGAATGATCGAATTCGTTGAATCACGTGCGGGAAGTCCGTTGGCGCTCACGATCGAAGGGGTGCCCAGCACTTGCAACGCAGAATCACTGACATCGATTAGTGGCGAAACACTGCCGATTCCGATTCGACTTCCGCTGAGTTTCAGGATGGCTCCCGAATCGATGACCATTCGAACGCCTTGAGGCAAATTCAGCGATGAACCGTCTTCGAGGGCTGTTCCGTTACTGGCGAACCCAATCTGATAGCTGAAGTTGTCGCCGGGCGTTTCGAGCTTGCCGTCAGTACCGCCGTTACCCACCACGCGAACAGTGTCGCCGGGGCGTGCTGCTGCGAGAGCTTGGTCAATTTCGCGATACGCGTTTCCTACCGTTCCTAGGGGGCCAACACCGCCGGATGCTGCTTTGTCGACATAGAGCGTGTTGTTCGAATCGCTTGGGACGAACCAGAAATCAAACACGCCGCCGGGGCGATTGTCGCCGTCACCATCGAGTGCGATACCGGTGGTGTCCGTGATGGCATTCGTGCTGCTTGGCTTGAAGTCGACAAGCAATTCGTACTTGCCTTCGCTAAGTCCACCGAAACCAGAGTCTTCAATGTTTGGATCGTAACTGTCGTTTCCACGAGCACTAACGCCAATTGCGTAGGTTCCCGAATCGACAACCAAATCGATCAGCGAGTCATTGCTAAAGTAATCATCGTTGCGTGCTATCTCTTCGAAGGCGCCGTTGGCACCCAGGCGATACAGACGCAAAGTGGTATCGAGCAAGCTTGGCTCTGACAATCGTTCGGCCATCGTTTCGATCGATAGCGTTCCGCGCGTGGATAGCGAGAAGCGGTACAGGTCGATGTCTGTGCTATCAGGACGATACAGATACTGTCCGTGAAGGATGTCAGCCAAAGCAGGGAAGGCTGGTTCGTTGTCTGTGCCCGGTGCAAAGATGAAATCCGTGCTTTGGGTCACAGGTTGAGGTAAGTCATCCGCATAACCGTAGCCAAGCAATTGACCGACCACAAAGAATGCACCACGGAAAAATTCGCCGCCGAATTGATCGTCCGTTGATTCATCGAAGTCTTGGAAGTCCATCACGCCAAGGTCGTCGATGCCGTCACCATTTCGGTCACGAGTCACAACGGCAATGTCTCCGTCGCCACTGAACGCTCGCTCGTCGCCACCATACAAGTCGCCCACTGCGATCGAGATAAACGCTTCGCTAGTGAACTCACCCTCGACTTCAACGAAGTTTACGCCCAGGTACTCGCTGTAGAGTTGCATCACTTCGCGAACACGTTGCTTTTGTTGTTCGCTAATGATGTTGAAGTAGGTGCGATCTTCTTCGATGCCCGGGGCATTGGGATCGTCACCTAACCACGATGGTGCAAAGTTGTATTGGATGACCGAAATGCCATCGACGACATCGGCGCCGTAGCGAAGGTAATCCAGCGGAACGGTCCGATCCAAACGAGAAGGATCGTCCGGACGGATTGTGCGAGTGCCTGGTAGATTTGGCCCTGGCAAGTCCAACTCATAGGGCGACGTGTTAAAGATCTCGCTGGTCAGTCGTGCTGACGAGGTCGTCGTCGAACCGATCGTCCACTGCGCGCCCAAGTCGTACGCATCATCGAATGTGCTGCCAGGCTCGATTTCCGTGCTGGCGTCTAACTGCAAGACGATTTCGGTCGGTGCTGCAGGCAGTCCTTCGCTCGTTCCCACACGCAATCGCGCCGCGCCGGTCAAGAACTGTGTCGGGTTAGCGGGGTTGGGGATACGTGAAAGTGGACGTCCGAAATTGAGCGTCGCGATGTTCGTGATGTTGTTGTAAGAGACCGTGGTTGGTGTAACGACAATGTCGTCTTGATTGCTGACCGTATCACGGGTGTAAATTAACTGGTAGAAGCCCGGTGTTTCAGCCTGGGCCTTATTGAGGTCATCGTCATTAAAGTGAACTTCGATCGTACCCGTTGCTGGACTTAGACCACCGCTCGAGTTCCGGCGAACTGGCTCAGGAACAACGGCAACAACTTTGGGACCCAAGTTAATGCTGAACAACTGAGTCAAGTCGGTGCCCATTTGGAAGCGGTCACCGTTAGTGCTTCGCAGCGCGTTGACGCCAGTTCCCAGGATGTCGATTTGGTAGATATCGTCAGGAAGTGGTTCAGCAAACCGGAACACGACTTCGCGTGATGAATCGCCCAGTCCGACAAAACCAGGTTCGACAACGACATCGGTCACGCCACTGAGCGTTAGCAACGGAACGCTCAATCCAGCAGTGCCGATCGCAGTTGTGGCGTCGCCATCTTGAAGAGCAGCGAACAGCAACGTCGATGCTTCAGGATTTGTGTTGATCGCGTTGATAAATTGGGCGGCAGTGGTTTCAAAGCCAGGAGCACTGTTAAGTTGAACCCGAATAGATTGGCCCGTCACCACGACCACTGGGTTGGCTGCACCGCCGAAGTTTTGGCGAGTAATCTCGACCTGGGTTCCTCGACCATCCACGCCACTTAACTGCGATACCAAGCGAACGCGAACATCGCCGCCGGTGCCGAAGTCAGTCACTGCTTCCGCCGAATTCGCACCGATCAAAGTCAGTGTTAAACCTGACGGCACGAGGGTCCCGATGGAAGTTTGTGATGATCCGCTGACTTGGATCACCTCGATCAGCGACGACGCTTCGGCATTGTTGGCGATTGCCGAAATCAATTCGGAAACGCGAGTTGATTGGTTGGGGTTGTTGTTGACGTCGACCGTGATCGTGCGATCGGTGACCGATACCGATGGTAGCGCCGAGTTGGTGCGTGTGCTGGACGTAAACACCACGTTGATGCCGTTGCCAAGACTACCGGATTGTCTGGCGCGAAACTCCACCAAGATTTGTCCGCCGGTACCCAGATCCGAAGTCGTGGTGGCCGATTCAAAGACTCCATCTTCACCCGCTCGCGTGATGCGAATAGCGGACAAGGTCGATGGGTCAATGTCGGCGTTGTCGTCGAAGCGAAAGACGAGTTCGCGCGGCGACACATTCAACGGCGTCGACGTAAGCAACGAACCTTCGTTGGGCTGAATTCCAATTAATTCAGGACCGGCAAGCAATTGACGCGGCTCGAGTGACTCTGACAACAGACGACGATCTTTACGTCGACGTTGTTGACGAAGTCGGCTGTGCAAACTGCGATCTCCCTTAGGAGTATTGCCACCTCGTTCAGAGGAGTTGCCAAAGCCAGGGCGAAAACGCGAATCACGAAGAGTCATCAAGCAAGCCTCGGTATCAGGAGCCAATCATGGAACAGGTTTCCAAATTGGCTAGATGGATCGTTGGTTCGTTGATTTGCCGGACTAGTTTTCATTAAAGCCCACGCAGGCATCGCTGAAAAATTTGGCAAATCAAAGGGTTGGGGGAGGAGTCACTCGGGGCACCGTGACCGTCATGTCGATAGCGTCTGCCATCGGCTTGGTCGCGGTGATTCCCGTTAGGTCGAAACTGTAGGAAAAAACGTCTCTGGTTACATCATCGATACGGCGCGAGTGATTAAGGAGAACGGAACCAGCTTCGGAGTTTAGTTGGACGGGCTGTCAGAGCAACGCAAATTGCGTTTTTGACGGGGTTTCGACCACTTCACCCCTCCCGTCCGCCTTACCATGCCGATATCCGGCGCAAGCCAGAATCTCGGCCCACTTTGACGTTTGCCCGCAGCAAAAGTTCCGGTATTGCGTGCTTTGGTCCCGCATTGATAGGGTCCGCGAATCCTCGCACGCGTCACGGAAGACTCGATTCATGGCTTTTTACAATCGTCTGCCATCAGGCCAGCCCTCACAATCCCGTCAAACCGACTGTCAAAGTCGACTTACCGACGATGGATGGTCAGGAATTTTCATACAGAAATTTTGGGTCTGGGTCGGTTTATCCGTCCTGGCGACCTGCCAAACGGGCTGCCAGTGGGCCGCGGGTGGACAAAACGCCACCGGCGCCAGGCTGTACGAGCAAGGCCAGTATTCCGCCGCGCTTCAGCAATTCCAAAAGGTGATCGCGACGGATCCCGAGAACGCGGACGGCTACTACAACTTGGCCGCGACGAACCACCGGCTGGGCAACCAGCGAGGCGATTCGCAGCAGATCACTCAGGCCGAAGCACTCTACAATCAATGTCTCGACCACGACCCCAACCACGTTGAATGTCACCGTGGCCTCGCAGTGTTACTGGTTGACACAGGGCGACCCGATCGTGCGTTCGCGCTTATGAAAAACTGGGCGGCCCAAAATCCTCAGTTTGCTGAGCCTCGAATCGAGCTCGCACGCTTGTACGAGGAAGTGAGCGATCCGAGCACCGCTTTGAAATACCTTGAAGATGCCGTTCAAAAGGATCCCAACAATTCTCGCGCCTGGCTCGCCTTGGGTAGACTCCGAGAACAAACCGGCGACCTTAACCAAGCGCTTCAAAACTACCAACGCTCGCTTGCGCTAAACGGTAGCCAACCCATGGCTGCCGAGCGAATCGCGTCGCTAAGTCGCCAAATTAGCGCCAACTTCGAGGCCGTCAGCGCCCAGGGAGGCACTCAAATTGCCTCGCAGCCTGGTTTCGGCAGCGGTATGGTGCGTCGCTACAAAGCTGCCGACGAAGATCCGTCGGCTCAATAGAGCGTTTCGACTCGGATTGGCAGTCGAAGATCGGTGATTGATCTCCAAACGGTGGCTGAATTTCCATTTCTGGCCATCACCATCGGTCGACGGCAGGTCATGGAAGTCGTATTCTTCGACTCTTTCCCCGTTAAATGCTGACGGGGTTTCCCACCGCACTCTCCACTCCCTGCGGATCTCTTACGGGGAATGCCCCTCGTAAGCCCGTTATTTGCTACGAGCACTTTCATGAAATCGATGGACAAAATTGTGTCGCTATGTAAGCGACGTGGTTTCCTTTTTCAATCCAGCGAAATTTACGGCGGCGTCCAAGGATTTTGGGACTACGGACCGCTAGGGGTTGAACTCAAACGCAATGTCAAAGACGCGTGGTGGCACGACATGATTGCGGGCCATAACGAACTGATCGCACCGGCCTCTGCCCCCTCGACCTTCGAAATGGTCGGGTTGGACTGCACGATCATCATGCACCCCCAGGTTTGGAAGAATAGCGGTCACTTCGATTTATTCTGCGACCAAATGGTCGATTGCCGCGAATCAAAGAAACGTTATCGGTTCGATCAGGTCCGTGGACGCTACGTTCAATATGAAGATCAGAAGGTCTTCGTCACGACGATGGCCGAACAAGAAGAAGAACTTAGCGAAGTCCGACGTCGTGGGATGAAGTTCTTCAAATTGCGTCCCAAGGACGCTGACAAAATCACCATTGGCGATGAATCGCTGACTCTCGACAAGCTCGACAACACCTCAGACGTACTCGGACCGGATGCGAAAGCTCTTGATACGTTGACTGAGCCTCGCGAATTCAACTTGATGTTCAAGACGACCCTCGGCGCCCTCGGTGGCGAGGAAGACGTGACATTCTTGCGACCTGAAACCGCGCAGGGGATCTTTGTTAACTTCAAAAACGTCGTGGATAGTTCACGCGTGAAGATTCCCTTTGGGATCGGTCAAGTTGGTAAGAGTTTCCGAAACGAGATCACCCCTCGCAACTTCACGTTTCGTTCGCGTGAGTTCGAGCAAATGGAAATTGAATTCTTTTGTCATCCCGATACGTCGCAAGAGTGGTACCGCTATTGGCGTGATCGTCGTTTGGCTTGGTACACGAAACTTGGTTTGTCCAGTGAGTCGCTGATCATGCGCGAGCACCACGTGGAAGAACTGGCTCACTACAGCGTCGGTACGGCTGATATTGAATACGCATTCCCGTTCTTGCCCGAAGGCGAGTATGGCGAACTCGAAGGAATCGCTCACCGAGGCGACTTTGACTTGCGTTCGCACATGGAAGGCAAGTTAGATCCCAGTACAAACCCAATGACGGTTGAACTGAACGAAAACGGTAAGCCAAAGTATCGCGGTAGTGGTAAAGATCTGTCCTACCGCGACGA
The DNA here is from genome assembly GCF_007859865.1 of Rubripirellula amarantea. NCBI lineage: Bacteria > Pseudomonadati > Planctomycetota > Planctomycetia > Pirellulales > Pirellulaceae > Rubripirellula > Rubripirellula amarantea. The sequence continues at coordinate 1,110,284 of NZ_SJPI01000001.1, read as the reverse complement.
AGTCACGAATGAAAAGTTCATTCCGCACGTGGTCGAGCCTTCGGCAGGTGCAGACCGTGGCGTTCTAGCGTTCCTATGTGAAGCGTATACCGAAGACGAAGCGCCCGATGAAAATGGCAACCTTCAAACACGAACCGTGATGAAATTGCACCCACGTTTAGCGCCTATCAAGGCTGCGGTGTTCCCGTTGGTTAAGAAAGATGGAATGCCCGAGGTTGCCAAGGAAATCTACGGCGAACTGAAAGAGCACTTCAATGTTTTCTATGACGAAAAGGGAGCGGTAGGGCGTCGTTATCGTCGTCAGGACGAGGCCGGGACACCGTACTGCATCACTGTGGATACCGACACGCTTTCCGATAAGACGGTCACGATTCGCGACCGCGATACGCTCGAACAAACTCGCGTGAAGATTGACGACTTGGTCGCCGATCTGTCGAGTCGAATCTCTTCGTAGAGTTGCGTCCACCGTTGATTGACCCTCGCGTTCCAAGGGCCTCGCTCAAACTACAAGCAAATCCTTCGGTCATCCGAAGGAACTGGTCTCACTTGGACGTTGGTATTCGACGGAAGCCTAAGAATCGACGGGATTCGGATATTCCTTTGGCGTTTGTCACTAGATAGCAGCGTCACACTCGTGCTCTTTGGGGTGTGTCATCAACCCGTGCATGTGGCAACAAACCCTTCTAATCTCGCCTCAGACAGCTTCTTTTTTTCGGGCAATGGGCTAATGGGGGTACAATATCCTCCGTTCCGGGTGGGGCGGTTAGGGAGTCAAGAGATGAAAGATGCCCATTGTTTTGGTGACGAAGCGATAACCACAGTTTTGGGGAACACCACCTCACCAGACGACGATGATTTTGAACTCGTCGGATTGGATTTCGCGCATCCCTATGGCGCTGAGTTGTCGGAATGTCCTCGCTACCGAGTCAACCATCCGATTGGCTTTGGTGGGATGGGAGTGATTTACGACGCGACGGACACGTACTTCAATCGCAACGTCGCCCTGAAGGTGCTGCGGGATGACTATGTTTCCGACGTGCGGATGGTCAAACGTTTCGTTCACGAGGCGAGAACGACCGCGAAGTTGCAGCATCCAGGCATTGCACCGGTGTACGATATGGGCGAGACCTCGGAAGGATGCCCGTACTTTTCGATGCAATTGATTCGTGGTGAGACCCTTGCGAGTTTAGTGAGTCACGCGGACAGTTCGCCGCTTCAACAGTCTCGCGAGCTTGGTGTATTTGCGAGTGTTTGCCAAACGATTGCGTACGCGCACTCCCAAGGCGTGGTCCACCTGGACCTCAAGCCATCGAACATTATGGTGGGCTTGTTTGGGCAAGTGCGTGTGGTGGACTGGGGGCTCAGCCAAGAAATTGAGGATCTTGCGATTCCTTTTTCCGCGCGTGAAGAATCTTCGTCAGCGAACGAAACAACCGACGCGTCGCTCGGCAAAACGAGGACGGCAGTGCAGATCACGGGCACGTTGGCGTACATGCCTCCCGAGCAGGCTCGCGGTGAACAGATTGGTTCCTACTCGGACGTTTTTGGTTTGGGAGCTATCCTTTGCGAGATCTTGACCGGTGAGCCCCCGTTTTCAGTTTGCAACGTCAACAAGGCTTATCAGCAAGCCGTTACCGCATCGCTCACTCATGCTTTCGAGCGTCTGGACCATTGCGGATCTGAGCGGCGATTAATTGACCTAGCGAAGGTCTGTCTTTCCAGCGAACCCGGGGAACGACCCTGCGACGCCAAGAGCGTGGCTTCCGCGATCACCGCGCATGTGGAACAGTCCATGATTCATGCCGAGGAAGATCTGCACCAGTTCTTTGAAATCAGCATGGACATGTTTTGCATTGCGAGCTTGGATGGCTATTTCAAGCGAGTGAATTCTAATTTCACGCGTGTGCTCGGCTACACCGAAACGCAGTTGATCTCAGAACCGTTCATGGCATTGGTACACCCTGACGATCGAGATCGAACCCTAGAAGTAGTGAGTGAATTGGCGAGCGGTAATTGTGTAATCGACTTCCAAAATCGCTACCTCGACAGCGAAGGTCATTACCATTGGTTCGAATGGACTGCCAAGTCGCTGCCCGAACAGAACATGATTTTCGCTATCGCAAAGGATATCACTCAGCGAGTCAAATTGGACAACCTGAAGTAGCTCACCATTCCAGACTGGTTAACCGCCGATCTTCGCCAGGAACTGCATCAATGCGATGATGGCAGCGCAGACCAGGCATGCTGCTAGGAATCCGAGCACGTCTTTGCGAGTGGGCCAGACAAATTCCCAGTCCGAATGGGGGAAGATTTTGTGATCGGTAGACTGCGATTCATACGCTTTCTTCAGTTTCACTTGGTCGGCGACGGGGTCGGGGTCCACGGGGGTGTTCATCTTCGCGAAGTAACGCTGAAGTGCCACCGGTTCGTCTCGCCGGGTAAACAAACTCAACACCACGAGTACCAGGAACGGTAAGAGCACTCGCGACGGAAGACGCAATGTTTCGAGAGTCGCCTTCGACGCTTTGGATAAGTCAAATCCCATAGCCGAGTAGGCAACGAGGTCGATGTTAAGCGACTCTGTTTCGGACCAGTAAATTGGTTTGCCCCCAGTGATGCTGGTGATCGTAATCGGTTCACCCAATACGGCCTCGGGTGGTTCCGGCCCAGTCGGCGAAGTGACATCGCGGTCGATTGCTTCCCAGGCAATTCGTTTTTCGACATCCGCTTGAGTGGCGTTTCGCGTGAACTCGGTGGTAACCAATTCCGTCTTCGCTGCCAACGATTCCGATTCCTTCAACGAAGGGATCAAATGGGGCAGGGTAGTGGGAAGCACAAAAAAGAACACGATCGAGAACGCGATCGTTCCCCAAGCTGCTCGGCAATTAGCTCGACGCCAGTACATCCCAATCCAAAACGGCGCGGCAAACAGGATGGGTAATTCCATCGCCAACTTGAATTGGCCAAATACATCCGAGTATCGAAGTGCTACCCATGAGGCGCCGATGATGATGATCAGTCCCGTCAAACGACCCACCAACAGGTAGCGTTTCTCATCGGCATCAGGCTCGATATATGGCGCGTACAAGTTTCGCACCACCAAACCGCTGGTCACAATCATGTAGGTGTCCGCCGAGCTCATCATCGCGGCCAACAAACACGCCAGCATCAAACCGACCAAGCCTAGATTTAGAGGTCCAAGAATCTCGCGGGCAGCGACGCCCCAAACGCGATCTGGGTCCGCTGCGATCTCGGCGTTGCCGGAAAGCAAAGCCAGAGCGATCAGTGCCGTTAACGCCCAACCGACCGTGCAGAGCCGTTTTAAGAAGTTACCCACGACCAATCCAATTCTGGCCCCGTCTTCACTTTTTGCTGAACCACCACCCGTGGCGATGAAGTGAGGTTGAACGACGATTCCCACCATCGCCAAAATGGATAGGGAAAGAATGTATTGAATCGGAAATTCACCACTGGATGGACCAGAGAACAGATTGAAGTGGTCTTCCGAAACACGCTCGTGCATGATGCGAAACCCATCCATTAGTGTTTGTTCATCGGGACCGCCAAAACGTTTGGCCAATGCCCATAGCCCCGACGGGATAAGCAGCACCGATAACAGAATGATGAACAACCCTTGAATCAAGTCCGTGAAGTAAGCCGCCGTCAGGCCACCTAATACTCCGTAGAGAATCACGACCAGGGCGATCGCGGGAATCAATGTGTACTTCAGTTCCCAGCCGAAGAGGCCAACTTCAAAACCTAGAAGCGGCACTGCAAACTTGGCGATCGCGGAAAGCATTGTCGATAAGTAAAACATGTAGAACACGATGGCGAACAACGTGTAGGCTGCGCCCATCGCTTTGGATTGGTAGCGTTCAACAAACCAATCGCCAAGTGTGAGGTGACGCATCCGGCGATACCAGACTGCAGTGATCCAGTAGACCGGTGTGACAAACAGCCACATTAGCGCCGACCAGACACCGCTGAGTCCGCTTGTCCAACCGGTTCGACCCACGGTGACCGGTTCATGAGCTCCGGTTCCTGCTCCGAAAGCCGCAAACGTTTGCAACAGCTTTCCGAAGCCACGCCCGCCCATGAAATAATCTTCCTGGTTCTTCACACCCTTCATCGCCCAGAAACCGATGCCGATCATGACGGCGAAGTAAACAAACAGGACGACGTAGTCGATTAAAGTCACAGCAGATACTCAGGTGGGAGGCGGGACTGGGGTGGCAAGCTTAATGGGAACCACCTAGCGAGGCCATTGGATTCGATCGACCCGATTGAGGCAACGTACCCCAAGGCACAGCTTTTGATAATTTCCCCTAGAAAGTCGCGAGCGTCGTGGCTCTTTCAGCAGCCAACACAGTTCGGCGGAGCGGGAAACTTGGCGGTCCGCCTATCTTGAGGGGGACCGTTCGACTCGCCCATCCGCTATGAATACCACATGCCCACTGATCCTAGCCGACGCCGTTTTTCAAAGTATCGTGACAAGGTCCGTCAACGCAACGCGGACAAGGCACCCGTTCAGCCTCACGGAAGAGAGGATCGCAGTCCCAAGAAACTAGGGGAACGTGAACGCGGCTTTTGGGAACTGTTGCGATCGTTCTGGGCGCTCACCGCGGAGCATCATGGGCAGATCATCCTCTCGATGGGATTGTTGACGATCGGGATCGGCCTTCGTTTGATTCCACCGTTTGGAACCAAGCTCGCGATCGACTCGGCGCTCACCACGCCCCCGAAACCGCTGCCCGCGTTCCTGGATGTTCTCGAATTGCCCGACTCTCGGATGGGCCTGTTGGTTGCAATTTCAATTGTGGTCGTAGTCGTTACCGCGATCGCAACGTGCGTTCACTTGGCGTCCCGCTGGATCGCAACCAAGGCAGTCAACAAGACTCAGGTGTCGGTTCGTCGTCGGGTATTTGAACATTCCATTCGCTTACCCTTGCACCAGGTGTACGGCATGAAGAGCGGTGGGGTGGCCAGTTTGATTCGCGAAGATGCCGGCGGAGTAGCGGATTTGATCTTCAGCATGCTGTACAACCCTTGGCGTGCGATCGTTCAGTTCGTTGGTAGCCTGGTCATTTTGATGCTGGTGGACTGGAAGTTGATGGTCGGTGGCCTGTTGTTGTTGCCAATCGTTTGGGTCACGCATCGCACTTGGATCAACCGCATTCGTCCGTTGTATCGGGATATCCGAAAGCAGCGGCAACGTATCGATGCCGGAGCAACGGAAACGTTTGGTGGTATTCGTGTGGTGAGAACTTTTTCACGTAGCCGCAACGAATCGTCTCGCTTTGTCCGCGAAGGCGACTTTCTTGTGCGTCAGCAATTGTTCACTTGGTGGTGGACTCGCATCATCGAAATGATTTGGGAGGTCATCATCCCGCTGGCATCCACAGGGCTGCTTCTCTACGGCGGATACCAGATCATCGACAATCAATTGACTCTGGGCGATTTGATGATGTTCTTGGTGTACCTGACCATGTTATTGGATCCCTTAGCCACCCTTGCTGGTAGCGCCGTGGGTTTCCAAAACAATTTGGCGGGGCTCGATCGAGTGTTAGATGTCCTTGATGTTGAACAAGAATTACCCACGCGCAAAGAAGCGAGAGTCGTTCGTCGATCGGAAGTCCGTGGCGCGATGTCGATGCGGGACGTTAGCTTTCGCTATCCCAGTTCGGAACCAATGGTGTTGCAGAATGTTTCGATTGAGGTCGAAGCTGGCCAAACGGTTGCATTGGTTGGACGAAGTGGGGCAGGCAAGACAACGCTGACGAATTTGATCGCTCGATTTTACGACCCCACATCGGGATCCATCTCGCTCGATGGACGAGATCTGCGAGACATTGATTTGGGGAGCTATCGCAGTCTGCTTGGTATCGTTGAACAGGACGTGTTCTTATTCGACGGATCCGTTCGCGAAAATATTGGCTATGCCAAAAAGCATTGGTCCGAAAGCGACATCATCGCGGCCGCTTCGGCTGCAGCAGCTGATGAGTTCATCCAGAAGATGCCCGAGGGTTACGACACGATCATCGGTGAACGCGGAGTCAAGCTTTCCGGGGGGCAACGCCAACGGTTAGCGATCGCGAGAGCGATTTTGGCAGATCCGAAGATCCTGATTTTGGATGAAGCGACCAGTAATTTGGACAGCCAGAGTGAACGGCTGATTCAAAACAGTTTGGCTGAATTGCTGCAAGATCGCACTGCCTTCGTGATTGCGCATCGGCTTTCCACGATCACCGGAGCCGACAAAATCGTGGTTCTTGACGAAGGACGCGTCGTTGAAGTGGGGTCACACCACGAATTGCTCGCCAAGGACGGCCGATATCGCGAGATGGTGCATTTGCAGATGAACGAGCCTGTTCACTGAGGGGTTTCCCTAAACGCCCGATACCATCGACGTTTTGACGCGGACTGATTTATACTTCTAGGCTTGCCCACGTTTGACATTTTTTGCGAACCTGCTCATGGTAGCGCAGTCGGTGCAACATCCAAATTACACATTGCTGACTTGGTTTTTTATGAAACGCTTTGCTACGTTGTGCTTGCTTGTCGCAGTAATCACGCCTGCCTCTGACCTGTTTGCTGGTGATGCCGATTGGCCCCAGTGGCGTGGTCCACAGCGAGACGGACATGCTGCCCCGCAAGAACTGCTGGAATCTTGGCCCGAGCAAGGGCCACGGTTGAAGTGGACGTTCACCCAAGCCGGCCGCGGATACTCTGCTTTAGCAGTGGTCGATGACCGCATCTACACGATGGGCTCGGATGAAGAAAACTGCTACGCCTATTGCATCGACTTCAAGAGCGGCAAAGAAATGTGGAAAACAGCCGTCGGCAAGGCTAGCACTTCGGGCGAGTACAACCACGGTTGGGGTGGTGGCCCTCGCGCCACACCCACCGTTGATGGTGACCAAATTTTCCTGACGACCGACATTGGTGTGGTCGTCGCGCTTGCCAAGGACAGCGGCGAAGTGCAATGGTCCGTCGACATGGTCGACGTTTACGGTGGCAAGGTGCCGGTCTGGGGTTATAGCGAATCACCATTGGTGGACGGCGATCGGGTGATCGTTACCCCAGGTGGCGAGAACTTTATGGTCGGACTCGATCGAACTTCTGGCGACAAGGTCTGGGCCAGCCAAGGTGTCAACGCGCCGGTGCAATACGTTTCTCCGCTGAAGGGCACCGTAGGTTCGACGACTTTCTACGTGACTGCCAGCAAACCGGGGTTGTTCGCATTCGACGTGACCAGCGGCAACGAGGTATTCAGTGACGACACAACAGGCAACGACGTCGCGGTGATTCCAACGCCTGTCTTGGTGGGCGATCAGCTCTATCACACCAGTGACTATGGTGCCGGCAACACGTTGTTGAAGTTGTCCGCAGGCGATGACGGGAAGTTAAAGACCGAGTCGATCTATCACCTCGAAGGCAAAACAATGCGCAATCATCATGGTGGCGTGGTGTTGGTCGATGGTGTGATCTACGGATTTTCCAAAATCAATCGCGGTGTTTGGATGGCTCAAGATTTAGAGTCCGGCGAAGTGCTTTGGGAACAAAGCGTCGACAAGAACAAGAGTGGTTCGATCTGCTACGCCGATGGCAAGTTGTATTGCTACAACGACACCGATGGATCTTGCTATTTGGTCACGCCCAACCGCGATGGCTGGAAAGAAACAGGCAAGGTTGTTTTGCCTAAGCAAACTGAACTCGAGCGAGACAAGGGAGCGATTTGGGCTCACCCGGTCGTCGCCAATCAAACGTTGTTCATTCGAGATCAAGATTTGATCTTCGCATTCGATATCGCCAAATGATTAGCATCGCTAGAAGCTAGATAGTGGACTTGGTTCCTATTGGCTGTTAACGAAGCGAAGATGATCGTTGGGCGTTTAGGATTTGGGCGTTTGGCGTCGGCTTTGAGATCAATTCGGGCCCGTCTTAACGTTGATAGATTGGCAAATAGCCCCGGTCGAGCTGCATCATGATCAAGTTGCAGGCGGTCACGTACACGGGATGGATTTGTCCTTCCCAAAGACCATCGGGTCGCTGCTCGCTAGCGATGCGATCGTAAAGCCGATCGCGGAAGGGCTTCCACAGTTCGTCGCCTTGGCGATAAACCACTTGGCTGTAGTAAAGATAGGTGTAGTGCCAGTGGCCGAAGGCGCGAGTCCCGTCGCTGATGTCGTGTAAGGAATCCTTGGTGTACGCGAGCATTTCGGGAACGTGTTGGCTGTCGTAATCACCCGCGTTGTACAAAGCCGCCAGCGCGGCGGCGGTGATCGCAGGACGGCTACTGCCTTTTTGTCGGCTGCTGTAACTAATGCCTCCGTCTGGGTTCTTGCACCCATAGATATATTCTTTCGCTGAATCGATGACCTTTCCACTGACGGGGATTCCCGCGTTTCGGCAGCCACGCAGGCCTTGGACTTGAGTGATCGTGGTGGAACCTTCGTCAAAGTCGTTGCCTTCCTTGGCCGAGACATAGCCCCAGCCACCCGCAGCGGTTTGTGCGTTGCCACTGAACTGGACCGCTTTGGTGAGGACTTCAACGAGTTCCTCGCGTCGATCAATTAACCCTTCTTCCCCGAGGATTTGGGAAAGAAACAGCATCGAGAATCCGTGCCCGTAGGTGTATCGCGTGTCAGTCTGCGGGTCGCCAATCAAACCATTGCCACGACTCTTGCTGATCAAGTAGTCCGAGGCTCGAGCGAGTTCTCGGGCATACGGCCCTTGAGTCGTCGTGCTGCCACTGGCGATCAATGCGGTTCCGGCCAAAGCCGCCATCGCCGTTGGGTAGACCTGAGTGTTCCACTGACCGCGGGACGACTGCGTGCGGCTGAGCCAGGCTAAACCTTTTTCGATGGCATCGTCCCATCTGGCGCGACGTTCGTCAGCCCAAGCGGGGCTGCCGGGAACGGCGACTCCCCCAGCGGTCAGCAGGGTGGCGGTTCGTAGCCAATCGCGTCGGTTAATCATGGGAAACTCACATACAGATTGCGAATGGCGGGAAGTCCTTGATGTCCAGCCCTCGTAGGCGGGCAAACGCTAGCGAGACAGCCAAGGGGTGTACGATTCTGCTATTACTTTATCACCTTATCGTGACTGTCTCGTGAAGCCCACTTTTTCGTTGGCAGATTGGACAAAAGAAGGTGCTTCGCTGAGCCTGAACGATGCGACGGATGTTGGCTTTACCACAACGCCCACATGGAACGTCCGCTCGATCGTACACCCGATGGTGATTTTGATAGCTTCCCTCGGTATTCAAAGCATTTCGATAGGTTCCGTCGGACAAAGTGCTGCCTTCGTGTTCAATGGCATCTTCAAGCACATTCAGTGTGCATTCCTGGATTCGCTGCCACTGGACCCGCGAAAGTTTGTCGCATCGTGTTCGCGGATCTATTCCAGCTAAGAACAAAATTTCGGCGGCATAAAGGTTGCCAATGCCCGCTACGGCCGCTTGGTCGAGCAACGCGACCTTGATCGCTCGTCGACTTGAACCCAGGTTCTCTCGCAATTGTTCGGCAGTAATGCATAACGCATCTGCACCCAATTTTGCATCCACCATGGAAGCCATTTCGGCGGGATGAAGCAAGCGAACCGTTCCGAGGCCACGTCGATCCCAAAACAACAATTGATCAATAGGACCGCCCAAATCAGTTGAGCCAGTCGATTCACCTGCGCCAGTCGATTCGTTTGGACGAGACGACTTAGTGGAACCAGCCGACAAGTTCAAACGCAGACGAAGGTGGTCGGTCGTCGGAGGTTCGGCCAGCAACACGAGACCCGTCATCCTGGGTTCAATCACAATTGTTTGGCTATCGTCGAGGTGGATTGTGACCCGTTTCCCACGTCGGCCCACGTTGACAACGACACGGTCACGAACGCGGCGATCGAAGGCATCAATGCGAGGCTGCAGCAAAATTGGCCGCCGAGTGCAGGCCGGACGCTCGGCACTGGTGATTCGGCAACCCAAAATTGGCAGGATTCCGCGACGCATCGTTTCGACTTCAGGAAGTTCAGGCATGGTGTTAATTGTCGGTGGTCTCGGCCAAGCGAACAAGCGTCAGCTTTTTCCGCCGCACGGCTAGGCTAGATCAACGATCCGCACTGCTGCACGATCTAAAACTGGCTTTTCGTGGTTCCCCTTGTCTATGTTGACCCTGTTTATAAGCGTCTTCTGTCATCGGTTGCCTGCTAGCTACTTAGGGCTAGTGTTTCGTTGAACCGGAGGCGTCGGTATAGTTCGGGATTCGACCAAGATCTTGTTCCACTCGACAGGTAAGACTTTTGAACTCGTCAAACGATCGCTCCTATCCCATTTCGCGGATCGTATTGTTCTTTGCGCTCGCGTTGATCGGCGTTGTGGCTGACTTGTGGTCTAAAGCGGCTGTGTTTTCAGCCCGCGGGTTGCCTGGCGAGAAATCACCGTATTGGATTATCGATGGAATCTTCGGAATCGAAACGGCGGTCAACATTGGGGCGGTGTTCGGGTTAGGAGCAGGGAAGGGCACCTTCTTCGCCGTGTTTTCCATCATTGCCGGGATTGCAATTCTGGCTTGGTTGTTCAAGTTCGGTGCGGCGGAGTCATTGTGGTTGACTTGGGCACTCGGACTGATCTGCGGCGGCATTCTGGGCAACCTCTACGATCGACTGGGCATGTGGTGGGAACCTGGCTTTCCCGAGCCCTGGAAGAGTGGGGTGCGAGATTGGATTTTGTTTCGTATCGAGGGCTTGCCGATGTTCGACCCCTGGCCCAACTTTAACATCGCCGATTCGCTGCTGGTCGTTGGTGCCGCGATGCTGATGATCCAGTCAATCTTTCTTGCTCGCGATCCTGAATCGACCCATAGCTCCCCACAAGAACTTCAAAACTAAAACCGCGACGGGAACAAGGAATCTAACCATGAACACGCAACGTGATCCCAGCCAATGGCAAGATCTGCATGAAGGTCGCTTGGCTGCAATGATTGAAGTTGCCACCGCAGCCGGGGCTCATACTTTGAAATACTTCCGCAATCCGGAATTGACCTTCGATGCAAAGAGTGACGCGTCGCCGGTGACGATCGCGGACCGCGAAGCAGAGCAATTGGTTCGTGACTTGATCACCGAACGATTTCCCACGGATACCATGCAGGGGGAAGAGTTCGCTGAAAAATCAGGCTCAAGTGACTATCGCTGGGTCGTTGACCCAATCGACGGAACGAAGTCGTTCATCTGCGGCGTGCCGTTGTACTCGACCTTGCTGGCTTTGGAGTGGAAAGGCGAACCTCTGGGGGGCGTGATTTTCATTCCCGCACTGAATGAAATCATCGTGGCGGCGATGGGGCATGGAAGCTGGGTTCGCGTTTGCGATGCTTCGTGGCAAGCGGCTCGTGTTTCCAATAAGACAAGTATTGACGAAGCCGTGTTCGTGGTGAGCCAAGTGGATTCGTTTGCACAGCGAGGTGCCAAGTCAGGGTACGAGTCCCTTGAATCATCAGCGTTTATTACCCGGTCTTGGGGTGATGGCTATGGTTACCTGATGGTTGCCACCGGTCGCGCCGATATCATGGTCGACCCAATTTGTAATGCCTGGGACGTCGCTGCGATCCTTCCGATAATTGTCGAAGCGGGTGGGACATTCACCGATTGGAAGGGCGTTGTAACGTGCCGTGGTGGTGATGGAGTTGGCACGAATGGCAAACTGCACAACGAAGTCTTGAAAGCCCTGGGTTCCAAGTGAACTAGGAACCTGAAAGGGTCTGGAATCCACGGATGCGGGCTCGAGGTGCAAGGCCTTGCGCGTCAATCGGTGTGTCAAGAATGTACGTTCCGACATTGCCAGCTTTATCGGTCGCGTCGAGTCGTAAGTAGAACGCACGCGGCAAACCAGGATCGGCAGGCCACGCGTAGTCGCCATCGTTCCGCAAGCCGCCGGCGATAGTGGTCCAGGGACCATCGACGCTTTCGCTGTACGACAATGCAATCGGACGCTCTTTCAAATTCGAGTCGTCGCACTCGTATTGAATTACAAGTGACCCGACGCGATCCCCTTGTCCGTAACGGGCTCCGCTAATTCGAACTTCAGGTGCCTGTTTGTCGACAACGACAACGATGTCCGGAAGATCGCCTGCGAGCGGTCGTGCGCTGGTCAAGCCGCTGCTGCCGACAACGACGATGCGATAACTGAATACGCCTTCTTCACGTGTTTCAATATCAAAGGGACTTGATTTGTCGGGATCGCGTCCCCAAAGTTTCCAAGAGGCACCTTCATCGATGCTGCCGTAGAGTTCAATTGCCTCGACGCCTTGGCTGCCGACGGCTTCGAGGACATAGTCCAAGCTGAATCGTTCGCTGTCACTAAAACGCACGGGTACGCGCGATAGCACCTGGGATCGCAAGTTCGGTGATGGTGATTGCACGGACGGACGATTGGCGACGTTGCGATCGCTGGCACTTCCAGTTTCGTCTTCGTTGCTGCTGTACTTCGGTGGCACCACACTGCGTTCAGACAAAGGCCGCATCGCCTCTTGAACTGAGCGAGATCGTTGACGACTAAGCTCAGGTGCCTTGGGTTGTTCCGAACGGGATTGCGGATCAACCGATGGGGCGGGCGCCGGAATGGTTTCCGGCAGCGGCGGATGAGGACTGGCCTGCTGTGGACTCGTCAAACCAAAGCCGTTACTGATCTGTTCGAGTGTTGCTGGTGGCGGCAGGGTTTCAATCGCAGGGTTCGATTGCGCGACCGGCCGTGTGGGAAGTCCAGCGGGAAGCCCCACAGGTGCGCTTGTACGCGTGGACGATAAATTGTTCATCGCGCCGCGGTAAGGGTTTGCCATGGCGTTTGGAGCATAGCCGTAACCAGCCATCGCACCGCTGGCGAATCCTTGCGGGACTGCGTCGGCGAACTGGCGAGGGTAGGCCGGTTGAGCGTTGCCATAGATCGGCGACAAGGAGGCATCGGCATAGCGGGGCCCAGGTGCCTCGGCGATACGAGGCTTGCGAATCATCCTATCGGCAACACTTTGATTGCCAGCTTTGTCGCGGGCGACCATGCGAACCGACAATTGGTCCCAGTCGTCCTGGGTCGAAAAGTGAACGGCGCCGGCTTTCTTGAGCAGAGCCGAATCGATGTCAGCCCACTGCTGCATTCGATCGGTAATGTACCGGATCGTAATGTCTGAAATATCGGTCGCGTCGTCGATCGTTGCAAACACAGCCACTCGTCCATCGCCGTCGGAGTCCACCGACAACTCGATTCGCGGTTCAGTCGTGTCGACAAAGATCTTTCGCTGGGGTTGGATTTGGCCAGGTTGAAGATCGTGAGCCGGTGGTTGAGCTTGGCTTGTCTTGGCCTCGGTGGTCCAAGTCGCAAACCAGTATTCGCCGTCACGGTCAGCAACGAATTCGAATTCTTGCGGTTTCCCGTTCTTCGAGGTTTTCGCTGCTACCCAACGCCATTGTTGAGAATCCGAGGCTGGATCGGCGACGTACAGGTGGACGTTCACCGGTCCATTAGGTTGGTCGTTTACCGTGAACGGGATGGAAAACGATTTTGCGCCTAGGATGAAGCTGTCGGGGCTGGGCTTAGCGACGGGGGCCGCCGACTGTCCTGGTCGAATAGGAGCATGGGTGGTGTTCGCGGTTGTACTGCCGCTGGTAACGGTCGAATCGGGGTTGCTCACCTCGACAGCCGACGCAGTGTCTATCAGCATGGGGACCAACAAAAACGGTGCTGCGGCCCAGAGAAGGCGTTCGCGAATATTCCCGCGAATCCCGAGGGAGTCTCTAAGGATTTTCGAAAAACGTCTGCGGAGTCCAGATTGACTCTTCTTGCCCGCCATTTGCATCGTGATACTTCGACTGAGAACTGCGGATAATACGTCAAGCACATTGAGAAACGTGTGAAACAGATGCGGAACAAGAAATTCCGCATCGATCGACTCCACCTCAAATCGGCTTCGACGTTTAACGATGCAAACTAAAGAAAAAATATGAACGCCTGTCTTTATTACTATGACGTCATCGTGATCGGTGCTGGGCACGCCGGGACGGAAGCCGCTGCTGCTGCGGCTCGGCTCGGAGCCAAAACGGCTCTGTTGACCACGAACCTTGACACCGTCGGTCAAATGTCGTGCAACCCGGCGATCGGCGGCGTTGCCAAAGGACAAATCGTCCGCGAGGTCGACGCGCTGGGTGGATTGATGGGAGAGGCGATCGACGCCACGGCCATCCAGTTTCGAATGCTCAACCGGCGCAAGGGCCCGGCGATGCATAGCCCGCGAGCTCAGGCCGACAAGAAGGCCTATCAACAGTTCATCAAGCATCGGATTGAACTGCAAGACAACCTCGACCTGAGGCAAGAGACGGTCGAAGATTTGATCATTGATGAAAGCGGCGAGTCACCACAAGTTGCCGGTGTCCGCGTCCGTGGCAACGCCGAGTACCGAGCGCCAACGATTGTGCTTACGACCGGCACGTTCCTGCAAGCGATCATGCACACCGGTGAAGCCAAGACAGCCGGCGGTCGTGGGGGCGAAGGAACCACATCGGGTATTAGCGGAGCACTCGCTCGGCTTGGCTTTGAAGTGGAACGTTTCAAAACCGGGACGCCGCCCCGTTTGAATGCTCGCACGATCGATTACTCGAAACTCGAAGAGCAACCCGGCGATGATGATCCCCAAGGGTTTTCGTTCTTGACTGACAAAGTGGTCACCGAGCAAGTTCCCTGTCACATCACTTACACAAACGAATCTGTTCACGAGTTGATTCGAGCCAACCTCGATCGCGCGCCGATGTACTCGGGCCAAATCAATTCACAAGGTCCAAGATACTGTCCGTCAATCGAGGACAAGGTGGTTCGCTTCGCGGATAAGTCTCAACATCAATTGTTCCTGGAACCTGAGGGCCATGACACCCAAGAGGTCTACGTTAACGGGATCTCGACGAGTTTGCCGCGGGACGTTCAGGATGAGATGTTCAAGCGAATCGAAGGACTCCAAAATGCCTCGATCATGCGCTATGGATACGCCGTGGAGTACGATTTTTGTCCACCGACTCAGTTGTGGTCGCACCTGGAATCCAAGTCGGTCAAAGGATTGTTTTTCGCCGGCCAGATCAACGGCACGACCGGTTACGAGGAAGCTGCCGGCCAGGGATTGATTGCCGGTCTGAACGCAGCGCTGACCGTTGCTGGAAAACCTACGTGGGTGCCATCGCGAGACCAAGCATACATCGGCGTGTTGGTTGACGATTTGGTGACTGCCGGCACCGACGAACCCTATCGAATGTTCACCAGCCGCGCCGAGTATCGTTTGCTGCTGCGTCAGGACAACGCGGATCGCCGACTCACCGCGCAAGCAGATTCGTTGGGGCTAATTTCCAGTGAACGTCGGGAACGATTCGCTAAGAAATTGGCGGATATTGATCGTGGCTTTGAATTGCTCAAAGCGACGCGTGTCGCGGATACTCCGGGTGATGTGTACCTGCGTCGGCCCGAGGTGGATTGGTCCACGATGTGTCAAGTAAACTCGGAACTTCAAGCAATCGAATCCTCAGCGGCGCAGCAGTGCTTGTTTGATATCAAGTACGAGGGCTATATCTCTCGACAGAAAATGGAAGTCGAGAAGGCTCAGCGGTTGGCTGGAAAGCGGATCCCGGCCACGTTCGACTACGCCAAAATCAGGGCGCTTCGGAACGAAGCGCGTGAGAAGTTCTGTAAGGTGCGACCGTTAAGTCTGGACCAAGCCAAACGGATCAGTGGAATCACACCCGCCGACATCGCGTTGGTTTTGGCCTACCTCGAAGCAAAGTAGGGAAAGCAAGTTGGCAAGTCGAATCGGGGAAATCAAATTTCGGCTTTCTATTTTTGTTGGTCATCGACGAAGTCGTTCTTCTACTCTTGCTCCGGTTTGCCCCAACCGCGAACGCAACGCAATTCGCGGAAGTCACGCAATTCACCGGGCTTATCTTGGCGTGATTACCCCAAGTGGGTGCATCGCTTTTTTCTTCGCTTCCTCGACGCATTCATTTAAATCAATGATTAGCAACAACTTACGGCGAATGAATCGATCTTGACCGAGTTGGTTAAAACGATAGAATTCGTCGACGAGGCAAGCTTGGAAAGGCAGAGAGGCTTGGAGCTTCTTGCTGCTTGCGTTCTTCACGTAATCTGGCATTGAAATGTGCTAGTGCGGTGGAGCGGCGAGTTTGTTAAAGGAGGGCCATTGGTGAATGGTCGAGTGGACGTCGCGCAGCGGATGCGTGGGATTTCTCGGCCGTATGTTTCGTCGATTTTCTTAGCGCTAACGGACTCGCTTGAGTCAACGCACTAAGCAATTTTGCGGCACTCACTAACGGTTCGCTTTGGTTTCAATGCACGGTTTCGGGAATGTCTCGTCGCTGTTGCCCGTGAATTCAAGGCATCGGTTCATTCTGACAAGGCTAGTCATGCAGGGAGGATGGTTTCTGCCATGACCACTAAAACGGTATTTACGACAGGCGAAGCGGCGAAGATCTGTAAGGTCAGCCAGCAAACAATCATTCGTTGTTTCGACAACGGGTCGTTGAAGGGCTTTCGCGTTCCAGGCAGCAAGTTTCGGCGGATTCCCCGCGAACAGCTTTACCTGTTCATGAAAGACAACGGGATTCCCACCGATGCTCTTGAAAGCGGAAAGAAGAAACTCTTGATCGTCGATGACGACCAAGATCTCGTTGATTTGATGAAAGACGGATTCGATCGTGACGGTCGGTTCGATATTCGAACCGCGAATAACGGTTTTGATGCCGGCATGGGTGTGAAAGAGTTCCGACCGGACTTGGTTGTGCTCGACGTTATGCTCCCCGATATCAATGGCAAAGAAGTTTGCCAACGTGTTCGCACGGACCCCACGATGGACACGGTTAAGATCCTGTGCATCTCGGGGATGGTCGAACACAATAAAGTCGACGCACTTAGGGCTGCCGGCGCCAACGATTTCATGCAGAAGCCTTTCTCGATTGACGATCTAGTCAATCGCGCTTGCGACCTGTTGGAAATTGAACGCGGCGTAACGAACTAGTCGTGGATAAACCTAAGCCGCCGACCGGGCCTAGCGTGGTCGACGGCGATGGTGGAATGGCGTTCGATTCGGTTCGAAGCGAACTCATTCCTGCATTGGCGTCGAGCAATGACGCTGTGGCGATTCCTGTTTCGAGTTTTCCTGGGTCATCCATTTCAAACGACTTCCCCGTTGCCATGACGCAAAGGACGGACTCGATGGCGTGGTTGCCCTGCATCCGGCGTGGATCTCAGCGATGGTGGTTACCACGATCGTTGGATGCGACTGATGCAATCATTCGCCTTTTGCTTTCTAAAGAGCGATCACAGGCGATTCCGAGGTCATTGGTCGATCACTTGTCGGGGGTGATCCAGCGCGATGCACCTTTGTTGATCTTTTGCGCTGTCCACATCGACGCGTCGCAGGTTGAGGTCACTGACCTTGCTCGTTGGTTGATCGATCATGCGACGGGTTGCTTTGCCAATGGGGACGCGTACTTAGGGTTTGAACCTCCTCAGATCGACGTTGCTAAGCAGACTCAAAAGCTTAGCGATCACTTCCGAACCTTGCCCGTTGATTTGTGGATGAACGACGCATCGTTGTGGTTGGAAACTTTCGGACCGCCGGTTCCCGTGGCGTGGCAACAACAATGGCCCACGGTGGTTGCACCGACAAACGGCGCGGTCCAATCTTTGTCCGCAGACGTTGAAGGCGATTCGCTTCAGCAACTTGCTCGTCAAGTTGAACAGCATCGATCACTTGAACGATCGTTTGACGAACGACTCCACAAGAACAAACTCGGTGCGGTGAAACAACTCGCTTACGGATTGTCTCACGAGATCAACAATCCGTTGGCCAATATTTCTACCCGTGCCCAGCAGCTTCAGAAAGACGAAAAGGATCCCGCGCGAGTCGCGACCTTGCAGCGGATCATTGATCAAGTCTACCGCGCGCATGAAATGATCGCGGACCTGATGTTTTACGCCAATCCGCCTCAGGCTCAGGCGAAGCCCGTTGATGTCGTCGCGGAAATCCGTCGTGTGGTCGATTCGTTTCGTGAAGAGACCAAACGCCAGACCATTCGCTTGGAAGTGAGTCTTCCCGAGGATCCCATCGAGCTGACGGTGGATCGGTTGATGATTGGCGAGGCTTTGCGAGTTCTGATTCGCAATGCGGTTGATGCAATCGGTTGCCAAGGAACCATTGTAGTATCCGTCGTGCAAGACAGTGACATGGTTCGGATTCATGTTGCCGATAGCGGGCCCGGGCTATCGAGCGAAGCTCGCCAGCACGCGTTTGATCCGTATTATTCAGGTCGCGAAGCTGGTCGCGGTCTGGGGTTGGGGCTGTGCCGAGCCTATCGTATCGCTCGGCTACACCAGGCCGATATCACGCTGGCAGGCGGTCCCGCCGGATGCGTCGCGACACTTTCTTTGAAACGACACGCCTAGGACTGGTTTCCAATAGCCGCAAGTATTTGCTGCGATTGGGCCGACAATCGGGCGTTTGGATGCTGTGATGCCACGTCGACTTAGTGTTTCGACACGTCTAGCCTCATTGACGTGACTTGTTGATAATCACAGCAAATCTCAAGAAACCGTGTTCCCCTGGCGTTGCTGCATGCTTGATTCTGTCCCCGAAATACTCCGATTGCAGGCTGAAGGCGAATTGTCTGCCGTCGCGATCGTCACCGCCGCACTTGACCGCATCGCTGCCGTTGATGCAACGATCAACGCATTTACCCATACGAACCGAGAACTTTCGCTCGCCGCGGCAGCGGAAATTGACCGCAAGCGTTCTGCTGGCGAACCGCTCGGACCGCTCGCTGGAGTGCCGGTTGCAGTCAAAGATGTGCTTTGCACTCGTGACATGCCTACCACGTGTTCATCAAAGATGCTCAAGGACTTTCGACCACCCTACGACGCAGGCGTGGTGGAAAAATTGCGAGCTGCCGATGCGGTGATCATCGGAAAGTCCAACATGGATGAATTCGCGATGGGAGCGTCAACTGAAAACAGCGCCTTCGGAATCACACGAAACCCATGGGATACGACTCGGATTCCCGGTGGTAGTAGCGGTGGTGCCGCGGCCTGCGTTGCGGCCGGCATGGTGCCCGCCAGCCTGGGAACGGACACCGGTGGTTCGATCCGCCAACCCGCTGCGATGTGTGGGGTGACGGGGATGAAACCCACCTACGGTCGCGTTAGTCGTTATGGTCTGATCGCATTCGCCAGTAGTCTTGATCAGGTCGGTCCGCTGGGTTGGTCCGTTGCCGATATCGCGCCTGTGATGCATGCGATCGCAGGACATGATCATCGTGATTCAACTTCGCTGAAGCACGATGTGGGATCGTACACTCACGCTTTGGCTTCGAAGGATCTTCGCGGTCTTAAGATTGGTATCTTGCGGCAAACGATGTCGGTGGAAGGAATCGAAGATTCCGTACGCAAGTCCGTCGAGGAGGCCGCCAAGGTATTTGTTGAAGCGGGAGCCGAAATCATCGAAGTTGATTTGCCTCACAGCGAATACTGGGTGCCAACCTACTACGTGATTGCACCAAGTGAAGCCAGCAGCAACTTGTCTAGGTATGACGGTGCTCACTATGGACACCGCGCCGCAGACATTGCCACCGATGCTGATCTGGGGCCGTTGGTGACGACGTACTGCCGCAGTCGTGCCGAAGGGTTTGGTGCGGAAGTCAAACGGCGAATCATGATCGGAACGTATGCACTTAGCGAAGGCTATGCCGACGACTATTACAACAAGGCCTTGAAAGTTCGTCGCTTGATTAAGAGCGACTATGACGCAGCCTTTTCACAAGTGGACTTGTTGCTCGGGCCCGTTGCGCCTACCCCTGCTTTCAAACTGGGGGACAAGGTTGACGATCCGCTGCAGATGTACCTTTGCGACCTATTTACCACGGGTGCGAACTTGGCCGGTATCCCGGCCTTATCGATGCCATCGGGATTTGACGCCAGCGGATTGCCATTGGCGATCCAATTGCAAGCTCCGGCGTTAGAAGAAGCTCGTTTAATATTCGCTGGTGCAGCATACCAATCCGTTACAGATCACCATAAGAAACGTCCCGCCTCGTTCGGGGAGGCAGTGTAATGAGTCAAATTGATGGTTATCCCGCGACAACAGTCATCGGACTGGAAGTACACGTCCAACTCAAGACGAACACAAAGTTATTCTGTGGCTGCAGCACCGAGTTTGGTGCGCCGCCAAATACTCAGGTTTGTCCAGTTTGTTTAGGACTGCCGGGAGCATTGCCGGTGATGAACGAAGCGGCGATTGATTTATCAGTCAAAGCTGGTTTGGCCATCGATTGTTCGATTCCACCCATGACGAAATGGGACCGAAAGCAGTACTTCTATCCGGATTTGCCCAAGGGCTATCAGATTAGCCAATTTGACCTGCCGATTTGCGCCGATGGGTTCATCGAAATCGCGGACCCTTCGAACCCAGACCAGACATGCAAGATCGGTGTCATTCGTGCTCACTTGGAAGAAGACGCTGGCAAGAGCATGCACGACGAAGCAGCAGGGCGATCGGATACCAAGATTGACCTCAACCGTTGCGGAACGCCACTGCTTGAAATCGTCAGTCAGCCTGACATGCGGTCATCGGCCGAAGCCAAGGCTTACCTGCAGGAATTGAAGTTGCGAATGACTCATCTCGGCATATCCGACTGTGAAATGCAGGAAGGCAGTCTGCGAGTCGACGCGAACGTGAACCTGCACATCGACGTTGATGGCAAGAAGGTTGCCACACCGATCGTCGAAGTGAAGAACATGAACTCGTTTCGCGCAGTCGAGCGTGCGATCGAGTACGAAGTTGGTCGCCAATACGACTTGTGGGAAGAGACCGGAAAGACAATCAAGGATGAATCCAAGACGACTCGTGGTTGGAATGATGTGGACGGAAAGACGTTCCTGCAACGCGAGAAAGAAGAGTCTGCCGATTACCGCTATTTCCCCGACCCCGATCTGCTACCAATCCGATTGCCTCGCGAACGAGTTGAAGCGATACGAGCTTCCCTTGGCGAGCTTCCCGCAGCGCTTCGCGAGCGACTGCAAGGGCAGTACGGGATTAAGCCATACGACGCTGACGTGATCGTGAACCAAGGTCCCGGATTGATCACGTACTTCGAATCGGTTGCCACCATTTCAGGAGACGGAAAGCGGGCGAGTTCTTGGATCCAGCAGGACGTGATGCGCGCCATGAACGACCAGCAAATCGAAATCACTGATTATCCCATTACAGCTGAGCAACTCGGCGATCTGCTCAGTCGCGTATCCAAAGGCGATCTCGAACAGGGCAGGGCACGTGACGTGCTCGCACATATGATCGAAAAGTCGTGCGATGTCGATCAGGCGATCGCGGATTTGGGGATCGAGTCAGTCGATAATAGCGAGATCGAGAACCTTTGCCGTGAATTGTTGGCTGCCAACCCCCAAGTGGCCGAAGATTACCAAGCTGGCAAAAAGCAAGCAGTGGGCTCTTTGATCGGACAAGCCAAGCGAAAGAACCCGAATGCGAACCCGCAGGTGGTTCGCGAAACACTGCTTCAAATCCTCGAACAAGGTTGATCGTGCGATGCAGGCGGTCAAGGACGACGCAATCGGCGAAGGAGTGAAGACGCAGCGAGATCATGGTTTTTTGGCCATCGTCGCGTTGGTGGTTGTGATTGCGGTTTGGCTGCTGTTGATGCCGTGGGTGAAGCCGATCATTCACGCCACAATGAACCGCTTCCATTTGCGTAGTGCTTCGTTTGCGATCTTCGCGATCCAGTTTCCGATTCCGGCGATGTACAACTTCGCCAATCGAAGCGACGTTCAAGATTATCCGCCGGACTTGGTGGATCCCTTGATGATTAACTTGGACCCCAAATTGTCGGGGCGTTATTGCAACCACTTCCCCGCGCGGACGATGACGTTCGCAGACGCAAGGTTCTTTCACTTGCAAGATGGCAAGGACCGTTGGTTCACGATTGAATCGACCTATCGAGGCGAGCGGCTGACATCTCGGTTTCATCTGAAGCCGGATTCTGAACAAGGTTACTTGATGTTGCGATTGGACGAACCATGAGCGATACCAGCTTGTCAAATACTCCGGTGGACAAAGAGATCACGTTGCCGAGCAAAGTTATCGTTGCCTATCGAATCGTGCAGGCGTTGCTTTCGCTGGCGCTGATATGGAAGTGGACGTACTACGTCGCTTCGGTTCGGTTGTACGGCGAAACTCCAATCTTCGATTCGTTCTTCCCCGATTTTTTTCGTTCCAACACGGTCCTTGTTGTCGCATTCTTGGCTGCCGTGGTTGCGTCAGGTCTAGGCGTTGTTGTTGGCAATCGGCGGACGCTTATCGCCCTCGCTTTGATTTCGTTCGCAGGTTTGACGATCACTTGTGTTCACCAGGGAAGTTACAACGACATGACGTTCGTAACCGCATGGTGGACCGCGTTATGGTCGCTGTGGTACGTGACGCGACTGGATTGCGATGAACCCGAACGCTTGCTTAGCAAAGGCGCGTTCTTAAGTCGAGCAATCATCAGCGTGATCTTGCTCGGCGGTGCAATCGGTAAATGGACGTCGGAGTATTGGTCGGGCGAAGTGTTCTATGACATCTACTTCGTCGACCGAGATTATTGGGTATTCAACCTGATTCGCCAAAACTTCGATGCTGACGTTCAACGAGTATTGGCGACTTGGTACAGCCGTTTCGTGATCGCGTCGGAGACAATGGCCGGATTCACGCTTTGGCTGCTACCACCCCGCATCGCGGCGGTCGCAGCCATGGTGATGCTGACCTCGATCGCACTGCTTTCAAACTTCATGTTGTTTTCAGTGCTACTGAGTTTGGTTGGACTGGCGTCTATCGGCCTGTTCGTCAGTAAGAAATAGACTCAAGAGCCAGCGAGTGATCTTGCCAGATCGTCGCATGAGGCGTCGACTTACAGCACGCCCTTGGTGCTGGGCACGGCGTCGCTTCTTGGGTCGCTTTCGGCTGCCATGCGGATGGCACGGGCAACTGACTTGAACACACATTCGGCAATGTGGTGTCCGTTGCGACCATGGTGCAACAAAACGTGCAGGTTGCAGTTGGAGTTGGCAGCAAACGATTGCCAAAAGTGTTCGACGAGTTCGCTGTCGAAGGTGCCGATCTTCGACGCACCAATCGGAGCGTGATACTCGAATGCGTAACGTCCGCCCAGGTCCACCGCGGCCGTTACCAAGCACTCGTCCATTGGAAGCGTGAAGTGACCGTATCGACGGATGCCTGCTCGATTACCCAGGGCTTCGTGAATGGCTTGACCCAGTGCGATGCCGATGTCTTCAGCGGTGTGATGGTCGTCGACGTGCAGGTCGCCCTTGGCATCGACGTCAAGATTGATCAACGCATGTTTAGCGAGTAAGTCGAGCATGTGGTCAAGAAATCCGATTCCGCTAGATCGCGTACCGCTTCCGTCGCCATCGAGATCAATGGTCAGCTTGATGTCGGTTTCACCGGTCTTGCGGTGGATCGTTTTCGTTCGGCTCATGAGAATCTTTCTAGCATCATCAAACAGGCGTCAATTTGGTCGTCCGTGCCCACGCTAATCCGTAGTCCGTCGCCCCAGTCAGGAAATTGCATGTATCGGACCAAAATCTGGTTTGCTTTGAGGTATTCGTAACGACTTTGATGATTGCCATCGGGGTGCTGGCACCAAACAAAGTTCGCATGCGAAGGCGTGACGTGGAAACCAAGTTCGGTGAGCTTTGTTTCCATTCGGGCTCGTGTGGCGTTTAGTTTGGCGACAACGTCTTTGAGCCAATCTTGACTCGACATCGCCGCGGTCGCGGCGGCAATCGAAATGGCGTCGCAGTTGTAGCTGTCTTTGATCTTGGCCAAGTTGGCAATGATCTGAGGCTGGGCGATGAGAAACCCGAAACGTACGCCAGCGAGCCCGTAGGATTTGCTAAGCGTACGAGTGACCATGACTCGCTCGTTTTGCTGAACCAATTCCAAACAGTTTTGGTTCGCGAAATCAACGTAGGCTTCGTCGACAACCAGTGGACAGTCGAGCGAATTGGCAATCGCCGCGACTTCTTCTTGGTCGACAATCGTGCCGCTGGGGCTATTAGGGTTGGGCAGCAACACAAGTTTGAGCTTATCGCTGGTTTCCCCAAACTCAGCAGCAAGTTTCCAATCGTCGTTAAAAGGAACTTGTTCCCAAGACGCACCTTGGATGTCTGCGAGCGTGCGATACAGAATGTAGCTGGGGTAGGGCAAACGCAGTTTTTCCCCTTCGCCGACGAAGCCTCGCACCAGCATGGTCAATATTTCGTCGCTGCCATTTCCAGCAAGCACCCATTCGGGGCCGGGTAAACCAAGTGCATCGGCTGCAGCGTGCCTGAAAGCCGTCGCCATCGGATCGGGGTAACGATTAATGTTTCCCGTGGCTGCTTCTTGAATCGCTTTAACGACCGCAGGGCAGGGCGGGTAGGGATTTTCGTTGGTGTTTAGTTTGATGACTTTTCCCGGCGCGGATTGTTCCCCCGGTGTGTAGGGAAGCATCTTGGAAAGGGCGGGGCGGAAGAGCGAAGTCATGGTTGGCGATGGGGGGCGGTGGTTGGGGTGAGTCGTCAGCATAACGCGGTTGATGAGTACTGAGTACTGAGTACTGAGTACTGGGTAATGAGTCACGGTTCTTTGTCGGTTTCGTCTTCGGTGGTGCCGTCCGGTTTGTCTCGGAACATCTCAGCGCGTTTTTCTCCGGTGAACTTTTCGTACATTTCCCACACTTCACTGGACCAACTCTTGTACGGTCGGATGTGTTGGACTCCCGATCCATGCTTTGTCATCGACTTCATGAACGCGTTTATCATTCGGCGAATGGAGACTCCTTCGTTGAACAATTGCTGATACGTTTCGGCGTCGATGTACTCGCGACCGTAGGCGGCGACCAAATGAGACTGAGTTTCCAGTAGGCTGCCCATTGAATATCCCAAGAACTGAATGAACTCACCCTGTGTGCCTCTGCCGACTCCTTCTGCGATGATTGCCGTGGTTGATTCGGATGAGTCATTGATTTGAATCACAAGTCGCCGATCGGATGCAAGCGGTTCATTTTTGATGAGCCGGAAAATCTCCTTCGACCAACCTCTGGCACGTTGCCAAAACATCAAGTCAGTGAATTTTTTGACATCACTCATCTCACGATCTTACTCGGATCGAAACGCTTTCACCGTGTGCGGTGAGCCCTTCTTTCTCGGCTAATGCAATCACATCGGGGGCGATTTGCTTTATGGCCATTTCGTCAAATTCCGTGATGCTACCACTGCGCAAGAAACTGTTGCTTGATAAGCCGGCTGCCCAAGTGCATGTTCCGCCGGTGGGAAGAACGTGACTGGGGCCGGCGGCATAATCGCCAAGTGCCACCGGTGTGTGGTGTCCAAGGAATGCGGCTCCGCTGTTGCGAATCTTTGCGATTTGATCACGCGGGTTCGCCGTTTCGATGTGAAGGTGTTCGGGAGCGAAGGAGTCGGTCAACTCGCAACCTTGCGTTTCATCGCGGACCAAAATCAACGCCCCAAATGCTTCCAACGAGTCGACGGTGAGTTCGCTACGGCTGAGCTTTGCAACTTGGATTGCAAGTTCCGCCTGCACTTTGTCGATGAGGGTTTCGTCCCACGTGATCAAGATCGCAGAGCCAGGCGAGTGTTCGGCTTGAGCTAACAAGTCTGCAGCGACAAAAGCAGGGTTCGCAGTTTCGTCAGCAAGCACGATCACTTCGCTCGGTCCGGCAAAGGAGTCGATGTCGACTGTACCGAAGACGTGTTTCTTAGCGAGTGCGACGAACAGGTTTCCAGGGCCAACGATTTTGTCGACCGCGGGCACCGCGTCGCATCCGTAGGCAAGTGCCGCAACACCTTGCGCGCCACCCATTCGGTAAACTTCCGTCACACCAAGTTCGTGACAGGTTGCCAACATATCTGTGTTGTAGGCGCCGAAGGGAGTAGGCGGTGCGATGACGACGATTTCATTGACGCCGGCCACTTGAGCGGGAACGACGGTCATCAGAACAGTCGACGGATAGGCAGCGGCACCGCCGGGAACACACACACCGATTCGTCGCAAAGGAACGTATCGCTGCGTCAGTGTTACACCGGGCTTGGGCGAAATCGTGACGTCTTGATGCAAGATCGCTTTTTGAAACTCGGCAACGTTATCTCGAATTCGGCGAATCGAAGCGAGCAACGCTGGATCGGCGGCAGCGTGAGCCGCGGCTAAGTCAGCAGCGGGTACTCTTAGTTGTTCAGCACTAAGGTTCGCTTTGTCGAGAGCTTGGTTGTATCGCAAGAGTGCCGAGGTGCCATCCCGTTGAACATCGGTGCAAATGGTTTCGACAACTTCGATGGGGGTCAGCGGTTTGCCAAACACTTCCTCGGTCAACGCTCGGCCTCGCGGAGAAACCACGTTGCCATCGGGCGAGAGCTTGACGCGAAGTTGGTCGAGAATCTCGGCCGATCCGCTACGTGCGTCAACTTGTTGAATTTTTAGAGGAGGGGGGGAGGCCGTGGACATGGATCGCCGGATCAGTGGGTACGCTGTTAAAATGAAATGATAGATCGGTGGACACCGATTTCGTAGGCCCACTTACAACAGACCATCGAATGATTGATCTTCGCAGTGACACCGTCACGAAGCCGACGCCCGAAATGAAGCGGGCGATCATTGACGCGCCGCTGGGGGACGCGGTGATTGACGTGGACCCCACGGTCGAAAAACTGGAACAACGAACTGCCGAAATCCTGGGAAAAGAGGCTGCTGTGTTCATGCCCAGCGGCAGTATGACCAATCAAGTGGCCGTTCGGGTTCACTGTGAACGCGGCAGTGAGTTCATTTGTGAGGCCGATTGTCATATCTATCACTACGAACAGGGTGCTTTTGCCGGGCTGAGCGGTTTGGTGGCCAAGACCGTCCCGGGCGACCAGGGAACCCTGCGGGTGGAACATCTCGAAGGCAAGGTCCATCCCGAAAATCAGCATTTCACCCGTACCAAACTGCTGTGTCTAGAAAATACCCACAATCGTTGGGGAGGACGAATCCAGCCCCAGGACGACGTGGTGCAGACCTGTTGGTGGGCCGAAGGCCAGGGACTCAAGACGCATCTCGACGGAGCTCGGTTGTGGAATGCCGCTTCTGCTACTGGCAAGTCGGAAGCCGAACTGTGCGAACCCTTTGATTCGGTCAGCGTTTGTTTTAGCAAAGGCTTGGGAGCCCCGGTTGGTTCAGCTTTGGTCGGGGAGAAAGCCTTTGTCGAGGAAGCACGCCGGGCTAGAAAACTTTTCGGCGGTGCCATGCGGCAAGCGGGGATCATCGCCGCCGGCGCGCTCTATGCCATCGACCATCATCGCGAACGACTTGCCATCGATCATCAACATGCTCGGATGCTAGGTGAGGCAGCGACGAGTTGTGAAGCATTCTCGATCCGTGGCGGCGACGTGCATACCAATATCGTTGCGATCGACATTGCTCCGTCTTGGGGAACGGCTCAACAATTGGTGGATCAATTGGCTGAACATGACATTCAATGCTTTGCAATTGGTCCGCAAGCGATTCGATTGGTAACGCACTTGGATGTTAGTGCCGAGCAAATTGCAACCGCATGCCAAGTCATTAAGGCAGCGGGCGGTTGAAATTTCTTCGCGATATTTTCCCGGCTGTCCTCGTATTTGCGATCGCGGTGGCGGTTCGAGTTCCTTCCTGCTACGAAAGTTTCTGGGTCGACGAACTGCATTCGACTTGGTGCGTGTGGGGGGCGTTAGGGGATGTGGCACCGCGAGCGGTTGTTGGAAACCAATCACCAGTGTGGTTTTGGGCGTTGTGGCTGTGGCGGGCAATTGCAGGTGACAGCGAGGTGGCGCTGCGTATGAGCAGTGTTCTTTGTACGGCTGCGTCAGCATCGTTGTTGTGCGTGGCGATGACCCGAAAGTTCAACGCAACGGCTGGTCTCGCAACCGGATTGGTGATGGCGGTAGAGACGAATTCGATTTTCTTTGGGACCGAGCTTCGTCCCTATGCGTCGATCATTCTGTTGGCCACCCTGGCTGTTTGCAGCTACCTGGGTGAATCAAGGAGCGTTTTGCCGATCGCTGTCACTACGTTGATCGCGGCCGTGATTCAACCGACGAGTGTGGTGGTGATGTTAGGGGTGTTGCTTTTGGCGATGGTCGATAGTGGGACATTGCAAAGGCGAGAAAAGCTTGCAGTCGTTGCAATGTTGATGGGGATGTTAGCGGTTTTCTATTTTCTGCTGTTGCCGACTTGGTTGGTCCGCGAGCGTTGGGGGGCCTTCGCCGTTGCGCCCGCGTTTGCCAAGGCTACTGAAGTTTGGTCGTGGCTATGGCTGTGGCTATTGCCGCTTTTACCCATCGCATTGTTCCGATCGAAAGACCATCGGAAGTTTATAGCGCTGGGTCTGTTAAGCGTGGTCGTCGTGTTCGCGTTTTGGTTTTTGTCGCGGACACAATGGGTGCATCTTTGGCACCGTCGTTACTTCATCGGGCTATTGCCAGTGTTCGCCGTGTTAGTAGGCGGAAGTGTGGCATCCATGTCGAGACGACGAAATCTTGACTGGGTTTGGGCTAGCGTGATCTTGGTCGGACTAATGGTTTCCCAGGGAACAATTCGCCAATGGGCTGCCAATCCTGCTTACTTGGCCTACCGTGGCGAAGGATGGCGGGAAGCAATCGAGTGGGTTAATCAGTCCGGTAAATCAGCAATCGCGATTGAGGCAGGGTTGATTGAAGCGAAAAGCTATGTGGGGAACGATGGCAAGTTGGCAGTCGAAACTTTGGATCCCCTCATGCGAGAATACCTTCTGTGCGTCATTGAGGGGCCCTATCGGCTTATGAGCGAGGACGTGGTGCCTGCAGTCGAGCCTGATGTTGGTGAGCGAAGTTTCGTTACCCGCAATCAGGTCCGCGAGACAGGGAAGTCGGAAGGTGGCACTATCAAACGGTTTGGGAATGTAAGCGTGGTTCTGCAGCCGTGACGGACAGACTTTGTAAAATACGTTGCGCCGCGACTATTGATGTCGGTCTACCATGAGGCATGATGAAGTTTCAAAATCCGTTGCGTCCATTTTCTCACCCGCTGCTTGCCACCGTTTGCTTGGTTGGTTTTAGCGTGATAGGGATTGGCTGGGTTCCGCTCGCCGCCGACGAAACCGTTCGGACTTCCAGTTCGGCTGAACGCGGATATCGGTTTCTGACCGAGCACCCGGTGCTGACCAGTGATTTTTCTCAGGACACGTTTGATCAGGTTTGGCAGTCGTGGCCTGAGCCTCTTCGCCGTCAAGCCGAAACCGCGACGTTGCAAGAACGCCGGGCGATGGCGTTTGAGCGTTACGGACTGACCACTCGTCCCGATGATGATTCCGGCAAACCGCTGCAGTACGTCGTCGACGATGATGGTACTTGGACCATGAATTGTTTTTCATGTCACGGCGGCAGTGTTTATGGCAAGTCAACGCCCGGGGCGCCCAACAATCGTTTTGCTTTGCAAACGATGACTGAAGAAATTCGGTCGACGAAGTTTAAACTCGGTCGTCCGTTCTCACGCATGGACATGGGAGCGTTGTTCATTCCTTTGGGCACGACCCATGGGACCACTAACGCAGTGGTCTTTGGGATGGGATTGATGAGCAGTCGTGACGCTGATTTGAATGTCGTTAACACTCCGCCGACTTCATTCACTCATCATGACATGGACGCTCCACCCTGGTGGACGTTTCATAAGCGACCGTATTTGTACATTGATGGATTCGCCGAAAAGGGGCATCGCGGATTGATGCAGTTCACGTTGATTCCTGAGAACGGACCAGAGTTCTATCGCGAAAATGAAAATGCCTTTCGCGATGTCTACGACTACCTCGCGTCTTTGCGACCGCCTAAGTACGAAGGCGAAGTGAACGTGGATCTCGCGGAGCAGGGCAGGGTAGTGTTCAACCAAACCTGTGCTGAATGTCACGGAACGTACGACCGTCAATTTGGAGGTGACGATTGGACCTACCCCAATCGTCGAATTCCGATCAACGACATTGGGACTGACCCTGTTCGGCTCAAGGCCTTATCAGTTGAAGGACGAAAAAAATACGCCAGTAGTTGGTTTGCGAACGTCGGCCAAGATGATCAGCAGGACACGATTGTGGCCCCCGATGGGTATGTTGCACCGCCATTGGATGGCATTTGGGCATCGCCGCCGTATTTTCACAACGGAAGTGTTCCGACACTTTGGCATGTGCTTCACCCAACTCAGCGGCCCCAGGTGTGGCGGCGGATTTCAGAGGCGATTGACGATGCGAAGATGGGGTTTTCGATCGAAGTGGTTGATAAGGTGCCGTTAACGCACCCCGATGTCGCAGTGCGGCGCACTTACTTCGACACTCGGCGTTTTGGCAAGAGTAACCAGGGGCACGATTATCCGGATTTGCTCTCTGAGGATGAAAAAAACGCAGTCTTAGAATATCTCAAAACGCTTTAATCGTGGTTGCACCTACTCATTGACGGGCTTCGTGCCTATAACTTGGTGTCCAAATTCAACGCCGATGGAGCTTTTTGATAGATGAGCCATACCCAATTAACTGCCGCCCGCGCCGGTGAAGTCACTCCTGAAATGGAGTTCGTTGCCAAGCGTGAAGACCTCGCTGTCGAACTAATCCGCGATGAAGTCGCGGCAGGACGCATGGTAATTCCCGCGAACAAGGTTCACGCTGCTGGAGCTCTTGAACCGATGGCGATCGGCATCGCCGCCAAGTGCAAGATCAATGCGAACATTGGCAACTCTGCGGTGACGAGCAACGTAGGTGAAGAACTCGACAAGTTGCACACTGCTGTTCACTTTGGTGCGGATACGGTGATGGATTTGTCGACCGGCAAAGACATCGATAACATTCGCAAGAAGATTATCGATGCATCGCCAGTGCCTATCGGAACCGTGCCGATTTATCAAATGTTGGAAGAGCTCGGTGGCAACATCGAAGATATGACCGCGCAGCATTTCTTGGACATGTGCGAGCATCAAGCCAAGCAAGGCGTCGATTACATGACGGTCCACTGCGGTGTAAAGCTCGAACACTTGCACCTGAGTGCCAACCGCGTTACCGGAATCGTTTCGCGAGGTGGTTCGTTGATCGCGAAGTGGATGATGGTCCACAAAAAGCAAAACCCGCTTTACGACTGCTTTGATGATCTCTGCGAAATCTTCCGCCAATACGACGTGACTTGGTCACTTGGCGATGGACTTCGTCCCGGGTCGATTGCGGACGCTTCCGATGAAGCTCAATTTGCTGAACTTGAAGTGCTCGGGGAATTGACGAAGCGGGGCCAGAAGCTTGGCACCCAGGTGATGGTTGAAGGCCCCGGCCACATTCCGATGCACCAAATCCAGATGAACATCGAAAAGCAAATCGAGATTTGCGACGGTGCTCCGTTTTATGTGCTTGGTCCTCTCGTGACCGATATCGCACCCGGTTACGACCACATCACGTCGGGTATCGGGGCTGCGATGGCGGGTTGGCACGGCGCAGCGATGCTGTGTTACGTGACACCTAAGGAGCACCTCGGGCTACCCAACGAAGAAGATGTCAAGCAAGGTGTGATTGCTTACAAGATCGCCGCCCACGCGGCTGATGTGGCTCGCGGACGAAAGGGTGCGCAAGATCGCGATGATGCGTTGTCCAAGGCGCGGTTCGAATTTGATTGGAACGAACAATTCCGATTGGCGCTCGATCCCGAAACGGCCCGTCGTTACCACGATGAAACATTGCCTCAGGATACCTTCAAGAGCGCTCACTTCTGTAGCATGTGCGGACCGAAGTACTGCTCGATGAAGATCACGCAAGAAATTCGCGAGATGGCCAAAGAAGAACAGTTGGTTGAAATTCAGAAGTAAGTGATCAACGGCACTTCGCCGCTTAGCAATGATCGACAACATCAAGATCGTTGAGCAGGACCTGCTCAGCGATCTTTTTTTGTGGAAGTATCTAAGCTGCTTTGCCCATCACTAGTCCAGTACCACGTAAACGATACAGGAAGAACGCAGCACCGGCCGCCATCAGAACGCTGCTGAGGTAAAAGATGTGCTGAGGTTTATCGCCGAACGCAGGACGAACCGCCCAGTAGAACAATGCTGCGACGGTTAGAAACGCGAACGACACAGCGTTGGCAGTGCCTAGGAATCGTCCTCGTTCATTGTCGGGGGAAAGTTTCTGCAGCAAGGCTTGCAAAGGAACAATGTAGAAACCTGCGAAGAAGCCGGCACCTAGAATAAAGAACGAAACATTGCTTAGCGCAACACGAGCCATTGGCGATGCATCGGGCATCCAAGGTGGCACGGCAGCCAGCAGTGTGAAGAACAAGATTAATCCGAACGCGCCGATCGGAATAAGCTTGGGTTGGATTCGGTTGCCCGAGACGAGCCCCGCGACTGCGCAGCCCACGCCGATGGCAACACCTAGCACACCCATCAAAACGCTTGCTTCGGCGCGGTTGATTCCCAGCACGACCGTGTACTCTGGCACAATAAACAGTGCGATGCCAGCTAGCAGATAGAAATATCCCCACGCCATCATCACCATCAATAGCCGTGTCTTGGACATTTCACGAATGGTTTCGATGTAAGTCGAAAAGGGATTGAAGTTGTACTTGAGAGACCGATCGCCTGGCTGCAATGGCGAAAGGAACAAAGCAGCAATCAGTCCACCGACTGCGATCAAGAACAGCGTGATGATCGGCAGCGATACGATGCCAGCGATCTTGCTGTCTTGCGGAGCATACAAATCACTTACAACGCCGGCGACCAGCGTTCCCACAATGACGGCAACGTTGGTCATCATATTGATGGTGCCATTGGCTTTGGATAGTTGTTCGTCGTCGACAAGCTCGGGGATCATTCCGTATTTGGCGGGCCCGAAGAACGCACTTTGGCAGGTAAGCGCGACGAGAGCTGATAAAGTGATCCATAGGTCCCCCATCCAAAATCCAAGGCCCGCAACCAAGACGATGGGGATCTCGGCGACTTTGACCCATAGCGTCACCGTCTTCTTGGAATGGCGGTCGGCCAATTGCCCCGCATAGCCGGAAAGCAAAATGAAGGGAATCGTAAAGCAGATGCCCACGATCCCTTGTCCACCGGAGCCCAAGTGCCCAGCCCAAGCGCCGTCGATGACCATGAATGTCAGGATGCCTTTGAGCACATTGTCATTCATCGCACCAAAAAACTGGCTCGCGACGAGCGACATGAATCCGCGATTAAATAGTTTGCCTGACAAAAGAAATGCTCTGCGTTGGAGTTGCCTACCTTTGATGTCAGAGCGTAGCAGATTTGGTTAGCTCAACCGTAGACTACTTATACCGGTCGATGACTTCGGGAAGCGGGTAAGTGGTCACATCGCGATCACCCTCGGTATTAGCGATTTCCAGCAAACGCTCGTAGCCGCGGGTGACTAACCGGGTGCGATCTCGGACATAGTCGGCGTCGAGCAGCGGCTTGGCAAATTCGCCCTCCGCAGCGATTGGCTCGAAATTTTCATGCTCGATGAACTGAGCCAGCACTGGGTTGCACCGCAGGTGTCGTTCCGGAGAAGTGTGAAGCACCTCGGGGTCAAGTTCGCCGATGACGAAACGAAGGTACAGGTCACTGACGACGATTGAGGTGACGTCTTCGCCGCAAACATCACAGCGGTAGCCTTCGTCGCATTTGGCCATATCGGCTAGAGTCCTAGCACATCGAACATGCTGTACAGTCCAGCCGATTTGTCCTGCAACCACTTAGCAGCCACGATCGCACCCGATGCGTAGCAGTCGCGATTGCTCGCGGCGACATTGACTTCGATCCGCTCACCTAGCATGCCAAACACAATCGTGTGTTCGCCGGGATTGTCACCAACTCGTATCGCGTGATAGCCGATCTCATTTCGAGTTCGCTGTCCGGTTTCGCCTTCACGGCCGTGCAAGTGTGTGACGTCACCGTCCATCTTTTCAGCGATCAGTTCGCCAAATCGAAGTGCCGTTCCACTGGGGGCATCCGCCTTGAATCGGTGGTGGCGTTCAAGAATCTCGATGTCAAGTCCGCCGGGAACGTTCTTCAGCGTCTCGGTGATTTGCTGAGTGACTTTCATGGTTAAGTTCACCGCCATCGACATGCTTGGCGCGAACACGATCGGGATCGTTTTGGCGGCATCGTGCAGGAGTGCCTTCTGGATCTCGGTCAGGCCCGTGGTGGCCATCACCAAGGGGGTTTTGGTTTCGACGCATTTGGCGATGCAGTCATCGACGGCAACTGGCAGCGAAAAGTCGATCACGCAGGAAGCGGCGGCTGGCCAGTCAGCGGACAATTCCAGATCCAAAGCAGAGATACCCGCGTTGAGTCCGGCGTCGACGCCGAGTTTGGGACTAGCGGCATGTTCAATCGCGGCAACGATTTCAATGGCGGAATCTTCGGCGGCCAAGGCTAGGACTCGCTGTCCCATACGTCCGGCCGCTCCGTGAACGGCAAGTTGAATTGATTTGTTCATGCGGCGAAGTTTAGCAGGTAGTCTGAGCTATCGGTCAAGCGGGCTATCGGTTGGGTGAGCTATCGGTTGGGTGGGCTGCCTTCAAGCAAACCGACAATCACAGAGCAAATTTGAGTGTTCTTGGGTTGGACCGACCGATCGCGTTGACCGTTCGGCGATTCCTGGGGACAATTGCCACTGTGACGATCGAGTCCCAAACGCGGTTTGACTATCTTGGGACGTCACCAGGTGTCCAAATTTCAGTTCCACTATTTCCAGCTTTGGAATTTCATGACCACTTCACCGGTTTCCGCATCTGCATCCGCGTCCGTCCCTGATGCCCGGGGGCGTTTTGGCGAATTCGGAGGGCGGTTTGTGCCTGAAACGCTGACCCGTGCCTTGGACGAATTATCGCAAGAGTATGAAAAGGCGAAGAATGATCCCTCTTTCCAGGCCGAACTGAGTGAATTGCTACGGACGTTCGTCGGGCGGGCCAACCCGCTCTACCATGCTAAGCGGCTTAGCAAGGAAGTCGGTGGTGCACAGATATGGCTCAAGCGAGAAGACCTCAATCACACCGGCGCTCACAAAATTAATAACACGCTCGGACAAGCACTCTTGACGCTTCGAATGGGCAAAACTCGTGTGATCGCGGAAACTGGCGCAGGCCAACACGGAGTCGCTTCAGCGACCGCTTGTGCTCACTTCGGATTGCCTTGCAAGGTCTACATGGGTGCTGAGGACATTCGTCGTCAGAAACCAAACGTGTTCAGCATGAAATTGCTGGGGGCAGAGATTTGCAGTGTTGAAAGTGGATCCAAAACGCTGCGTGACGCAGTTAACGAAGCGATGCGAGATTGGATGTCTTCGGTCGAGGATACTCACTACATCATTGGCAGCGTTATCGGGCCTCACCCGTTTCCGATGATGGTTCGCGATTTCCAGGCCGTGATCGGTCGCGAAACTCGCGAGCAATCGGTGGCTGAGTTTGGCCGATTGCCAGATTGCGTGGTTGCTTGTGTCGGGGGAGGCAGCAACGCGGCGGGCATGTTCTATCCGTTTGTCGAAGACGAAGGTGTTCGCATGGTGGGCGTCGAAGCGGGCGGCCGAAGCCACAACCCCGGTGATCACGCATCACCGCTTTCCTTTGGAAGTCCTGGGGTTCTGCATGGCAGTTACAGCTACGTGATGCAGGACGAGGACGGACAAACATGTGACGTTCATTCGATGAGCGCCGGGCTTGATTATCCAGGCGTTGGACCCGAGCACAGTTATTGGAAGGATTCCGGCCGAGTCGACTACATCGATTGCGGTGACGAAGCGGCGATGAAATCGTTCGACCGCCTAGCCAAAACAGAAGGCATCATGTGTGCCTTGGAAACTGCCCACGCAGTTGCCAAGGCCGTTGACATCGCCGCCACGATGTCGCCCGATGAACATGTTGTGGTTTGCTTGTCAGGTCGCGGTGACAAGGACGCCATGGAAATTGCCCGTTTGCGTGGCGAAGAATGGTGAGTTGAAACCTCACTTTTGTAATCCGCTCAAACCAGCAACGATTCCCCACGTTTAGAACTGCTCATGACGAAACTAACTTGGCTTTCCCATGCTTCTTGGTTGATCGAAACGGGCGATCATCGCGTATTGCTCGATCCGTTTTTTACGGATAATCCAGCAGCCAAAGTTTCAGAGGTCGATTTCGCGGACAACGTTTCGCACATACTGGTGACGCATGGCCATTTTGATCATGTCACCGACGTCGAAGTCATCGCCAAGCGTTGCAATTCCAACGTGGTGGCAAACTTTGAAATCGCGACTTGGTTTAGCGGCAAGGAAGTAACCAGCACCACCGGTATGAATATTGGCGGCAGCATTGTTCTTCCGTTTGGTCGGGTTCAAATGGTGCCGGCAATTCACTCTAGCGGGCTTCCGGACGGAACCTATGGGGGATGTGCCGCGGGGTTTGTGCTAACCATTCAGGGCAAGCGAATTTACTTCGCTGGCGATACGGCTTACTTCAGCGACATGAAGTTCTATGCCAGTGGTGTTGACGTCGCTGTGCTACCGATCGGTGACCTGTTCACAATGGGGTTGGACGATTCAATCGCGGCGATCAAGTTGATCGAACCCAAAATGGTTCTCCCTACGCACTACGGCACGTGGCCGCCGATCGATCAAGACGCTGACGCATGGGCTAAGCAAGTTGCTCAAGCCGGCTGCCAGGCGAAGGTGCTCGCCGTGGGCGAAAGTTTTAGCGTGTGATAGCGTTGGGGGTGTTAGATCGAGTTTCGCGAACGGCGTTAGGCTGTGGGCTAGCTTCGGTCCGATGGATGTCGAAACGAAGA
This sequence comes from Rubripirellula amarantea, assembly GCF_007859865.1. Taxonomy (NCBI): domain Bacteria; kingdom Pseudomonadati; phylum Planctomycetota; class Planctomycetia; order Pirellulales; family Pirellulaceae; genus Rubripirellula; species Rubripirellula amarantea. Next base: position 1,073,376 of record NZ_SJPI01000001.1, on the reverse strand, counting down.
ATGCTTCATTAATGCAAACTTGGTTAACAAAAACTTAAGCACCGGATGCTAGTCACTGCAAACCTAGTCGATGGGCTTGACCATCACATCGTCGCCTTCGACTTTGACTTCAAACGAGTCGACCTTCACACGAGGATTGTCCTCCCAGGTTCCGTCTTTGATGCAGAATCGCCAAGCGTGCCAAGGACAGGTGACCGTATTGTCTTCGACATAACCCTCGGCCAACGATGCACCCATGTGGGGGCACAGGTCGTCGATTGCGTACCATTGGTCGCCTTTTTTGAACACGGCAACCATGCGACCGTCTACGACGACGGCTCGACCTTGATTATCTTCAAATTCACTTACTTTGCCGACAACTTCGAAATCACTCACGAAAGATCACCTTTGGTTTGCCTTGTGTCTGCCACCTGTTTTCGGTCACACTTTAGCAGGCCCAATCCTGTTTCGTAACGCAACCACCACTAAGACATGATAAATCAACAGCGACGACGAATCCTCGAATCCCGCGTTTGGCCTCACGTTCAAATGCCTGCGCAGTACGTTGGTGGCGAGCGAAATATTGTGGTTAAGGATCACCGCGAGGTTCGTGGCAAGTTGTGTTTGGGGTTTCCGGACGCCTACACCATCGGAATGAGCCATCATGGTCTGCAGGTTCTGTATTCGATGATGAACCGCCGAGAGGACTGGGCGGCCGAGCGGGTGTTTTGTCCTTGGCCAGATATGGAGGCCAAGATGCGCGAACACGGCGTGCCGCTGTACAGCCTCGAAACATTCACCGCCTTATCGGAATTCGATGTTATCGGATTGTCTTTGCAATATGAGATCAGCGGTCCCAACGTTCTGACCATGATGGATTTGGGCGGCATTCCGCTCGAAGCCGTTGACCGAACGATGGCGGATCCTCTGATGATCGCCGGTGGCCCCTGCGCCCAGAATCCCGAACCGATGGCCGATTACTTCGACGTTCTGATCATCGGCGACGGTGAACCCGTCTTGCCAGTGATTTGCGATTTGTGGATTGAATTGAAGGAACGCTACGCTCGCGAGGATGGCTCATTCGCCGAAGGTGAAGAAGGTCGCAAGCAACGTGAAGATGCTTTGGCCGAGGTCGCTCAGAAAATGGATTGCGCCTACGTGCCGCGGTTTTATGAGCCTGAATACAAAGAAGGTCGCATCGCAGCCATCAACCGTACTCGCGGTGACGTCCCTGAAACGATCGCACCGAGTACGATCAGTGATCTTGATGGCATGCCGTTACCGACGTCGCCCATTGTGCCATACATCGAAACGGTTCATGACCGAATCGCCGTCGAGATCATGCGCGGCTGTCCTCACTTGTGTCGTTTCTGTCAAAGCACCGTTATCAAGCGACCTCTGCGAGTTCGCGAAGTGGAGACGATCGTTGATGCTGCATGGGAGAGCTACAAAAACACCGGCTACAACGAGATCAGCATTCTTTCGCTTTCCAGCAGTGACTACCCGCACTTCGAACCACTTGTCATGCGACTTCACGAGGTGTTTCGTCCGCTCGGAGTGAATATTAGTGTTCCAAGTTTGCGGGTGAATGACCAGCTGAAGACCATCCCTATTTTGCTCGGCAGTGATCGACGTCGCAGCATGACATTGGCACCGGAGGTCGCACGCGATGACATGCGTGAACAGATTCGCAAGAAAATCAAGAACAGCGACTTGATTGATGGTTGTCGTGTCGCCTTCAACCATGGCTTTGACAGCGTGAAGCTGTATTTCATGTGCGGCTTACCCGGTGAACGTCCCGTCGATTTGGAGGGGATCGTGGAGCTTGCCGAAATGATCGCAACCGTCGGCAAAGAGGAAACGGGGCGTTTCGCCCGAGTGACTGCGAGCGTTTCTAATTTCGTTCCCAAATCTCATACGCCTTACCAGTGGAACGGCATGCAAACGCGGGACTACTTCCGATGGGCGCACCGGTACATGCGAAGTCTGGTGAAGATTCGCAGCGTGACGGTAAAGTGTCATGACATCGAAACGAGTTTGCTCGAAGGCGTGCTCAGTCGCGGTGACCGTCGTACCGGCAAAGTTATTCGTCTGGCTTGGGAACGCGGCGCTCGAATGGATGGTTGGACTGAATACATGGATCCTAAACGTTGGTGGCAGGCGATTGAGGATGCTGGAATTGATATCGAGCAGCAAGTCCATCAGAAATACGAAATGATGGACAAATTGCCCTGGGATCACGTCAACGTGAAGTTTGGCAGAGCTTACTTGGAAAAAGAGCAGGGCAGGTCGACCGTCCAGCTTGAAGCGATGGCGAACGCCAAATAGGGAAATTCTCTAGGCTCAAGTTTGGCATTCCGCCTATAATGAGTGCATGTCACCGAAGCAACTTCGTCTCGTCGCCAAGCGATTGCCTGCGTTTTTCGCGGGTATGGTCATCTTGTTTTGGCCTGTCTTGGTCGACGCGAGCTGTTGTTGCAAGCAAGACAAGTCAATGCAGCAGCACGCTTCGGCGACGATTCCGGCTTGCTCTCATTGCCAGACTACGAACACGAATTGTGCGACGACGGCCGACGCACCCGTTTCTCATTGTGGTGGAGAGAATGACTGCGAAAGCTGTCTCAAGTGCAGTGGTCAGTACACCTTGGTGGCGTCAACGTCGATGCAGGTCGACCGATCTGTCTTAGCGGATTGGGTGCTCGCGCAACCTAGCGTGGAACTCGTTGAGTCAACTTTTGATCTGCCGAAAGTTGCTGAAGCTCCGCCACCTCGTTTCTTATTCGCGCAGCAGCACTGCGCCCAGATTTGCTGTTGGTTGAAATAGGAAGTCGCTGGTAACAACGACTTACAAATTTTCACCAAACGAATTTTGAATACCAAATCTGTATTAGGAAATGAAGCTATGTTTAGAATGTTTATGCTTGCCTACGTGGCGGTTCCAGTCTTAGCCGCAATGACTTTCACATCGCCAGCCAGTTCAACGGCGGGTTCGCTGACATGTCCTTGTGGGCAGTGCGAAGTCGGTTGCGGATGTTGTGACGAAGGTGACTGCACCTGCTCGAGTTGCGTTTGCGATGCCTGCGGTTGCAGTGATGCTGCTTCGCTCGTCTCCACTGATGCCAAGCTTAGTTGCTGTGCCGCCGGGTCATGTTCTGCCTCGAAGGCTGTTGCGGATACTCAATTGATCAGCGTGGACAGCGGTTGCGAGTGCGATAAGTGTCCCGCCGATTGCGATGGCGATGACTGTGAATGCGAGGGCTGCGAATGCCCGAATTGTCAAGAGTAATTTCAACGTTCTAGCGGAAGGTCAGTGACCTCGCTTTGAATTAAGTGTGATCCTCGTCGATAGTCCTATCGGCGAGGATTTTTTTGTCACTCATTTTGTCACTCATGGGGCTCAATGTGAACGTGAACGTCTCGGACTCGGGGCATTTCAATGAGGAGTGCGTCTTTAACATCGTGGCCAATGCGATGCCCTTCCGAGACCGAAATTTTTCCATCGACTTCGATGTGGATTTCCACGAAGTACTCTAAGCCGCTCTTGCGAATGCGAAGCTTTTCGACATCGATCACTTGGCCTACTTGCGATGCGATCTGGCGGGCCTCGTTGACCATTTCTGCGTCAGCTTGTTGATCCATAAGCTCGCGAGCGGTTGCCGAAAAGATTCGTATTCCAGCAATCATTAACATCACGCAAATGCAGATTGCGGCGATGGGGTCGACCCACGGGGCGGCCGATCCCAGGTAAGGAGCGGCTAGCAGTGAAACGGCAATGAAGCCCGATCCAATGGCATCACAGCGATGGTCCCAAGCGACAGCCTGTAGTGACGAAGAGCGAAGGCGATTGGCAACTCGGTGGGTGTATTGGTAGATCACCTCTTTGGCAATGGCACAAACCGCAGCAATCACGCCGGCGATTTTTCCAGGGACGATAAGCTCGCCGCCGAGACGTTTCGCCGTTTCGATGGCTAACAACCCGGCACTAAAGGTCACTAGTAGTGATACGCATAGTCCCGCAATCGACTCGGCCTTGGTGTGACCGTACGGATGATCTTCGTCCTCTTCGATCTGGGCCACCCCGAGTGCTCCGCGAACAGCCAGAGCGCTGGCGACGTCGCCGATTGAATTCACTGCGTCGGCGATCAGGGCAGACGACCCGGTGAAGATTCCGCCGACTAACTTGACGATCATCAATGCAAAATTGACGCCAAGTCCCCAGCCAGCGGCCCGTACCGCGTCCACGTAAACCCGCTCGCGGATCGCGATGGTGGCCTCGTCACGGATAGGAGAGATCGACAAATCGGTGTTCTGCGAGCAAGTTTGAGTTCGGGGGAAAGATCATGATAGAGGCTCCTTTTGCAGTCCGACACGCCATTTCAGCGTTTTCAGAGCCCTGTCAGGCCCTCCTTTGAGGCATTCAGGACGCAAAAATCGCCTGTTTTGGCCGTATCCCTTGTGGAAAAGGGGGACTTGGCCGTACACTTCGGCCCCGGTTAATCACTCTGGACGCTCTGTCGCCCGAGTTTTCATCGCGAGTGTCCCTAAGAATGGTGCCTGTACAAAGCCAGGTGCCGCACACCCCTAAGCAATTTGTGAGAGACGCCATGAAAGAAGGCATCCACCCTAAGTATCAAGATACATCCGTCGTTTGTGGTTGCGGAAATACCTTCACCACTCGAAGTGTAGTGAAAGACGAACTGCGCATCGACATTTGTAGCGAATGCCATCCGTTCTACACCGGCAAGCTGAAGTTCGTTGACACGGCTGGCCGAATCGATAAGTTCCAGAAGAAGTTCGCAGCCGGTACATACGGCTCACTTGCGCCCAAGAAGAAGAGCAAGAAGAAGTAGCTTCACGAGCGATCCAACAACGCTGCAGCCGCACGGTCTATCGAGAGATCGTTGCGGCTGTTTTCGTGGTGCCGACGTGAGTGGTGCCGATTTGACTAGATACCTCACGACTGACTGAAACTTCTTCTCCTTTAAAAGTGGCCTCCGATGAGCGGATCAATCCGTGACACGCTCGAAGAAAAACTCGCGCGATTCAAGCAACTCGAAGATGACATGTCCAAGCCTGAGGTTGCGGCCGATGGCGAGCGAATGAGTGCAACCGCACGTGAGCACGGTGGGCTTGCCAAAGTCGCCAACAAGTACCGCGAATTCAAACGCTTGACCGACGAGATTGGCGAGTGCAAGGAAATGGCTGAGGCGGCCGAAGATGTCGACGAACGTGACATGGCGCTCGCTGAAATGGAAACCTTACGCCATCAGCGCGAAGAGCTTTGGGAAGAGTTGTTGTCATTGACGGTCGGTGGAGAGGACTCGCACCGAACGCGATGCGTGATGGAAATTCGCGCGGGCACCGGTGGAGACGAGGCCGCCTTGTTCGCCCGTGACCTCTACGAGATGTATCGTCGCTACGCAGAGTTGCGAGGCTGGAAGGTCGAAATCATGGACCATACCGCGACGGAAATGGGTGGCTTCAAAGACATCACGCTTACGTTTGAAGGTGAAAGCGTTTACCGAGATCTGCAGTACGAATCGGGAGGACACCGCGTGCAGCGAGTTCCCGAAACAGAAACGCAAGGTCGCGTCCACACCTCGGCCGCAACCGTCGCGGTGATGCCGGAACCAGAAGATGTGGAAGTCAGCTTGAAAGCCGACGACTACCGTTTGGACAAATTCTGCGCCTCGGGGCCTGGTGGTCAGCACGTCAACAAAACGGAGTCTGCGGTTCGATTGACTCACCATGAAACCGGAATCGTGGTTCAGTGCCAGGACGAAAAAAGCCAACACAAGAACTTGGCGAAGGCGCTGCGTGTTTTGAAGGCTCGGATCTACGAAAAGAAACGCGAAGAAGAAGAAGCTCGGATGTCTGAGCAACGCAAGGGTTTGATGGGATCAGGGGACCGTAGTCAACGGATCCGCACCTACAATTTCCCCCAGAACCGTTTGACCGATCACCGGATTAATTTGACGCTTTACAAACTTGATCAGATCATGACCGGCGTCGTCACTCCCGTGACCGATGCTTTGGTTGAATATGACCGCGATCAACTCCGTGGCGATCTAATCGATTGAATTCCTGCACGATGATGTCGATGCGACTTCGTCCTCAGAACTTTCTTATCAACCAGCTTTAGGAGATTGCGTGTCGCAGCCCAACCAAGACCCGTGGACGGTATTGCGATTGCTGGAGTGGACCACTGACTTTTTTAAAAAGAAGGGCAGCGATTCTCCTCGACTCGATGCCGAAGTGTTACTCGCCCACGCACGCGAGTGCGAACGGATTCAGCTATATACGGCGTTCAACGAAGAGCCAAGCGAGGAGCAGAAAATTGCGTTTCGTGAGATGGTGCGTCGTCGTGGCGAAGGAACACCGGTTGCCCAATTGGTAGGTGCCAAAGAGTTCTATTCAATGTCGTTTCGAGTGGACGAGAATGTGCTGATTCCTCGCCCCGAAACGGAGCACCTCGTCATCGAAGCCTTGGATTTGGCGAAAGCATCCAAAATTACCGAGCGTCCTCTGCAGATCGCAGATATTGGAACCGGAAGCGGCGTGATCGCGATCACGATCGCCAAGCAGCTTCCCACAGCGGAGCTCGTCGCAGTTGACCAGAGCGAGTCGGCACTTGCCATCGCGAAATGGAATGCTGATAAGCATCAGGTTGCTGATCGGATCGAGTTTATGCAAAGCGATCTGCTTTCCGCCGTTGAGTCACCCGCTCGGTTCGACATCATTTGCAGCAATCCACCTTATGTGACCTCGGCTGAGTATGAGGAATTGTCACCTTCGGTCAAAGACTTCGAGCCGAAGTTGGCGTTGGTGTCGGGTCCCAAGGGGACGGAGATCATCGAGCGGATTCTTGCCGAAGCCAATACGCGGCTTGTCGATGGCGGCAGGCTGTTGATCGAGCTCAGCCCCATGATTGCTGACGCCTGCCAGGAGCTCGCCGAAGAGGCTGGCTACGGTGACATCCGGTTCATTAAAGATCTTGCCGGCCACAAGCGAATCTTGTCGGTAACCAAGGAATAGCCCGATTATCGGAAGCTGGCTATTTCGTGATGGGAAGCATCTGATTGCCAAACGCAATTGGCCACATGTCATTGGCTTGCAGCTTGCCGTGCTGAAGGGTGAAAGCGGCGCGATCAACGTGCCTTGTCGCTGATGTCTTTACGGCACCATGCACCCGGCCAACGAATTTCTTTGACGGCTTTGTACGCTTGCAGTTTTGCCAAGCTGATGGAATCGCCCATGGCGGTTACACCCAGCACCCGACCGCCAGCGTTCACCACGTTGCCATTTTCCATTTTGGTGCCCGCGTGAAAAACCTTGACATCATCAATCGCGTCGGCTGCATCGAGACCGGTAATCTTTCGACCACTTTCGTAGGATCCCGGATACCCTTCGCTGGCCATTACGACGCAAAGACTTGGGCGTTCGTCCCATTCAAGGCTATCAATTTCGGAAAGGCGTCCACGTGCTGCTGCGCAAAGAATGTCAAACAGGTCGCTTTTCAATCGCATCAGCAACGGTTGGCATTCGGGGTCACCGAATCGGACGTTGAACTCAAGCACTTTGGGGCCGGCCGCCGTCATCATCAGTCCGGCGTAAAGAACACCTTTGAACGGTCGACGCGCGCGTTTCATGGCGTGAACGATCGGGACCAGAACGTCTTCCTCGACTCGTTGCATCATGTCTTCGTCGATAAGCGGGGTCGGGCAGTAGGCCCCCATTCCGCCCGTATTCGGTCCTTTGTCGCCGTCGTAGGCGGGCTTGTGATCCTGGGCCGCTGGAAGCGTGATGATGGTTTCGCCATCGGTGATCGCTAGCACGCTAGCCTCTTGGCCAATCAGTCGTTCTTCGATGACCAATTCGTTGCCCGCGTCACCAAATTCGCGGTCGCCGCATATTCGTTGGATCGCATCGAACGCCTCGGTGTTGGTGCTGCAGACGATCACGCCTTTGCCCGCAGCAAGGCCATCGGCTTTGACGACGACGTAGGCCGATTCGCCTGGTTCGGGGTAGCGTTCCTTGATGTACCGCATCGCGTCATCGCCGCCTCGGAACGCGCGGTAGTTCGCCGTCGGAATGTTGGCGGTGTGCAGCATGTTTTTGCAGAACACTTTGCTGCCTTCCAGTTCAGCGGCAGCGGCTGACGGGCCAAAGGTCAGGATGCCGGCGTTCTCGAGGTCATCGACGAGCCCGTCAACCAAGGGGGCCTCCGGGCCCACAACCGCCAGAGCGATCTCGTTGTCTTGAGCAAATTTGACGATCGCGGCCTTGTCCGAGACTGGAATGTTGACATTGGTGGCGTCAATCGCGGTGCCGGCGTTGCCAGGAGCGACGAAAACCTTCGTGACTTTCGGTGACATACCCAGCTTCCACGCTAACGCGTGTTCACGTCCGCCATTACCAACGATCAAAACTTTCATGTTTTCCACCAAGAGAGTGCTTATGGGCCGCCAGTCGAAGCGACTTTGTCTGCGGGACGCATCCTAAGCGGTTGGACGCCGCTTCAAAAGGCGGCTCAGTGGTAGACTTCTTGCCTTACCTGCTTATACTCAAGGAGGTGCCCTCAAGCACATTTTTAGGACGTTTTGCACCCCTGGCCGTGACGGCTTCCCCACCTCGCAAAACGGAGTGCCTCGCGGTTTTTATGACGAGGCCCGCTTCCAACCGAATCCACCCAAGCGACCGACTCTTTCGGAGATACGATTTTGAAAAACTTAACTGCATGTTTGATTGCTGCTGCCACGATCGGGCTTGGCGGGTTCCTGGGGACTTCGTCCGCCTCGGCAGAAACTGGCGATCTGAAGGTCACTTTCAAATACGCCGGTGATGCACCGACGCCTGCTAAGACAAATGTGACAGCCGACGCCCAGTATTGTGGGAAGTTCGACTTGATCGACGAGAGCTTGTTGGTCAACAAAGACAACAACGGCATCAAGAACGTTGTCTTCTACGTCTACACCGGACGTCGAGATCCGGCACCAAAGTTTGCTCCTGTTGATCCGAAGGTCGTGGTTCTTGCTAACCAAGATTGCCGCTTCGAGCCACACATCGCCGTGGCCATGAAGGGTGATACGTTGAAGGTGGACAATCCCGACGAAGTTGGCCACAACGCCAATATGCAGTTCTTCAACAACAAGGCTCAGAACCCCAACATCCCGGCTGGGCAATCGGTTTCGGTTGAATTGACCGATGCTGAACCCGCGCCGACCAATGTGACTTGCAACATCCACCCTTGGATGAAGTCCTATGTTGTTGTTCTTGATCACCCATTCGTCAGCGTTAGCGACGACAACGGCGAAGTCACGATCAAGGGATTACCCGCGGGTGAGAAGTTCAATTTTCGTATTTTTCACGAAAGCGTTAGTTTTAAGGAAGTCGACGTCAACGGCGAGAAAGTCAAGCTGAAACGTGGTGCGTTGGAAATCGAAATCAAGCCTGGCGAGAACGATTTCGGGACGATCACCCTTGGTGGTTAACACTCGTCACAAATCAACCCTTGTGAATCTAACGACGGCGCTGTCTTTGACAGTGCCGTTTTTGTTGAGTCAGGGTTGTTTTGAGTCGGCGGAGCATCAGCACGTGGACCTTCCGCCCGCTCGAGTCGCTGATCAAGGTGTCGCTCAGTCGGATGCTCAATCTGCGATCCCAGTTTCCACTCAGTCACCCACTCCGCACGCGGTGCAGTCCGTTTGCCAATTGTCGATTCAGTTCGTCTATGACGGCTCCATCCCGGGACCAAGGCCAGTGACGATCGGTGAGACGACTGTGTTTTGTGGCGACCCCGGCATGGTGGACGAATCGTTGATCGTTGATCCTTCGACGTTTGGAATCGCAAACATCCTTGTGACGGCTGATTTGCAAACCCAGAATCCGCCGACATCCTTATCGCAGACGCATGTTATTCGTTGTGAGGGATGCCGTTTTGATCCGCATGTCGTGCTCGCCCGAGCTGGTGATTCAATTGAGTTTGCCAATCGTGATGTGTTCGGTCATATCGTCCAGATACGTTTTTTCGACAATCCCTACGTTGCCGTGGCGGTTCCCAAGGATCGTGCTCACTCTTTTGCAGTCAAGCAAAGTGAGCGAACGCCTGCGGCGGTAGGTTGCCAGCAATTTCCCTGGATGCAATCCTTCATTGCTGTTCCCGATAGCCCCGTTGCCGGCCTGAGTGACTCGACGGGCAAAGTAGTCCTAGATCACCTTCCCGCTGGGCAGACGGTTGGATTGCGGCTTTGGCACGAATTGGCGAAGTTCGATTCGGTATTGGTCGACGGAAAATCGACGCCTGTGGAAAGAGGCAGGCTTTCGATCAGTCTGGGCAGCCGGGAAGATCAGGCTTGCACCATCGCGATTCCACCCACGGCGTTTGAGAATTGAAAAAGTCGCGGCGAATGTCCCGGATGCGACAATCGGCGCGTTTGCGAAGGGTGACGTCTGACGGTTCAATCTTCGGTAGGTTCACGTTCCCCGTTCTTTCTGATTTCATGCGATCCCTCGTTCTCTTATCGTTCGTCGCCATCCTGGTCGGCTGTGATGCGCCAGTGGGGTCGTTTGCAACCAACCACGTGTGGTCGTTGACGCTGGCGAAGAGCCGTGACGCCGAGATGGATCAGGCCACCGAAGACGTGGCTGTGGTCGTTGAGTCGCTCTTTGGCACGCCCGATGAACCAAAGTGGCCGATCGAGTGGATGCCGGATGATCTAGGCATGAACGTTGAGAATCTTGCTCGTGCCGCCGGCCCGGTATCGAGTGAGAAGGATGGGACTCACAAAGGTCTTTTTCGCGAGCACTGCGTTACCTGTCACGCGCTTAACGGTAGCGGCGCGGGACCAGCAAGTGTTTTCCAGAACCCCTATCCGCGGGATTTTAGGCCTGGCGTGTTTAAGTGGAAGTCGACCGTTCGCACGGCTAAGCCGACTCGCGATGATTTATTGGCAGTGTTGCACAACGGCGTTGCGGGAAGCGGCATGCCTTCGTTTGCGCTCATTGATCCGAACGACTTGAACGCTCTGGTGGACTACGTTGTCTACCTATCCATTCGTGGCGAAATCGAACGATCGCTGATGGCGGCCGCGGTGGACGACTTGGGTTACGGGGCCGGCGATATTGACGATGACGCAAAGCTCGTGCTTCATCAGCCGACTGATGGTGGTACAACGATTGCTTCAGTCGTTGAGTCAGTATCTCGTTCATGGTCGCAAGCAAGCGATCAAGTGGTTCAAGTTCCCTCGATCCCAACGCTAGGTGGTGATGAACTGGCTTCGTCAATTCAACGAGGCGAAGCATTCTTTCACGGCCAAATCGCTAATTGTGTGGGTTGTCATGGCCAGGGCGGGGCAGCGGACTTGGTGACGTTGGACTACGACGATTGGGCGAAAGAGTATTCGACGCGTCTTGGTCTATCGCCGGCGGATCGGGATGCGATGCGTCCGTTCAAGAAAGCGGGCGCGCCGACGCCACGACTTGCGAAGCCGCGTCGATTGACGTTGGGTGTCTTTCGGGGCGGCGGTGATGCTGAAACGCTGTATCGCCGAATCACGCAAGGTATCGCTGGGACTCCCATGCCTAGCGTTGCCGTTGCCGAGACTGAAAATGGAACTGGACTCACTGCAAGTCAAATTGCGGACCTCGTTCGGTACGTACAATCCCTTTCGGGTGCTGCTGAATGAGTGATTTAGGTTTTATGACTCGAGAACGCTATCGGCAAATCGGTGCCATCAGTGGTTTGCTTAGCGGTTGGGCGGCAATGTACTTGCTTGGATATGCTGGGCTGGTTCCGGCAGCCGTGTTCGGAATTACCGGTTGTGTGCTGGGTGGCATTACGGCTGAGAAAGTTCACGACCGAAAAACAAGCGATAGGAAATAAGCGAACGCGAAATCTATGTCTAAGGATTCCCTCTCATCTGATTCACGTCCTGCTTCCCGAGCATTGCATCGGCTCGTTGTGTTGGCTGTGTGTTTGGTTTGGCCATTGATTTGGGTGGGAGGATTGGTGACGACTTACGATGCCGGGATGGCGGTTCCCGATTGGCCGGAAACCTACGGCGATAATCTGTTCTTGTATCCCTATCAAACGTGGCTTGCGGGACCGTTTGATCTGTTCATCGAACATGGCCACCGATTGCTTGGTGCGGTGGTCGGCTTGGTTGCGATTGGAATTGTGGTTGCCGCGTTTTGGATAGAGTCTCGCCGCTGGGTGCAATGGCTTTGCGTCGCACTGCTGGTAATGGTGATCGCTCAGGGACTTTTGGGGGGAATGCGTGTCGTATTGGGCGATCGCACGTTGGCGATGGTCCACGGTTGCTTTGGGCCGGCGTTTTTTGCTGTCTGTGTCGCGGTCGCTGTCGTGACCAGTCGCTATTGGCGAGACGGTGATGTGGTCGAGAAACGACGCTTGGGCAAGTTTCCAGCGATTTTGGCGGGATCGCTGGTGGGGCTTAGCTACACACAATTGATGCTCGGAGCGATGTTGCGGCACGTTCAGCCCGCCGCATCGCCCGGCCATTTCGCTGGAATCGTGTCGACTCACATCATGATGGCGTTCTTGTTGTGGGCGATTACAGCTTTCACTTGGGGAAAGCTGCGGCGGTGCGGCGATTTGACGCTCTCGCGGCCCAGCAGCATTTTGATAGGCTTAGTGGGGCTGCAGATTGCCCTTGGCATCGGAACCTGGGTGGTTAATTATGGCTGGCCCTCGTTCATGATGTGGGTGCCTGAATCCGAGGCATTCTTGATTCGTGCGAAGGGATTTGTCGACTCGATCATCGTGACGGCCCATGTCGCGACGGGGTCGCTGATTTTGGCGGTATCGACCATGTTGTGGGTTCGATTGCTCAGGCATCGTTATCGTCAATCGACACTAGATCATTCCTCGCTTTCCCATTCATCGCAGCGTCCGCGTGATACCGCGGATGACGTTTCCGAATTGGCAACTACTTAAACTCGCTACCTCTTTTCCCCCAACTTTACCTCTACCTTATGGCGACCGATCTTTTGATGGCCGACGAGCTAACGACGGGACATTCGTCGGCCGAGAAAATGGTGTTGGTAGGGCAGGGCACTTTGCAAGAAGAGACGACGTCGAGCGATTTTGCATCCACTCAATCGCGAGTAAAGATGTCGGCCAAAGCCATCGCGAAGGATTTTGTCGAGCTGACAAAGCCACGCATTGTCACGATGATCTTAGTGACCACGGTCGCAACGGCGTTAATGGGAGCGGGCGGATTCGTTCCTGCAATGTCGCTTGTTTGGTTGTTGATCGGAACCGGAATGGTGGCTGGCAGTGCGGGCGCAGCAAATCAAGTTTGGGAACGTGTCATTGACCAAGAAATGACGCGAACGGCATCTCGTCCGTTACCTTCCGGACGCATGTCACTTACCGCGGCGATGACATTCACGGCCGCGATTGGAATCATCGGCACGACGATCCTTTGGCAGTTCTTTGGAATGGTCCCGGCGATGTGCGGCGTTGTGACTTGGTTGACTTACGTCGTCGTTTATACACCGATGAAAACTCGCACGTCCTGGAACACGACCGTCGGCGCGATCGCGGGCGCTTTGCCTGTGTTGATCGGGTATACGGCATGCGGCGGTGCACTTAGTGACGCCAGTGGTTGGTTGCTCGTTGGTATTTTGGTCGCTTGGCAGTACCCGCACTTCATGGCAATCGCATGGTTGTATCGTCGGCAATATGACGAAGCTGGTTTTCAAATGAGTACGACTGTGGAGCCGACCGGTCTAAGTGCAGCCATTCAAGCAATCGTCGGTTCGCTGGTGCTGATTGCTTGCGGGATAGCACTTTGCTTCATTCGAGATTCGGGTTTTCTAGCGTACCTTGCGTCGATGTTGGTGTTTGCTTCGGTTTACCCGATGTTGAAGGCGTCGGTTCTATTCTTCCGTTCCCGTGATGACATCACCGGGCGAAAGCTGTTGCGTTCTTCGCTGCTGGTGCTGCCCGCGGTATTGCTGATCGTCACGCTTCGCGTGTTCTGGTAGGCCAGTCTTGGACCAACTCATGTCCTCTAGCGTTGCCCCCGTTGTTTGCGTGCGTCAACTGCATCATCAATACGTTGGCAAAAAGGGTTCGCCCGCCAATGAAGCACTGCGTGGCATAGATCTTGATATCCCCGCTGGCGAAATCGTAGCGTTGCTCGGACCCAATGGCAGTGGTAAGACGACGCTGTTTCGACTGATCTGTACTCTGCTTCCGGTCCAAAGCGGTACCGTCGCCGTTGCCGGTTTCGACGCCAAGCAGAATCCACTCGCCGTTCGGGCCAACATCGGAATAGTGTTTCAGTCACCTAGCTTGGACAAAAAGCTAACGGTGGACGAAAACATCGCATGCCAAGCAGCGTTGTATGGAATCACAGGCAAAGAACTGAATGACCGACGCGATGAAGTCTTAAGTTTGCTCGATTTAGGTGATCGAAGAAGTGCTTTGTGTGAGACGCTATCGGGTGGACTCAAGCGACGGGTGGAACTTGCCAAAGGAATGTTGCACCGGCCACCGTTGATGCTACTAGACGAACCTAGCACGGGGCTCGATCCATCAGCGAGATTGAGTCTGTGGGATGCAATAAAGGCCATGGCCCAACAAGGCACAACCGTATTATTGACGACTCACTTGCTTGAAGAGGCGGATAAGGCTGACCGTGTCGCAATCTTGTGCGAGGGTCGAAAGATCGCGGAAGGTTCTCCTCACCAATTGCGAAGCGAGATGGGAGAGTCGGTTGTCACGATCAGCAGTCCGGACATCGCCGGGACACTACGAGTACTCAACGAAGAGTTTGGATTGAATGCCAAACTGGTGAACCATCAGATCCGCTTCCAAAGTGAAAACCCATCGCCGCTCTTGCCTGAGTTGATGGACCGCCTGGGCGACGCCATGGAATCGATCACCGTGGGGCGGCCGAGCTTGGAAGACGTCTTTGTAGCCAAAACGGGGCTGCGGTTTGATGAATCACAATCGGCAAAAGTATTGGTGGGAACGAGCTCATGAGTGCCGCCGAAACGCCCAACGTATCCGCTAAGACGTACCAGGTTTCCGATGGCATCGGAGCATCATGGATGCTCGCTAGGCGAGAATGGACGCGATTTTTTCGTCAGCGGAATCGCGTGACTGCTGCGATAGCTCAACCTTTATTGTTTTGGTTGCTGTTTGGGACCGGATTGAAAGGGTCTTTCTCGGGAGCCGGAGAACTCGACTTTATGCAGTTCTTCCTGCCGGGAACGATCGCGTTGATTGTTTTGTTCACGGCAATCTTTGCCACGATCTCTGTCATTGAAGATCGTCGCGAGGGATTCATGCAAGCGGTGCTGGTTGCACCGGTGGGACGTTGGCCGGTTCTAGTTGGCAAAGTGGTCGGAGGTTCGGCCATCGCGTGGGTGCAGGCGATCGTTTTCTTGGCTTTGGTCTACGCGTTCGGGACGGCAGCCCTTTCATGGACGGTTTTGCCGTTGTTGCTGCTTCTGGCATTAATGGCCGTCGCGATGTGCTCGCTGGGAATGATCGTTGCATGGCCAATGGACAGCACCCAGGGGTTCCACGCAATCATGATGCTTGGCTTGATGCCGATGTGGTTGTTGGCAGGAACCTTCTTTCCCATCCCGAGCTTGGATGCTCGAGCAAGTGTTGGGCAATGGGTCCTGGGCAGCATCATGCGAGCGAATCCGCTGAGCTATTCAATGGTTGAAATGCGACGGTTGCTTTATCCCGCGATTGACTTTGCCGCCTACGGATTTGCACCTTCGCCTATGATTTGTTGGGTGGTCACAATTGCAATGGCGTTTGTTACCACGACGCTCGCATGGTGGTTAATGCGGGGCAATCGTAAAGTCGACGTGATCGTTTAGCGAAATAGATATCATGAAAACATTCATCAACATCGTATGCATCCTCTTGGTTGGTCTTGGGATTGGATTGGTAGTTCGATCGACGCGTCACTCGTCTACCACGCCATCGGGACTAGCACCCGATGATGTGGTCTATACCAATACGGAAGCACCCGGTGAGAAGGTAGAGGTCGTGGATGTCGAAAATCCAGAACCAACTCATCCGCCTGAAGACGAAGCATGGTTAAGCCGCTTTGAATTGACCGAACGAAGTGGCAAGTTGATCAAGAGCGAAGACCTAAAGGGGGAGCCGTACATTGTCAGTTTCTTCTTCAGTTTGTGTCCTAGCATTTGCGTTCAGCAGAACCAGAAAATCAAGGAACTGCAGGACGAGTTTCAAGGGCAGGGCATTAAGTTTGTTGCTATCTCGGTTGATCCAGAAAACGACACGCCCGAACGATTGCAGGAATACGCCGCTCGCTTCGGTGCCGACGAACAGCAGTGGTTGTTCTTAACCGGCGAATTGAACTACATTCGACGGATTGGCGGAGAGATTTTTCGTCAACCCGTTAACAAGCAATTCCACACTGAACGATTTGCGTTAGTCGATGCTGATGGTGAAATCGAGGGCTTTTACAACTGGCCTGAAGAACCGCAGATGGAAAAGTTGCGAGTCAAGATCCGTGAGATGCTCCAACAGAAAGAATCGAAATGAGCTGGCAATTCTTGGCGGACAATCTGCCCCACGCGACCGCATCGCTTAACGCAATCGCTACGGTTCTGCTGGCTTTGGGCCTGATCAATATCAAGCAGGGCAAGGCTCGGGTCCACAAGAAGATGATGCTGTCGGCCTTGGTCGTTAGCGGTATCTTTTTGGCGTTGTACCTGTTTCACAAGGTTGCCCTGTATCAGGCCACGGGCGAACCGAACAAGCGTTTTCCGACCGATGTAGCGGATTCGGTCCGCTACACCTACTTCAGCATCCTGGGCAGTCATTTGATCCTGGCGATGACGGTACCGTTCCTGGCCTTGCGGGCCGTGTATCTGGCGAAGACAGGACGAATTGTGGCTCACAAGAAACTCGTCCGCTACGCGTTTCCCATCTGGATGTACGTGTCAATAACTGGCGTGATGGTCTATGTGATGCTGTACCAGCTCTACCCAGGGTCCTAGGCTGCGATCGAGTTCGTGCGAGTCCATTGATTGGGTCGCCTTTCTTGTCGGCTATCCTTCTCGCCAAATTTCTTTGCGGTTTGTTCCCATTTCGCTCAAGTTTGGACATCCTTTGTCCGACATCAGCCTTCCGCTGAGGACTCTGAATTTCCTAACCTCCGCATCGTTCGGATCTCGGTCGATGGAGCGGCAGGATTTTGTTTCGATTGGCTTTGCTAGCACTGATGGCGTGGGTGACTTTGGTCGCAGACGCTGGGCCTGCGCAAGCACAGTCGGGGCAGCCAGATTCAGGCGATGCCGTGACGGAAATCGCCGAGCCAAAAGGCGAATCATCGACCCCGTCGCCGCAGTTGGTCCAACCGCGACCGATGACGGTTGATATTCCCGGACTCGAAAACCTTGCTGGCGGACCAGAGCATTGGACCAGTCCCGAGGGCATGGCCAGTAGCTTGCAAGTTGTGTTGCTTCTGACGGTGCTAAGCCTAGCGCCGGCCGTGCTTTTGATGACGACGTGCTACGTTCGAATCATTGTGGTGCTGGGATTGCTGCGACAAGCCATTGGTTTGCAATCCTTGCCACCGAGCCAAGTCATGACCAGCATTGCCCTGTTCATGACCATGTTTGTGATGACTCCGGTGTGGACGAAAGTCTATGACGAAGCGATTAAGCCTTACACCGATCCCGAAGTCGAAATGACTCTCGAAGAGGCGTACGAGGCAGGATCGCTTCCGATTCGGGAGTTCATGTCGAAACAGATTTGGCAAGCCAAGAACACCGACGATGTGATCCTGTTTTACTCGTACATGGACCCCGATGCTGCGTTACCAAGCACATTTGAAGAAGTGCCCATGCGCGTATTGTTGCCAGCCTACATCCTAAGCGAATTGAAGGTCGCCTTTCTGATGGGGTTTCGGATCTTTCTTCCGTTTCTAATTGTCGACTTGGTCGTCGCTAGCGTGACGATCTCGATGGGGATGCTGATGCTACCGCCTCAAGTGATCTCACTGCCTTTTAAGCTGTTGTTGTTTGTGCTTGTTGATGGCTGGCACATGGTGGTCACGATGCTAATGAACAGTTTTGGAACCATTGGATAGGCCAAGTTTCAAAGCCTGAAACGGATCTCAGGCAAACCAAAAGATCCGTTCGAACAAGTCTTTGCCCGTTTCGAGTGTCTTCACTAAACACCAATCTTCCGAATTCAACTTCGCAATACGTTAACTATGGATGCATCCTCTGCTCTCGACCTTTGCCGTGCGACACTGCTAACCGCAGTCGTGATCGCTGCGCCGATGTTGTTGGTGGGGATGGCAGCCGGTTTGGCCGTGGGTTTGATTCAGGCTCTGACGCAAATCCAAGACCAAACGGTTTCATTTGTGCCCAAGTTGCTTGCGATGGCTGCGGTCTTAGTTGCGTGCTTGCCTTGGCTGATGACAAGGATTCTCGACTTCACTCGTATCATCTTCGAAAATACATCTGTCCCGTGATGTTCTCTGCAGCGATTTCAGCCGACTCGCAACATGAGGATGCATGATGGAACCGGTCAATATTTCTGAACTGACTCAGTGGTTCGTTGACCATCTCATCTTAGGGGTGCTCATCCTTACTCGCCTGAGTTTGTTGTTGATGGCGATGCCTGCGGTGGGAGTGGGCGTCCCCAAACGAGTGCGTGCGATCCTGGCGATTCTTGTAACCACGTTACTCATGCCGGCGGTTGCGAATCTAACGTCCTCAGAGGCGCTTCCGCGGATCGATAATTTGATTGATCTAACGATTGCGATTGCTCGCGAAGGCATGATCGGGATGTTGATTGGTGCGACGGTGCAATTGATCATTACCGGCATGCAACTCGGCGGCGAAGCCATTACGAGCACCGGCGGCATGCAACTTGGTGATGCGATTGACCCGACAACTGCAAGCAGCATGCCCTCGATCGCTCGTTTGGTCGGGTTGCTTGTGACGTCGATCATGTTGGCCGTGGGAGGACACCGATTAGTACTAAATCTATTGTTGGATAGTTTTAAGGCGTTGCCGGCTGGGCAGATTGAATTTTCGGATTCGATGATGACCTTGGTCGTCGATCAGTTGACGGCGGGAATGATCGCCGGCATTCGTGTCGCTGCTCCCGTAGTCGCGGCACTATTACTGGCGAATTTGGTGACGGGGCTTGTCAGTCGCACGTTGCCTCAGATCAACGTGTTGGCTATCGGACTAAGCATCAACGCATTGTCGATGTTGATCGTCTTGGCGCTGACGATTGGCTCGGCTGGATTGATTTTTCAGGACGAATTGGCGCAAGTTGCCGTCCGCTTAGGGAAGCTGTGGTAATCGCATATGTCCGATAGCAGTGGAGATAAGAAGCACCTACCTACCGACAAACGTCGGCGTCAGGCGCGTGAAGACGGCAACATCGTCAAGAGCCAAGATTTGATGTCCGCGGCCATGCTGTTGTCGGGTTTGGCGACCTTGTGGACCTTCGGTCCGCCCGCGTGTGAAAAAATTGCGTCGATGATGGTGGACGCACTATCGACCACCAGTATTGAATCCATATCACCCAGTGATGCGACGAATTGGTTGTTACGCGACGCAGCGAAGCTAGCCGCGATTGCAGTGCCATTGTTGTTCGCAATGTTCATCGCAGGCATTCTGGTCAACCTTACTCAGACTGGATTTCTGCTGTCGACCAAAAAGATCATGCCCAAGTTGAGCAACATCAGTCCATTGGCGGGAGCCAAGCGGATTTTGTCGATCCAGGGCGTTGTCAAGTTAGGCTTTGGTATCTTCAAGGTCCTTATCATTGCTGCGGTAGCGTACGCCGCTCTTCGTCGGTATAGCCCGCAGATCATGGGATTGGCGGGTCTGAGCATTCCTCAAATTGCCAGCCTGATGTTCAGCTCACTGATGGGAACCTGTGTTTGGATTGGCGGTGCTCTTTTTGTGTTGGCGTTACTCGAATACGCCTTTCAGAAATGGAAACATGAGCAGGACTTGATGATGTCCGACCAAGAGATTCGCGATGAAATGAAAGAATCCGAAGGCGATCCGCAGATGGCCGCCAAACGGAAGCACATCCAACGTCAAATGATGATGCAACGTGCTCAGTCCGAGGTTCCCAACGCTGATGTCGTTGTGAGCAATCCGACTGAACTTGCCATCGCAATCAAGTACGACCCCACATCGATGCCAGCCCCGGTCGTGCTTGCTAAAGGTGCCGGTGTTTTGGCACAGAAAATTCGTCGCATTGCACTGGAGAACGGCATCCCGGTCGTCGAGCGAAAGCCGTTGGCTCAAGTGCTCTATAAAACTGTGGACGTGGGGGACATTATCCCGACCGAGCAGTACCAAGCCGTTGCCGAAGTGCTTCGCTACGTCTACCAGCTACAAGGAAAAGACATTCCAAAGGCGACGGCAGCTTAGCCAGCGGTGCTTCGGTAGTCGAAGGCTTGGATATCGGCTGACGCATCGGTGTCAACTGATTCGTGAATCTCGCCTAACGCGTGGAAGATGCCTAACGCGTGGAAGATGACTGAGGCTGGGAACATGGCCGGCGCGTGAATGTGGACGTCGCCGGCTTGGATGGCACGCCTGGGTGTCGTTTTTGATACGCTGAGTGAGTCCACTCTAACCGCTGCTTCGGCTGGCTTGCTCGCCAGTCGATTATCACTTGTATGCAAAGAGGATCCTGCCACGTGACGAAGCTCCCCAAGGCCACCGTTGGCCGCCGCGAATTACTGACCTATGCCGCCTTCGGAAGTGCAGCTTTTGCTGCCGCCGACGCGGTTTCTTCGGAATCGTCCGCCACGGGCGCCGCAGTGCCAAAACGCAAGTACGACATGAAAAAGTCCATTAACTTATGGGCGTTTCCGTATCCTGACAAAATGACACTCAAACAATGTTTGCAACTTGCCAAAGATGCAGGGTTCGATGCGATTGAACTGAACTACGACTTGGACAGCGAGCTGTCACCCAAGTCGGGCACGAAGGAGTTCACCGAAATTCGCCGCATGGCCGAACAAATTGGAATTGAAATTAGCGGTGTCTGCTCGTTCTTGTTCTGGCCGTATCCGTTGACTAGCAATGATCCGGCTGAGCGAGCCAGGGGGATGGAATTAGCTGGCAAGATGGCTCAGGCGGCGCATGATTTGGGGACGGAAAACTTGTTGGTGGTTCCCGGAGCAGTCCACATGCCATGGCGACCCGATCACGATCCAACACCGAATGATGTCTGTGACGCTCGCGCGAGGGAATCTATCGGAAAGCTCTTGCCCTCAGCAGAGAAGCTTGGCGTTCACTTGAATATCGAAAATATCTTTTTCAACGGTTTTCTGATGTCTCCGATGGAGATGGTTGCTTTTGTAGATAGCTTCGGGAGCGAGAACGTTCACGTGCATTTCGACACCGGAAACATCATGGAGTATCAGTTTCCAGAACACTGGATACCTATCTTGGGCGATCGAATAAAGAACGTTCACTTGAAAGAGTACACGAAAAAAAGCAGTGATCATTCTTTGGAAGCGTTCCGTCCATTGCTCGATGGAACCACGAATTGGCCAGCCGTTTTAGAAGCCTTCGATAAGACTGGCTATAGCGGCTACCTCACGTTCGAGTACTTTCATCCGTACCAACACTTCCCTGAAGCATTGGTTTATCAGACCGCAGACTCACTTGATCGGATGTTGGGACTGAAGTAGCAAACGCGACTGCGGTCGCTGGGGCGGGCATTTGTTGCACCGATGATCGACCACACGCAGCAAAAGCCTTGTCAGTGGTTGGACCCAGGGATTCTTCCTGGGCTGCGTGTGAGGTACGTTAACATTCGAACCTGTGCCAAATTCTAACCTTGGAAACCGATCCATGAGTTCACCTAAGTTAGAAATCCTGGCTTACGAAGACACACCACTGGGACCGCTTTGTCTACGTCGACGAGAGTTGTTGTCGCAGCCCGGCACGGTGGTGACGGAAGTGACGTTGAACCACGAATTCTTGATGAGCAGTTTCAACACGGATTCAGAACGTGCCATTGCACAGCGGTCCGTCGAGATCCATGGTGGTGGCAGTTTAAAGGCACTCGTCGGCGGCTTCGGTTTAGGCTACACCGCCTGGGAATTGCTAAAGCATTCCAAAGTGACGTCCGTCGAGGTCATCGAATATCTGCCGCAGGTTCTAGGCTGGCTGCGCGAGGATCTGATTCCTTTGTCCGGAGAATTGAATGCTGCAGATCATCTGCAACTTACGTCCGGCGATGTCTATCAGAAGCTTTTGAGTGAACCTAGTGAGCTATTTGATTTGATCGTGATTGACGTCGATCATTCACCGAGTGATCAGTTGGCCGACGATGAACATCAGTTCTACACGTCTATGGGCTTAGCCAACGCCAAGGGACATCTGGCCGACGGCGGAGTGTTGGCGGTGTGGTCTTACGCGGAAAGCAGCGATTTTTCGGATGCTTTGCGAGCGACATTCGATAACGTTCATGTTGAACCGATCAAGACCTTTAATGCGCTAGTAGACCATGACCAAACGGATTGGCTGTTCTTTGGTGTTAACGAAACTCTGAGATAAACAGACCTGATCTCGCTGTCTCATTGGTTGAGAGCGTGGAGTGCGAGCGCGGTGCACATCACTGGGTCATCCTCCTTCATCAGACTGCTTCTTTGATTGACGATGCTGCCATCTAAACGGACTTGTGCCTGGATTCGCTCGCAAAGATCCTCTCGCCAAGGACCATCGATATTAAGATGTCGATAGGCAGCCGCCCGCACAGCTTGATGGTAAAAGTAAACCGCTTCTCCCCAAGGTTCGGGATAGTCACGAGGAATGCCTTCGGGATAGGACCAATCCTTTTTCGAAGTCAGCCAGTTCTCGGCCGCTACAACCCTAGGATCTTGACGGGAAACACCTGCAGCGAGTAGAGCGAGCACACCGTCGCACGTCGCGGTAGCGTAACTGCGAAAGTAGTTTGCCGACTTCGATTGCACGACACGCCCCTTGTTGGCACCCAACACGACGGGGGAGAAATAAAAGCCGCCGTCAAAAGGAGGTGAATCTTGATTCGGTTTTTCGTCACCCGCGTCGGAGGTTGGTTGATGCCTATCTTCGTTGGGGTGTTTTTGCATGAGCCTTAAGAAATGCTTAGCGTGTTCAAAACATCGGGTATCCGGCGGTCCGGACACCGCAATTGCCTCGAGGGCCAATCGTGTGTGAACGATATCCATGTGCCCCGTTTGACCGTCGATGTGAACTCCACCGAATCCCCATCCGCCGTATGCCAAGTGACTTCGCTCGAAACCTCGGCTTTGGTTGAACTGTTGGCCAATCAAGTACGCTCGCATCGCTTTGGCTGGTTGCGAATCGATTCTTCCAGCCTGAATGAAGCACTTCAGTGCGAGCGAAGTCGCGTAGACGGGATATTCCATCACGTCAGGATCCGACATGCCGAGACAACCACCGCGAAGATTGGCCGCAATCCAGTCCAGGGCCCGATTCGATGTACTGCTTGGTGCGATGGCTAACGTACTAGTTGATGCACTGACTGATTGTGATTGAGATTCGTGCGTCAGCAATGCCTCAAGCACAAATGGCGTCATCGCTTGTCCGCTACGTAGGACGCCATAGTTGGGGCTCACCCAACGTCCGTCCGACTGCTGAGACGCTCGCAGGTAGGACGCTAGGGAATCACGAAGCGTACACAACGGTGTGCTAGCGTACGCCGGGTAACCAGCGGCAATCGTGACGACGCTTGCCAAGAAACCTCGGCGGTGGAAGATCGTGTCCATGACTACTTACCTTGCGCAGGTTCGTCGTCATCGTTGGAAGTTGAATCCTTTAGCTTCGCAATCTTACGCAGCAGGTCCACGTCCTTTTCGGTAAGCAAGACTTGCAGAGCAGCAGCGGTGCAGAAAACGGGACTGGTGATGCAATGGTGACCGCTCCAACTGCCGTCTTGGTTTTGCACCTTTCCCAATCGACTTGTCATGTTCTTGTTCCATTTGTCCCATGCTTCGCCGCCAGCAATGACGAGCGATTCGCTAGTCATCAGATAGCTAAGGAACTCTTCGCCGCCGTTGTTGCCAAAGCCGGCTAATAGCTGCTCGTCAGATAGTCGACGTAATTGCGATTGGTTTTGCGCTGTGGCATCGCCCAGTTCTTTCGCTCGGATTTCTGAAACTCCGGCAATTCGAAGAGACTGTTCATTGACGGGGGCGTCTTCTTCTAGTTTGCCTGCTGCTTTAGCCGACTCAACGGCTTGTTGAGCTTCGGCAGCGTCGCCAGCGTTACCTCGCAGTCCGCCGGCGAACGCGTAGAGCTCGACGCCTCCAGAGGCGCCTGACATCGCGGCGCCGGAATCAATGTTGATGCTGGATTTCTGATACTGCTTGGCCGCTTTTAATTTGCTGGCGTCGACCTTGCGTCCTGTCGCCAGAGCCATTTCGAGGGAGTTGCAGTTCATCGCCGATTGCAAGACGGGCGCCCATCCGCCGCCACCTTGCCAGCTACCATCTTTTTGTTGGGTTCGCTCAAGTCGTTCAAGGCACTCCGATAGAGCCGCTTCCACTCGTTTGGCCAAGGGGTCATTTTGGGGAAGATGCTCGGCAACGCGAGTGAGGAATTGTGCCGTCATCGCGGTATCGATCATCTCGCCGAGTTTGCGTTGCGGCTGAGTGCCGGAAAGCGACGTGATCTTCGCGTTTTTCGGCTCGGCTGCTTCAACCGTCGCGACGAGATTTTCGGTCGCTTGGCGAACCGCATCTTGATAGTCGCCTGATGTGGGAGTATGCCCCGCTTTTAGTAACGCGGTCGCAGCGAATGCGGTTGTGGCTGGATCGGTAGGAACGGCGTTGGGATCGCGAATTTCTTGGTGCGCGTGACTGCCGGCGCCCCAGCCGCCATTGGCTTGTTGCGCGGCGACCAGCCATTTGATGCCGCGTTTGATCTGGCGTTTCGCTTTCGGTGGCTTGTTCGTTTTAGTTTTGGGCGATTCGGTCTGACTGGTGTCGGTGGTGCGAATTTCTTGAGCACTGGCTTTTTCCCAAGCCCAAGAGGATCCGACAAAAATGAGTCCGGCCAAGAAATAGCGAGTCATGACGAGCACCTATGAAGAAGGAGTGTGAAAAGCGGCGAATTGACACGAGCTCTCGCGTTATCCGCACTTGCTTTTTACAACGAATCGGCACAGGTCTTTGTTAGGATCTTTTTTGAAAGGCTGGCTTTTTACATTCCTTTGGGAATTCGTGAGATTTCAGTGAACCATTGACGTTGCCCCCGACTCTTGCCTACCATATCGCTATGCAAACCTATCTATTAACCCTATCGCTCCTACTGGGACGCCAATTCGGCGGGTGATGAGGGTTTGTGATGACGGCAAGATGGCCGCCAAATAACACGAGACAACGAACCCCCAGTCGCCCGGCGACTGGGGGTTTTTTTGTTACCCGGTAACGGGTTTTGATTGTTGCCCCGCAATGGGGTTTTTATGCTGTGCACTCAGCCCATTTTCAACGAGATTTCACGATGTCCAATCCGACCGCGACTTCCGCTCCTCAAGATCAATCTGAACAGGCCTCGTCGGCTTCGCCGCGATTGATTCGCATCTTCGACACGACGCTTCGTGATGGCGAGCAATCGCCCGGAGCGAGCATGAACTTGGCTGAAAAGCTCGAGGTCGCGGGGTTGCTGCAGGAAATGGGTGTCGATGTGATCGAAGCTGGGTTTCCGATCGCTTCCCCAGGGGACTTTGCATCCGTCAAGAAGATCGCCGAGACGATCACTGAGTCCACCATTTGCGGCTTGGCCCGCTGCAGTGACAAAGACATTGACGCGGCAGCCGACGCGGTTGCACCCGCCAAAAGGTCCCGTATTCACGTCTTCTTGGCCACCAGCGCCATACACCGCGAATTCAAACTGCGAATGACTCCCGACGAGATCGTCGAACGTGCCGTCGCCGGTGTGAAACGAGCTCGCAATCGGTGTGACGACGTCGAGTTCTCGCCCGAAGACGCTTGCCGCACTGAGTATGATTTTCTTTGCCGCGTGGTTGAAGCTGCGATTGATGCCGGAGCCACAACGATCAATATGCCCGACACGGTCGGCTACACCACACCGCGTGAAATCTATGATCGTTTCATGATGGTTCGTAATCGCGTCCCCAACATTGATAAGGCTATCTTAAGTGCTCATTGTCACGATGACTTGGGTATGGCAGTGGCGAACAGCTTGGCGGCTGTGGAAGCGGGGGCGGGGCAAGTGGAATGCACGATCAATGGGATCGGGGAACGCGCCGGAAACGCTGCGCTCGAAGAGATCGTCATGGCGCTTAAGACACGCAGCGATTTCTATCACTGCAACACCGCGATCGATTCCAAACGCTTGGTTCCAGCAAGCCGCTTACTGAGCAAGACGACGGGAATCCAGGTTCAACGCAACAAGGCGATCGTCGGACGCAACGCGTTTGCACATGAATCGGGGATCCATCAAGACGGAATGCTCAAGGAACGAAGTACCTACGAAATCATGTCACCCGAGGACGTCGGATTTTCCAAAACTGACTTGGTCCTTGGCAAACACAGCGGACGAGCAGCACTTGCGGATCGGGCCAAGACGCTTGGTTTTTCGTTGACACCGGAACAGTTGGTGGCGGTGTTTGAACAGTTCAAGCTTTTGGCGGACAAAAAGAAAGAGATCTACGACGGTGACATTATCGCATTGGTCCAACAAAAGATCAGCGGTAGCGTCGAGGAAGAATGGACGCTTGTCGATTATATCGTCAAGAGCGGCAAGACCCGAGGCCCAGAAGTACATTTGACGCTCAAGCATGGCGATGAAGAAATCACCGAACAGGTAGAGCAGGGTGATGGACCGATCGACGCAGCATTCTACGCCGTTGAAAAAATCACGGGTATCGAAGTCGTGTGTAAGGACTTCCGAATCCGTAGTGCGACCCTGGGTCGCGACGCGATCGGCGAAGTGAATCTCGAAGTCGAATACAAAGGCAAGAGCTACCGAGGCGTCGGCGTCAGTACGGACAGCGTTGAAAGTACGATTTTGGCGATGCTCAATGCGGTTAATCGCATTATTTCCGAAAAACGCGGCTAGCCTTTGCGCGTGCAACGGACCGGCTGATAAGTGATAATACGGCCCTCGGGATTTCTTCCTCCAAGGGTTGTATAGATGCGATTGTTCGCTTTGCTGGCTTGTTTATTGTTTCATGCGTGCTCGCTGGTTCACGCTGATGAATCCGTGACACGCCTGGTTGGCGTGGCCAAGGTGGACGTTACACCTTCGGATCCTTTGCGACTAAGTGGATACTCACGGCGCGATCTTCCTTTCGAATCGGTGGACAGTCCACTTGCGGCTCGATCCTTGGCGTTTCGCGACGCCGATGGCCCGATTCGAGTTTTGGTTAGCGTCGACACGATCGGTTTGCCTGCAACCGTCGTCGATGAAATCTTTGGTCAGGTTGCCCAGAAGCATGCGATCAAACGTGCCGACTTCGTGCTTTGCAGTACGCACAATCACACCGCTCCGAAGATCGCCGGCGGACTAAGCAACTTACTGCTTAAACCGATGACGGATGAAGAATCTGAGAAGACGTTGAAGTACACGCAGTGGGTCAAGGCACAAGTTGCCGACTGTATTGATGCGTCGATCGCATCAATGAAGCCTGGACGACTGTTCTTTGGCGAAGGCAAGGCAACCTTTGCCATCAACCGGCGAGTGATCCGAGACGGCAAATGGGCAGCGTTTGGGGAAACTCAAGATGGGCCAGTGGACCACCGAGTCAGCGTGATTCGTGCTGAGGACACCAACGGTAAGCTCTTAGGAGTCGTGTTCAACTATGCGTGCCATTGCACCACGCTTGGTCCCGACTTCAATCAAGTGTGTAGTGAATGGGCGGGCGATGCCGCTCGGCAGATTGAATCCGGCGGAGAGGTTGTTGCGCTATGCACGATTGGTTGCGGAGCCGACGCGAATCCGTCGCCTCGTGGTGAACGCGCTCATGCGTTGGAACACGGTCGTGAACTCGCGAGTGTAGTTAGTAACGTGATCCAAGGGCCGATGCAGGAACTAGGCGCTTTCCAGAACTCTTCGTTCACTCGATTGGCACTTCGGTTTGACCTGCCAACGAAGGACGAACTCAAAGCGCAAACTGAGTCCGACGATGTGCCAACCCGACGACACGCCCATGCGATGTTGAAGATATTTGAAGAGCGAAATCGTTTGCCCGCCAATCACCCAATGCCGATCGGAACATGGCAGTTTGGTGATGGCGAATCGGCATCTTCACTCAAGATGATTTTCTTCGGTGGCGAAGTCGTGGCTGAGTACGCGTTGCGTTTGCAACAGGAACTCGCTCCTGTCCGCACCTGGTCTTCCGCGTACTCCAATGATGTTTTTGGGTACGTCGCCAGCGAGCGGATGCGAAGCGAAGGAGGCTACGAAGTTGACTATTCGATGATCTATTACCTATTGCCCGGACGGTGGGCCACCGGAACGGAAGACGCCATCATCGAACGCGTCCATCAGATGCTCAGCGAGCCCGGTAACGATGAGCCTGTTCCCGCAGACAAAGCCGAGTCGACGATCCGAGTCCCCGAAGGCTGGAAGGTGCAATTGGCCGCATCCGAACCGTTGATCGCTGACCCGATACATCTTTCGTTCGACAAGGATGGCTCTTTGTGGGTCGTAGAAATGGGTGACTATCCACTGGGTGAAAATGGCGGACGTATCAAACACTTGTTTGATGATGATGGCGATGGCACCTACGACCGAGCCGTTACTTTTTGTGACGGATTGTCGTATCCTACCAGTGCTATGCCGTGGGGTGATGGAATCCTGGTCACCGCTGCACCGCATTTGACGTACTACCGCGACACGGATACCGATGGCGTATCGGACCAACATGATGTGCTCTTCGAAGGCTTCGCAGAAGCTAATCCTCAGCACCGGGCCAACGGATTTTGCCTTGGATTGGATGGTTGGTTGTATTTGGCCGGAGGCGACGACACCAAGTTGGTTCGTTCGGTGATCAACGGCCAAGAGACGAAGGTGTCGCACCAAGACATTGCTATCGATATCAAGTCCGGCCGCGTACGTGGTCTTAGTGGCTTCACACAGTTTGGTCGCTACCGAAATGATTGGGGAGATTGGTTTGGAGGTGACAACAGCCATCCCCTTCGTCATTTTTCACTGCCGTCTCATGTTCAGCATCGCAATTCACATGTCGACGCGTTTCTAGGTGTGAATGATCTGACCAGACCCGCTTCGGCGCCACCCATCTTTCCTGCAACGGCATCATCACAACGGTACAACGACCTATTTGCCGCGGGGCGATTTACAAGTGCTTGTTCGCATTCGCCCGTTCGCGATTCCAATCTACGTCAAGCGATGCTTGATGGTCATTCGGGTTCGCGATCATGGGATACCGACGTCGTGCTGATTTGCGAACCGGTGCACAACCTCGTTCATCGAGCAGTGATCGAGTGGGAAGAAAACACTCTGGTAGCGAATAGGCATGAACGAGATCGCGCAAGCGAATGGTTGGCGGCAACGGACCCGTGGTTCCGCCCGGTGCAGGCGATTACCGGACCCGATGGCGCGGTGTGGGTGGTCGACATGTATCGCAACGTAATTGAGCATCCCGAATGGATTCCTGACCAATGGCAAGCGCAAATGAACCTGCGTGCTGGCGAGGAACGCGGACGCATTTGGAGAATCATTCCTCCGTCGCAACAAGACGCTCAAAACGCAACCGACGTTTCGCTTCCTTCACCCAGTGTTGTCCTGAAAGCGAAAGCGAGTCATGGCATCCCCGCGTTGTCGAGCTCCAATGGTGTTCTTCGTGATATGGCGTTTAGCCAGATGATTCAGCGACACGACACGCTTTCGCAAGAAGAAGTCGACTCGCTTCGTCAAATGGCTTCCGAAGCCGAATCGCCAACCACGCGTTTGACCGCAACCGCCTGTTTGGCTCGTTTTCAACACTTGGACGTTGACGGATTGATTGGTGTTCTTCGTGATCGAGATTCGTCGGTGCAAGTGGTGGGATTGCGATTGATCGGATCAGTGGATGCACACCAGGATTGGCTGTCTAGCGAGCAAGTCTTAAATGCCGTCGTCGATGGTCTTTTGTCGAGTGATCCGACGGTGCGAAAGGAAGCCAGTGTGGCGATCGGGCAGTTCCCCGTTGAATTTCGCGGAAAGAAGCTGGTAACCCAAACTCTCGCCAATCAACTTGTTTCGGCTAGCGAGTGGCCCCAGCTACGAGATGTCGTTTTGACAAGCTCGTCGGGGATTGCACTGCAACTACTGCAGGAATTTGTAGGTAGTGATGCCGGTGTGTCGTTGTTAATGAGAGATCGCCAGCTGCTTAGGCCGCTAATGGTGACCGCCGTCGCCGAACAGTCGGATGAGACAAAGCAGTTGGTAGAAAAATGGGCTTCATCAAAAGACCGTAGTGATATACGAGCGGCGATCATCGCGGCTTGGGCGATTGCACAGTCAGATTGGTCGCAATTAGCCAAGCGAGAGCAAGGGGACGAGTTGGGCGTTTCAGCGGACCTAATGAATGTCTTGGATGACTGTGTTGCAGCGGCTCAGGATGTCAAGTCGCCAGTGGCAGGGCAATTGACTGCGTTAGAATTGTTGGCAAGCGGATATCCTGATGGAAACACCGATGTCGAGCGTCTAGCGAGTTTTATTGAACCAGCGTATGCACCAGAGGTTCAGCGTGCGGCAGTCGACGCAGTTGCATCGATTGGCGAAGCTGGAGGACGAGAGTTGATCCGGCGATTGCCTGAGCAAACCCCAGGTTTGCAATCTCGTTGTGTGGATTGGGTATTGCAACGCAACGAGTCCATTCGGCACTTGCTGGCCGAAATGGAATCGGGATCACTCGATGCTAACGTGCTCGTGTCACATCAGCGTGATCGCTTGCTCGGATACCCGGACAAAAGCATCCGCGTTCGTGCCGAGAGGTTATTGGGTTCGCATAACAGTGACGTCGCGGCGGTGATTTCAAGCTATCGCAAAGCGATATCCGACGCGAATGCAAACCGAAGCTCATTGGGTGATGGTTCAGACAAAAATAATGACATCGAGCAGGGCAGGGCGGTCTACCGTCGTGTTTGCGCCGCGTGCCATCGACTCAACGGTGAAGGTTTCGAGGTCGGACCGGACCTCGCCACAGTTGCTCACCGAGACAACGAGTTTTTACTTACTGCCATCTTTGATCCCAACTCTGCGATCGAGTCTCGTTACCGACAGGTCCAAATACTAACGCTCGATGGCCGCGTTGCGGTTGGCATCGTGTTGTCTCAAGACGAAGCATCCGTCCGGCTAATTGCAGCCGAAGGGAAAGTAACAACCATCAATCGTGAAGATATCGAATCCATGAAAACCATGACCGTTTCATTGATGCCAGCCGGTATCGAACGTGATCTTACACCGCAAGCGTTCTACCACTTATTGAGCTACCTGCGTCAGCCTCTTTAATGCCGCTGTATGACGTGTGGAAGTGCTGTTTTACGAAATCTACAGCGAGGTTGCTTGCCCCTCGCTTTTTCCTGTTAGTTTAGCGCCGAAGTCAACGCAAAGAATCTGGCGAGAGCATAATGCGATTCTATCTTTTAAGGCGTCCATTGCTTTTCTTCCTTCCGGTGTTGTTCTTGCCCGGGCTGCTTTGGGCTGAAGAAAACGTGCCACCCGTTATCAGTGGTGCCTTGGTTAGAAATAGCCCACTCATGCCTGTGATGGCAAAGCTTAGCGTCTCGTCCGATAGCGAAGATCGCAAGATTCGGTTTGTTGCATCGCTGAGGAATGGGACATCAGAGACCATTCGATTCGATCGTATCGACAAGTCGTGTTCTTGTACGCAAGTCTCACCCACAAGGGCAGTGGTAGAGCCGGGTGAAAAGGTAGAGTTCACTATCGAACAAGAGTTGTCCAACGAGCCGCAAACTAAGCATCCAGGCGGAAGTTTCAATATCCTTTCGGGCGATATTCTCGAAGGGGTGATTTCGTACGACATCGAGTTGCAGGACTATCTAGGCTTTGGAACGCGGTTCATCGACCTTGTTAAAGAGGTTGGAAGCAATTCTGTGTCCTTTGTGGTCCCCATCGTATTGGGTGCCAAGCAGGCAAGTGCCACGGTCGAATCGCTTTCTGATCCGTATGTCGAACTCGAAGGGTTTCCGTCCGGCTTTGTCTTGAAGTCGAGAATGGACTGGAAAGCTAGTTCGCTTCATTGCCAACTTGGCTGGCCTGAATCTGCGACCGATTTCCCATACATCGGAAATCTTTCCATCGTGACGGAGTATAGGTCAGGATTTCTGACAGTTCCCATCAGCCTGAGTAGGAAAGATGCATTTCAGGTTCACCCAATTTCTTTACGTTTTCTTCGCAGCAGCGATGATGGCACTTGGGTAGCGAAAGGTTTTTTGAGGTGTGCTGACTCCAGTGAAAACCCGATCGTTGTGGTCGTCGATGGGCCGGCGTCTCTCGTTCTTGCGACCGAACCTCTTGGTGCAGGGATTAAGAAACTTAATTTTGTATTGCACGATAGAGAAGCAATTGCGGATGCAGATTCTGATGGTCAGCGAAAACCAATTTCAGTGCGTGTTCGGGGATCGCAGGTCGCACAGACTTTTGAACTCCGTTACTCAACCCCGCTAGATGCAAGATCGAGATGATTGCGATGGTGAGAATGGTGTCAGCTTCTAAGTGACACGATTGCACAACTAGCTGTACGTCGCTGGGCTGACGCCTTGGTTCGTGCAGGCCGTTCCCGCCTCCTAACGTCCTTTGCTCGCTGAGCGTAGCCTCGTGGTCCGTTGGTTCGAACTTTACTCGCCGATTAGCGATCACGCTTTGTGTTTGATCGCTAGGCGTCTTTTTCGTTTTCTGGGTCTAAGAAGTCGATGACTAGGTCGTCGTCGTCTTCGTCGCCAGTGAGCTCGATGATGGGGTCGTCATCGATTTCAAGGTCAAGCGAAGATGCTTCAGTGACCAAGTCGGATTGAACTTCGAGATCATCGTCGTGCAGCAGCATGTCATCGTCGTCGAGTGAGTTGTCTTCGTCCGACGTCGGGAACGTAAGCTCACCTGTCAAAGGGTCCGGTTTTAAACGAAGCGATTCTTCATCGGGCGCGAAGGATTTTTCATTTCGCAGGAATTGAATGCTCGGCTCGTCCGTTGGTTCGTTGAGATCAGAAAGATCAACGGTTTCAATGTTCCCTGGGTAGTCCATGTTGCTTTCGCCTGACGTGTTGTCTGGTTCTGTTTCAGGCTCACTCTCGGAAGTCATGTCACCTAAATCTAACGACTCGTCGTTCACCATCGACTCGATGGATTCAGCATCCAAATTCTTGGCCTCCGTTGCATCGTCGGCCAATTCCACATCGGCAACGCCAAGCGACTCGACCTCGTCGAGTGTAGGAACCGGGTCAATTTCTAAGTCGTTATTTACTTCTTCTATGTCGATGGTGTCGTCAGTCTCATCGTCAATTGGCGACGTCAGTTCGGACGCAGTGGCTTCACTATCGGTAGCAGCAGGTTCAGGTGTCCCGCTGACGGCACGATCAAAATCCAGATCGGCACTGTCTAGTTCTGCGGTGCTCATCGCAATCGTTTCTTCATTGCCCGAATCAACACTCGTTTCCTCGATGGTGGCGAAGGAGTCAACGTCATCGTCTGCTGGTTCTGCGTCGACTTCCACCATTCCAATCGCTCCGGCGGCCAACGAAGCAGTGGCGCCGATGCCGGCGATGTCAGCCAGGGTTGCAGGTGCGTCGGCAATCTCCTCAGCATCGGGGGCATCAAGGTGGATCGTGTCTTCAAGCAGGGTGCGGTTTGGTTTTGGGAAAATCTCGTCGACATTGTCACGAAGAATTCGGCGACCTAATTCGATCGCGGCTTCTTCCGACCAACCGCACTGAACCACGAAGTGGTCATGCAAGATTCCCGACAAGCATCGTCGGTACATATCAAATTTTGGCCATACAAATTCGAGCTTGTAGGCGTCGCTGTAGTAGCCGATCTGTTTGGTTTGCGGAACTGCTTCGAGCCTCGCTTGAGCGTCTCGCGTGATGAACGATGGAGTGTTGCTATACCACCAGTGCCCGTTGGTAATCACGTTGGGGAAAATCCACGCGTGACTAACAAGCTCTTGGTTGGTCACGCTGGCCAACACCGAAATCGGGAATTTCACGTTGGGAAAGGCATTGAATAGTTCGCGGTATTGAGTCAACGAAACACGTGAATCGTAAAGGTCTTGGCCTTGGTAAACACCGCCTGGATAAACACCGCGGTTCACCCCGATCATCAAGTCAAATGGCAGTTCAAATTCATCGCATAGTTCGGCCAAAGTCCAGAAGACACGACGCGCAAGTGCGGCCTTGTGAGATGCGTCTGCGAGTTCACCATTTTGAAGGACATGCGAAAGTGCAGAGCTTGCTCGTCCATCTGACACAGGCAGTGGGCAGAAATTAGGAGGCAGCGAGATCGCGCAGGCGCGAGCACCATTGGCGACGAAGTGCTCGAAACGTTGGTGTAACGACTGACGCAGCGTCCCCAGGTCGTCCGACAATTCAATTCCGCTGGCCACGGCTAGTCGGTCACGGACGGAAGTCTTGGCGAGGTGAAAGACAAGGTCGTCGGTGCGCAGGCAAGGAATGTAGGTGTCGGTGTCAAAACCGCTTAATGGGTCGTCAAACTCATTGGTTAAGAATACGGCTTCGACATTGCTTTGATCGAGCACGGATTGAGGCCAGTCCGCGCTCGCCATGATGGACTCGGAACGATCAAAAAGGTCTTCCCAGTTCGATTCGTCGATGCGGTGTCCCTCGAAGCCAAAAAACATTCGGCAGATTTCAACCAGCCAACGGTACTGAGCCGTGTTCTCGAGCGGGCCAAGGTTCTTAACAAGCCGGTGAACGAGTTCTCGCGGAGAGATCCCAGGCTCTTCAATCTGGTTCTTCGGCATCCCCGCCGAATGTGCCAGTTCGGTGTAGTAGTGGTACCCCAGCAGATCCGCCAGCGTGCTAGAGGCTGGATTGTGGGGATTGATATGGGTGTGCGGATCGATCAAACGAATCGAAGCGATGGCATCGTAAATGGAGTCTCGCGTGGAATGGGTCATGAGCGAGATTTTCGCAACGTGGGAATGGGGAGAAAGGGGCGATTGGGGAGAAACACTTAGAATCACCCATCGAGCTTGAAAACGGCAGCCTACAAGATACTTGCTGATCGTAATACTTGCAGAAGTGGACGTCAGTAAGTCTTTCGTAAGTCTTTGACTTCGCGGGCCATGTCCGTTTGTCCTATGGTCTCGATCGTAAGAAATGACCGCTAATTTCGTAGCAAAGGTTTTTAGTGTCACCGGTTTTACGGGTTAACTCGGGCCTTCTTGCTTGACTTTCCTAAGAAAATCGGAGCGAAAAGGGTGCTCAGGCGCTACAATGGAGCGGTTGCCGAAAGAGTTGCCAATTCATTCTTAGGACCATTCACCATGCGAGAAGATCCCACCTCTGGAGAAGAGCTAAGGCTGGGGAATCGTCCGACATGGGATTCAAAGTCCGGGTCAGGCGACGTGCCGCCGCAAGCAGGAAACGATCGGCAGGTCCCAGGTGTTTATCAAATCAGCCTGCACCGAATTGATCCTGCGACCGGGCAACCAATTCAGACGCCTCATGTAGAGCAAACTGCGACGACCCTGCCTAGCGGATCGTTGACCTCGCCTCCGGAAGTGCTTCAGCCGAGGTCGATCCCGATTCCCGTGGTGTCGAAACCGGTGCGTCCTCAAGCTCCGTCGACATCATCGGTGCATACGCGGCGAACGGATCCCATCCTGCAAAGCGTGGGAATGTTGGCGACGATGGCGGTCATGTTGTTGGCTGCTAGATTTGTCGTTCCTCATATCGTCGAAGAGATCCGATACGGTTGGCATCGCGGGGAATTGCGTGCTGAGTACGAGGCTGGAACGGACGGCCTACGAAATGTCTCACTAGAATCGCTCAGCGATGCCTATGAGATGGTTACCGCCGCAGTCGGTCCGAGTGTCGTGCACATTGATGTCCAACGTCGGTTGCCCATGACGCAATTGGACATGGACGCCTCAATCGCCAACCGCTTGTTGCCGTCGTCGGACCAGGGCAGTGGAGTGGTGGTGGATTCTGATGGATACATGGTGACGAATCGTCACGTCATTTCCGAAGGAGAAGACATCACGGTGACGCTTAGCGATGGTCGTCGATTACCGGCCGTGGTGGTGGGAACCGATTCGCTAACGGACCTAGCCGTATTGAAGGTCGATGCGTCGGGACTCATTCCGATTCTTTGGGGTGATAGCGATCGTTGCCGCGTCGGTTCGCCGGTGTGGGCGGTGGGCAGTCCGTTTGGTCTTGATCGTACGGTGACGTTCGGAATCCTTAGCGGAAAACACCGCAAGGTCCGCGCAAGCACGGAATGGCAGGACTTCATGCAAAGCGACGTGGCTGTGAACCCTGGCAACAGCGGAGGCCCACTGGTTGATGCTCGAGGGACCCTGATCGGCATCAATACGGCGATCGTGGGTGATACGTACCAAGGGGTTAGCTTTTCCGTGCCCAGCAACGTAGCCAGAAAGGTCTACGAGAGAATCAAAACGAATGGACGCGTTGACCGAGGATGGCTCGGAGTTTCACTGGGAAAGGTTTCAGATGACCTATTGGTGGGCAATGATCCTCGCATGCGAGGTGCCGCAGTGCAGTATTTGCCAGACGACAAGGCCCCGGCTGCACGGGCTGGAATTCAGGTAGGCGATATTATCATCGAGGTAGATCAGACACCGGTTCGCGAGACCTCCCATTTAATGCAAATGATCGGTCAGTCTGGCCCCGGCGAAAAA
Source organism: Rubripirellula amarantea (assembly GCF_007859865.1). Taxonomy (NCBI): domain Bacteria; kingdom Pseudomonadati; phylum Planctomycetota; class Planctomycetia; order Pirellulales; family Pirellulaceae; genus Rubripirellula; species Rubripirellula amarantea. The sequence goes on along the minus strand of NZ_SJPI01000001.1, from coordinate 1,036,502 downwards.
ATCGAGCTGCGGATCTGGCGGGACGGTAAAATGATGAATGTTCCGATTGTTCTTGATGCTCGGCCCGATTCGTTGAACCTGCGGTGATATCCCCGCCGGGGTTTCGTATCACCTTTCGCATATTTCCTTCTGGGAATTACGATGCGACAATCCGATGCCTGTTTCGTGTCGAATGATCGCGAGCTTTTTTCGTAATTCCTCTCATCCCCAATGTTTCGTGGATTCTGTTGCTCCCCTGCCGCCACCGCTTTCTGCGGAAGATTCCGTAGCGCCGCGAGTCGATCTCGAGGGACCGGCGGGCATGCGTGGCGGGGCGGTCAGTGGCGTGCAAGCCTTTCCCTTGCTTTGCACTCTTGCATTGGGCTTGGCGTGTTTCGTTAACACCATTGACTTCAACTATGGCTACACCAATGGCGAAGATCATGTCGGGCTCGATTGGCAAGTCGTTGTAAAGCTGATCGTCGCAGCGGCGTGTTCCGGATTAGGGGCGATAGGCGTCCTGATGAGTGCTCAAGTGCGTCAATCGCTCGCTAGCGTTCCGGGATGCATCATCGTCGCGCTCGCTGGCGTTCTGATTTTGTCGTCGGCAGTGGCTCTTGAAGAAGCCAAGACCGTATCGCGTGTCGCGTCGCTAGTGAACTTTGGTTACGTGATGTTTGTCCCCACTGTCTTGACGGTTCTGGGACTCCGACGAATTGTATTGATCTGTCTTTTGGCCCTGGTCGCGAACTTGATGATCAACTGGGTGCTGTACTTAGGATTTCCTCAGTCCGGTATCTTCGAAGAAGAGCTTTTGGGCAACCACATTGCTCGCCGAATGGGCGGACTAGGGCACCCGAATTCGATTGCTCGCACCGGCGTGTTGGCTGGCGTCTTGTCCCTGTCGATGCTTCGGAGCGCCGACCTGACGCCGCGATTCCCGTTGGGTCGCAGCGTGCTAATTGGAATTATCGTTGTTGCGTTGATGACGATGCTCGCGACGTTCAGTCGGACGGCGTGTGTGGCCGGATTAGCGGCCGCGGGGTTCCTGTTGCTAGATAAGATTTTTACCCGAAACGGGTTAGTGCTCGCGGGTAGCCTGATCGCATTGGCGACCATCACCATCGTGGCGACTGAGCTTGTTACCGGCGGTGGAGTGCTGGGGGATTCGCTGATTTCGATGACGACTAAGACAGGTGAGGTATCTGAATTAACGTCGGCGACCGGGCGAACCGCCATTTGGGCGGAAGCCGTTCGACTCATTTCGGAGCGTCCGTTGACCGGTTACGGCCTCAACAGTGCACCCTTCATGATGAAAGAGTTTTCGCTGCATCCGCATAATCTACTGCTGCACGCGATGATCTCCGGCGGCATCCTGGCTGGCTTATTGACGATGTGTTTGGTGGCCTGGAATTTCTTTTTTGGACTCATCAGCGACGAACCTCTGGTGCGAGCCATCTCGGTTTATGTACTTGTTTCCGGGATTTTTGAAGACACCGTCCTCGACACCTTCGCCTCACCATCGACACTATTGTGGTTGATCGTCATGATCTACCCCAGCATTCGGGTGCTTTCGGCTCGAATGTCCCGACGGCCGCAACCGGCTGTCCCTGAACCTCGTTTTTTACCCTCCGCTTGAGATAAAAGTCATGCGTTTGAATCGAAATTTTGCCTGCTTCTTCGTTGCGATGGCCGGACTGAGTCCGACCTGGGCCGACGCGCCCACCGCAACCGTTGGGATCTCTGAAACGAAACCCGCGGACGGTCCTTCCGTTGAAGTCGATGGCGGTTTCATGGTTCCGTACACCGAGAAGATTCCAGGAACCGATTTGACGTTCGAGATGATCCCCGTTCCCGGCGGCAGCTTTTTGATGGGTAGTCCCGAGGACGAAGAAGGACGCCGCGAAGACGAGGGACCTCAGGTCAAGGTTAACGTCGATCCAATGTGGGTCGCCAAGACAGAGATCAATTGGGCTCAGTACGACGAATACATGAACCTATACAAGATTTTCAAAGAATTTGAATCGCAAGGAATCCGCAGTGTGACGGACGACAATAAAGCGGACGCCATCACGGCTCCGACTGAATTGTACGATTCGACCTTTACTTGGGAATTTGGTCACGAACCAGAGCAAGCCGCTGTCACTATGACTCAGTACTCGGCTCAACAATTCAGCAAGTGGCTCAGCCGCGTAACGGGCCAGCAGTATCGCTTGCCGACCGAGGCCGAATGGGAATACGCTGCTCGAGGGGGCACGCAGACTCCTTTCTATTGGGGCGACGACGAAGCGGCTGCCGAGGATCACGCTTGGTACTTTGACAACACGCCGGACGAAGGCCAATCGCCCGTCGGTACACTCGCTGAAAATCCCTTTGGGCTTCAAGACATGTTAGGCAACGTGTTTGAATGGACGGTTAACCAACACACCGAAGACTACAGCGAGTACAAGCAACGCGAACCGATCAATGCCATTGATGTGGTAAAGTGGCCCGAAATCGGCAGCGAATGTGTTGTCCGTGGCGGCAGTTGGGAAAGTGATGTCGAAGACCTCCGCTGCGCCGCTCGTCTTGCTTCCGACGACGAGGCTTGGAAAGAAGAAGACCCGAATTTCCCACGCAGTCCTTGGTGGTTCACCAGCGATCCTGCACGCGGGGTTGGCTTTCGTTTGTTCCGATCGTACAAACCACTTGATGACGAGCTGATTACGAAGTTCTGGGAAGCCAGTGCCGAAGATGTCATCGGTGACGTCGAGTCGCGTATTCAAGGCGGTCGCGGTGGGCTTGGGATCGTTGATCCGAGCCTTCCCGACGCTATTAAAGAGCTAGACAACTAATCCAGCCGTCTGTCACCACTTTCCCCCCACTACCTTTAGACTTTAGAAATCACCGTGTACGAAACTGTTGCACTCGTTGGCGCTACCGGCGCCGTTGGACGAATCGTTCTCGAGCAATTGGCCTCGCGTCAGTTTCCGATGAAGCGACTCAAACTGCTCGCCTCCCAGCGCTCGGTGGGCAAGGAAGTTCGATTCAACGGCGAAACGATAAAAGTCGAACTGCTTGAGCCCAATGCGTTCAAGAATATCGATCTTGTTATCGCTAGCACTCCCGATGAGGTGTCGGCTGAGTTCGCACCTTGGGCGGTGGAAGCCGGTGCCATTGTCGTGGACGAAAGCGGTTATTGGCGCATGGATCCATCGGTTCCCCTGATCGTTCCGGAAGTAAACCCCGAAGCGACGGCGAATCACAGGGGCATCATCGCTAGCCCCAATTGCAGCACTACTCAGATGGTCGTCGCGTTGGCACCTCTGCATAAAGCGGCTCGTGTTCGTCGAGTGGTCGTAAGCACTTATCAAGCAACTAGCGGTGCTGGCTTGGCTGGGAACGAAGAGCTCAAGGACAGTATCCGACAATCCTTGGCTGGCCAGAAACATTCACCCAAGACATTTTCTCATCCGATCGGGTTCAACTTGATCCCACAAATCGGGTCCGAAAAGCATGAGGGTTACACCAGCGAAGAGATGAAGATGGTGTACGAGACTCGCAAGATCATGGGCGATGAAGAAATTCAGGTATGTCCGACTTGCGTGCGCGTGCCCGTTGCGATCGGTCACAGCGAGTCGATTTTGGTCGAAACCGAACGCCCACTTTCGGCTTCAGACGCTCGTGAGTTGTTTGAGGCTGCCGAAGGGGTCACCGTTATCGATGACCTGAGCGGTAAAAAATATCCGATGCCGTTGGATTGCGATGGGAAAGACGATGTCTTCGTCGGTCGTATTCGCAAGGATATCAGTAGCCCGAACGGCATCTCGTTTTGGTGTGTCAGCGACAACCTTCGCAAGGGTGCTGCGACCAATGCCGTCCAAATCGCCGAATTGCTCATCAAGCAAGCTGCTGCCGCTTCATAGGCAAGCTTCGAGCTACGGTCGACATTTAAGTCGGCACTACTGGCGTGGCCGTTTTCATTTCAATCGCAAGGCGCGGTTGAACACGGCACGATTTTATGACGACTTTCGCGGTCCGATTACAGGTCCTCGACCGTTGGTAATTTGTTGAGCCAAGTTTCGGTTTGACGATAGTGTTGCCGCAGGCTAATCGCTTTGGCGATGGTCTCTTGCTGTCGATCGGGTGTGAACATCCGTTCGTTTTCCCAGGCGTCAGGGTATCGCCACGCAATGTTGCTCCAGGGGTTTTCGTCCATCAGTGGAATGCTCAACCATCGATCTGCGGTGAAGAACCGCGTTGCTTGGCGTATTTGCGTATGGCCCGCTGCGTCGCGCGGATCACGATAGGTATCGTCGTTGAAGAAAACCGGCGTCCACTGATGCCGTTCAGACGGCGCGACGGGAAATGGGTATGGCTCACCCCAACTTAGGCTTGGAAGCGTATCCGAATAGGCACGCTGAGCATTCGCGATTTCGAACTCCGTTGCCCGTTGCCTTGCTTTCTGCCATTCCGAGCGAGGTTTCATCCAATTCGCCATCTCGGCCAGTTGTTCATCGTTCCACTGGTCAAACTGGAGCGAGTTCAGTACCAGATGATGAAATTTACTAACAGCAGAAAGGCGGATGTAGTATTCGAGCTCGGTAGCATCGTCGCCAGGCAGACGCGTGATCCACTTCCATTGCTCAAGCATGTGGAAGGCGAGTTCGGTGTTGCCTTTGTGGAAGGCGTCCCTGAATGCAAACGAGAATACCCTGCTAAGGTGGTAGAATTCACTGTCTTGAGGTACGTAGCCAAGAGCGTTGATGGAACTGCGGTCATCGATTGTGGTTCGCAATTGGATTACTCGTTCGATGATCGGCGCCGCGTCCTTGGTGTATTGCGTGATCAATGGAGCCAGCGCTGATTCTTCGCCGGGTGGCACGACGCTGTATTGTTCTCCCGCAACGGCAAGAAATAGTTCGTTGTATTCTCGGTTAAGTCCGCTTGCGGCATCTATCAAACGTTGGAACTCTGACTGGCTATTCGATTCGGTACGGTGCCTTAGTGGAATGAATGGAAGATCTTCCATTGACATTTCCAGTTCGGTCTCCATCATCCGAGTCATCTGAGTTTGCGTGCGGTTCCACACGAAGTCGGCGTACGCTGTGCAGACCAGCAACAACACGAACGGGGTAAAGACGACGACTTGAAAGGTTTTTCCCAATCGGATTTCTTTAGTTGGCATGATGGTCCTCCTTCAAGCTCTCGATTCTTTGTTCCCAGGCCATTCCCCAGTACCTTGCTATGTGATGGTTAAAGGATCCGATTATCTCGACCGTGGCACTCGTGCGTCCATGCTTGCCGTACACCCCATCTTCAAACGTCACGGCCGGATGAGAAAGAAGCTGATGAAGTTTTCGCCGAGCATCGTTTGGGGTGGTCTTGTCGGTTTTGGGGGTCTGCAATAGCAACAAGCTTGCGGCGACAATTGAATCCGCACGACGTCTTTGCGTCCAAGGTGTCAGGGCAGGGGGAGTGAACTCCAGGCCGCTGTCGTAGGGGAACGAATAGTAACGTGTATCCCTAGATTCCGATCGCCACCAAGAAGCCAAAACAGCGTTTCTTCTCATCGCGTTTCGCTGCGTGATCGTAGGCAGTTTCTTGAGAGTGGATTGAACTGCTTCTTCGTCAATTCGCTCGGTGATGTCGGAATCGCCGAGCACATCGGCCAGCCAAATTTCGAGCACGTCGGCCGAGTCTTGCACACGCCAAAGCGTCGATTGACGCATTGCAGCCGCCATGGTCGCCGCCGCATCTATCCACTGTTCGAATTGCATGTTGGCAGCATCGTCGTCTTCTGTTGAAGCTAAGAATCGCAGTCTCGCTAGTTCCAAAGCGTCGTAGAACCGATGCAGTGATTGGTTTGACTGCGGTTTGGCAGGACGGTTAGGCTCCTCGCGAACCTGACTAAGTCCTTCGATCCATGCAGTGGGCGAATGAGATCGAGTGCTGATTTCGTTGAGCTGCTGTGCCACCCATTCTTGATCAATTCCTTGAGACGAAATCGTGGGTTCGCTTGTCGTCGGTACGAGTCGGAGTTCGACATGATCTTGCCGCACATCAATGTCTCGGAGTTCCCTGATCATGGCAGTCCGAGTCGTGTGATCGAGTTTTGGAATGCTCTGGACGTAACGGATCGCAGGAACAAGCGGTAGCAAGAAGATCAGAACCGTTGTCGCTAGCCCCAACAAGAAACTAAGCGGACGATCGGTGCCGTTGGCAAAGCGTCGCGCCATGAACAGAGTTGCCAACGAGGGAAAGGATAGGCCAACTAATGAAGCCAATAACAAGGGCGCCATTGCCTGGGTGACGCAGTACAACAGCCAGCCAAGCAACATCGACGCCACAATCGGGCTGATCAGGTACGCCATCACCGGTTCTCGAAGCAATTGACTTGTCCATGCTCCCGCCGCGAACGAGATTCCGCCGATCAGGATCAACGTGAGCGGCGATATCAAAAGCAGGTCTGTCTTGAGCAGGTCTATGCGTTGGCTCAACCACAAGGAGCTGATGGCAAGGTAAATCAGAACGAACGATGCCAAGATGGACAGAATTGCAACATGGCGTGCGAGCCAGATGTGTCTTGGGTTGTAGCCACGTTCGGCCAAGAATCGTATGAAGTTGTGGGACCCATCACCTTGGAAAACAAGAACGCCACCCCATGTGGCTCCGACCACGATGAACATTGGAGAAGCGAATAACAGCACTGGTTGCAGCACCGAATAGTGCCCAACGTAGTTCTCTAGGATTGGCATGATGACGCCCACTGTCATCAGCAACGATGACAACGCAAGTTGCCATTTGCTTGAAACGAGTGTCTGCCAAATCAACGCAATCCATGCTGAATCAAAAACGCGAGTTCGAGGCGAATCGATTGCTAAGTCGACCAAGGCCATCGCCGGATCAAATGGATTGGGCCCGGTCAGTTCGGCGATGGTCGGAGCACGCCTTGGTAGCAGGGATCGCAGCGCAGCCCTTCGCGTCAACCACGCCAGGATAGGTATCATCAGCAGGTAGGTCGCAAAGATGCTGTAGAAAACCTGAGAGTTTGAAAGCCATCGCGAATCACGTGCGTTGTTTAGCATGTGAAAGCCGAAGTTTGCCGCAAGCGGGACTAACACGATTGCTGCCATCAATGCGATGGTGCTAACCGCGGCCCGTAATTTCCAAGACGCATAGAATCCAGCGAGTAACACCACCACACTTTGCACAATCCAAAAAGGAAAGCTCAAAGGAATTAGGTGAGCGTCGTTGACGGACACTGAGGGTGAAATCGAAGTGAAACTGATCGCGGTAACATTCCCTATCAACAAGGCAATTCCCCAAGCACCGATGAGCCAGCCAAACGCAACGAGTAGCTTCAGGCCGATCAGTTGTTGGGGAGGTAATGGGAGGGTTTGAAGCCAGGTGATGGTGCCTTGTTCGCGTTCTTGCCCGACTAGCACGAGACCTAGTCCCGTGGCCAAAAACGTTGGGAACAACAGCAGCAAGTATGCACCCTGATGGTTCGACGGGCCCCAACCTAGTTTTTGAACCGGCATCAAGGCGGTAGCCACTGCGATCAAAATCACGATCGCAATCAGCGAATAAAACAGCGGTAGTACGAGCCGGTTTTCTTTCCAAATCAGCCATCGTAGGGTGGCTTGCGAGTTCATGAGACCACCTCGTGCGTACGTTTGCTGGTCAAAGGAGCATTCGGATCGTCAGGTTGGTTTGGATCGTGGCCGTCGTCGTCATTGGGAGGTGCCGGCGGTTTCCCCAGGTCACCCGCGGACGATGTGTACGCCACAAAGGTTTCTTCCAGCGTTGCGGTGCGCTGATGGACTTGGGTGACTCCATCCCGCGATCGAAGGTGGCTGATCATTGCGGAGTCGACGTTTCGAACGAGCCATTGCCGACTTCGACCACGAGTTTCTTCAGACAACGTGACCGCGGGGGAGGGCAGGGCGGGTAACGCACGGAGCGGGTCATCGACTTCGACGATAATATGAAACACGCTTTGCCGGATGTCTTCCAATGTTCCGTCAAGCACGATCTTGCCGTGATGCAGAATCGCAACGCGATCCGCTACACGCTCGACTTCTGAGATTTGGTGACTCGATAAGAAAACCGTTTGGCCAGTGGCAGCACGGTCGATCATGCTTTCGAGAAAGCTTTTGCGCACCTTGGGGTCCAGTCCCGATGTCGGTTCATCGAGAATCAGCAATGAAGGATCATGCGCAAGCGCCAGTGACAGCGCTACTTTTGCACGTTGGCCCTTGCTGAGGTGTTTGATCTTTTGATGAGCGTCAATCGCATAGTCGGCGATGGAGCTTCGAAAGCGAGGCAAGAAGTCTTGGTCATAAAGGGATGCTGCGAAACCGCCGATTTGGTCGACTGTCATCCAAGGGTAGAGCGAGGGCGCATCCGAGACGTAGCCGATTTGTCGCCTCACGGCATCGGGCTTCTCGGCCGGATGGAGTCCGCAAACGGTCACGCTTCCCGAGGTTGGCATCTGAAAACCGGTTAGGATCCGAATCAAAGTTGTTTTCCCCGCTCCATTTTCTCCCAGAAGCGCAAAGACGGTCCCTTGCTCAATGGTCAGGTTGACGCCTTGCAATGCGCTAGTTCTGCGGAAGTGCATGTGTACGTCGTTGACCTTGATCACCGAATCATTGATCGCCGATTTGTTGGGCTCAGAAGGCGGCATGGGGGCTCTCATTGGGTTAGGGGCAAGAGAAGAAGAGTGCTTCAATCGCCGGTAGCAGATGTTCGTTCAACGGCGGGTTGAATCTTGGCAAGCTTTGCCAAGTGTTTGTCGATGAGTTGTTGGATCTTGGATTGGTCCAAGCCCGCATTCCATGCTTCAGTGATCACTTCACCGATACGTTGGCCTAGCTCGGAATCGCGATCCCGGCGGCAAATCGCAACGGCACCGCGGCTGACCACCATGCCGCGTCCTCGCAGCGGTTCGATCACGCCATCGCTTTGCAGCATCGAGAATGCTTTAACAACAGTATTGGGGTTGATGGTCAACTGCCCGCTCATCGCCCGTGCGCTGGGCACAAGTTGGCCCGGGGTTAGGGTTCCAGCGGCGATGGCAAACTTCATCTGACGAGCGATCTGAGCATAGATCGGCACATCGCTGTGAACATTGATGGACAAGAACATGGTCGCGCTCGAAAGAGAGGACTTTGTTTGGTGTGTTAGTTATGTGATACACCAGGTAGGTCGGGCGTGTCAAGCTTTTTTCGACCGGCATCACATTTCTTGCGATGCTAGTCGGCTGCGGCACGTTGCAATTGGTGGCTAAGATGTCAGGCTGTGATTTCGAACCACCCAATATTGCTCAGCCATGCCGCGTTTTTTTCAGTTGACCATCGCTTACGACGGAACAGATTTCGTTGGTTGGCAGGTGCAACCTTCTGGGCGAAGTATTCAAGCGTTACTTGAAAAGGCGGTTCGCAAGGTGACCGGCGAGAGCATTCGCGTGATTGGAAGTGGACGAACGGATGCAGGTGTTCACGCGATCGCGCAAGTGGCAAGCGTAGAGTTCGCTGATTGGAAGCACTCGGCGAACGACTTGATGCGAGGAATGAACCGGCATCTCCCCGATAGCATCCTGGTTCACAACGTGGTTGAGATGCTAGGTCCTTTTCATGCGATACGCGATGCAGTGGGGAAACGCTATCGATATCAATTGCAAGTCGGTGGATTGCGAAATCCTTTCCAACATCGCTACGTGTGGCACATGCAATATGAACTCAGCATCGAAGCCATGCGAGCGGCTGCTGAACTTGTCGTCGGTAAGCAAGACTTTGCATGTTTCCAAACTACGGGTGCCGATCGAAAGAGCACGGTTCGCGACGTTCGTGCTTGCGACGTGATCATTCGAACTGACACCGAGGTTTCGAACCCCGAGCTTGCCAGCGGTGGTTTCGCGAGCGGTGGTTTCGTCGATGGGCGTGGTCGATCGCAACTTCGCATCGACATCGAAGTCGAAGCCGATGGCTTTCTTTACAATATGGTGCGCAGCATCGTTGGAACGCTGGTGCAGGTCGGACGCGGTCGTCGATCACCGGATTGGGTGACGCAATTGATCACGAATCAAGATCGCACCAAGGCGGGTGAAACCGCTCCGCCACAAGGCTTGTTTTTGCTACGAGTCGATTATGAAGCGAGCTTGCCGAAATCCTAATCGAATCTTCATCTTTAGATTCGGTTTTGCACGCTTATGCTATGCGCAGATTGAAATGAACGCCAATGACTTGGTGGGATGCCGATGTTTAGAATACGGCGCCGTTCGCGAGCCGTTTGTTTTCTAACTCTCACAAGCGTGATATTCCTAAGGCCAAGATGATTAGCTCGGAAGCGATCAAGCCGGTACTCGACGATGCGACTCGCGGTTTCGTGAAACGTTCGCTCGCTGCTGGATTGGTGGAACTAGATGACCTTAAGAAGGTCGTGGTTTCGTTGATGGCTGATAGTCCGCATTTTACACCCGAGCGTTTGGCGAATGGGTTGATGAATGCGGGAATCTTAACGAAGTGGCAAGCGGGCAAGTTGCTGGTGGGACGAAGCAAAGGATTCTACCTGGGCAGTTACCGGTTGCTTCGTCCGATTGGCAAAGGTGGAATGGGGATGGTGTACCTCGGCGAACATCAAGTGATGAAGCGTCAAATGGCACTAAAGATTTTGCCACCCGAAGCCACGGACAACGCTCGGCGTCTCGATCGGTTCAAAGAAGAAGCTCGAGCCTGTGCCCAGTTGGACCATCCCAACATTGTGCGAGCCTACGACTTTGCGCAAGCCGGCGGTCGTCACTACATCGTCATGGAGTATATCGACGGGATTGACTTGCAACATCTTGTCCAACGCGATGGAGTGATGTCGACAGCAGAAGCGTTGGACGTACTCAATCAAGCTTGTGAAGGACTCGCTCATGCACACGAACGAGGCATCATTCACCGCGACATCAAGCCAGCTAATTTGTTGCTTCGAACGGACGGGGTTTTAAAGGTCAGCGACTTGGGGTTGGCTCGAATCGGACTGTCGGAGTTGGGCCACCAAGATAACCATCGATTGATGGGCACGGCGGACTTTGTGGCTCCCGAACAAGCGATCAATAGCCAAAACATCGATGCTCGAGCGGACATCTACTCGCTCGGCTGCACCTTGTTCTACTTGTTAACGGGCCGACCACCATTTGTTGCGGATTCGGTGCGGCAAAGATTAGCAAAGCATCAGACGGCTGAAGTGCCGGATCTGCGAGTCTATCGCGACGATTGTCCCGCTGGTTTGGCGGACCTGTTCAATCGAATGATGGCGAAGCGTCCAAGCGATCGACCCAAATCGGCTACGGAGTTGTTGGTGCAGTTGCGTCGAATGGGTGCTGGCACAAATGAAAAGCCGGCGATGTCGATTTGGCACGTTCAACCGGCGAGCGATACTTCAATCGACGAGCGGATCTATCAGGCAACCCTCGAAGATTCATCGCTTTCGGCGGATGGCGAAATTAATTTGGGGCAGGGGATCGAAGAGTTCGATTTTGGTGATCTGCCAGCGTTGCCGGTCGCATCCACTAGCGGCTCCGGTGTGCTGGGGATCTCGGGATCCGGAGGTAATCGTTCAACCGATGCCATCGCCACATTCAAGTCCGCGCCGGTCCAAGCAAGTTCAGGTGCCAAAGGGTCAGTGATGACAACCTCTGGACGGGCGAGCGATTCAAATCAGTTGGTCCTGCTTGGAGTAGGACTCGCTTTTGCTGTGTTAGCGTTGGTGGCTGTCATCGGCATAGGAATTCATTCTTTCACTCAACCATTGCCACTACGGCAGCCCAAGATCAAGGCGACCGAAGATGGCAAAAGCGTTGTTGTGATCAACCAATCCTCATGATTGATCTACGAAGATCAAGGAATGCTTCGCTTGCTCCGTTTAACGACTCCCTGCATGATCGCAGCTAAGTTGATCTTGGCTACGGGAAGCCGCGCTGGGACGGAAGCGCCCTTGATGGTCGGCTACTACATGATCGGTCGGGACCGCGAGTGCCAGATTCGGCCCAAGAGTCGGTCCGTTAGTCGTCGCCATTGCATCGTGCACCACTCAGGCCAATCCGTGCGATTACTCGACCTGGAAAGCACAAGCGGAACGCAAGTCAATGGCGAACGAATCCTGCCGAAGACGTGGGTCGACATCGATGATGGCGACTTGCTGAAGTTCGGTAAGATTTGTTTCAAGCTCCAGGTGAGTGAACTGGATGCTGTCGAAGATGAACCATCGACCAGTGAAACAATGTTGAGCGGCGATGCCTGGAAGACTTTCGACGTCGCGAATTTCTTGGCATCCGCCGACGAAGAAGATCAGGAACAGCGATATCGAGAGATCCGTAGCAAGAACTCTGGTTCGGATTCAGAGGACAGTCTTGCGGAGACGGTGGTCTCGAACGGCGTCGAGGATTTGCCCCAGGCATCGCGGCAAGTTGAGATTGGCGAACCCGATCCAAACCGGGTGAACCAGGCTGCGGCTGCCAAACCGAAGAATGCACCGAAGCGGGAAACGTCTTCGCCACGTGACGTGGGGAAGCGTAGCCGTCAGAGAACTTGGTCGGTCGGCTTGCCAAATCTACGGCTTTGGTCGGGGCCAAGCCAATGGTTCGCCGCGGGCACCGACGGGGACCGTGGCAGATTGCTGGTTGCCGTCATTCTGACGCTTGCGTTGTTAGGTGTCGGTAGCTGGCAGGTCTACCGATTCACGTCCGGTCCCGAGGTCCGTGTACTCAAAGAGATCGACTGATGGTCGTGGCTGCCGCGATTGGACGGGTTGAAATTGTCTTTTCGACCAACTTCCGATCTAGCAAGGTTTAAGGATGCCGGGGCGGCGGATTATACTCGCCGGGGTATGACGCCTACCTCATCCACGACCGATTCCGTTTCAGCCGCCGTTTTGGAAGCGGCTGAGGCCGTGCCGTTGGATGATTCTGTTATCCCGGAGAAGCCAAAGTCGACCAAGGGGCAGTTTCTTTGGACGGTTGGATTCGCATTTGCCATGGTCGCAGTGCAACTCGGCCAGGGCATCCTGCTGGTGCGTTTGCTGGGACCAGAAGGGCGAGGCGAGTATGCGACGGCCGTATTGTACGTACAGATGCTCTTGTACGTTGGCTTGATGGGTGGCTTAGAAGTGATCTGTCGCTACGCTGCAGCGGAGGAAACGAAGAGCCATTCAGAGTCGCAGAATCGACTTCGACGCAGCGCCCTTTGGTTGGGAATAACCACGGGGATCGTCACCACAACCATCGTCATCGTCCTGAACTTGGTCGCGTTGCCTGAATCGAAACAAGGACTCTGGCCCATCGCAATGATCTGTTCGCTCAGCCTGATTGGTCAGCACGTGATGCTGATCATGACAGCCGTAGATCGTGGCAGTGGTGAGTTCTCGAAATATAACACTAGACGATTCATTGCCGCCGCTGCTTTTCCGTTGTTATTGTTGATCGCTGCTTTAGTCACCGATGTGGGCGTGATGACGGCGGGCATCTTGATGGTGGTCGCATCGCTCATTTCAATGGGCACGTGCATCATCGGAGTTCCCCATCCGATTCGTGGTCAACGTGAATTGCGGACCAAGAAGTTATTGTTGGAAAGCAGGCCCTACGGGTTGTCGATGTTGGTAACGGACCTGTTTGAACGACTGGATTTGCTGCTTGTGATGTGGTTGGCGCCATTCATTGAGCAGGGTTTTTACGCTTCCATGGTTCCCGCGGTTTACCCCTTAACGGTCATTCCCAATACTTTGGGCTTGTTTTTATTCAATGCGGGAGCAAACACGGACCGGCAGCTCAAGACAAGCGACGTCCATCGAATTCTAGGGACTTCGATCGCGATCCAAGCGGTGACCACGATCATGTTCATGCTGGTGATTGGCCCGCTTGTGCTAATCCTGTACGGCCAAGACTTTCAACCCGCGATCATTTTTGCGTTATGGTTGGCACCGGTCTCTGCGATCAAAGGCGTACTGCAAGGACTCGATAGCTATTTGAAAGGCCGTGGTCGTCCACTTGCGCCCATCAAGGCTCGAGGGTTTGCGATGTTGGTGATGATGGCGACAACGTGGTTGTTGTTTCCCAGCATGGGAACGCTCTCGATCGCTGCGGCGGCCTTGTCCGGACAAGTGGTTTGCTTGATTTGGCTATCTGCCATCGTCTATGCCGATGTGTATCAGCAATCGCAGAACAGTCAGGTTGAAGGCGTCTAAGTTCAGACGCTAGCGACGGTCGGGCCAAAAGTGGACGAACTCGATTCGATACCTCGGACTCGTTGATAGATTTCTAACAAGCCCGCGAGACTACGTTCTTCGGTGTACTTGTCTTCGTAGCTTTGTCGAGCGTTCATTCGTAGTTCATCGGGATTGCTGGTTTTGATTTGATCAATCGCCGCTGCTAGCGAATCAGGATTGCCAGGCTGGAAGGTGAAGCCATTCTCACCGGGACGAATGAGTTCAGCCAACGCTCCTAGGTTGGATGCCAGAACCGGTGTCCCGACTGCAAACGATTCGGCTGCGACTAGACCGAACGTTTCATAACACACCGATGGAACGATCGTAGCGGTGGCGGCGCTCATGAGTCGCTGAACTTCCGCTGAACTCTGCCGGCCTACGAATTCGATGTTCGCGTTGTTATCACATGCATGGCGGACGTCGGTTTCGAGTGGTCCTTCACCTGCAATGATGAGTCTTTCTTGGATGCGATGCTTTTGCCAAGTTTCAAGCAGGCTGTTCACTCCTTTTTCTTCAGACAGTCGTCCAACGTAAAGGAAGAAATTGCCGTCACCTGATCCTGTTTGAGGATTGCCCGGCACGAAGTTGCTTTTGGTAACGATCCTGTCGCGCGGCAGTCCTCCTTGAACAAACTTTTCTTTGGCAAAATTGCTCGGCGCGACAAAGCAAGCAATATGATCCCAAGTGCCAATCATCTGGTGAACAGTCAGCATCGTCGTCACCGCGCTAGTCGCGGTTCGGCTATTGCGATAGCACTTATGGATCACGGCTGGCGTCTTTACTGATCGCGACACACAGAGTTCGCACGGCTTCGAATCACGAAGCAAAAGCATTCCTGGGCAAATCAAGCGATAGTTGTGCAGCGTCCAGACGATAGGAACAGAATGCTTTGCCGCCACCGAAAAGACCGATGGTGAAATCAGCGGAACGATATTGTGGAAGTGAGCGACGTCAGGACGGTGCGTTTGAACAAGTTTTGTTAGATCGCGAGCACTCGAACGGTTCCAGATCGTTTTGGAAGCAAGCGTTAGTCCATTGAGCCCGTCCACTTCGTCATTGTGCGGATTGAAACGGATAACTTCATGACCAGCCTTTTCAAGCTGTGCCGTTTCCGATTCAAAGACTCGTTGCTCCCCACCCGCAATCTTGTGGGAATTGTGTGCGATCAAGATTCGCATTGCTCAATTCTCAGGGGGTGGTGAGTATATTTTGTAGATCATCGCTGGTTCCGAGACTTTTGTTTGAAAAGTCGATTGGTAATTTAGGTTGGTCCGGCGAATCAGAGAAGGCTCGAACGATGAGAATTGGGAAGACTATATTACAGGAAAAGATCCGTTGGTTTCACGAAAGGTTTGTTTCCGGAAAACTTCCTTCCAAACTAGGGATCTATTTCCATGAGCTTCACGAAAATCAATTCGATTCCATTCGGCAGTTCATCGAGTATTTCCGCAAAGAAGGCTACCGGTTCACCGGAGACCCGTTGGAATTTGTAGAGTCTGAAGGGGAGTTGATCGTATTTTTGAGTCTCGACGACAACTTCCAGAGCACTTTCGATTTGCTGGAATTGGCGGATGAGCTGGACGTGAAGTTCGCCGTCTATCTAAACACTCTTTACTTTCGAGACCGAGATGATCATCAAGTTCGATCTCAATACAGGTCGAATTTGCGCAACGATGTTGACTGTGAATTATTAGGGCAGTCGGAAGTTCGCGAAATCGCCAAAAGAGGGCACTCGATTGGGGCTCATTCTCACTCGCATCTTCAGCTTTCAGCGTTACCACAAGCTGAAGCCGAATTGGAAATCCGGCGCTGTAAAGAGGAATTGGAATTGCTAGTGGATGGTCCCGTCCAACATTTTTCGTATCCCTTTGGGATGCGACGTCACTTCAATGAATCGTTGCGCGAATACTGTCGCAACATCGGTTTCGCGACCGTCGCCAACGCAATTCCCGGAATGCAACACTGCCAACAGCAACGCTATGCCATCCAGCGTACGGGATGGATGCTTGACGAATCGCTTGAGCGGAATCTTGCGAATCTCTGCATTGACGGGCGGATCTACGAGCGTCTGACAGGGCGAAGCGCCGTGATTTAGCTTCAACGGTTGACGGCGAAGATTCGCATTTCGTTGCTAGGGACGAAGCAGGTTCCTATCTCAACGCCTTATGTGATTCTGCACGATTTCAATCTGCGACAACTTCGATTGCCGACATCAGTTGATCGGCTGCGGTTTTGGGAGTGCGGTTGACGACGGTATCGCGAGCACGTTGTCGGAGCGAATATCGCTGCTGAAGATTCAGGTTGAACCAACCGTCGAGCATATGGTCAAGAGATTGTGGGTTCAGAGGATCAAAGGACCAACCATTCGTGCCGTCGACGATGAGGGTTTCGATAGCCTGGGCGTAGATGCTGCCCATGACTCCCATGCCCGAGAACAGAGCTTCGTCGACAACAAGGCCCCATTCGTCCGCGAGCGTTGGAAAGAATAGGACCTCGTTGGATTGATATTGGTCGCGCAGGCCGCCTTGGTCCAGGTGCCCGGTCATTTTGATCGACAGGTTGGGCGGTAGCTCCGATTGCCTGAAAATTTGTTCGAGCGGACCCGATCCCGCGATCGTCCAGATGAGGTGGCGGGTCGGGTTTCGTTTCGCCCAAACCTTTAGTCGTTCCAGCGCCGAGACCATTCCCTTTCGTTCGACGAGCTGACCGACGGACAAAAGACGTAAAGTATCGATGGCTGATAGAGAATCGTCGATGTCGCCACGATATGGCTTGTTAGGATCGCAGGCATAATCGAAAGGATGTAGTTTTTTCGCTGGCACGTCTAGCTTTTCTAAGAAGCGTTTGCAGCTTGGCCCGTGATACGTGACAAGATCACTGCGACGAAGCAGCGAGCGACGAAACCGGGTTCGCAAGCCGCCATCTACTTCGTCCAAATGTTCGGACGTGCTGATAGCCAAGATGTGCTTCGCCTTACTGCGCCGGCAATATCGCGAAGCTAGCAAGGATCGCATGCCAAGTTCGGCCGAAACGACAACGTCCGGTTTAAGCTTGCGAAGTTGCGACCGGGTATCCAATGGAAGGTGGACATAGTTCACGTCGGTGTAGCCGGTGGAGTGCTTGATCGTTCGCGTTATTGTCCACGTACGTTGCCTGCGCACATCCAAATCAGATTGTTCGGGCTTCCAATCCCGATTGCCTTCCATGTCAACGGAAACCAAGATGGTGATCTGCTTTACCAGTCGAGCGAGCTCTTCCCAAATCGCCACCTGATCAGGCGCAAAAAAGTTGACTAGGTAAACCAAGTGCAGAGGTGCGACGTCGCGGTGTTTGGGATCAGAAGTCAATGTCGAACGTTGGCTGAATAAGTACGCTGGGGAAATCAAACAAGCGTCCAGTATCATCAAATGCTGCCAGAAACCAACTCCGCTTTGGTTTCCGGCGTTCGGAATTGGACACTTTGGTTTGTCGCCAGCAGGCCTTATGCTGGGCGTATGTCCCTTTTGCTTCTGATTGACGGCTACAACGTGCTAGCCCCTTCGGCACCTCCTCGTTCGCCTGATCCGATGTGGTTGCATCGCGAACGTGCGCAACTGCTTGAACGGCTGGCAACGCATCTACCTGGTTCAGTTCGCCAAAGGACGCAGGTAGTGTTTGATGCGGCGAACCCGCCGCGAGATCGTCCGGACCGTTTCGTCTACCAAGACATCGATGTCCAATTCGCCGTCAATTATCCCGAAGCGGATGACTTGCTTGAAGAGATCATTCGAGGTCATTCTTCGCCCAAACAATTGGCGGTTGTATCATCTGATCATCGGGTTCAAACCGCGGCTTCACGCCGAAGCGCCGAGGCGTTTGACTCGCAGTCGTGGTTGGACAGTTTGCTCGATGGAAACTTACGTCTGAGTCCACGAGCCAATGTTATTGATCGCGACGCGGGGGAGGGCAGGGGAGACCATGGCGATGACGACCTAAAACTTAAGGCCGAGGACGTTAACGACTGGATGGATGAGTTTGGTTTCTAGTCCCTCGAGTCTCTTGGCTGCGACGTCCCAGGTTTCCGTAGCGGTGGTAGTCATGCGATATCGATTGTTCGTTCAGGTAACGTAGGCACTCGATTCTTCCGTCATCGACGACCGGTGAGTCAACGACCGTAACAAATTGCTCGGCCGCGGTTGTGCAGGACCGAAGATTGATTTCCGGTGTGCCGATGAATCTCAATCGCTCTACTTCACCGTGTTGTATGCGAGACGACAAGTCCGCGTCGCTTTCCACCACCGGATGCAACCAACGCGGTAGAGCATCAGCGAGTTCTTCAAAGTGTTGTTGAATGGTTTCGCTAATCGTCGGATCGATTGAGATCGTCACCGGTGATAGCACTGCGATCGCGCAGCTAAGTGCGGTCAGTGCGTCCTCCCATTGATCATTCGATTCGATGCGTATGGTCAGGGAGGTCAGTGGCTTGTATCGACGAATATTGTCTTGGCCAAGCAGACGCTGGTGATCATGTGAAGTCGAGAATTCATCCTCCCATGCGATCCGTGCAGATTGACTTACCAACATCATCCGTTGGCAACTGGCTTCGGGCATTCCGGATTGGTCGACCCAATTATCAATCTCATCGAGCACTGGATGGGAGGGAGACCGGTCACCACCGGGAATGTGAGACTTGTTCTCGATTTTGGCTAGCGTGAGCACGTAGTGTGGGCCGCCGGCTTTGATGCCCGGCCCATAGGCGCTTAGTCCTACACCACCGAAGGGTTGCCGAAGCACGATGGCTCCGGTGGTCGGGCGATTGATGTAGAGGTTTCCCGCGGTAGTTGATTCCTTCCATATTTGAATCTCACGTTCATCGAGGCTCTCAAGACCGCTCGTCAATCCGTAACCGGTACGTTTCACAATCGCTATCGCTTCTTCCAATCTCGAATACGACATCACGCTTAGCACCGGACCGAACATCTCGTTCATGTGCGAAAAGCTTCCTGGCTTAACGTTCCACTTGACTCCGGGGCGGTACAGATTTGGATTTCCGACGATGTGCTCGGGCACGACCAACCATGATTCGTCGTCTTCGAGTGTCTTAAGCCCTCGCGTGAGCGTCTTGCCGGGAGGGCTGATCAATGGCCCCACCTTTGTGGACAAATCCCAAGCGGATCCAACGATAAGACTTTCCACTGCGTCGGCCAGCGTTTCGCGAAATGACTCGTCTTCAAAGACTTCCTTTTCCAACAACAGAATCGACGTCGCACTGCACTTTTGACCGGCATGCCCAAATGCCGAGTGAATAACATGTTTGATTGCCAGTTCACGGTCGGCCATCGCGGTCACGATCGTTGCATTCTTCCCACCCGTCTCGGCCAATAAGTTCAAGTCGGGGCGGACTGCTAACATTCGTTTGGCCGTCGACGTAGCTCCCGTCAGGATAACGGAGTCAACGTTCCGGTTGGCAACCAAGCCTGCTTCGGCAACAGTTTCATCGCACGGCACAAGGTGCAAAGCTTCTCGCGGTACACCAGAGTCCCAAAATGCTTCACATAACATGGAAGCGACGAGCACACTTTGCGAAGCAGGTTTCAGCAGCACACGATTGCCCATTGATAACGCAGCAGCGACTCCACCGCAGGGAATAGCCAATGGGAAGTTCCAAGGCGTGATTACAGCGACCACCCCGCGCGGCGAAACTGCGGCTCGCTTGGACCAGTGTCGCGCGGTCAAAGGATAAAACTCGCAAAAGTCGATTGCTTCACTCACTTCGGGATCCGCTTCGGCAACGGTCTTGCCACCCTCGGCAACCATCGCACCAATCAGTTCGCCTCGCCGCAGTCGGAGCCATTGAGCAGCACGTCGCAACGTTAAGTGAATTTCGTCGGGCGACTTCGTATGCCATCCCGATGGATCACGATTTGCTATGTCCGCCGACGCGTTGACTTGATCAATGGTTAACCGTGGGTAACGGCATACCACGACGTCAGGGCGAGACGGATCAAGCGATTGGCCAAGATTCTGTGCTGTGGGAACGATGAGTTCGTCGTTGATTGTTAGTGATACTTCAGTGGCCTCGTCGTTGCAGCGACGTTGCCAGTGGTTCAGCGTTTCAGCGATCCAAGCCGAATTGTCGGGGACTGCCCAATCAGTATCAGGTTCATTCACTAGGGTTTGCCAAGTGTCAGCCGCTGGCGGCTGAATCGGTGTCTCGCGGCGACGCACGTCCCGACGTGGGCAGTTTTCAATGGCACCAACCATCTTCGCGCTGGTACGAAAGTCATCAGCCAATCGAGTGAACTCTTCGCTGTCGGTACGCAGCCGGAAGGCATGACGCAAGAAGTTTTGCTCTCCCGTGTTCTCGTCCAACCTTCGGATCAGGTAACCGATGGCGTTTAGGAACTCCTCGCGACGACATGCCGGCGCGTACAACAGCAAGTGCTCAAAACGTTCCGAGATCGCTCGGCGTTGATGATTAGCCATGCCCTCAAGCATTTCGATTTGAATGGCGTCTTTGATGCCGCGTTGGGCAGTCCAGACCAAGCCAAGGGCCACATCGAACAAGTTGTGGGACGCTAAACCGACTCGCACCGTGCCTTGCTGAGCAGCTTCGAAAAGCCGTTGCAGCATCTTCTTGTAGTTTGCATCGGTTTCGAGCTTCGTTGCAAACGGGGCATGGCAGTGGCCTGCAATGGAAGCCTCAGCACGTTCCATTTCCAAGTTGGCACCTTTCACCAATCGAATCGTGATGGGCAGGGCGCCTCGTTTCACACGGTCGCTCGACCAAGCAATGAGCGTTTCAAGAACCAGTAGCGAATCTGGAATGTACGCTTGCAGAGCGATTCCCGCTCGTGTGGTTTCAAGTCCTTCGCGATCAAGCGTTTCCATCATGACCTGGGCGGTCAGGTACAGGTCGCGGTACTCTTCCATGTCGAGGTAGACGAACTTGCTTTGATCGCTATCTGGAATCTTTTCATGGTTGGCAATGCGGTAGAGTTGCTCGAGCTTATCGGCCACCGTTCGAACGGTGTGCTCGCGAGCAATGCTTGAGATCTGGGAATTTATCGTGGATATCTTGATCGACACACATCGAACTTCGGGAAGCCTTAATGCTTCGACGTAGCGTTTCATCCGTCGCCGAGCTTCGCGTTCACCTAGAATCGCTTCGCCGAGCAGGTTGATATTCATGCCGACGCCTTGGTCCATTCGAGCCTTTAGGTATGGTCGCAAATGTTCAGGTTCGGCCGGCAGGATCACGTTGGACGTTTCTCGCCGCATCTTTTCCTTCACCAAAGGCACCGCGACGCCTGGAAGGTATTCACCGAATGAGCGAAAGCCTTGCAGCATCGCCTTTTCGAGGGGACTGAAGAAACGAGGGATGCCTTGGATGTCGAGCAAGTGCGTGAGCTGGTCAGCGACTCTGGCTTCGCAATGGGTGCGAAAGGCTTGGTCGGTGATCTCGATCATCGTGGCCTTGTCGGCAGGATGTTGGATCATTCGATCGAGTTCGGCCTGCTGACGGCACTCCTGGGGCGTTTGCAACTCCACGGCGCGGCGTAGCAATTGCCCGGCCAACTGGATCGCGTTTTCAATGTCGTCTGCGAGAATCATGGGATTTGAGATGGCGGACAAGGGAACATCCTTGGCGATTGGCTTCGAGAACAGCGGGAAAACAGTCTTTGTGAGAGAGCCCGTAGTCTCATGATCGCGCTCCTTCCGTAGGATGTCCGGGAAGCATAGAATCGAGGGACTTGGGCACGGCACTGCCACCTCCGTATTCTCGCGGATTTGGGCCGGACCGAGAGCCACTTTTTTCACATCCAACAGCGATCTTCTGGAATCCACCTAACGATGAGTGCTACGGCGACTGCGCAATCCAACGTAACGAGCGAACGAGTCTTTAACTTTTCGGCTGGTCCAGCCGTTTTGCCGGTCTCGGTTCTCGAACAGCTCCGCGACGAAATGATGTGCTACCCCGGTGCTGGGGCATCCATCATGGAACTAAGTCACCGCGGAAAAGTGTTCGTCGAGATCATGGAGCAAGCTCAAAGCTCGCTTCGCTCTTTGCTGAATGTTCCCGACACTCACGAAGTGTTGTTCCTGCAAGGTGGTTCAGCGCTGCAGTTTTCGATGATTCCATGCAACCTGCTTCGTGGTTCAAACAAAACCGCCGAGTACTTGGTGACGGGTTCATGGGGCAAGAAGGCGATCGCGGAAGGTCGCAAAGAAGGCGACGTAACAGCCACCTTTGATGGTTCGACTACCAACTACGACCGCGTGCCGAAGGCGGGTGACTATCAAACCAGTAGCGACGCGGCGTACCTATACTACTGCAGCAACGAAACGATCCAAGGCGTTCAGTTTCAGTCCGAGCCTGAAGCTCCCGCCGGTGTGCCGTTGATTTGTGACGCGTCAAGCGATTTCCTTTCTCGTCCGCTCGACATTAGCAAATACGGATTGATCTATGCCTGTGCTCAGAAGAATGCCGGGCCAGCGGGTGTGACCGCAGTCATCATGCGCAAGGATCTGATTGACAAAGGTGACGCCGGATTGCCTGGTTACTTGAACTACCAAAATCACTACGAAGCGGATTCGATGTGGAACACGCCTCCGACATTTGCAATCTATGTGCTTGGCAAGATCACGCGTTGGTTGCTCGATGACATTGGTGGCTTGGAAGCGATGAAAGCTCTCAACGAAGAAAAGTCGTCGATGGTTTACGACGTCATCGATGCAAACCCTAACTTCTACAAAGGGCATGCGCAGGTTGATTGTCGTTCCAAGATGAACGTGACATTCAATCTTCCAAGCGATGAACTGCTTAGCAAGTTCATCAAAGAAGCGGGTGAACATAAGTTGGCAAGCCTGGCAGGCCATCGCAGCGTTGGTGGGATTCGTGCCAGCCTGTACAACGCAATGCCTCGCGAAGGGGCCCAGGCTCTTGCCCAATTCATGTCCGATTTCGCCGCAAAGAACGGCTAAGTCGTTTGGTTGATCGTTTCGCTTACCGATTCTTAATCTGTCCGGTGGAGCGTTTCGCCTCGTTTCACACTCCAGCTCATCTCTCAACTGATCAATATGTTCAAGATCCTTACTCTCAACAATATCTCCGTTAAAGGTCTGCAGCAGCTACCTCGGGACAATTACGAAGTCGCATCGGAAATCACGAATCCTGACGCTGTCATGGTCCGTTCATTCAAGATGCACGATATGGAGATTCCTGCAACGGTTGCTGCCATCGGTCGTGCTGGTGCAGGCGTTAACAACATCCCCGTTAGCAAGATGACCGCCCGCGGAGTTCCCGTGTTCAATGCACCGGGTGCAAACGCCAATGCGGTTAAAGAGTTGGTTCTGGCCGGGCTGTTGATGGCTTCACGGAACATCCATGCCGCGATGAAATTTGCCGGCGAACTTGAAGGCACTGACGCCGAGATCTCTGCGGCTACCGAAGCCGGCAAGAAGAACTTCGTGGGTTCAGAGTTGCCATCGAAAACGCTGGGTGTTATCGGTCTTGGTGCCATCGGTGTTAAGGTAGCCAATGCGGCTTCGTCACTCGGGATGAAGGTTGTTGGTTACGATCCTTTGATCTCGGTGCAAAGTGCTTGGCAATTGTCACGGAAGGTGAAGGAAGCCGTAAGCCTTGACCATTTGTTCTCGCAGTGTGATGCAATCACGGTCCACGTGCCATTGCTTGATGCGACCAAGGGCTTGGTCAGCGCGGAGCGTCTTGCGATGATGCCGTCCGGCGGGATTGTAGTGAACTTGGCTCGAGGAGGAATCTGTGACGACGCTGCCGTTCTCGCATCGCTCGACGCGAAGAAGTTGCATGCCTATGTGATTGACTTCCCAACCGCAGCCCTGTTGAAGCATCCCAAGGTTCTTTCGTTTCCTCACTTGGGTGCATCGACGGACGAAGCCGAAGAGAATTGTGCGGTGATGGTCGCCGATAGTTTGCGTGACTACCTTGAAGATGGAACGATTCGTAATTCGGTTAATTTTCCCGAAGCGGTAATGCCTCGCGGTCAGGGCACGCGAATAACAATCGCCAATGCCAATGTTCCCAATATGGTTGGCCAGATTTCGACTATCCTTGCGTCTTCGGGGGCTAACATCGCTGATTTGCTTAACAAATCGCGAGGCGAGATCGCTTACACGATTATCGACCTCGATGGCGACGTCGATGTGGCAACACTCGATTCGATTCGGAAGATCGAAGGCGTCTTGTCGCTCCGGCATTTGCCGCAGACATCGTAGCGATCGCACTTTCATGACTTGCTAAATTCATCATCCTTACGGCGGAAGAACACCAATGAATCGTTTTCGACGGCACGCTATTTTGTTGCTGATGACGGTTTGGATTGCCGGTTGGCAGTGCTCTTTCGCCCAGGAACCGATCAAGCCTTCGGCTAATCAAAAGCAATTGCCCTTGGTGGTGATGTTGATTGCTGAACGGGAATATCAAACCGAGAAAACTCTGCCGCAATTCGCCGCTGAACATTTGGATGATGACTACCGGGTCAAGTTCGTCTACGCCGATGACGATGACCCCAACCGGCTAATCGGTATTGAGGCAGTCGTAGACGCTGACGTGCTATTGGTGAGCGTAAGGCGTCGAACGCTACCAACGGAGCAGTTGGACCTGATACGTTCCTACGTTGCCGACGGTAAGCCCGTCGTCGGTATCCGAACAGCCAGCCATGCCTTTAGTTTGCGAAACCAAGATCCGCCAGACGGCTACGACGCGTGGCCTTCATTTGACCAAGATGTGTTCGGTGGAAATTACTCCAATCATTACAGCAATGACATCAAGGCGGTCATCTCTGCTTCGACATTGAAGGCAGGTGATAACCAATCTGATTCGTCGATGATCGGCGAACAACTTTCGTCGCTGAACCGCCATCAAGAGCCTTTCGTTTCAGGAGGAAGTTTGTATCAAGTTGTACCTCTTCTTTCAGGATCAACAGTGTTGCTTAGCGGAAAGATTGAAGGGCACCCAAGCGAGCCGGTTGCTTGGACGTTTCAAAGGAAGGACGGAGGTCGGTCGTTCTACACGTCGCTTGGACACGTCGACGACTTTCGCGGTGAATCTTTACCCAAATGGCTGCACGCGGCAATTGATTGGGCCGTTGCGAATTAGCCGAAGGCTTCTGTAGAGGGCGCAGCGGATAGCTCTCGCCGGTAGTATGCGAGTGCTTTGGAGTATTCGCTAATGCACCGGCAGTGTGGTCGACCTCTGTTCCGCACCCCGCGGCGGGGAATACTTACGCTGAGGTAGAGAGAACGGTTAGAGTTTGGTTTCCCTTGCTCTCGTCTCTCTCTCACGATTTGTACATGCAGGTTCCCCACCAGAACGTCTTGATGCAGCTACTAGCGAAAGCAAGGTATGCACTGGCGTTGATGTCGCAAGGGGCTACGTCACAAACCGAGGAGTGTCTTGCTGAATCATTGGTGCTAAGTCCACGGACTGGATGGCTTAGTGAGACCGACCGTAAGTACTTCTCGCTGCTGACAAAGTCTGTGGCGAATCATGGTGGCTGCGTTATCCCAAATGTGCGTTTAACAAGCATCGTAAAGATCGCAAACCCGGCTAATCATCTCGATGATTTGGTTCGTATGGATCGAAAAAGCGTTGACTTCCTGATCTGTGACGGAAGCCTTCAACCTTGTTTAGTTGTGATCCTTATTGATTCCAAAGGTTTGTCTTCTCGGTTGCCTCGAGATTATGCAGTCGACTTGCTCAAGCGAGCAAAAATTCCTGTAATCCAATTGCTCACCGACCAGGCTTGGAATGAACAAAAGTTCTCGCAGTTGCTTAGCCGTGTTCTTAACGAAGGCAGCAACGGCGAGTTTCACGGCAAGAATAGTGGAGCTACATACGCCGAGGTCGCTGAGGCATTTGGCCAACCGCATTTTGACAAGAGTTCTGTCTCAAAAAACAAGTACTCTTAATTGCTGCCGAGCCTGATTGGACAGCGTGAAACACGCTAGAGCCATCAGTGGGTTCTTCTCTAGACCGCAGCAGCGGAATTTCAGTAGAGTCCGCGGGTGGATTCGCTGGCTGGGTCGAAACCTTGTTCGCGATTTCCTGAAGTCCGTCTCACTAGGAAATTAGAGAACAGATGATGCAATGGCTGATGCGTTACCGAGATCTTGTGCTGCCATTGGGCATCATCGGATGTTTGGTCGTCATCTTGATGCCATTGCCACCGATCTTGATGGACATGTTGCTAGCAGCCAATGTCACCGTGGGTGTCATTGTCCTTGTTACAACCATCTATATTTCAACGCCTCTTGAGTTCAGCGTTTTTCCGTCGCTGCTGCTGGCAACGACGCTAGCCAGGTTGGTACTAAACGTGGCAACCACACGGTTGATTCTGACGGGTGCTGACGATCGCGGCATGCAGGCCGCTGGAGGCGTCATCCAAGGATTCGGTGAGTTCGTTGCCGGGGATCGTTTGGAAGTAGGGCTGATTATCTTCGTGATCATCGTGTTGATCCAATTCATTGTGATCACGAAGGGTGCAACGCGGATTAGCGAAGTGGCCGCACGGTTCGCGTTAGACGGTATGCCAGGGCGTCAGATGGCAATCGATGCTGACTTGAATGCTGGGCTGATCGACGAAAAACAAGCCCAGTCTCGCCGAGAAGAGATTGCGGCCCAGGCTGACTTTTACGGGGCAATGGATGGTGCCAGCAAGTTCGTCCGAGGTGATGCCATAGCGGGGATCATCATTACGATCGTCAACGTAATCGGCGGACTTTACATTGGCGTCATGCAAGCAGGAATGAGTCTTGGCGAAGCGGGAGCGTTGTTCACCAAGCTCACCATTGGTGATGGTTTAGTCAGTCAAGTTCCCGCCTTGCTGATCTCGCTCGCTGCGGGTTTGCTGGTCACACGGAGTGCTCAGAAAGCCAACCTACCGGTTCAGTTTCTCCAGCAATTGCTGGGTAACCCCAAGGCATTGTTTGTTGCTGGTGGATTCTTGTTATTGCTAATCACCACAAGCCTTCCGGCCATTCCAATGGCAACGCTAGGTTGCGGTTGCATTGGACTAGCTGTGGTCATGAACCGAGCGTCTTCGCAACAAGTGGTAACGGATGCTAACAAGGCGGAAGCTGATGCCAAGGCGGCTTCGGCGCCACCTGAAAAACGAGTGGAAGACTACTTAAGTGTTGATCCGATGGAGATGTCCATTGGCTTGGGATTGCTTAGCCTCGCTGATCCAGCGCGCGGCGGCGATCTGATGCAACGTATTACCGGAGTTCGCAATGCGATTGCCACGGATATTGGAATCATTCTTCCAAAGGTCCGCGTTCGCGATGAGATGAGTTTGGGAGAGTTTGAGTACGAGATTCGCATCGGTGGAAATCCGATTGGTCGTGCGATGGTTTTCCCAGGCAAGCTTTTAGCCATTGACGGTGGCAACACGACGGGAGTTATCGAAGGTGAACCCACCCGCGATCCCACTTTTGGTGAACCGGCGGTTTGGATTGACCCAATGCGTCGCGAGCAAGCGGCTATCTATGGGTACACGACGGTTGAGCCAGGGGCTGTGTTGGTGACTCACCTGCAAGAAATATCCCGCCGACACGCTGACGAATTATTGTCTCGTGATGCGACCAAGCACCTGATCGATGAACTCAAAGAGTCTGCACCGACCGTGGTTGACGAGCTGATCCCGGGCCTGATGAAAATCAGTGATGTTCAACAAGTATTGCACTTGTTGCTGCGTGAAGATGTGCCCGTGCGGCAACTCGGCATCATCATGGAAACACTCGGTGACTTTGCGTCAAAAACTAAGGACCCGATTTGGCTTTGCGAGTACGTGCGTCATCGGTTGGCCAGAACTATTAGTTCGCGCTATCGTGACGAACAGGGACGATTGCATGTTGTTGCCCTAGATCCAGCGATGGAAGACCGGATTGCTGCAGGTTTGGAACACAACGATCGTGGACTTTTTGTGCGAATGAGTCCTTCGGCGATCGACACGACTTGCGAAAGAATTCAAGAAGCCGTTAAGAAACTAGTCACGTCCGGTCGTCCGCCTGTGATTTTAGTTAGTCCTCGGATTCGTCCAGGCTTACGTCAAATTACTGCATCCACGATGCCTCGTTTGAGAATCCTGTCTTACAACGAAATCACTCAAGACACAAAAATCGAATCCCACGGAGTCGTGAGTGATGCATGATCAGTTGCACTGTCAAAGCCAATCATGTCGATGGATTGGCGGGGCAGGGCA
The DNA here is from genome assembly GCF_007859865.1 of Rubripirellula amarantea. Classification (NCBI taxonomy): domain Bacteria; kingdom Pseudomonadati; phylum Planctomycetota; class Planctomycetia; order Pirellulales; family Pirellulaceae; genus Rubripirellula; species Rubripirellula amarantea. Next base: position 1,008,069 of record NZ_SJPI01000001.1, on the reverse strand, counting down.
GGGCGGTCATGAACTGTTTCCACCGCGTTCGTTTCCACTGTTTTGACGTCCAAGCGTCTTCCTCACTTTCTCTTTCTTCGCCTCACACAATCCCCTTCGTTCAATGCACATTCGCACCTTTCGAGCCGCAAGTCTGCAAGACGCGTTAGAAGAGATTCGTCATCAGATGGGTCCCGATGCATCGGTGTTGCACACGCGGCAAGTCCGTGATGGTTGGATGGGTTGGCTCGGCCGTACCTATGTCGAAGTCACCGCGGGACTTAAGGACACCGTCAATCTTAAAGAGAGTTCAAGCTCCGGTGATTCGGCACGGCAAGCTTCAGTGGGGTCACGACGAGACTTTGACGGTGCCACGGAACATGTTGGCACGCAGCTAAAGGTTGTTTCAGACCGCGGATTGCCTACCCAAAACAACGGATTAGTTTCCCGATCCGCATCGCCCACTATCCCACTTGTCATGCAGGGATATCGCGACGAAATGTTGTCGCTAGGAGTTGATCCCGAAACTGCCGATCGTTGGATCGGTGCAACCATTAGCTTCGCTGGTGGGCTCGGTGAAACGACTTCTTCGGTAACCAATCACGCCATCCCTTGGCTTGAGCATCTGCAGCGGACGATTGCCCGAGAGGTGCGTTTAGGTAGCCCCATCAGCACACCGCCAGGAGATCGCCGGATTGTTGCGTTGGTTGGACCAACGGGAGTTGGCAAGACAACAACCGTTGCAAAATTGGCCGCCGGTTTTCGTTTACAAGCGAAACGTCGCGTTGGCTTGTTGACGATCGACACGTTTCGGATTGCGGCGGTACAGCAGTTACGTGCCTATGCCGACATCATGGATCTGCCGATGGAAGTGGTGGAATCGCCAGAACAAATGCGACCAGCGCTGGGGCGACTCGGAGACGTTGACTTGGTGTTGATTGATACAGCAGGTCGTAGTCCGAGAAGCGACGCTCGAATCGAACAACTTGTCGATTTTCTACGCAATGCTCAACCTGATGAAACTCACTTGGTGCTTAGCAGTACGTCTTCCGTATCGTCGATACGGGCGACCCTTAAAGGGTTCGCTCCCGTCCGACCGACCGCGGCGATTCTAAGTAAGCTCGATGAGGCTCCGCAGACAGCAGGGATACTATCGGCGTTGACGTCTTCAACCGATCACACCGGGCTACCTTTGAGCTACGTGACGACCGGGCAACAGGTGCCAGACGACATTGACGTTGCTAAACACGATTACTTGCTAACAAGATTGCTGCAACCACGAATGGATATGTCCCCGATGGAAGCGGCATAACGAAAAAACAAACATTGGGCTCATGCTAACGCTTTAGAAGTCCGATAGATGAAACTGACTTGGTTTGTGTTTCGCAAAGTCGACTTAAATATAATTTTGCAAGCATACCAAGTCCACTTAGAAGACACACTCGCTCGACCACTCTAACCAGAAAAAGACATTGTCACGTAGCTTTGCCGCAACGCTAGGATCTCTCGCCATGGCCATGGTTGCCATCCGAGGAGCTTTGCATCGCGAACTTGCTTCGGAGGTTGCCATGGAAGCCATGGTTGCCATGTTTGTCTTTGCTATGGTTGGCTACGTCGCTGGGCAGATCGCGGACTATCTAGTTCGTGATTCGCTAGAGCAAAGTTTTCGAGCACGCGTTCACTGGTACCGAGAAGGACTTGTGAAAGCGGGCTTGGATCCGACAGCAATTGTTGGCGATCGTGGCGACCAAAATGACGCGACGAAGACCAACTAGAACCTACTAGAAACTGATCATTGTTGCTGGGCGTTTCACTATGGGTGGACGTCGTCAGCAACCGAAGCACGATGCTTCGGTACAGAAACCTATCACGGAGGATTGGATGGCAGCGACAGCCACAACCGACGACGAAATCCTGCAAGTTTGGACTGAGTTTACGAAGCTTGAGAAGGATTCGCCTGACTACGAACCCCTCCGCAATCGCTTGGTGGAACGCTACATGCCATTGGTTCGCTACAACGGCGAACGGATTTGGCAGCGTCTACCAGACGGCGTCGAACTCGACGACCTGATCAGCGCTGGAATCTTCGGACTGATGGACGCGATTGATGCGTTTGATCTGGACCGAGGCGTCAAGTTCGAAACTTACTGCGTCCCGCGAATTCGTGGAGCAATGCTCGATGAGTTGCGAACGATGGACTGGGTTCCCCGTTTGGTACGCAGCAAAGCCAGCAAGCTAGCAGCAGCTAAAAAGACCCTTGAAACTCGATTCGGCCGTGCACCAACGGTCGCCGAGCTTTCTGAGCACATGGAACTTCCCGTCAAGGAAGTTGAAAAGATGCAGTCGGATGCCAACGCCGTTGGCGTCGTATCACTGAACAAGAAGTGGTACGAAACCGATAGCTACAAGGACGTCCGAGAAATCGACGTGCTTGAAGACAAGAAGGGTGAAGACCCGACTCGTCGTGTGCAGAAAAACGACTTGATGCGTTTGGTCACCAAAGGACTCAATCGCAATGAGCGTCTGATCATCATTCTCTATTACTACGAAGAATTGACGATGAAGGAAATCGGGGCGACGCTCGATCTTTCGGAATCGCGAGTCAGTCAAATGCATACGTCGATTGTCAATCGACTTCAGCAACAACTTGGCTACCGCCGAGTCGAGTTCGGAACTTAATCCGAACTCTTATTAAGGAATATTCACAGACGGCACCTCGAGCCATTCGAGGTGCCGTTTTTTCGTGTATGCTCGGAGGTGCTTTCAGGGTTCGTTCGAGAATTCTTGGGGCAGGGCAGGCCATGCGCGAAAGTCATTCCCCCACTTCACCATCCTCTTCTATTAATTGCGAGTAGGTCCGTTGCGAGTCGCCCACATCATCACTCGAATGATCATTGGCGGTGCGCAAGAAAACACGTTGCTGAATTGTCTCGATTTGGTTCGCGACTATGGCGACGACGTGGTGCTGATCACTGGCCCGTCGCTGGGACCCGAAGGCGATCTGTTAAGCCAGGGTAGGGCAGGGGGGCTTGAAGTTCGAATGGTGGATTCGTTGCGACGCAACATCCACCCACGCGATGGAATTGCTTCACGAGAAATAAGACAAGAGCTACGTCGCTTCAATCCGCACGTCGTTCATACACACAGTGCCAAGGGAGGGTTGCTGGGGCGATACGTTGCTTGGGGCGAGCGGGTTCCTGCAATCGTTCATTCGGTCCACGGAGCTCCATTTCATCCCTATCAATCGTTTGTTGCTCGTGAATTTTTCAAGCTCTGCGAACGATGGGCTGCTAGTCGCTGTCATCGAATGATCTGTGTCGCGGATGCGATGACGGATCTAATGGTAGAAGCGGGCGTTGCACCGCGAGATAAGTTTGTGACGATCTATAGTGGCATGGATGTGGACCCATTTGTGCATGCCATTGATCATCGTGATGAAACACGACGGCGATTGGGGATTGCCGAAGACGAGATCATCATCGGCAAGATTGCCCGATTGTTTCATCTGAAGGGACATGACGATTTGGTAGAGGCGGCCAAGCAGGTTATTGCTGAGAATCCGAAAGTGCGATTCTTGTTGGTCGGCGACGGCATTCTAAGAGAATCGCTCGATGCCAAGATTGCATCCGCAGGCCTCTCAGATCATTTCATCTTCACTGGTTTGGTACCACCCGCGGATGTTCCTGCTTTGGTCGGGGCAATGGATGCTCTGGTTCATACTTCCTATCGCGAAGGTCTTGCTCGAGCCTTACCGCAAAGTTTGATCGCTGGTCGCCCCATCGTTAGCTACGACGTCGACGGAGCTCGTGAGGTGACGATCAACGACGAGACAGGCTATCTCGTTCCACCGCAGGACATCGACGAGCTTGCCAAGGCTCTCGTGAAAATAGCCAGCGATTCAGATCTCAGGCAGCGAATGGGCGGTGAAGGGCAGAGGAGATTCACGGGCCAGTTTCGGCACCAAACCATGACCAAGCGAATTCGGGCGCTTTACGAAGAAATTCAGCGATAATGCGATGCCGCTAGGAGGAAATTAGGAGGCAAATTTCCTTCCAATCGTCGCTGGCGGGGCACTTCGGCTAGGCAGTGACCTTACGCATGGGGGAGTGTGCCATTTATCATAGTTGCGACACTTCGGTAAGTTTCCGCAATCATCCAGATTCAATATGTCCAAGTCCCGCGATTTTCTCGGTCCCTATCGTCTTGCCCGCCTCATCCGCGTCGGTAGCACTGCAGAGGTTTGGGAAGCGATCGAAGAGAACAGCCAAGAGCGGTTTGCGCTGAAGGTCCTTAAAGAGTCGTTGAAGGCCAATCGCGAAGAAATCAATCTGCTCAAGCACGAGTACACCGTTGCCAAGGATCTAGCGAGTCCCCGCATCATCAAGGTAGTGGAGTACCGTGAAGACTCTCGACCCATGCTGGTGCTTGAATTGTTCAGTGAACTGAACATGAAGCAAGCTCTTCGTACCGGGCCCGAGTCCCTGGCCTTCATGCTGGATAAGATTGTCGAGCAGTCTGCTGAAGGTCTGTACTACATGCACACGAAGAATTGGATTCACCTCGACGTGAAGCCAGACAACTTTCTGGTCAGTCGCGAAGGTGTCGTTAAGTTGATTGACTTTACGATCTCAGAAAAGAAGAAGACCGGTCTCGGCAGAATGTTCCATCGCGTCAAGTTGGCCAAAGGCACGCGAAGCTATATGGCACCGGAACAGATCCGCCGCAAAGTGTGCGATGAGCGAACCGACATTTATTCGTTTGGTTGCGTGCTCTACGAATTGGCGACCGGTAAGGTCCCATACACTGGCGACACTCCCAACGATCTGCTTAACAAACACTTGTCTGCGTCCGTGCCAAGTCCAATCGTCCACAACGACAACGTGACTCGCGAATTTGCTGATCTTGTGAAGAGCATGATGGCAAAACGACCGGACGATCGCCCACCATCGATGTGGGAATTCCTGAAGGTGTTTCGGGGCGTGGAAATTTTCAAGAAGCGACCTCGTGCACCGGAGGTTAGCGTGTTTGACAACAATAGCTCTATTCGTGCCCCGGATGACATGATTCGCAAAGGCGGCCCCATCGACGATCAAGAATGATCTCGCGTTCATTTCATCACTTACAGACTAGAAGATACAAGGGTAAACAACATGAGCGCTGGACCAGGCCTCGAATTCGAAAACGACATTGCTGAACTCGAAAGTCAGATCGCGCAACTCGCTCGTCATACTGACCGAACCGATGAGGTAGAAACTCAGATCCGAACGTTGCGTTTAGATTTGGTGAAGCAGCTGAAAGAGACGTACGCGTCGCTTGATGCATGGCAAACGGTTCAAGTGGCTCGGCATAAGAATCGTCCTTACACGCGAGACTACCTGAACTTAGCTTTTGATGAGTTTGTGGAACTGTATGGCGACAAGCACTTCGGCGATGATCGCGCGATGCTGTCTGGCTTTGCCAAGCTAGATCGTTTCAAGGTGATGGTTCTTGGTCACCAGAAAGGTCGGACCTACAAAGAGCGTGCGGCCTGTCATTTTGGTTGTGCGCATCCCGAAGGCTATCGCAAGGCGATGACAAAAATGCGGCTGGCTGAAAAGTATGGGCTGCCGTTGATTTGCTTCATCGACACTCCAGGAGCCTATCCGGGTATTGGTGCTGAAGAACGAGGGCAAGCTCAAGTGATCGCCGAAAGCATGTTCATGATGAGCCGATTGAAGACACCCGTGATATGCGTAGTGATCGGCGAAGGTGGCAGTGGCGGAGCTCTCGGAATCGGCGTCGGCGACCGCGTTGCGATGCTGCAGCACTCGTACTACAGCGTCATCAGTCCTGAGGGTTGTGCCGGTATTTTGTGGAAGAGCCACGAGCACGCTCCCAAGGCCGCCGCGGCTCTTCGTTTCACGAGCAGCGACCTTAAACGGCTAGGTGTGGTGGACGACGTGCTTGAGGAGCCGCTTGGTGGAGCCCATCGGGATCATCACCAAATGGCTTCGCGCCTGAAGGGGTATCTGTCTAAGACTTTGACAGAACTCGAAGCTAAGTCGAGCCAAGAACTCGTGGAAGAACGGTACGAGAAGTTTCGCCGTATCGGTGTGTTCTTGGAAGAAGCGGTTTAGCAACCAAGCCTCGTCGGGCTCGTTCTACGAGTCCTGGCCGGAAGCTTGTTTTCAATCCAAAGCGAGCAGCCAACCCGAGCAGGATGATTGAGTCGCGGAGAGCTAAAGTTGCAGCGTTGTTGGGCGACGCTCGCGGACGTTTGCTCGAGCAGTTTGAAGCCCATCGTCGGTGAGCAGGACGCTCTGTTAGGCGGGCGACGGTCGGTCAAGATCGGACCATAGACGTGAAGACGGATCAGCCCAGCAGGGTAAGAAACAACCGCCCCGCAACGTCCGATAATGCCTCTTATGTTGTATTAGAGGTGCGTTTTTCCCTGTATTTGACGCGTTTCCCGGATATGGGCTGTGTAGCTGTGTTCGCCATTGAGGCCTGAAGGTCTACTTCTGCCCCGGTCCATTGCGATGTCGATCTGAGATGAGCTAGTGATGAGCTAGTGCGGTAGCCAGAGTGCTGATTGAAGTGCTGATTGGTTCTGCGATTGGTGTCTCGTTTTGGCGAAGCTAGATCGGTTGGATGGCGAGTCGTTTTGCCTATCGTTGGATGTTCCCGTCGAACTGTCGAGCTTGGCGAGGAACGCTGTCCCATTGGTTGTTGGGTTGAGTCGTGGGGTTGGCCGTAGGAGGATTTTGCCAGGCTGATTCCGGAGACCAACTGCCGCCCGGAGCGATCAGCTCGGAAGCGACTTGCGCGGCGTTCGGGCTGAGTGTTCCCGATCCGGTTGGTTGGTTAAATTGCTGGTCGAATCGTTGTAGGTACGGATCGACGATTTGGTGGATCTCGGGCGGAATCACAGATTCGCTGCGATCAAGTAAGTCGGCGATGTAGTGACCTCCCTTGCTTCGAACCACAGTTTCACGGGCCCAGGTACCGCCCAGTGTCACTGCAAAGAGCGTGATCAGAATGCAGTACAGGCCGCCTTTGATAAGGCCGAAAACAGCACCGATGTGGTGGTCGAACTCGCTTAGCTTCATACGGTCGATTGAATGGCTGATCATTCGAAACGCAACCCAAACCAACAGCGATGTGACGACATAAAGGATCAACATCGCGAGAAAGCGATTCCACGGTGACTCTAGGGCAATCGAATGACTGAATGGCTCACTGAATCTCATGGCAACGAAATAGCTAACGACGATCGAAGCGATCGATGCGAGCTGCCACGCGAATCCTTTGATGGCTCCGAAGACCATCGCGGCGACTAAGACCACAATCATCAGGATGTCGTAAATTTCCATGGCTACTTCGATGGGGGTGAATAGCAAACTCGCTGAAGTTGTGTTGCATGTCGCAGTGAACTTCTCGGAGTTGCGATGACGCACCCCTGTGAGAGTTTGAATCTGGATTATTCAAACTGTCTTTTAGCAACTCGGCCGTCGGATTCGAAGGTCGATTCGGCGTAGCGAGCAAAGTCGATTTCTTCGTATGCATAATGAAGAGAAGGGTGCTCGTAGAAATGACGCTTCCTGGGTTTGCTAGCAAACGTGTGTTCGTCGCAACAAGGCGTATGAGTTTTGCAGGCGACTCCCCTGCCCTCACCTGCGTCGTTCTTGTCCCCAACCTAGACCTCGCCTACTTAGAACATTCGTGGCGGATTTCAAATCACACATTACGGGAAGCACCCTGGTCGGCGTTGCCTACGGCTACTGGGGTGTGGTCGAACAATCCATGTCGCTTGAGAGCAGCATGTTAGCGGGTGGCTTGTGCGCGGTCAGTGGCATGTTGCCCGACCTCGACAGCGATTCGGGTATCCCATTGCGTGAGACCAGCATGTTTGTCGCGGCGATAGCACCGATGCTAATGATCGACCGATTTCGAGATCTAGGGTTCTCGCATGAGGCAATGGCGCTGGCGGCGATGCTGGTTTACATTTCGATTCGCTTCGTCGCGGTTGAGTTCTTCAAGCGGTTCACTGTCCACCGAGGAATGTGGCACAGCATTCCTGCGGCCGCGTCGGCCGGCTTGATTGCCTACCTCATCATGCCTTGTCCGACCGAGTCGATCCGAGTCTACAAGAGCAGCGCGGTTATCTTAGGTTTCATGGTCCACTTGATTATGGATGAAATCTGGGCCGTCGATATTGCGAGAGGATTTCGGCTCAAGCAGTCCTTCGGCACAGCGCTTAAGTTTTTTGGGCCAAGTGCAATCGCAAACACGGCACTGTATACGTTGCTCGGCATACTGATTTACTTTGCGATGGGCGATCACGCGGTCGTGGATCGAATCCGTTCTCGCACACTGCTCGAGCGGGACTACATTGCTCGACCAGATACGCCGTCGAATACCTTTGATCTTCCATGGCGATAGCCGCTCGATTCGAAGGTCATCACGATGTCTTTTCGCAGCGATCTATGACCATGGTGACCGGTCCGTCGTTAACTAGCGAGACCTTCATGTCAGCCGCGAAGATTCCTTTGGCTACTTTAATCCCCGTGGCCGCGATCTGGTCGGCATAGTGAAGATACAATTCATTGGCGATTGCTGGATCGGCTGCTGCCGTGAATGCTGGTCGGCGACCTTTTCGACAATCACCCAGCAGCGTGAATTGGCTTACCACTAAGACTCCTCCACCCACATCGAGAACACTACGATTCATTTTTCCTTGATCGTCTGCGAATATTCGCAACTGTGTTGTTTTCTCGGCGAGCCACTTGGCGTCTTGGAGGGTGTCATCGTGACTAACGCCGATCAATGCCAGAATGCCATGTTCAATTTGGCCCACGATTTGATGATCGACTTCCACGGCGGCATGGCTGACTCGCTGTAAGACGACTCGCATAACGATCCTTAACGGTTGGTGGTGAGAAGAGATGGTTGGTGGTGAGAAGAGTTGCTGGTTTGTTAGACTTGAGCGTGCACCAATTTGGGGTCACTCCCCTGCCCTGCCCGCATTTGCCGTTCGTCCATCGTGACAATATGGCTTGAAACGTAAGTTCAATCTATTCCAGCTCGCATGGAACTCACATGCCTTTCCTGTTTACCTGTCCTCATTGTCAAACCAAGACCCAAGTGGATGACCAATACAGTGGGCATTCGGGTAGTTGCGTTCTGTGTGGTCAGCCCATTGAAGTGCCTCTGTTCGCCGGAGAACACCCCAAGGAACCGCCAACATCCAGGCCACTCAAGCATCGAAGCGACTTGCGTGTGCCACGTTTAATCGCGACAACGATTGTGAGCCTGTTGCTGCTAACTGCTTTCTTCTTTACCGTCGTCCGGTTTGGTGGAAGGACGATGGAGACTCTGTCGAACAATCGCGACCAGAAAGCTTCCATGCGCAATCTCGAACGGATCGCGAAGGCACTCAACGCCTATGCCGCTGATCATGGAACGTATCCGCCGAGCATGACGTTGGATTCTAACAACGTTCCCATGCATTCTTGGCGAACTTTAATCTTGCCTTATTTGGGCGAGCAGTCTTTGTATGACCAGATTGACTTCGACTTGCCTTGGGATGATCCAAAGAATCGGCAGGTTACCGACTACCGCATTCCACAGGTCTACGTTCATCCCAACGCTGGCCCCTACGCGATGGGCTCGGGACCCGACTACTTTCTGATCACTGGTCCCGGGACTTTGTTTCCGAAGGCCGCTGCGTTTAGCCCTGCAGAGATCACAGATGATCCGACACAAACGCTGTTGGTCGTGGAGGGCGCTCCGTCGGTTCCTCCCATGTCTTGGACCGAACCAATGGATCTCGATTTCACACTCATGCGAGGCTCGCTTTTATTGAATCCCGGCATCGAGCCCGGTGGATTAATCGAAGGCGGCGTGGCGGTAGCGACCGTGGATGGTCGTGGCCATTTTATTCAAGACACGATAGAACCATCTGTGTTTCTTGCTCTGGTCACACCGAACGGCGAGGAGCGGTTGCCAGACGACACTCTCGATTGAACAACAACAAAAAAACACTCGAGCATGGCTCGAGTGTTTTGCTGAATATTGAAGATGAGCAATTGGCTTTAGGAGAGCATCCCGATCGGGTGCGCCCCCGCATTTGCCGCGTGGAAGTTTCGGATGTTGGGCAACACTTGTTCTAGGTTCGTGTCATTGTCGATGCCGTACCACATTGCAATCTCGGCAGCCATCTCATCGACCGATGTAGTTGGAATCAAGCGACCTCGCCCAAGGTCCAAGCCGTCCTCGACGTTAGCGAGGTTCATTGGATACTGGCCATGAATTCGGTTGCCATTGACTGGTCCGCCCATCACGATTTGATTCCCACCCCAGGCGTGGTCGCTACCGCGTCCGTTGCTGTTGAGCGTGCGGGCAAAGTCACTGGCAGTGAACGTCAAAACGTTATCAGTCATGCCGATCAAGTCCATCGCAGCTTGGAAGTCAGAAAGTGCTGAGTTCACTCTCGCCATGGTGCTTGTCTGGTTAAGAATCAGCTCGTCGTGGTTGTCGAAGCCACCAAGGCCAACGAAGAACACTTGACGCTTTTGATCAATCGTGTCGCGGGCTGCGATCGACTTCGCGATCATCTTGAAGTTGCCTCTCAGCCGATTTCCATCGTTATCGCCACTAACGTTTGCAAACAGGTTGTCGAAAGTGGTGATTGAGCTGGTAGCTTGATTAAATCCAATCGCGGCATCGAGTGCTGTGCGGTTCTGCTCAGCAAAGGTTCGTTCAAGCAAGTTGCCATAGGAACGAGAAAGAACGTCATCGGTTAGTTGCGAGAACATCCTTGGATAATACCATGTGGGATTCTTGCTATACCAACTAACTTCTTGTGCTCCGTTAGACCTGATGACGTAGGGGACAACGCCCGACCCCGTTTGCATCATGTTCACGCTGTCGAGAGCAATGTTCATCGAAACCGAATCGTTATTGTTCGTCTGGTTTGTCAGCAGATCTGCCATGCGGCCTGCCCATCCGGTAACCTGAGAGCGTGTCTGAGGTACGGATGTCATCCAGTGACGTTGAAGGTCCGAGTGAGAAAACAATCCCAGTGGAAGACTGGCGGCAGTGTTGTACTGAGCGCGAGTCGTTGGCTCGACAAGCGATCCCACGTTGCAGACGAACGTAAGTTTACCTGCGTCATAGAGCGTTTTTAGATCGCCTAATTCTGGGTGAAGTCCGAACGTTCTTCCCGATGGATCGTTAATCGTATGAAGCTGAGAGGCGGCTAGTCCCAAAGCGCCATTGCCCGCGGCATACACACCACCTCGAGAATCAAGGTAGTTCTTGCGTTCACCCGATGTATCAGATCCCGAGGTCGGGGTGATCATATTGAACGAATCGTTTCCGCCAAAAAGAAACAAGCAAACGATCGCTTTGTAGTCGGTCAAATTGCCGGACTGGGCTACCGCAGCATTCGTTGCCGAAAGATTTAAGATTGTTGACAGTAGCGATGTGTTAGTGAGGGCAGCACATCCACCTGCCATCTTAAGCATGCTGCGGCGTGACTCGAGACCGCGTTTGATGATGGGTTGGCTATTCATAGCGTTGAACTCTTGGAGGAAGCGATAAGACTTGTTTTGAAAAAGAGTCGCTGAGCTGGAGGCCAAATGTTTCAGCTCAGCGATTAATAACCACTATTCAGCGATGGCGCAGAAAGGTGAAGCAAGTACAGCTAGTGCAGCACCAACAAACCGACGTTTCGAGTAATCAGCGTCGGCCGTTTGGTTGCGTGTCTCGTAGTTCACTATTTCAACGATCTTGTCCTTGTACTCTTGAGGCATCGTTCCGCAGCAATGCAGCAGATCAAGATAGTCAACAAGGTTTACCAAGCCTTCGTCCCCTTCTGAGGCTTCCACCATGGCTTTTTCGGCATCCCAGTTGAAGAAGAACTTCTTGTCCGGTTGGTTGTTTCCAACGTTAAATTCTGCGCTATCGAGTTGCCAAATAAACAACTGGATAAAGTAGTTTGACGTCACCGACGTTTTCATCTGAAACTCGGGGGCGACAAGTGCTCCGTTCGTTATGCGCCGCGAGGGTTGAAAGCTGACGATGTCTCCAGCAGGTTGATAGTCCGTGAGCCAGAAATTGAAGACGCTCGGGGATCGGTATGATTCCTGAACGATGACCCAGTCAATCGGGCGAATCCGGAATAGGCCGTCACCGCCATAGTTGGTAGTAGGATGAGCCGAACGCATAAAGTGAGCGTAGCGGAGTAGTGGTTCACGCAACCGGGAATACTCTGTACCGCGAGATGTCACTATCACTCGGTCAGGCGATCGCCGTTGAACGATACGAACACTACGCCAAGCTTCAGGATCTAATAGCACTGCCTTTACCACGGCACCCAAGTCACCTCGAACGCCCTGACCATTGTTCTCGAATTTTCGAGCAACTCGCCGAACATATCCACGTGACGGATTGCTTTTTACAAACCGTTGAATCAAACGATACGCGATGAAGGGAGCTGTATTGTCGTGCTCAAACAAGATGTCAAGCGCTTCGTCAATTTCATTCTCACCGTCGCTTTGCGGATCGTCGATCGTGTACGCGCCGCCGAACAGTACCTTAGGGGTCGTGTCGTGTTCGGGTTGGTACATCGCCATCGGCAAATCAAAGTCGTTGCCTGACCAGAAAGTGTTCCAATTGTTCGATGCGTTGGGTTGGAAGGTCAGGCCCGTGAACACCTTTGCCAGTTCTTGGATGGTGTCGTTGTCGTAAGTTGGAATCAATTCACCCTGCGTGGTTCGCTTAGGGGATCCGTCAAGGTTGAGCTCGTACAGCCCAATCGTAAAGAGCTGCATGATTTCGCGAGCGTAGTTTTCGTCGGGTACGCGAACGCCATCCGTTTTCCGGTTTCGCATCGACGATAGATAAACACCCATGATGGGGTGATAGGTTACGTTTTCTAGCAAGTCGCGATAATTGCCAAATGCACCTGAGACAAGCGTGTCGTAGTAATCGACCACGCCGAGCCACCGTGGAAGATTTTGTCCGGTTGGTCGGCCGTTGCCCAAGTTTCGGTCATTGAAACCCGCACCATCTTCGCTCGTAACCAAAATTTGGATCAGTGCCCAAGCCATTCGTTGTCGCAACTGGTCTTCGGCGTTAAGAGCGTTGTGCCACCAAGCGTGGAACTTATACCGCTGAATCCAGACGCTATCTCCGTCGCTTTCGTCACCTACAAGTCCGTCTCCCTGGTACATGTCAATCGCGAGTGGTTCATGCAGCGAGGCAGGCAATGCAAGTTGATCGTCGATCCAATCCGAACAGGCTTTTCGAGTTCCCTTTGCCACCATCTCGGCTGCGAGCGCATCAATCTCCTCAATCGTCGGACCGAATGTAGCCCGGTGCAAGAAGATGGCGGCACGAACCTTCCGTTTGAGCAAACTAGCTTCTGCTGATGAATCCGTTTCAAACGTTCCTGCCGTCGCAGAGGAAACGACAACTGTTCCAAGCAGTAGAACTGAGAATGCTCTGGTGAGCCGAGATCGGGTGCTGCGCATCGCCATTACCTTGTTGTTTGCACGAAGGAGGTGCCAAGATTCAACCGGAAAGAAAAGCCGAGTAGGTGTCCTAAGAACGTAAACGAAAATGTCACGTACCCAGGCAATAACCATGAAAGCTAAGTTGCGGATCGCACCGTTCTTAACCTCCATAGGGGCCCTATCGTAGGCGTATCGGCAAAACGAGTCAACGAAGAGTGGCAATTATTGCGAAGTAATGGTCGCTTTACTGGAACGAATTATTCCTTAGCGGGTCTAAATCCCTTTTTTCGACCAACCAGCCGGTGCACCGCACCCCAGGGGGTGCGGTGCGGATCTGCTTTGGTGGGGGCGTGGATGGTATTAGCGCTCCTTCCTAAACGCCCGACCTCACCCATTGCTCACTCGATGATGCTCTGCGTTGCATGGCTAGCAATAAGGTGACGGTTGTGCGTAGCACTTCGCATTCAATACTTCGCATTCATTACTGCGCAGGCTGGCGCAACCAACGCTGTGCGGGCTGGCTTTCGCCGTCGTAGGATTCAGGAGGCTTGAAGCTGTGACTCGGCAAGCTGTGACTCGGCAAGCTGTGACTCGGCAAGCTGTGACTCGGCAAGCTGTGACTCGGCAAGCTGTGACTCGGCAAGCTGTGACTCGGCCCGGCAAGCCGCAAGTCGTCATGCTCCCGTGCTGCTCAGTAACTCGCTGATGATATCTCACATCACCGAGTTTATCTTACATCACCGAGTTTATCTCACATCACTGAGCTTATCTCACATCACTGGGCTTACACTCACTGAGCTGAATATCTCAGTAGGGTCGCGGTGCAACGCTCCCCTGCACTCTCGATGGCAATCCTTGAATTCGCAGGAAGCCTTCGGCATCGTCTTGGTTGTAAGAGCCACCGCCCTCCATGGTTGCGATTTCAGCGTCATACAAGCTGTTAGGACTTGTTCGTGAATCGACTATGATATTGCCCTTGTAAAGTTGCAAGGTTACTTCACCAGTGCATGGCTTCTGAGCTTCTTTGATGAAGGCCATCAACGCGTCCATCTTCGGCGTATACCAGAATCCGTAGTACACCATTTCAGCTACTTCGGGTGCCATGCGGTCGCGAAGGTGCATCAAATCGCGGTCCATCGTTAATTGTTCGATGTACATCAACGCATCGTACAGAATGGTCATGCCTGGAGCTTCGTAAACGCCCCGGCTCTTCATTCCCACGAAGCGGTTTTCGACCATGTCGATACGGCCGACGCCGTTGCGGCCGCCAATCTGGTTGAGTGACTCGACCATTTCGAGCGCGCTGACGGTTTTGCCGTTAAGACTCACGGGAACGCCCGATTCAAATCCAATCGTTACTTTTTCTGCTTTGTCAGGAGCCTCCTGCGGGCTGACTCCCATACCAAAGTCGACCAATTCAACGCCATTGACGTCCAGCTCTTCGAGCTGCCCTGCTTCGTAACTAATGTGCAAAACATTCTCGTCACTGCTATACGGCTTGGACGTGGATGCTTTAACGGGAATGTTGCGCTCGTTGCAGTAGGCAATCAGTTCAGTGCGGCCGGGGAAGGCATCGCGGAAGGCTTTGATACGCCAAGGCGCAATCATTTCAACCTTGGGATCCAGCGCCTCGGCGGCAAGTTGGAAGCGGCATTGGTCATTGCCCTTCCCCGTTGCTCCGTGCGCGTAGGCGGTTGCTCCCACTTCGCGTGCAATTTGAAGGCACTTCTTGCTGATTAGCGGTCGTGCAATCGAAGTTCCCAGCAAATAGATTTGCTCGTACTTTGCCTGCCAAGCCAAGACTGGAAAGGCAAAGTCGCGACAGAGTTCCTCGCGGACATCGATCAGGTGAGAAGAAGCTGCACCGCAGTCCTTCGCCTTCTTCATGATCGCTTGACGGTCTTCGCAAGGTTGACCCAGGTCGACATAAACACAGTGACACTCGTAGCCCTGGTCCTGAAGCCAGCCCAAAATGACCGAGGTATCGAGTCCGCCTGAGTAAGCCAATACGCAACTTTTCATTACGATAGAGTCCGCTGTTAAAATTCAAGAAAATGTCGACGATAAAGATCGACGCGTAAAATCGGGGGAATCTTCTGATCACCCTATGTCATTCTGCTGACCCCATTTGAATCCGTTTCCTCTGCCTTGCAAGGTGTCCATTGTCCAACCCCGCCCCTGATTCGATTGGCCCCGAGCAGCATTCAGACGGTGTAAGCCCCTATCAAGTCGCACGGGTCGAAGGGGCGACGGTAGATTTGGGTCGCCAAGCTCGCTGCGGATTTGGCGAGGTGGTTTATGGGGAAGGCAAATCGGCGCAGCTCATTTCTCGGATTGCCCAGGCTCAGCTCAAGAACGGGCAATCCGTGCTGGTCACTCGAGTGGACCCGAGCGTGGCTGAAGAGATTGACGCTGCCTTTGCAAATACCAAGTATCACTCACTCGCACGAACGCTTCGGGTGGCAGCATCACCGATCGACGATACCACGGATTTTTCTGAGAGCGACCTTCATGTCGCCGTCGTGACGGCCGGCAGCACGGACATGAACGTAGCGTTAGAGGCTGTTGAGACCCTGCGGTGGATGAATGTGCCAGTGCGATTGTTTGAAGACATCGGTGTCGCCGGGCCGCAGCGATTGGCCGCCGCCGCTCCTCAACTTTGCAAAGCGTCGGCACTGGTGGTGGTCGCTGGAATGGAAGGCGCATTGCCGTCGGTGGTTGGCGGCTATGTGTCGGCACCGATCTTCGCAGTTCCCACTAGCGTTGGTTATGGCGCCAATCTAGGTGGCGTCACCGCGCTATTGGGCATGTTGACATCCTGCGCCGCTGGCGTGGCTGTGGTAAACATCGATGCTGGGTTTAAAGGCGGCTACATGGCGGGCATGGTGGTGCGTCAATTGATCAACGCCTCCGCAGCCCAAACTTCTCCTTGACTTGGTTCGAACCTAAGACAATTTCTATGTCCCCTGCCCTGCCCTCGTCTGCACCCGTCAAGCTTCGCTCTCGCGCGAGCGATTCGCACAAGGGAAGTTTCGGTCGAGTGATGTTGATCGGAGGTTCGCGTGGCATGGCTGGTTCGATTTCCCTGTCGTCGATCGCGGCGCTAAAGTCGGGCAGCGGTTTGGTGTCGGCAGCGGTGCCAGATGGTTGTTTGGAAACGGTCGCCTCGTTTCATCCGGCGATCATGACGAGACCGATGGCAGATGACTCACGCGGCCGTTTTGCGTTCGAGGCAGCCGCTTGTATTGTCGACGAGCTTGCGGGAGTTGATGCCGTGGGCATCGGCCCCGGGATGACGACGGCTCCGGGAAGCTTGCGAATGACAGAGCGGCTTCTGCACCAAGTGCACGTGCCGCGGGTATTCGACGCCGACGCGTTGAACGCCCTCAGCATCATTGGTTGGCGAGAACAGCCGGTGTCTTGCCGAACGGGAAAGCGACGCGATGAATCGGAGTCCGACCAACAGGAGTCAGGTGGACCGGAAGCGGCCGGGTGTTTCGGCCCTCTGGTTTTGACTCCCCATCCCGGAGAGCTGCAAAGGCTGGTTGGCGTTCCCGCCGGTGAGCGACAACAGCAGATTGAAGCCTCGCAAGAACTATGTCGCCAAACTGGCGTCGTGGTGGTTGTCAAAGGCGGGCCGACGGTGGTGGTCAGCGCAGACGACAAGTACGTCAATACGACGGGCAATCCGGGGATGGCGACCGGTGGCAGCGGCGATGTCCTTACGGGAGTGATCACGAGCCTGCTTGGTCAGGGATACTCGTGCTGGGACGCGGCGCGTTTGGGTGTTTGGGTACACGGGCATGCGGGCGACTTGGCTCGCCAGGAACACGGAATTGTGTCCATGACGGCGTTGGAGATTCTCCAGTCGTTACCAGCGGCATGGTCCGGGCTAACTTAAGTGGCAATTGGCAATCTTCATGCACAACTGCGAGAACGTTTGCCGAACCTAGATCTGCCTGAAACCGCCCTGCGCGTCGCTAATTGCGAAACGGCAAAGATCCCGCTACGTCTCAAAGTGCGAAACAGCGAAAATCCGAGGCAGTGAGCGGGTGAGTTGTTAAAGATCTAATGAATCTAGACGCCGTTATTGACGTGATTTGGCGTGCAAAAAGAGTTGTTATCCAATTCTAGAAATTTCGCCTATTGACGGAATCTGCAAGTGAGCAAATCATTCGTTCCACCTGCAAATTTCAGGACTTCAAAATAAGCATTCCCGGATAGCAATCAGTCCACCTGTGTTGGGTGGTAAGCCGGGATCCGTTTTTTTGAAATCTCCACTTTACGACTCGACCCGCCTTTGCGTACGGTCACTCTATCAACGGTTTGTGCCGTTGACCTTTTCTTCTTCTCTTCTCCGTGGTTCGATGTCCCCATCGCCGAAATAGGAGACCTATTCTATGTCAATGATCCAATTCCCTCTGCTCTCTCCCACCAGTCATCGGTAGGCCGAAGTAGCAGCTCTTTTTTGGTGCGAGATACCCAGGGAACGCGAAGTGTTGCGTTGCGCGCGTTAGTGCGCAATGTTCGCCGATCGCCAATCCTGTGCGTGTCTGTCTGCACTTGTACCTTGTTCAAAGCCTTCTTTAAGGACAGGCCCGGTGAGTAGTTTGAGCACGCTCGTATTGTTGGCGAGCATGACCTGTGTTGGATTTCTGGGGGAAGCGTGGCTGTATCGTCGCCGTCTGAATCGCATCCCTATTCGCATCCACGTAAACGGAACCCGCGGTAAGTCGTCGGTGGCTCGTTTGATTGCTGCAGGCCTTCGTGGCGGCGGCATTCGGACCTGCGCTAAGACAACGGGCACCTTGGCTAGGATGATTTTCCCGAGCGGAAAAGAAATCCCTATCTTCCGTCCCGGTCGCGCCAACGTGATCGAGCAGAAACGAGTGGTTCGCGCCGCAGTCGAATCGAACGCCGAAGCGTTGGTGATCGAGTGCATGGCGCTGCAGCCTTTGTTGCAGTCAACGTGTGAACTGCAGCTTGTGCGATCCACTCATGGTGTGATCACCAATGCTCGCGCCGACCACTTAGATGTAATGGGACCAACTCGTTTGGATGTTGCTACGGCTCTCGCCGGAACCACGCCGGTTTGTGGCGAGTTGTTCACCGCGGAAACACGCGAAGACTCGTTGGCCGTCATGAAGCGAGCGACCATGGATCGTGGCTCAGAGCTTGTGGTCGTGAACCAGTCCGATGCCGCCGCGATCTCTGATGAAGAGCTAGCAAGATTCAGCTATCTAGAACACCGCGATAACGTTGCGTTGGCTCTTCGCGTGTGCGCTTCGATTGGTGTGGATCGTCAAGACGCTCTTCGGGGCATGTGGGCTGCGACACCGGACCCTGGTGCGATGCGAGTGCACCAAACGATGGTTGCTGGGCGTTCCCATTGGAAGTTCGTCAACGGATTTGCCGCGAATGATCCAGAGTCGACTGAGCAACTTTGGGAAACTGCGTTCGATAGATTTCCCGGTGTTGAACACCGCGTGATGGTGATGAATTGCCGCGCTGACCGACCCGACCGTTCGGAAACAATGGGATCCGCCATCGGTGCCTGGACTCGCGCCGACCAAGTGATCGTCATGGGAACCGGCAAGGAGATGTTCACTCGCGCAGCCATTCGAAGCGGTATCGAGAAATCGAAAATCATATCGTTAGATGACTCGACCAGCGAAGATGTGCTCGAAGCCATTTGCACAGCTTCCGCACTGCAGTCCCCGGCGGTGATGATTATGGGGATCGGCAACGTGTACGGTCCCGGTTTTGAACTCGCTGATTTCTTCGAGGCGCACGATTGCTGGGATCCAGCAGTGGTTCCGACGGCTTCGAATTCCAATCTCAACGCTCGTCAACTTGTAGGAGCTTCTTGAAAATGGAGTGGGTCACGGTTTCTATTGGCTTGGGTTTGATTGTCAGCCTGTTGTTCACTGAAGCGTTCGGCTTAAGTGTTGGTGGCATGATCGTTCCAGGTTACTTGGCACTGCATTTCGATCGACCCATGACAGTGGTGATGACACTTGTCGCGGCGGTTCTAACATTCGCAGTGGTCCGGTTGATTAGCAAGCACGCGATTGTCTTCGGACGTCGACGTGTCGTGTTAACGATGCTGATTGGATTCGCAATCGGTGAATCTCTTCGGCAATTGTTTTTGATGCAAGCCGGATGGTCGGCTGGCCCTGATGTCGTGGCGGACCCGGCAACGATCAGTATTGGTGTGATTGGATTTGTGATTCCCGGTTTGATCGCGTTGTGGATTGACCGTACCAGCATGTTGCAAACTCTTTCGCCATTGTTTGCTGCCTCGGGTTTGGTTCACTTGGTATTGGTAGTAATGGGGATGGAGACACTCGTATGAAGTCTTTGTATTTCCGAACACAGAAAATATCCAATCGTTCGTTGATTTGGATCGCCGCGATGACGTTTGTGTCGTTAGCAATGCTTCGGTTTTTCCCACATTTAACGAGTGATTGGGAACGAGAGCGGATGCTTGAAGCGGCCTACCGAACTCAAGCTGCATTTGACGCGATTCAATGTCGGCGTGTTGAGCTCGGACAGAAAATGCTCAAGATGAACGACCCCGCGAGCACCGGCATGCTTGGCCCAACGATGTCGCTAGTGACAACATTGCCAGGGCATTTAGATGCCAAGCAAACTTCGGTAAACCCAAACTTCGCGGCGGTCACCGTTCGACTTCTGCTTGATGCGGGGGTGAAACCAGGCGATTGTGTTGCCATCGGCATGACGGGTAGTTTTCCCGCACTCGACGTCGCAGTATTGCAAGCGTGCGAGAGCTTGGATGTTCGGCCTTTGGTGGTGAGCAGTGCGGCATCGAGCCAGTACGGTGCCAATGATCCGGGCATGATGTGGCCCGACATGGAGAAGATCCTGTATGACGAAGGGTTGTTGTCTCAACGTAGCCTGTTGATGTCTTACGGGGGCTTTCGTGACTCGGCCGCTGGGATGTCCGATGACACACGCAAGTTGTTGTCCGATGCGATCACTCGGAACGATTGCCGATTGCTGCGATGCGAATCGCTTGAAGAATCTATCGACATGCGAATGGAGGCCTTTCATGCGTCGGCAGAAAGCGAGCCCATCAAGGCGTACATCAATGTCGGTGGTGGGGCCGCGTCCGTGGGCGGAACTGATGGCAATGATCTGTTTGGGAGTGGTTTGATCACTCGCAAACAATACGAGGCGATGGATATTCCTGATGACTGCGTGGCGGCTCGTTTCCTTAAGAACGATGTTCCGTTCATCAATTTCATCAACGCAGTCGTTTTGGCCAAGCGTTACGGAATGGCGGTAGCACCACTGGAGCGTCAGATGGTGGGTCAGAGTACGGTCTATTCAATGTCAAGTCAGCGTCGTTGGCTCGCCGGTCTAGGCATCTTGGTGGTGCTGATGACAACGTGGCTAGCCGTTAAGCCGCCACCAGTCTTGGTTCGAAAGTTACGCCAGTGGCGTTGGTGGCCAGAGTCTCATGAAGAACCTCAGTGGATGGTCTAGAACGAAGAGGATCCCAACGGATTACGCGAGGCGGGTTTTAAGCGGAAACCCTGGTACTCGGTGCATGATCTGATCTTTTCCGGCTGACGCGAAGCGGCCCGCTACGAAGAACGGGGTATGTCAGGCATAATGGGCGATTAATTCCTAGCCCGCCCTGCCCTACTCCGATCTTACGAGCTTCGTTTCGCGTGACCCAACTGGTTTTTCTCGATGACATCGGATCCGCCGAGCTAGCGACTGCCTGTGATCCAGGCGATGCTTTAGCGAAGCTTCAGGGCGGCGCGATTGCCATTGGGAACTTCGACGGTGTCCATCGAGGGCACGCGGTCCTATTGAAGCGACTGCACCAGATGGCATGTAATCTGGGTGGGCCGTCGGTTGCCGTGACGTTCGATCCGCATCCGGCCCGTATTTTGCGACCAGAGCTTGCTCCGCTGCGATTGACGTGGATGGAATTGCGAGCCGAGCGAATGACGCCCCTTGGCATTGATTTTTTGCTGGTTTGCCGAACGACCCCTGAACTGTTACAGCTTTCGGCCGAAGATTTTTTTCAACGTCTGGTGGTAGATCGCTTGGCTGCACGGGCGATGGTCGAGGGACCCAATTTCTTCTTTGGGCGAGACCGGGGCGGCGACATTGAAGCCCTCAAACAACTGACCGATCAGCATTCAATCGAGTTGTCGATTGTCAGCGCCGAGTCGCAAAGCGGCAAAATGGTCAGCAGTAGTTCCATTCGCAACCATCTTTCTCGTGGCGAAGTAAAGGCTGTGATCCAGCTTTGCGAGGTGCCCCATCGGATCCGTGGTTTGGTCGCAACAGGAGCCGGACGGGGGCGGGAGATTGGATTTCCGACGGCTAACCTGACCCAAATTGATGTCGCGATTCCCGCCACTGGCGTTTACGCGGGATACGCATGGGTGGACGGGACAAAGTTCCCAGCGGCGGTCCACTTAGGGCCTAATCCAACCTTCGGAGACAACCAAAAGGTTAAAGTAGAGGTCCATTTGCTGGACTATCATGGCGACCTCTACAAAAAAACACTCATGGTGGACTTTATCGACCGGGTTCGAGATGTCAAAAAATTTGATTCCGCCGAGCAATTGATCGACCAACTGCAACAAGATATGGAATCCGTCCGCGCGATCCTCGCGTCGTGACGCTTTTCCGACCACCACTCCCCTGCCCTTCCCAGACCGCTAAGCGGCTGTACGGGGCACCACTAAGGACTCGACTACATGGGCGTCAACTGGAAAGCTTTTACCAACCAAGTGAGCCACTACGAGTCCTTTGTTCTGGTCAGCCATATTCGACCCGACTGCGATGCCTTGGGTAGCGAACTGGGAATGGCTGAAGTTCTTCGCACGATTGGCAAGAAGGTCCGCATTATCAACGCGCACCGAACGCCACCGGCGCTGCAGTTTCTTGATCCCGCTGCCAATATCGAGGTCCTCGGCGACGATGTTGAACCAGAGGACATCAAGGCGGATTGCATCATGGTCTTAGATACCAGCGCTTGGGCACAACTTGGTGATATGGGAGACGTCATCAGAGCCGCCACTTGCGACAAGATGGTGCTTGATCATCACATCGGCGAAGACGATCTCGGTGCGATCATGTACAAAGATTATCAATCAGAAGCGACAGGGCATCTGGTTGTGCAAGCCGCAGATGCTTTGGGTGTGCCGCTTACCCGAACCATGGCGATGCCTCTTTTCGCGGCGATCGCGACTGATACAGGTTGGTTTCGCTTTCCCAGCGTCACTCCGGAAACCTATCGAGTGATCGCCCGCCTGATCGAGGCGGGGGTGATGCCGGCTGAAATTTATGGCGATCTGTATGAACGCGACACCATCGGCCGCCTGAAATTGCGAGGCTTGATTCTCTCTCGCACCGAAGCCGAACTAGGTGGCACGCTAATGCACACCTATGTCGAAAAAGAAGACTTCGAAAAGATGGGCGCACTTCCCAACGATACCGAGGACGCAATCAACTTGACCCTTGGCGTCGAAGGAGCCCTCGCGGCGGTGATCTTCGTCGGCCAGATTCGCGGGGGATTCAAGCTGAGTTTCCGAAGTCGATGCAGCATGGATAGCAACGAGATCGCTCGCCAATTTGGCGGTGGTGGGCATAAGGCAGCCGCCGGTGCCTTCCTCGAAGGCACTCTAACAGAAGTCAAAGAACGCGTGCTTCCCGTCGTCCGCGAAGCGATGCAGAAGGCTGTGGCTGAAGCATCCTAGGGCAACCAGCTTACCGATTGCCATTTGGGTGATGCCTTTGTGTAGTCGCACTTTGGCTTTTTGCGCGGCACTTTAGAGTTGCCGATCCGGGATCAACATTCCGGAAACACAATCCTAATGAGGTCTTCTTAGACGATTGTCCCGCAGCGAACGGTCCACTACTTCAAGAAGAATGCGGTCATGGACCAACCGTCGCTCTCGGTGGTGAATGAGCTTCCGCCCACAGGGAAGTACTTTTCAACCTGACTAAGCGGTGGAAGCTTTTTCGCATCGAGTGGATCCGGAGGACCACCCTCTTCGTCTTCGAATAAGCGGCGAGTCAACGAAGCAATGATCGAATCGCTGTCCTTGAGCTTGTTCTGTCGCAACAGTTCATACTTCGCTCTCAACGTTAGCTTCATTCGTGCGACATGGTCGTAGTTGAATTCGTCGCCACCAACTTCTTTCATCGCTGCTAACACTTGCTGAACTTCGGCAACACTGCCTAGCCCGCCCGGTGTGCCGTTGATAATGCGTTCCGTTGTTTCGACCAGCAATTCAGGATGACTCGAAAAGATAAGATAGGCCGAGTCCGAACCTTTGCCCTGGTTGACCAAGGCGATGGCCCAGTGATCAAGCAGCGGTGGCGGATTATTTTCGTCAGCTTCTTCGTCTGCAAAATCGTCGAACAGGTCGGCTCCGAAATCGTCTTCGGATTCGCCGCGCTGGACTCTCCATATGTCGACACCATCGGGACCCTTCATTCTGCTCGCATCGGGTTCCGCTTCCATCACCCGGCGAATGATCTTAGCAATGGCCGGTCCATCCTTTACCCGAATGGCTACCAACATCCGCTCGGACGTGATATCCGCAGGCGTCGTGTTGTCCGTCAGCAGCAGGACACGGTCGTCCAAATTCGGTAGCAGTTCGTTTTCAATATCAATCTGAGGGCCGTCTTCGTCGTCACGGATCCCATTGATGATGTCGCGGAACATGTCTTCATTCAACGCTTCGTTGATTAGCGATTCCGACGCCCAGAACGCTTCCTCGATTCGCACATTCAAACGGTTAAGCGATGCGATGTTTTCGCCTACCCAGGTCGGAATCTCTCGGAGGGGCTCGTTGACAAACTGCAGCATTCGAGCAGCTTTCTCGTACTTGCTTGGCTCTTGGGTCGTTGGTGGTGCGAGCACATAGCCTTTATGCAAGACGTCGTACTTCTTGCCCGCCATCACGACGATACCACCAGCGGCCTTGATGGCATCAAATCCTTGGCCTTCGAGAAGTTTCAGAACGTCAACTTGGTTTCCTCGGTCGACGTCTAGTGATTCACGAACGATACGGCCCATTTCAAAAGGTTTGGCAAACCATTCCATTGCAATCACACCGCCGTCACTCTTTGCAGGCCCACGAATTTCTTTGGCCGATCGAGACAGCACGGTTCGGAAGTCTGCATACTCGGATATCGACGGGCCCTTTGGTTTACCAGCAACCGCGTCAAGCAAATCAGTGACGACTGTATCGCGATCCGATGCAATGATTCGAACGTCACTTAAGGCAATCGCAATTTGTTCGACTTTCAATTGCCCTGGCTTGGGTTTCGTTTTGTACAAGCGGACCGTTTGTCCTTGATGCTGGATTTCGTTTCTAGTCCATCCACCCGCCGTCAGGTCTTTGTCGATCTTGTCGTAGGCATCCGCCGCCTCCTTCTTTCGATCACGTACGTCGGCGATCGCGACGAGCGCGAAAGGACGACGACCATCGTTGGGGAAAGGTAGCCAAGCAAGCACCGTTTCGCCTGAACCGATTGCATAGATGTCTTCCAGGCGTACTCCAATTCGGTTGTCCAGCGATTCGAGATAATTCTTGGCTCGCTCTCGTTGTGATTCGATAAAAGGTTGCATGGCAGGATCGTCCAGCATGCGACCTGCGTTCGTGGTCTTGAATGCTTCGCAAAACGCGGGGACATCCGGGACACGAATGAGTCCCGCCACATTGTTGGGCAATAGTTTGATGGCAGGAACATAGTTGCGCGCGGGCGCCTCGTTATCGGCTGCGTCCGCCGGAGACGCCGCATTGGTTGTGGAACTTGCAGTCGCATCTTCACCAGAATTGGACGACTCGACCTCAGCGGGTTCTGCGGAGGCATTAGGCGTAGGTGCTTCCTGTGCAATAAGTGTCGAGTCGGCAGGTAGCAGAAGCATCACAGCGACAATCACGCAGCAAATTGGTGCGTTTAGAAGAGCGCGGCAACGGTGGAGTGGGCAACTGGACGGGCCAGAAAAATTAAACATTCAACTTCCGAATTGGTTTGGAATCGTTCAGCGTCGGCATGGTGCGAAAATCATTCCCGAGGCAAGCCACCATAGTATCGAACTCGTTTTGTGGCCGAAACGCCATCCCGTTGGATGTCAGCCTCGTTTTTTGCGTATCGCCACTAAAAGTGCTCATAAAGCACGTTCGCAGCCTGAAAATCATTGCTTGCGAGCGATTCTGGATGGTGTTGCCAGTTTTGGCGTCTGGCGACACCTAGAACCCCTGACGGTAGCGGCTACATTCTGGCTTAGCGTACGGTTTTTCGTTGTTCGAGCACGGTTTGGCATGGTGCTGAGTCCATTGCAGAGTTCCCTGCACGGTCCATTGCTGAATTCCCAGCACAGTCCATTGCCCGGACCAAAGAACCAGTCCGTTAGTAAATCCAGTGCTCGAGCATTGGATTGATTCCTTTCATTCCCGACGAAGCATATCGCCGATTGATAAATCGGCCTCTTTTATTGGAGTATTTCGAGTGCCGGCTTCCCTCCCTAATGTTCTCGCCAGTCGCTACGCCAGTGCCGCGATGACTGAAATCTGGTCGCCCGAGAAAAAAATTGTGCTCGAAAGGGAGTTCTGGTTGACCGTTTTGGAAGCTCAGCAAGACCTTGGTGTTTCAATCCCAACTGGTGTAATCGAGGCGTATCGCTCGGTTATTGAACAGGTTGACCTAGAAGCGATCGACGCTCGCGAACGAGTCACGCGGCACGACGTGAAAGCGCGTATCGAAGAATTTAATGCTCTGGCGGGGCATGAGCATATTCACAAAGGAATGACGTCGCGTGACCTGACCGAGAATGTCGAGCAGCTCCAGATCCGCAGTGGGTTGTGTCTGGTTCGTGATCGCACGGTGGCCTCTCTCGCGATGTTGGCCCAACGCGCAACCGAATTCTCGCAGCTTCCCATTGCCGGCCGTTCTCACAATGTTCCGGCGCAAATCACAACGGTGGGAAAACGCTTTGCCAATATCGCTGAAGAACTCTTGTCGGCCTACGTTCGCCTTGAAGAGCTGCTGAAGCGTTACCCGCTTCGGGGAATCAAAGGTCCCGTTGGCACCCAGCAAGATATGTTGGATTTGTTCGAAGCGGACACGTCAAAACTTGACCAGCTTGACCGACGGGTGGCTGAGAAACTTGAATTCGGATCGACCTTCGATTCGGTCGGTCAGGTCTATCCACGCTCGCTTGATTTCGACGTCGTCTCGTGCTTGACTCAATTGTCGTCGGCTCCTGCTAACTTTGCTCGAACATTGCGTTTGATGGCCGGTGCCGAACTGGCTACCGAAGGGTTCAAGCCGGGCCAAGTCGGATCATCGGCGATGCCTCACAAAATGAACGCGCGATCGGCCGAGCGAATCGATGGCTTTACCGTCATCTTGCGCGGTTATCTTTCGATGATCGGCGGTTTGTTGGGCGATCAATGGAACGAGGGAGATGTCAGTTGCAGCGTTGTCCGCCGTGTCGCGCTGCCGGATGCTTTCTTGGCGATCGATGGCCAGACCGAAACGTTCTTGACGGTGCTGTTGGATTTCGGGGCGTACCCGGCGGTGATCGACCGCGAATTGTCTCGCTATTTGCCGTTCTTGGCCACGACCAAGATCCTCGTCGCGGCGGTGAAGCAAGGTGTTGGTCGCGAAACTGCACACGAAGCGATCAAAGAACACGCCGTTGCCGCGGCGCTTGCGATGCGTGAACAAGGGCGTGACGACAATGATCTGCTGGAGCGATTGGCGAAAGACGATCGCATTCCCATGGACATGAATCAGATGAATAGCGTGATTGGGAACCCGATTGAATTCGTTGGCAACTCCGCAGGTCAAATTCAAAGCGTCGTCGCTCGCATCGAAGCAATCACCAAATCGAACCCCGCCGCCGCGGCTTATCGACCTGGCGCTATCCTATAAGTCCGGCTCGCTTCAATCGCGTTTGGGCTGGTGAGTTTCAAATCTTGTCTGTTGGTTTTGGCGAATCGATTGATTCGTCTTGACGATCCGATCGAAGATCGCCTTCTGGGCTCGAAACGGCTCGCCTGTGGTCGTCTTTCGCTCGTAGCCGCCGGTTGATGTCATGACCCAAGTGTTCGTGTTGTCCTTGAAATAGGTCCGCAGCGTGTCGCGTAATTTGGCTCGGCAGGCTTCATCTTCGACCGGTACCAACAATTCAACCCGACGGTCTAGGTTGCGAGGCATCCAGTCTGCACTGCTGATGAACAGTTGATTGTCACCACCATGCCGGAATTGAATGATTCTGGCGTGTTCAAGGTAACGGTCGATGATGGAAACCACCGAGATTGTTTCACTCAGGCCTTTCACACCCGGCTTAAGGCAGCAGACACCGCGAATGTTGAGTTTGATGATCACTCCCGATTGGCTGGCACGGTAGAGTGCATCAATGATCGTCGAATCAACCAAGGCGTTAAGTTTCGCGATAATTTCAGCGCGTTGTCCCTGCTGCGAACGACGGGTTTCGCCATCGATCAGGTCGAGAATTCGTTGACGCAAGGTAAGAGGTGCGGCGGAAAGATGCTGCATGTTCTGCGGTTGGCTTGCTCCGGTGACACACGTGAAAAACGTAGTCGCGTCGCTACCGAATTCGTCGTTGCAGGTGAGTAGTGAAACGTCGCCGTAAAGATTGGCGGTGGCTTCGTTGTAGTTGCCCGTGCCAAAGTGCATATAGCGAACGATCCCTCGGGTTTCGCGTCGAACGATGATGCAAACCTTGGCGTGAGTCTTGAGTCCACGGATGCCGTAGATCACTTGAACGCCGGCTTGTTCCATTTCGCGTGCCCATTCGATGTTTCGTGCTTCGTCAAATCTCGCTTTGAGTTCGACGATTACCGACACGTACTTGCCTCGCTCGGCAGCCCGCATTAACGCTGCCACAATCGGGCTATTGCGACTGGTGCGATAGAGAACTTGTTTGATCGCGAGCACGTTGGCATCGCTGGACGCTTCCTCGATCAAACGGACAACGGGATCAAATTGTTCGTACGGATGGACCAATAGAATGTCGCCGCGACTGATCGATTCAAACATCGTTTCAGCAGGGTCGATATTAGGATTGCGCTGAGCGGGCCAAGCCTCATCGCGTAGCCCATCAAAACCCTCGATTCCGTGCACTCCGAACAAGTAAGTCAGATCAAGCGGGCCAGCGATGGGATATAAATCCTGAGACTTCAACTGGAGCTTTTCCGACAAGAATGCCAACATGGCATCGCTAGCACCCGAAGTGTATTCCAGTCGAACCGGTCGAGATTGCCGTCGACTTTCCAATACATCTTCCATGCCATTCATCAAGTCAGCCGCACCGTCTTCGCGAAGTTCGACATCGGCATTGCGAGTGATACGAAAGCAAACGCATTCTTCCACCGTTCGTCCGGGGAAAAAACTCTCGATGTGGTGGCATACCAATTCTTCAAGCAAAACATAGGCGTGCCCTCGACCCGTGGGCATCGGCATCACTCGTGGCAGTACCCGTCCAAGCGGAATGACGGCAAAATCGTCTTCGATGACATCTACGACATCAGAGTCATTCGGTCCGACTATCGCGGCCGTCTTGGCGTCTGGCTTTAACCGAACGCAAACGTGAATTGAAAGACCAGGCAGCAACGGAAAAGGACGCTCATTAAAAATAGCCTGCGGTGACAACACCGGCAGCACGTCATTGTGGAATCGCGTTTCGGCGGCTTCGGCGTACGCCTCGGAATTTTCCGACAACTGAATGTGTTCAATCGAAGCGTCACGCAGCATCGGTTCGAGTGAACTTCGGTAGAGTTCATATTGACGTGCAACGATGTCGTGGCAACGTGACGAAACCGCTTCAAGTTGTTCGGAAACCGTCATTCCCGATGCGTCTCTCAGCATCGTGTTCTGGGCATACTGCATCTTGAGGCTGCCAATTCGAACCATCACAAACTCATCCAAATTAGAGCTAGTGATGGCCAGAAATTTTGCTCGTTCCAGTAGCGGAAGGGATACATCGGCTGCTTGGTTGAGCACCCGTTCATTGAACTCCAGCCAGCTCAATTCGCGGTTGATGAAACGATCCGCTGGCAACGGTTGACTACTAGCTTTCGCTTTCTTCTTCTCGGTAGCGGCCTTTCGTTTCGAGGCAGTCTTGGATTTTGAGGACCCAGAGGAGGTTGGCTTTGCTGACACGAGTGGAAATGGGGGCTAAGGGCTAAGACTGAATGAGGCCTCGAGTCTTTGGCACTGTCGTTCAAAGTTTTGAGCGAACAGAGCAAACGGCCGAGACCCCAAGATACACTGCCCGACGGTTGGCCCAAAGTAGCGATTGCAGCCCACCGCCCTACCCTTCCCTTCCTGATCGAGTTGCTAGCTGTTTGGCGGATAAACGTCGGGTGAAAGCGTCCTTTGCAAATAGGTGAATGCCCCGGACGTTTGTTACTTGAGGGTCCTACAGGGCCAATCCTATTCATGAGGATTTCGCGAATTTTCCCGTTCAGTGTTTCGCCTATCGTCCTGGGGACGCCTCTTTTCACCGAGGTTGGTGATGGACTTCCCAACCCATCCCCAGCAATCAACGTTCACTTGGATGGCAATGCATCATCTGGACGGCATGAAGCGAACCAGATCGGAATCTCAGCGACTCAATGAATGACTTAAACGAAACAGCCTTACTGCGCCACCACTTCTTCGATCATTGTTGATTGAGTTAATTCATCTTCATCAGTTAGCGGCTTCTCGACTTCCGTGGCTGGTTCATTGGACTGACCCAATAGCGTTCGCAGAGCTTTCGGATAGAAATCTTTGCCATAGCTCATCTCGCCGCCCTGGTGCCCCACCGCCCCGACCATTGCAGCGCACGCGAGCAAGCCAAGCTTCCAAGTCGCTGTCCATTTAGGACTTTTGTTCTTAAGCGAAACAAGTGCGACGATCGCAAAAATGGTTGCCAGAATTGTGACGATCAAAGCGCTCCAGCGATGCCAGAACACCTCCTTTTCCATCATGGCTTCATCAAAGCGGTCCCACGACCCGTATCCACGTTCGACCGCGAACGACCAACCCATCGCTGTGGCAGCGATCGACGTCAAGGCTCCGATCAACAGGCAAGCCAACGGGATTTGCGTTCCAACCGCGGGCCACTTCCACCCTAGAACGACAAATCCACCACCCAACAACAATAACGCGATAGGAAAGTGCACCGTGGCCGGGTGCAAAAATCCTTGGGCGGCCCACGCACGTCCGACAAGCGACGATGGCATCGCGACAGCTACGGTCTCTTTTTCGTCTAACGCGTCGACGTTGAGTTCAAAGTCTTCAGGCCAAATCGCTCCTTCGTCTATCCATACCCGTACCAGCGAAAGGTCGGCTGCCGAGAGCGGTCCACCATGGGCGCGAGGAGGCATCAGCATGTCTTCGTCTGCTGCGGTCAAATAGTCCGAGTAGATAGAACTCGAATCTGAATCTTCCGGTTCCAAGTAATCCAATACATTGTCGCGGTCGTCAATTCTGAAGTCAGCCTTCGCTTCATCGCCTTGGTGACACTCCAGACAATGTTCTCTAAAGATCGGCGCAATGTCTCGCTCGAAATTAACGAGTCTGCCTTCGTCATCTAAAGCGTAGCCGTCTTGAGATCGGGCGATCGAGGGCAGTAATGAAGCCGTGATCACTAGGACAGCGATCGTTAGGTAGGAGCTTCGCATGGCGGGATTATTTTAGGAGGGAGGAGGGCGTCGATCCGTGCCCTTTCAGTCTAATCGCAAATGCTTTCGTTGTGCATCACCGTGGTCAAAGCCGTCAAACTGCAATGCCAGCGAACGCTTTCCCAAGACCCAGAAGAGCGATCTCTCGTTTCACATCCTCACTAGAAGGATCTTCAAGCGTTTCGGCCACCTCGTCGGCGATCAGTTGAGCGAACGTTGTGCGCGCCTCGACAAGTAACTCTTGTACCTTCGCTTCGCTGATTTGAATCCCGGCTTCGGTTGCAATCTGAGCCGCCAGCACCGAAGGTGTTTTGGGAGTGCTTGAAGTAGCGCCTTGTAGGATTGTGTAGAACGGTTTTTCAGGATGAGCATGCTCAATGCGTTCGAGTGATCGCCAAGCACGTTCGAGCAACCCTTCTCGCCAAAACGTGAGCCACTCTTTGGACTCGAGTGTGACTGATTCCAAATCAATGACGGGCCGTTTGGCTTCGGGCAACTCATTCGCTGCTGTCTTCGCTGCCGATCGTACACCGCGGATCAAGAAGTCTCTTAATCGACCTCGCTTGTGATCGCCGAAACCAACAGAAACCAAATGAGCTAGCAGCAACTTAAGCGCATTGTCGGCCAGTTCGCTCGCCCCCATGATTGCGGTTAGTTGACGACGCATGGGAACGAGGTACCGAAGCACGAAACCGGCCGCACTATCGGCTTCGGTCCATGGATGCGAGGACCGCACCAAGTTAACGGTGCTGCGTCCAGTGACGGTCTTGGCGGCATTGATATCAGACATTGTTCCTAGTTTAACCACTCACCATGGGTTTGTGGTGAGGTTGAAAAGCAACTTTGGTACCAGCTTCCAACGTCGATGGAGCCGTTAGCGAGCCATTGTCGGCCAATCCAAAATCATTGCTCCATAGCGTCTCGACCGTTACGTTCCCGTCCGAACGCGACGAGCGGATCGTCTTCGATAGGGAGTTCCTCCGGATTAGGAGTCGTTTGGACGCAACACGCCTTTACGGCCATTAAGTTGATTTTCCGCACGTCAGATCTCGGCCGCAACGAGGCTCAACTTGCGTTTCTCGGCCATCCGGACATTCAAGGCTTGGCCCGTAAAGCTAGTGCGGGTGCTTGGTCGAGCTTGCCGTCTTTGGATCGAAAGCGAATGGGCTTGTCGATCCACGTTTCGCTTACCAACACCACCGTGACGGGGTTGCCCTGCGAGGCACGTAGGAAATCGTCGAGCGCTTCGGAGTAAATCCGCACTTGGTCGTCTTGATATTTCAAGGTTTCGTCGTGGTTGTGGATCGTCACCTGTCCTAGAAAAACTTCGTTGGTGATCCCCATCGCGCTGGGAGAGTTCTCCCACGTGAATGAGCCAGGATCACTGGGGTCCCAGTTCATACGCTCGGGGTTCTTGATCCCGTAGGCTTGCACCACCACGTTGCTGGTGTTGCTTTCGCCCGAAACGGTCAGCATCAAAATAGCGCGGTCGAGTTTGGCAACATCCACCTTGCTTTTGCTCAAGTCAAACCTCAGGTACGCGTGCTCTTCTTTGGTGTAACCATCCATGCCCTTACGCAGCAACTCGATCTCGCGTTTCGATTCCATCGGCGAATTCCAATCGCTGTGCAGGTAAGTATCAGCTCCTTCGCCAACGTGGGTCCGCAGAATTTCGAAACCCAGCAAGTCTGAATGCGCCAAGTTTTCCTTAACCGTTAAACCACTCGATATCTCGCTGAACTTTTGGTTTCCAGGGGTTTGGAATTCAAACCGTACATCGTACTCACCTGCAGTTAGGTTCGATGTTAAGAACTGAACTTCGATCTCGTCGGTTTGACCTCGATCAGGAAGTTGCTTTGCCGAGAACCGCTTAGGAAAAGTCGGCGACGTGAACGATCCACCCGACTTGCGTTTGATTTTTGTCACCAGCTTACCGACGTAGCCAGTCGAAGCGTAGATCGTTTTGGGATCGACCGATGCATCGCCTGCTTCGTTTGCGATTGGGATCTTAAACCGTGCCGCATCTCCGGACGTGACTTCCGAGCTTGCCGCGCTGACGGGTAACAGTTTCATCGATCGCATCGCGATGATATTGATAGGCTGACTTTTTTGAACCGGCCTCTTTGCCGTTTGAACAACCGGATTGCTTGCCACGCGATCAGGCATCGCTAGCCATGTAACCAGGCCAACAACAAGCAACAGCACCGCGGATGCGATTCCAACCAAAGTCCACTTTGATGAAGAATCTGGTTCATCTTCACTGGGAATCGAAGGCGATTTTCCTTTAACGGCGGAAGACTTTTCACGGCCTGGTTCCGTCACAATCTGAAGTGCAGCATGACTTTCGGATCGGCATTGCTCAGCGACTTGATCGACGAGTTTACTGAGAGCTTTTGCTGATGATGGCCGATCTCTCGGTTCCTTCGACAGCATGCCATAGATCATTTGTTGCAACGGTTGGGGAACTTCCAGGTGCGGTGCATCGGATGATGCGACGATCGTTTCCATCGTCGGGATTGGATGGCAGATGATTTTGATCAACTGGCCCGACATCGAGCTTGATGCAAGCGGCAGGCGACCGGTACACATTTGGTACAAGACCACGCCCAGGCCATAGAGATCCGTGCGGTCATCAATCGGTTCATTGCGAGCCTGCTCGGGTGAAAGGTACCCGGGGCTACCGATGACTGAGTTGCGTGGCGAGAGTTGGTCGGCACCGGCAATCGCCAAGCCAAAGTCAAGGATCTTGGCACGTCCCGATGGCTCTTCCAGCCAAATATTCGCGGGCTTGATGTCTCGGTGAATGATGCCTTGCGCGTGGGCGGCTTCCAGGCCCAACGCGACTTCCTTGGCGATCTTCAGTACCGTTTCGGTGTCGAATCGCCGGCGTCCTTTCATCCGCTTATCGAGCGGTTCGCCTTTCAGCATCTCCATGGCCAAGAATGGCATCTTCCGATGGATACCCACTTCAAAGATGGTAGCGACGTTATCGTGATGCACGGCTGCCATGGATCGAGCTTCGTCAATGAATCGTTGGCGAGCATTCGATGTCGTCGCGACTTTTTCCTTCATCACCTTCAACGCAACCGAACGTTTCAGCCGGGTGTCTTCGGCCCGAAAAACTTCACCCATTCCTCCTTTGCCCAGGACCCCGAGTACGCGATACGGGCCTAGTCGACCAATTTCGCCTTCGCGTTGAGGTGGGTCGAGAAGCGGATGAGACGAATCGGGCATGTTCGTTGATTCGCGGCGAGAATCGAATCGTGGTGGTGAGGGCTAGAAACAGTGGAGACTGAAAGGCAGGCTGGGTAGCAAAACAGGCTGGGTTGGAAGTGCGGAGGCCCAAAATATGACCCTTGTCAGGCGAGAATCGCATCAGGTCTTGTCAACAGGCGTCGCTGGTCGTCATTCTAACTGCCCACCCCGATCTCTTCGCCGGTGGTTTTTCTGCATTTGATGCACTTCCACGAATCTGACTATTGTAACGTGAATCGAATCCCTGTTTCTGAATTGGCCGACGGACAGCAACTCGAACAAGCCTTTCGCGCTGCTGACAAGCAACTTCGCGTCAATCGCCAAGGTGGAAAGTACATTCTGCTAAAGTTGGCCGACAAGACTGGCGTGCTGGCCGCCATGCTCTGGAATGCCGACGAACGCACTTACGACTCCTTTGACCGTGGCGATTTTATCTATTGTCGCGGACGCACTCAGATCCACAACGGTGCCCTGCAAATTATCGTCTCGGATCTTGAACGGATGGACCCGAGCGAAGTTGATTTAGAAGAATTTGATCGGTACGACGCAGCGAAGTCGGAACAACTAGTTGGACAGCTTCGAGAAAACTTCGCTGCTCTCCAGAACGAATCTTTGCGACGGCTAGGTGACGCGTTTCTTGCCGACGACGACTTCGTTTCGCGTTTCTGCAAAGCAGCGGCCGCGGTCACCAACCATCACGCGTACCCGGGCGGACTGCTGAAGCACACCGTGGATATGATGGAATTGGCCAAGCTGATTGCCCCGCGGTATCCCCAGCTTGATGCCGATCTGTTGATCTTCGGTGCGTTCTTGCATGACCTTGGCAAAATCGACGAGCTTGCCGCCGATGGCGAGATCTCTTACACCGATCGTGGTCAGATGCTCGGACACATTGTCATCGGTGTGCAAATGCTTGCCGAGAAAATCAATCAGCTTGGCGATGCCGACTTTCCGAGCGAACTGCGGTTGCATCTCGAGCACATGATTGTCAGTCACCATGGCATTCTCGAGTACGGCAGCCCCAAAATCCCGGTCACGCTCGAAGCCGTTGCTCTGCATCACATCGATAATCTCGATGCAAAAATGTCGTCCTACACGTCAGTAATCGAAGCAGATGTTTCGGCTGACGGAAACTGGACAAACTACAACCCATCCATCGGACGCAAGCTCTGGAAGAAGCGTGACTAATTCGAAACGTGCCATTGTATTACTTTCGGGTGGACTCGATAGCGCCACCTGCATGGCGATCGCCAAAGATAGTGGATTCGAAGTTCATGCCATCAGCTTTCGCTACGGGCAGAGGCATCAGTATGAACTCGAGTGCGCCGCCAACTTGGCCAAGAGCTTTGCTGCGACGACACACCGAGTCGTCGATATTGACCTCGCGGCATTCGGAGGATCGGCGCTCACGGACGGAAATATCGCTGTCCCTAAGTCGGATAACGTTGAATCGATAGGCAGTGATATCCCAGTCACTTACGTGCCCGCTCGCAACACCATCTTCCTTTCGCTCTCCTTGGCGATGGCGGAAGTGTTATCGGCTCGCGACATCTTCATCGGAGTCAATGCACTCGATTACAGCGGCTATCCGGATTGCCGCCCCGAGTTCATTGCTGCGTTCCAAACGATGGCCAACTTGGCCACGAAAGAAAGTGTTGAAAGCGATCGGAAGCTAACCATTCACACGCCGCTGCTGCACATGACTAAGGCTCAAATCATCGCCAAAGGTTTGTCACTTGGCGTCGATTACAGCCAAACGATTTCGTGCTATGACCCGGCCGAAGGCGGCATCGCGTGCGGCCACTGTGATGCATGTTTGCTGAGGGCAAAAGGCTTTGCCGAAAATGGCTTGACCTAGCCGAAACGCAGGTCGTTGCGGGCGGTTGATTCAATCATTCGTCGCAAATCGCAAGGTTTGCATGGCGTTGGTTTCCAGTTCGCCAGTGACCTTCGAATCCGCAATCTGCACCTCGGCGATGTCTGTTTCCACATGCGTGGTTTTGGTGCATTTTTTTGATCCGAGTTTGAAGTTCAGCGCATACATCGACGATTGGTTCGCTAGGTTCCACAACCGCACGATCGTTCCGCCTCCACTGCCCTGCTCTGCTGGTTTGATCGCCCAGATGATCACGGAATCACTCTCGATGGTCACGAGCGATTGATGAATGGGGCGAACTGCCTTTGGGGCGGCACCTTTAAGCAAGACTACGGTCATCGGATTGGCGAATTCTAATGAACGTTTCATGGCATCGACATCCGATAGTCTTTGGTCGGCGAAAAGCGAAAACCGCTGAGTGAATTCTCGATCGCCGCCCTGTTCTTGAATGCCCAACTCTTGGCCGTCGACTTGTCCGCCAGCCAAGATGTGAAGTTCTTGGGATCGTGGATCCATTGGCCCGTTAGTATCCACGCCTAGATGAAAAAAGCGGCAGTCGCGATTGGCGATCGTTACCGAGGCTTGATCTCCCTGGACTGTGACGAAGTGATTGAGTGTCAGCCAATCCGTTCGTGCGTTCTCATCGGCATAGTTTCCGCCCCGACTGATCGTGTCCGCTTGCATGATCACGCCAAGTTCTTCATGACGCGTTTGGGGATTGTCTAGATTGAATTGGAACTGCCATTTTTGAAGCTCGCTGAAGTTCTCGAGGATTTGATTCTCGATGTCGAGTCGATCCAAAGACTCGTAGAGCTTGATGCGAGTTTGCCGTTTGATCGGTCGTGCGACATCAATTCGCACAACGGTGCTCACTGGTCCCTCCCATTCCAGCGTCATCTTGCCCTTCGCGTCTTCAAGATGGTTGGCGACTTGATGCTCCGATACAAGAACCTGATCTAATACCAACGACTTCCAGTCTGTGATTGCCCCCGCTTGGGTGACGGTCAGTTCATGGAATTGCGAAATCAGTTTGCCATTGCGAAAACGCGTGGGCGATACCGTCTCGGTCGCTTGTGGTAGGTCACGTACTTCATAGACGCGGTACCCGAACGACGGAATTTCGGTGGCCACAAACTGTATCTTGGCGACATGTCCCCGCACTTGAATTTGTGACGCCAAAGGTTGGTTCGTTTCGACATCGAAGATGCCAAAGGTTTGCCCCGGATCGGGAATTTGGTCAAGTTCAAATTCGACGACGTCTGCACGCGTCCAGCCGAGCGAATTGAAAACGGCAAAGGACCGAGGGTTCTTGGCGGCGATTTGATGGGACAGTTCCGCGGCGGCGAGGTCGTAAAGCGTGTCAATGTAGTCCGTGATTTGCTTGGCGATTTTACGTTGCCATGCGGCTCGGCGTTCACGTGATATCGGGCCGTCCGCGGTCCAGTCGTGTTCCCAGTACAGTCCATAGGCGATCCACGCCTGTTGGCGTCGATCCTCGAGTTCTTTCGCATCAAGCTTTGACTTGAAAGTAGGGTTTAGCGAGGTGGCAAGCACTGCCATCGACTCTGCCGTCCGCAATTTTTCCGTCGCTCGCACCACTGTTGCTGTGACTTCGGCAAGTGATGCGCAGTAAAGGTCCCATTCGTTTCCGTAAGAACACGACACTTGAGGCAGATCGTCACCGTGAGACTTGGCAAAGTCCTCGAAGTA
The DNA here is from genome assembly GCF_007859865.1 of Rubripirellula amarantea. NCBI lineage: Bacteria > Pseudomonadati > Planctomycetota > Planctomycetia > Pirellulales > Pirellulaceae > Rubripirellula > Rubripirellula amarantea. The sequence goes on along the minus strand of NZ_SJPI01000001.1, from coordinate 970,048 downwards.
GTCGCGTTCGTTGCTAACGATGACTCTTCGTGTCTTGGTCGACAGGTCTTCGGCAACGGATGGGAAGCTCTTTTCAACGTCTGAGAGCGGCACGATCGTTTCTAGATCATCCCAACCCTGGCCGAACAAGCCGATGACATCATGAGGGTTCTGTTGTTGGAACCCTTTGTCGGATTCGACGTACTCGATCGCGAGTTTTGGGTAGCGGGCCTCGGCGTAACCACCTGGACCTTCGTTGGCGTAAACGCCGCGTCGCAGGGGGCCCGCCAGCGAGTACCACTTCATCAAAATGCGTTCGCCATCGGGGCCAATCCACCAATAGACGTCATGTTTGCGACGCGTGCCAGAGTCTTTCACTTTGCTAACGCAGGCGCAGATCCCTTTCCACGAGTACTTTACCCCGCAACCGGCCCACAGCGAGGCAAGTCCAAATGGCAGTGTTTGGTTTTCCATTGCCACAGCGATCGGCAGTTCTAATTTGTACCTTCGCTCAACATGACCACCGTAATACATCCCGCGAAGCACCGCCTCGGTGGGCATGCCTCCATAACACGAGACCAGCATTGTCATCGGCACACTGATGTGACCACTCTTGATGCGTTTAACTAACCGCTCGACTGCCTCGGTAGAACGGTTCTGTTCGTACTCGCGAAACCAAAGTAGTCCGTCGCAATTCCAACGGCTCTGGTAGTCGTTGTCTCGGTCGTCCGTCGCGTCGGCAAGGTCAAGATAGTGGTCGAGCGTTCTTAAGAAGGACTCTCGATAGGTTCTTTCGTCGGCGGTCCACATGTAGTCCGTGTGGTCATCGGCGGCGATGTAGATGCGTTTGACAGTGGCGTCATCAGCGGTCAACCTTCGAGAAGCCGCAAGCGTTAGTCCGGCTGCTTTGATGAAATTTCGTCGTGTGCTCATGACGACAGTCTAGCGATTTCGACGATCGGATCGGATCGGATCGAATCGGACTTGGGCGCCTCACCACATCTGAAAGTCACCCGCGCACTCAAAGGCAGCTTCGTAGTGTTCGATTTTGTCAGGTTCGAGATTGCCGGAGTGCCACCAAACCGCGATGACATCGAATCGAACTGGGATGCCAAGCAAATGCTTACGTTTGAGATACCGCATGGCTGCTCGCGAAACACGGCCCTGCTTTTCGGAATCGACACGCTCGGCCGGGTGTCCTGGTTTTGTGGTCGAGTGTGTTTTCACTTCGACAAAGATGACGATCTTTCGCTTCTCGTCGAGCGCGATCAAGTCAATCTCACCGCCACGGTCGGATTCGCTCTCGGCAACCACGCGAAGTCCTTTTCGGCGAAGCAACCTCGCGGCGGCTTGTTCACCTCGTTTGCCCACGTTGCCGGTCGGATCAATCGAACCGAACCGCCAAGCGATGTAGCGAGCCCTCAGATTCTTCAGAAGTGATCGCGTCATCGTCGCTCGCTCGCTCCGTGAGAAGTGCTTCTGCTTACGACCAGCCCGAAGGCTGCTGCTACCTATAGATGCACGACGTCAAAACGAGCGATCATCATCGCTCGTTTTGCGAGTCGTGCTAAATTGCTGAGTCAACTCGGTTGAGCCACTTAGCTGCGGCGACGTTCTTTCAAGCGAACAGCCTTGCCGACGCGATCGCGAAGGAAGTACAGCTTGGCGCGACGAACGACACCACTGCGGACGACTTCGACCTTTTCGATCTTGGGGCTGTGCAGAGGGAACTTACGTTCTACGCCTTCGCCGGCAACGATGCGGCGGACGCGGAACATTTCCTTGCATCCTTGACCGCTGATTCCGATAACGACACCGGTGAAAACTTGGATGCGTTCTTTGTTGCCTTCCAAAATCTTCAAGTGAACGTCGACGGTATCGCCCACTTCAAACTGGGGTGGGTTCTCTTTCAACGCGGTCTTTTCGACCAGATCCATGATGGCTTGTGACATGGTTTTATTCTCAGTTACAGGGTTAGGTGTTTGGTGAAAGGGTCACAGCAAATCGCTGCGACGCTCGTTGGTTCGAAGCTGTGTTTGTTCTTCTCGCCATTTGGCAATGGCGCCGTGATCGCCGCTAAGCAGAACGTCGGGAACGCTGTGGCCTCGAAACTCTCTTGGTCTTGTGTATTGGGGAAATTCCAGAAGTCGGTTTCCGCGACTAAAGGAATCATCAATGTTGCTTTGCTCGTCACCGAGGACGCCCGGGATCAGCCGGACGACGGCGTCGATGATTAACATCGCCGCCACTTCACCACCGTTGAGGACGAAATCTCCGACGCTGACTTCCTCGGGTTCGAGGATGTCGGTGACTCGTTGATCGAAACCCTCGTATCGGCCACAGAGCAAGATTAGTCGCTCGCTGACCGCAAAGTCTTCCGCCATCGGCTGATTGAAACGCTTTCCTTGGGGGGTCAGCAGAATCGTTCGGGCCGGAGTGGTTGACTGTGCCTGAACCGCTTCAACGCATTTCACTGTCGGCTCGACCTGGATCAGCATTCCGGGGCCACCTCCGAACGGTTTATCATCAACCGGGCGGTGAGTGGTATCGGGTGCAAAATCTCGGAGGTTGTGTCGGTGAATCTGAGTCAAGTTTCGCTCGATCGCTTTGCCGAGCAGGCCTTGAGTCAGGTAGCCATCAAATAGGTCCGGGAACAGGGTGACGATATCGAATCGCATCAGATTCAATCGCCTTACTCGGCGGCAGACTCCTCAGCAGGTGCCTCGGCTGCGGCTTCCGCTGCAGGAGCTTCTTCGGCTGGTGCTTCAGCCTTCGGCGCTTCGGCCTTCTTAGGCTTAGCTGGTTCCGGAGGAGCCGGTGTGTAGTCTTTTCGCTTGGATAATCTTTCCAGGGCTGCCTTTTGAGCGTCGAGGTGAGTTCCCTCGGCGCCGTACTTCTTGATCAGCACAGCAACCTTGTCGGTCGGCAAGGCTCCCACGCCCATCCAATAAGCAACACGGTCATTCTTAAGTGTGACGCGAGCATCAGTCTCGGGGCACATTGGGTCGTAAGTACCCAGGTTTTCGATCACGCGACCATCACGTGGACTGCGTTGGTCCATGGCGCAGATGCGGAAGAAAGGACGGTGGGTGCGTCCCATTTTTTTCATACGGATTCGAACTGCCATTACGTTTCAGTGCTCCCTTTCGGATGCGAGTAAAGATTTCCAAGTCAGACTTCCTAGAGACCCGCCGGCAAAATTGTCAGCGGGCGACCGGGTCGGTGCCCAATGTGGGCACTTAGGAATAATTAGGTAATAGGTTTCAACAATCAGGTAACAGATGACAGGTCATGGTCAGTTCCAGGCACTCTGCCTTGGACTTGCAACCGGTCACCTGACACCTACTTTTTTCTCTTCATTTTGCGTTTCATTCGATCACGCTCTTTTTTCAGTTGAGCGCGTTCGGCGTTGGACAATCGCTTGCCCGTGCTTTGCTTTGTCTTCATTCCACGCATGTTGGGATCGGTCAGTGCGCCACTGCTTTGCAGTTGCTGCATCATCTTCATTCGATCGCCCATGCCGCCGCCAGCCATTCCCTGCATCAGCGGTTTCATTACGTCAAATTGCTTGATCAACTGACTAACGACTGGCGTCTGCACGCCTGCACCCCGAGCAATTCGGGTCCGACGGTGAGCGTCAATGATCTTCGGGTTGCTGCGTTCTTCCATCGTCATCGCGTTAATCGCGCCGATGGTTTGTTTGATGCCTTTGGACGCTTCGTCGCTTTCAAGCACATCCTTGAACTGGCCCATCCCGGGCATTAATCCCATCATGCGGCCCATCAAGCCGGGTTTGGCGACCTTTTCCATCATGTTCTTAAAGTCGTCGAGCGTGAAGTCGCCCGAAGCCATCTTCGCTTCGAGTTCCTCACGTTCTTTCTCATCGACGATTCGGTGAGCTTCGCGAGCAGCAGCAACGATGTCGCCCATCTGCAAGATTCGCCCGGCCATGCCTTCAGGACGAAACGGCTCAAGTGCATCAAAGTGCTCGCCGGTACCAATGAACTTGATCGGCACACCGGTGACGTGTTTGACCGAAAGCAACGCACCACCACGTGCATCGCCGTCAAGCTTCGTCATGATGACGCCGTCAAGTTCCAACGTTTCGTTAAACTTGCCGGCACTGTTGACGGCGTCTTGGCCCGTCATGCCGTCGACGACGAGGTAGACTTGGTCAGGCGAAACTTTCTTGTCGATCCGCTTCAGTTCGCTCATCAACTCTTCGTCGATGGCGAGCCGACCCGCGGTGTCTAGGATCACTACACGAGCCCCTTCGGCTCGAGCTTTGTCGACGCCGGCTTTGCATACCGCGACGGGATCCTTGTTGTCCGGTTCGCTGTAGACCGGCACATCGAGTTGGCGACCGATGACGTGCAGTTGTTCGATAGCGGCTGGTCGCTGCAAGTCGGCAGCAACCAACAATGGTTTGATGTTTTCTTCTTTGAGCAACTGCGAAAGTTTGCCACAGGTCGTCGTTTTTCCCGAGCCCTGCAATCCGCAAAGCATGATGATCGTCGGGCCTTCGCTCTTGAGGTGCAGCGATGGATCGACAGGGCCGAGAATTGAGATCAATTCGCTGTGAACGATATTGACCAATTCTTCGTGAGGACGAAGCGACAACAAAACGCGTTTTCCGAGAGCTTTCTCGGACACTCGCTTCATGAAATCCTGGACGACGCTGTAGCTTACGTCGGCTTCGAGCATCGACTTTTGAACAATGTCGAGCCCATCACGCATATTGCCTTCGGTCAGCTTGCCTTTGCCGGACAAGCTTTTGAAAGCGGACTGCAGACCGTCAGATAATGACTCAAACACTTCAAATGCACGAATTCAGAGCACGAAATCGCCAAAACCCAGCGAATCGCCGGATTTTCGGGCCCCGGAGTGTAGAGGAGCCAGCCCGGTTTTGTAAATGGAGTCCGGGTGCAGTTTTCCCGGGAATCCCACAGAAAACGGGCGTTCTAGAGGCGTTTGCTACTCATCCGAGGGTAAGTCCTTCCAATCGAGCCGATCTTGAAGGCCGTTTGCCGAATCGTTTGTTCTTCGCGGCCTGAATCCGGCCGGCATACATCGACGTTCTTGCCCGACGTCAAGCGAGCGTTAGAGGTACTGGGGTAGCTCACGAATTCTTTGAAGGACGCTCACCAGTTTTTGCTTGCTGGTGAGATGGCTTGGAGCTTGATAAAGTTCAGGCATGACGCTGATCCACGCCTTTGAATTTCTGCCCAAGCCTCCTGAGTCCTATCCGGATGTTGTGGGGGTGTTTGGCAATGACGCGGCGCTGAGGTGTTGGGTGATGCAAGCGATATCGGCGGCGGGCGACGTTACTGAATTCGATGGTGACACCGCGAAATGGTCCGATTTGCGGGACGATTTGGCAACTGCATCGTTGTTCGACATGGGTGATAAGCGAACGATCGTAATTCGTGGTGCCGATAAGTTTCTTAGCAATCACCGATCCGAAATCGAAAAGTACGTGGCCAAGCCCGGCGGGGCGAGTCGGTTTGTGCTTGAACTGGATTCACTTGCCTCGAACACCCGTGTCTACAAGTCCATCAACAAGGAATTTCTGCTCGTTGCTTGTGGAAATGCGGCGGATTCAAAGATCGGAGTTACCGCCGCCACTCGACGGAAGTTCTTGACTGGTTATGTCGCCAAACGCCATGAAACAAAGCTGGGAAAAGAGGCCGCCGATGCGCTCGTCGAAATGCTGGGTGAAGAAACAGGCATGCTCGATACCGAGATCGCCAAGCTCGCACTTTACAAAGACGTTGGCGAAGCGATCGACGAGACGTTGGTCCGAGACGTGGTCGAAGGTTGGCAGGGCAAGACGGTTTGGCAAATCACCGACGCCATCGCAGCCGGTGATGCAGCCGAGGCAATCAAGCAACTCGACAAATTGATGAGTGGTGGTCAAAAGCCAATTGCCTTGTTGCCTCAGATTGCTTGGTCGCTTCGCCGTCTAGGAATGGCAACCGCAGTGGTGCAGCACCGTGAACGCGAGGGACGCAGTTGGCAACTCGAGGACGCGTTGGCATCGGCTGGGATCAATCGTCCCTCGGACATTCAACGCGCCAAATCGCAACTGAAAGGACTCGGGCGTGCCCGCGCGAAAGAACTTCTTGGATGGCTCCTCGATGCCGACCTCAGGCTCAAAGGAACCCATAGCGCCGAAGGTCGCGATCGTTTTCTGATGGAGCAACTTGTGATGAAGCTCGCCAAGTCGTAGTCGCCAATACTTGCCATCGAACATTCACTCGGGCTCGACGCAACGTTGTCGCACATGAGATAGCTAGCCAACGATTACGCTGACACCATAGTCTCTTGAGCGTAACACTCGCGACGGGGGTCTAAAGTGAGTTTGCTTTGATTTTGGTCGAGCAAGCCGCAGAAGCTTTGGATTCCCCGGCTCTCGACATAGAGACGTTCAGCGATCGTGATGGGAAATACCCAAACCATGTGCAAAGGATCGCCTTCGATCTGGACTGAGTTGCGAATCGCGAAGTCCGATACAATGTTGGGAACCATCATCAGGAAATGATCAAGACAAGATTTCTTGAAAATTGGACGCGCCGGTTCGCGGTTGGCGATGGCGGTCCCGTAGCCCCAAGTTGTCGAGTCACTAACGATTGCTCGAGACAGGCACCGCAGCAGTTCCGCGTGAGCTTCGTGGAACTCTTCGACGTAAAGGACTAGTTCTCGGCGTGACGAGATGACTCCGCGACCGGTTGGCAACGCATATTGGCTGAGGCCGCTTGTTACCACGGTCGTGACCGGTCGAAGTTCGTTCGCGTGATAAACGTGAACATCAATTCGCTTGTCGGTGAAGACTTGACCGCAACGGCCAAATCGTTTGCGGTACTCGCCCGCGATAACGCCATCGTAGGGACGCCGTGTAGGCGACTTGGGTTTGGGGGCGATCGCGTGGGGTTCAGGCCGAGATGGAAATCCTAGTGGACCATGCTCAAACGCTTTGATCCACTTGATTTGGTTGTGGCTAATCAAGACGTTGGGTTTGATGCGACCGGCGTCGACGAGTTGCTTTAGCTTTGCTTCGGTGAATGGACCCGCGTCACCGTCCTTGGTTTTCACGTGCCAACGTCGAACTTCGTTGTCGCCAAACTTCAAGCCATTGACGGATTCCGCCTTGACCCAAGTTTCACCATCACCACTGATCCCGGTGCCTGGTTGTACCCTGCCCTCGCTCGCCAATTGCAAGAGTTGTTTGGAGGTGATCGGGCCGACTTGACCAGACTTGGATTTGATGAACCAATGGCGAGGCATGGTGCAAAGACTCGGCGCTAGGGTGTCCCGTGCTAACGTACGCCCAAGTCTAGTTCAAGAAATCTTGGTGGGAGTCGATTGCCTTGTCAAACCAGCTTACATTCTGGTGCTGGTGCCCTTGGTCAACGCCATGAATGCGGACTCTAGATCCAACTCTTCTTCGCGAAAACTGCGTAAATCCACGCCATTATTGATTAGAAGTTTGGGCAGGGAGCTGTAGTCTTCGACACCGCTGACCAAAACCACCCTCACTGCACCGTCGCCCATTTCGCAGCCCTGGACCAGTTCGTTGCCGGATAGCAATTGAGCAATCGTGTCCATCTTTTCCCGTTGTGCCGGTTGCACGACGAGCACAGTGTGCTGGCGAACCATCCGAATCACCTCGGCCTTGGTAGCGTTCTGTTTCAGCTCGCCTTTATCAATGATGCCGACCTTATTACAGACATCCGCTAGCTCAGGCAAGATATGGCTGCTAACGATCACCGTCTTGCCCATTTCGCCGAGTTTGCGAAGGAGGTTTCGCATCTCGATACGCGCGCGAGGGTCGAGCCCCGAAAGAGGTTCGTCGAGCAACAAAACTTGTGGGTCGTGAAGCAGCGTTCGAGCCAAACCAAGCCGCTGGGTTTGGCCGCGAGAGAGTGTGTTGGCGTAGGCGTCTCGTTTGAAGTCCAAGTCCACGACATCCAACATTTCGTCAACGCGTTTGCGTCGGGCTTCGCCACCAATGCGATAGGACGCCGCAAAAAATTCCAGGTACTCCACTACCGTCATATCGTCATACACGCCAAAGAAGTCGGGCATGTAACCAACAAGACGTCGGATCTCTTTGGGTGCGGTGTGAACACTGTGTCCGCAAACGTACGCTTCGCCCCAACTTGGTTCCAACAGAGTCGCGATGATTCGCATCGTGGTCGTTTTGCCAGCACCGTTGGGTCCAATGAAACCGAACAGGTCACCGGCATCCAAATTCAAATCAATACTTTTGATCGCAAAAGCATCGCCGTATTTCTTTGTCAGATCGACAGTCTTAATCACGTTTGTGTCGGCCAGGGTTGAGGGGAGAAGCTGCGAAAGAACACCGGTAACTGAAGTCAATCACTTAGCTGCCGAAACCGGCAAGACCACTCGGGCAATGGATAGGGCATCCCCTTGTGGCTTAACTTTTTTATCCGAATCGCCAACCAGCACCTCGGTGAAGCCTTCTTTAATTTGGCCCATCAAAATGCATCGGTTATCGGAAAGGGTGTCGCTGAGGTCTAAGCGTTTCAGTGCGTCGTGTTTTAGTTTTGTGTATTGAGTTCCACCGACGGCTTCGTGGAACATCAGCATCTCTGCAAGGCGATCAAGTTCATCCGTTGAAGCCGGGTTCCAGGCTTCGCTCTTGGAATCACTTTCAATTGCGACTTTACGAGATAGCAACCAACGGAAGTTCTTTTGTCGAAGCAGATCCAATGAAGCGACGCGACCGCCAGCAGGAAAACGTGTTGGCAACAGGTATACCCAGTTGCGGTAAATCAGCATGCCGCCGTGAATGTCGTACGGCAGCGGGTTCACTAATTCACCCTGCAGAAGTTCGCTGCCAGGACGTTGAATCAAACTTTGATTGGCACCCACCGAAGTATCAAAGTCGCAGAGGTGAAGCACACCTTTGCTGCTGCGCGGAGCCAGTGGGAGTCCCTTGATCAACGAATTGGACTCGTGTCCGAGATTGTACTGCGCTCGGTAGGCCGGTAGCCGCGTGTCCTCGATGGCGATTTGGATTCCACCGAAAGCTTTGCCAGGAAACCCGAACGGTCCCGCGTGATTATGGACATTCTGCGTCACCTTCATTAGCGGATCGCCAAAGTTGAAATCGACATCTAGCCGGGCGGCATCGTGGGTGTAGATGAAGTTGAAGCTTTCGCCGCGTCCCTTGCCCGTTGCCGCATCGATGTCAACGAATTCGATACGGTTGCACTGCATCAACGAAGTGGCGGTCGTGTCGGCACCTTCGGTCTGCGGGACGTGAGGGCGCGCGCCAAAGGCAAGCAGGGCCGACAATCCGACGATTGTGACTGGGAAGCTTAGCCAGCCCAGCAATGGTCGTCCTAGCACGCGATTGACAAGCCAATAATCAAGCGGCCCAATCATCGCGATCAACCCCATTAGGATCAAAGCAATGGTGGAGAACCCCGTCGAATTCTTCAAGCTGAACCGATCAAGTGAGTTTCGCAGTTGGCCTGACAGATCGTTGTACGCGGTCAATCGGTTCGCCACTTCGTCTCGCCGTTCAGGCGGCAACATGTCGGGACCAATTAACTGAGTGATCAAATCCATGCGTTCGGGCCACGTGGCGAACCGCTGGTCTTCCAGATCGGCCGCCAACACAATCACGCGACCGAACCCATAACGATACTCAACGGCGACCGGCGTGGTCGTGCGCCGCATCGTCCGTCCCATCAACACGATTCGGCCCATATCGCGAGGAAGCTTAAGGCCTTCGAATGTGTCCAGGGGCGTTTGCGACGATGTTGCTGTTTCCAGCGCTGATGGATTGATTTCGACAGTGCCACTGAGTTCAAAGGGCAATAGAGGCTTAAGCCACGCTGCGGCATCGAGCAGTTCCGGTGACTTCTGCCCGAGGGACAAAAAGATCTGGCCTCCCGCATGCACCCAATCAACAACGGCTTGCTGCTGTTGCTCGCTCATTTCTGAAAGCACGGTTTGGCCGGATTGAGTGACCACCATGACGTCAATGGCGTCGTAGCCGAGTGACGAATCCGGTAGCGAGTCCGGTGAAGTCGGAATGAACGTCGCGACCGTGGCGTCACGACGCAACAGTTCATTTTCACCAATTTGGTCTATACCCAATGCGTCCCCAAACACTTGAACAAAGGGCATCTCAGAATTGATCATTGCGGGGCCGCGTGAGGGTGAACCTTCCGCGGGAAATCGCGAGCGGGTGACCACCTCGTCACCTCGCAGAACCACTAATGGTGCCGCTTCGCTTCCGGGGATCACGTAGACCCATCGCGTTGAAGAATCGTCCGCTGAAAACTCTACCCGGACTCCGTCGCCGTCTCGCGTTTGAATTCGCAGATCCTCGTTCGGCTGGCTCAATTGGACACCTGTCCAACTTCCAACCCGATAGTGGCCATTGATTCCCACGGATTGAAAGATCGATGCATTACTCGCATCGGATTCTTGCGCGTCAACTTTTGCGATCGAAGCGAAGGTGACCGCGAGGACGAAGGCTGCGTAGCCAACGGTTGACCACACGGTTGACCACACGGTTGCGCAGCGAGTCTTAAGAACGAGCGAACAACGCGAGCAACCCAGCAAATTCACGGCGGTGGTTCTCTTGAAGGTGGAAGGTTCAGGGGAAGATCTGAGCACGCTCAAACGGCACAACAACGATTAAGGTTTCTCGCTATCAGGGCACTCGCACACCAGTCGCTTGCAACCGGGGCAACCGTGACCGTACTTCGCGACCAAAGCAGCATTTAGGTCGACATCGGCAACGTTGGCGATCGTTGTTAGCCATGCAATAACATCGGCAAATTCTTCCGCCAGATTTTCGCGGTCATCACCTCGCAACGCCGACGCAAGCTCGCCGACCTCCTCCATCAACCACATGAAGGTGCCCTCAATGCCTCGTGCCGCATCCTTTTCGAAGTACATTTCGCGGATGTGACGTTGCAGGTCACTGATCGACAACTCTTCACGATTCATAACGCTTTACGATTCAATGCTGGCTCGGCCCCACATCATCGGCGGGAACAGGCGACTGTTGGGGGGGCGGTTGGACAAGCTGGAAAATGGTTACCACGATCGTAGAAAAACTCTCGCGAGATACCCGAGACCCTCGGTAGGATACCCATTGTTGGAGGTCCCTTAGGCAGCGCCGTCATATGGGGCCCAACGGGGACACCGTGATTTGAAAGATATCCCGCTGCACGCTCGGGCGGTAGTCAGCTAAGCTATTCCACCTGTTCAGTACAGCTCGAGCGGCCATTTTGTTCCGTCTCGAAAGCTGCGTTCCGCGAAATTTCGTGTCCCTCTCAATCCTAGGCGAACCGTTGGCCGATTCTGCTGATCACCATTCGCCCGTGAAATCGAAGCAGGAATTTCATCGCTACCCGTTTTATTCGCCACGTTTTTGGCATGGAATGAGGCCATTGACGTGGTGGGGTCTGCTGCGGGCCGGGCACTTCCGAATCCATCCAAGCCGGATAGGCATGTTGATCGGGATCTCGCTTGCCACTCCCGCCAACACCGTAATGGCGATCATCCAGCGAGCCATTTTTCGCCGCCGGCTTCGTGAGGGCGAATTGCATGGACCGCCTGTCTTTATCATCGGCCATTGGCGCAGCGGAACGACGTTGCTGCATGAGTTACTTGTTCGTGATGAACGATTTAGTAGTCCGTCGACCTACCAATGCTTTGCCCCTCATCACTTCTTGATATCCCAATGGTTCTTTCGTCGCTTTGCGACTTGGTTGCTACCGGGCAAGCGGCCGATGGACAACATGGCGGCTGGCTGGGATCGCCCGCAAGAAGATGAATTTGCATTAATGAATCTGGGCCTGCCATCGCCCTATCGTCGGATCGCGTTCCCCAACGAGGGACCGGTCGATATGGACTATTTTGACTTCCAGAACGTTCCTGAGAATGACGTGAAGGTATGGTTGAAGGCGCTTCGCCAGTTCTTGGTTGCCGTTGGTGTTTCGACGGGACGCCCTTTGATCATCAAGAGCCCGACTCACACGGGACGCATCGCCGCGCTAGCCCAAGAGTTTCCGGATGCGAAGTTCATCCATATCACGCGTGACCCCAGGGAACTTTTTCCTTCCACAGTTCGTTTGTGGAAAGGCCTTAACGATGGACAATCGTTGCAGGTTCCTAATAACGAGGGGCTGCAGCAGTATGTCATCGATTGTTTGGCACAGATGTACCGTGCTTTTCATCGTGATCGGGATAAAATTCCGGCGAATCGTTTGATTGATATTCGATACGAAGATCTAACCTCTGACCCCGTTGCCACGCTTGAACGTGTCTACCACGATCTGCACCTGACCGATTTTGATTCGGTTCGTCCGATCATTCAGGAATGGGTCGAGAACGAACACCGGGGCTATCAAACCAATTCACACGATCTTGATACGAACGATAAAGAGTCCATCGAAACTGCTTGGCGAGATTACTTTGAAAGATATGGTTATGGTTCCTAAAGCCAATTCCGACGTGCGTTTGCGAGTGCCGGCATTCATGTTCACAAGCATGTTGTCGATCGTAGTCCTGCTCGTGTTTTCTGGATGCCGCAAATCAACTCCGACGGTTGAAGTGGCCTCTGAATCGCCAGAAGATGCTGCGACCGCGGTTGTGACGACGACGAAGGCATACGAGGTCAGTGCTGACCAATTGTTGGCCTCGCGATTACCTCGCGACCGAGCTTCGGAAGGTTGGATTCGGCTGTTTGATGGCTATACCATGTTTGGATGGGAGATCATCGGAAAGGCGAACTGGGAAGTTAAAGACGAGACGATAGTGGTCAGTGGTGGGGAATCATCACTTCTGTGCACGTCGATGCCTTGGCAGGATTTTGAACTGCAATTGCAGTATCAATCGGCCGCTGATGCCGATAGTGGTGTCTTGGTGCGGACTCCTATTGATCCTAATAATCCGTCTGAAGATTGTTACGAGATCAACTTGGCCGATGGTGATAGCGACTACCCAACCGGCAGTCTCAACGGACGTCAAAAATCGGATCTAAGTGGCGGGGAACTATCCGATGGTTGGCGAACACTATCCATTCGCGCTGATCAGGCGACGGTCACCGTCACGATCGACGATGTCGAAGTTTGCCGTTACGAGGACCCGTCGCCACTTCCCGGTGGACGAATCGGTTTGCAGTACCTTACCGGCGAAACCAAGTTTCGAGATATCCAACTGCGTCCGTTAGGACTGGAAAGCTTGCTGGACGAAAGTCTTTCGCAGTGGACCACGTATCCTGACATGCCCGGCAGCTTTAGCATGACCGATGATGGTGAAATGCATGTCGAAGGGGGGCGAACCCAGCTTGAGACCAAAGAATCGTATGATGATTTTGTGTTGCTGGCCGAGTACAGGTTGGCCGAGCCAGAGATGAACTCCGGCATCTTTTTCCGCTGCATCCCGGGCGATGAAATGATGGGCTACGAGTGTCAACTTAGTAACCAAATCAAAGACGCAAACCCACTGACACCAGCCGATCACGGAACCGGTGGATTCTTCAAACGCCAAGAAGCACGAATCGTTGCCGGAAATCCTGAAGGTTATTCCAGCGTCGTGTTGTTGGCGAAGGGGCCGATGATGGCGGCATGGGTCGAGGGCATCCAAGTCAGCAATTGGTTTGACGATCGCAAGCCCGATGAGAACCCTCGTCGAGGCCTGCGTACCAAAGCGGGCACGATCATGATTCAAGGTCATGATCCGACCACGGATGCCTGGATTAGGCAACTGAAAGTTGCAAACTTAAAGTAGTGCCAGGATTATTGCTCTGAGCCGCAGTCGAAATACTTGCGGTCTACGCCGTGGGCACGTCTTCGTCGATATCAACATCAAGTTCAGGATCATCGACCCAGTCCGAATCGGATTCGAGATCGCCCAGGCGATACGCGGCATCGTAGTCCATTTCGAAATTGCCCTCCCCTGCCCTCTCGGCTAGTTGCATTGCGATTCTCGAAGCGGACTCAGGCGTGTCATCGGGCCCCGAGATGTATACCGGTTTGCCATCACGACCGAACTCGAATTCCGTCATGCATTCACTCGCATCAACGCCGTTCCAAATCGGTAAAAACTTGGCGTATTGAGGATGAGGTTCAAAGCCAAATTGTTGGGCGAACTCGATTGCACCTTCGACTAACTTGCGAGCCGCCGGTGGGCTCGTCACACGCATGTCTTCGGTGCGTTTGATGCGATCGATCAACTCGTTGGCCTCCGTCGGAAAGCAAACGATCGCGTCGGCATGCTTCACACCCAAGCACAATCCATCAATCAGCAAGCGAACGCACGCGAGTTGTCCATCGGCCATTCTGCGGGAGATAAAAACCGTTCCGAAACGATCTTGTTCGTTGAAAAGGTTCTCGCTCGCAAAGCAACGGTCGATGGGCTGTTCCGCCGCCGCTTTGATCTTCCCAGCGAGCGATTGCAGTGAGTTCTTCTGCCGAGCGACTTCTTTCTTTCGAGCGAGTTCCTTCGAGCGTTTCTTGGCTAGTTTCTTTTGACGCTTTTGCTCATTTGCTGACATGCAAGGGTACTTTCGTTGCCGTATTTTTTAGATGCCTTTGACGTTTGCGGTCTTAGCAAACTCACGCAAAGGCTTGGGGAGTGGGAAGTGGACGGATTCTTCGCGGATCTGCTTTATCTCGACCGTTGCATCAAATCGTTCCATCAACCAATCAATCGTTGCTTGAACTACTGATTCTGGCGCGCTGGCACCGGCGGTGATTAATACCGTCTCGTCGCCACGGAAGCTATCGGGGGAAAGATTCTGGGGACCATCAATCAGATAAGACACTTGCCCCGTTTCAGCAGCGAGTTCCTTCAGGCGTTGTGAGTTGCTGCTGTTCTGGCTACCCAGGACAAGTACGATCTCGGCGTCTTGACTCAATAGTCGAACGGCTTCTTGTCGATTTTGGGTGGCGTAGCAGATGTCTTCTTTGGGTGGACTTTCGATGTTCGGAAAACGTGATTTAAGTTTTGCGATGATTCGATTGGCGTCGTCCACGCTAAGAGTCGTCTGGGTCAGGTAGGCCAACTTGGTCTCGTCATCAATCTTTAGCTTCTCAACGTCCTCTTCTTCCTCGACAAGCAAGATCGCATGGGGAGCTTCACCCATCGTGCCGATCACTTCGTCGTGGCCTTCGTGACCGATCAAAATGATCGTATAGTCCGCCTTTGCGTACTTGATTGCTTCCAGGTGAACCTTCGTGACCAAAGGGCATGTTGCGTCGAGTGCCGTAAGCTTTCTTGCTGCGGCTTCCGCTCGTGTTGCTGGCGAGACACCATGGGCCGAGAACAACAGCACGCTGCCCTCGGGCACCTCCTGGATCGAATCCACGAAAACAGCACCCTTTTCACGAAAGGCGTTGACGACGTATTGGTTGTGGACGATCTCGTGATACACGTAGACAGGGGCCCCAAATTTTTGCAGGGTAAGGTCCAACGAATCGATCGCCATATTGACGCCAGCGCAGAAACCTCGGGGGGCTGCCAAGATGATTTTCATGGTTCGTTGACTTCGTCGCTTCGTAAACGACGCAAAATAGGGTGAAAATGAAGTGCAAGTCTGATGATAACCGCTCAGACTACTTATCGTCTAACCGTATCCTTCCCAAGCTTTTTCTCTCTGTTGCGTGCTTTTACCGTTCATGTCGGCTTCCGCTCGATTTATCGCTGAGAAACCCGAGTTGGTTCGACAGTTGACCCAAGAATTGGCCACCCTCCGGCAAGCCCAAACGCTGACCAAGCAGCTCGCTAAAGGGAACTACGAGAACTTTCTGGTGGGCAGCGTGCTGCTGCCCAAACGACTTCGTCAGCCGTTTTTTGATGTCTACGCATTTTGTCGGATTGCCGATGATTTGGCGGATGAGTCCGAATCGCCCACTGCCGCAAGTGAGTCGCTAATTCGCTTTCGTGAGCAGTTGCATGCCGCGTTTGCTCATTCACCGACCTCGAATGTTTTCTTGGCGTTGGATGCGACGATTCGCCGATTCAAATTGCCACAACAGCCATTTGACGACCTGTTGGATGCATTTGAACAAGATCAGCACAAGGTGCGTTACGCAAACTTTGCTGAGCTTAACGAGTACTGCCTTCGTTCGGCTGCCCCGGTGGGTCGCATCGTTTTGAAGTTGGCCGAATGTTCCAAGCCGAAGACTCGCAAGTTGTCGGACCACATTTGTGTCGCGTTGCAGTTGGCAAACTTTTGGCAGGATGTTGCCCGCGATTACGCGATGGGTCGGATCTACTTGCCACAGGACCATTGGGATTCGTATGGTGTTTGCGAAGCAATGTTTTGCAAGTCCAGCACGGAAGAACCGCTGAGGCGACTTATCGCTAGTGAATGCGATCGGGCACAAGCTTTGTTCGAAATGGGACTTCCGCTTGCCGATCACGTTCCTAAATGGCTGGCCCCGGACATTAAGCTTTTCGCTCATGGCGGAATCCAAACGCTCGCTGCCATTCGACGAATTGATTATGACGTTTTGGCTCGGCGACCGACGGTTGGGAAATGGACTCAGTTGGGTTTGCTGTCCAAAGCGTTTCTGCGGCGACTTTGATTGTGGCGCTTGCTTAGTAATTGCAGATTGGCCGATCTGCTATCCTGATGATATGAAGCAATCGGTCACCCTTTCGCAGAGCTATCGTCACGTTCGTCGCATCTCGCGACGCAGCGGCAGTAGCTTCTATCGTTCGTTTTGGCTTCTTCCAAGCGAAAAGCGTTCGGCAATGTGCGCGCTCTATGCGTTCGCACGTATCACCGATGACCTCGGCGATTGTGACGAACCCCCGGCACTGCGGACGCGCTGGCTCGATTGGTGGCGACGAACGACGGCGCTGAACTTGATCGGGGATCCCAACGACGGGCGAGTATTGCTAGCGGATGAATTGGTGCCTCCGTATCGCGAATCCAGAAACGGAATGGGGAAGAATAAATGTCACCTGCCCGTTGACTTGCATCGTTGCGCAAGAGAAATCTTGCCCGCGTTGAGCGACACGTCGCGCCGCTACAACATTCCATCTCGCTACATGCTTGAGATCATCGATGGCGTTTTAGCCGATCAGCAGAAAACGCGTTTTGATACCTACGAACAAGTCGAACATTATTGCTACCTTGTCGCGTCAGCGGTCGGACTAGCGTGCTTACACATTTGGGAATTTGACGAGCCACTTCCTGAAGCCGCTGCCATCGATTGTGGCTTGGCTTTCCAATGGACCAATATCTTGCGAGACATCTCCGAAGATGCTGGGCGAGGCCGTATTTATTTGCCGCGTCAGCATTATGAGATGCATGAATTGAGCGAAGACGATTTGCTTTCGCCGCGGCCTGATGATCGGTTGTGCTGCCTGATCGCTGAAGAGGCTGAGCGTGCGAAAAAGCTGTTCGATTCAGGTTGGAATATATGGGATTCACTGCACGCTGATGGAAAACCCATGTTCAGCATGATGTGGCGAACCTACCGAAAGTTGTTGCAGCGAATTGCCGATGATCCGGGGTCGGTCCTCGTACGCCGGGTGCGGTTGACTACCAGCGAGAAGCTCGGTCTGGTGTCTCGTCACTTCGTGCCACCGATCTTTCGTCGCTTGCCGGTACCTCCGATTGAGGTGAGCCAGTCGAGCGGCGATGCGAATGGATTTCCGCAGGCGTGATGTCGAACTCACCGCATGAACGTCGTCGTCACCTTGTCATCATTGGTGGGGGACTCGCGGGGCTCGCCGCAGCCGAAGCGTCAGCTCGATGGCAACGTTCTCGAGTTCGACAGGACTTGCATTGGCAAATCACACTGCTGGAAGCAAGGCGTCAAGCAGGCGGGCGGGCTGGTTCGTTCTTCGATTCCGCATCGGGCGAGTCCGTGGACTATTGCCAGCACGCTGCCATGGGGTGTTGTCGGGAACTCTTGGCTCTGATGCAACGTTCGGAATTGCTTGATCAGTGGATTCGGTATCCAGAGCTTTCCTTTCACCATCCGGATTTTCCGCCTAGTCGTTTTGCTGCCTCACGCTGGTTGCCGGCACCCTTGCACTTGTCCGGAACCATTGGGCGATTGAACTACTTGTCTGGCAACCAAAAACGCGAAGTGCAAAAGGCGATGTGGCGATTGATCCGAACATCGACGGCATCTTTGGGCGATGTAACGGCGCTACAATGGTTATCCGAGATCGGTCAAAGTCCAGCCACGATTGCGAACTTTTGGGACGTGATCCTGGTGAGTGCTTTAGGTGAACAGACAAAACTTGTTTCGATGGCAGCGGCTCGAAAGGTGATCGTGGATGGATTTGCGATGTCAAAGGGAGCAAGTGACGTGTTCGTCCCGAAGGTTCCCTTGTCTCAACTGATCGGGAATGAGCTTGCCGATGCAGTTGGTAAGTTAGGAGTGACGATTCGCTGTGGCGAAACAGCGGGAGAAGTTCGCCAATTATCGCATAGCCAGTCTTCGAATTATCAGCCCGGATCGACATCAAACGCTGTCTCAGAAATCAAACTCGGGTCTGGAGAAGTTATTCAAGCCGATGCAGTGATATCGGCTGTTCCATGGTATCGAGTAGCTTCATTGTTGGCGCACGTGTCTGTCCGTCATGCGGTAGGCGATCTTGAGGCAATTGATCGAATGCAAGGTTCATCCATCACCGGCATTCATTGCTGGTTTGATCGACCATGGATGAAGCAGCCTCACGCGGTAATGGTTGGCACGCTAACTCAATGGATTTTTCGTGACCCACTTCAAAACGACATTAGGGAATCTACCAACGAGCCAGCGAAGGGCGCTTCAAGTTCGAAAGAGTATTATTGCCAAGTTGTGATCAGTGCTTCGCATGATGTCAGAGGATTGCCGAAACAAGAACTAATGAACCAAGTGTTGGCCGAGATTCATCACGAATTTCCTTCTTCACGAAACGCATCACTGGTTCGTTACCGAGTGGTCACTGATCCGAGATCTGTATTTTCGGTGCGTCCAGGAATCTCATCGTCACGCCCTTCGGCGACCACTGCCCTGCCCTGGCTTTGGCTGGCGGGAGACTGGACGGACACGGGATGGCCGGCAACGATGGAAGGGGCCGTCATCAGTGGACGCAGCGCCGCCAAAGGGTGGATGGATTCGCTGGCGATAAGTTCAACTTCTGACAAGTTGGCCGAATCAGAAGAGCCACACCTTGAACTGCAAATGCGTGACCAATCGCCGTTTACCCCCGAAGTGGCGACTAAGCCTGGGGTTCTCGCCCGTTGCCTGATCAAGAAATAGGCAAGCCAGTGGGGGTGATGTCACAGAGCCACCTCGATAAGTTATCGCACTCCTATTCAGGCCACTATTCAGGCCTCGGCGTAGCGGTGATTGCCAAGGGTCTAACATAGCCAACAGAGTCTTTAGCCGAGGAATCAAGCGGTCAACGTTTGAGTCTATCAGTACTTCATCGTGGTGAATTTGGTATCGGAGTTTGAACCGCGTGGATTTCAGTTTGCCTTTGTCGCTACGAGAACGCGTGCGTTGGACGGTTCCGCCTGACAATGCGATGGAGGGAAAATCCGATGCACGGCGAGAGGACCCGGCGGTGTCTGGGACGTTTGTGCTGTACTGGATGCACAATGCCCTTCGGGCTCACGAAAATCCGGCGCTGGACGTTGCGATTTGCTGGGCCCGGCAAAACAATCTGCCTCTGTTTGTCTATCACGCATTGTCAGAAGACTATCCGTTCGCGTCCGATCGGTTTCATAGTTTTCTTCTGCAAGGCCAACGTGACGTTCAACGCGAGTTGGCTGATCGCGGGATCACTGCCTACTTTCACCTAGAGCACGGTCAACAACGAGGACCGCATCTGCGAGACTTGACTCGCCAAGCAAAGGTGCTGGTCACCGAAGAGATGCCGGTTCACCCCGTTGCCGGATGGATCGAACGGCTTGCTTGCCGAACGGAGACGCCGATTGCAATGGTAGACGCCTCATGTATCGTTCCGATGCCGTTGGTAGATCGTTCCT
This sequence comes from Rubripirellula amarantea, assembly GCF_007859865.1. Taxonomy (NCBI): domain Bacteria; kingdom Pseudomonadati; phylum Planctomycetota; class Planctomycetia; order Pirellulales; family Pirellulaceae; genus Rubripirellula; species Rubripirellula amarantea. The sequence goes on along the minus strand of NZ_SJPI01000001.1, from coordinate 950,070 downwards.
ATGATTGTCCAGTCGCGTACCAAGAAGCAACGTCGGATTTGCTTGCCGATCGGATCGCGGCGCCTTACTCAGAACAAGTTGTTGGTTGTGAAATTTACCGAGGTTCGTTGCCGTTTGAGCCACTTGATTTGCAGGACGCCTGTCTCGCCAGCCTGATTCGCAAGTGCCGTGTTGATCATTCCATCGCTCCGGTAATTGATACACCCGGCGGGACTCGCGCCGGCTACACTCGCTGGAATCGGTTCAAAGCAAGCAACTTGTCGGAGTACGCCGAGCAACGAAAGGATGCGAGTTCGATTGACGGCGTAAGCCGGATGAGCGCGTATCTTCACTTCGGTATGGTGAGCCCGTTTCGAATTGCTCGCGAGGCACACGACGCGGGAGCTCACCAATTCATTGATCGCTTGATTATCTGGCGCGAGATGTCGTTTCACTTCTGCAACCACCGACTTGAAGATATCGAGACGATGGATGCGCTGCCGCAATGGGCTCGTGAATCTTTGCGATCGCATGCAACGGATCCTCGATATCATCACTTGAGTTGGGAAACGTTGTCCCGAGCACGTTCATCTTATGAGTATTGGGATACTTGCCAGCGTAGCCTGATTCGTCACGGCGAATTGCACCCTCGGTTGCGTACGGACTGGGCGAAAGCAATTCTTGCGATGGTGGCTACGCCGGGTGCTGCGATTCGGATGGCAATGGATTTGAATCACCGGTACGCACTCGACGGACGCGATCCTTGCGGTTATGCGGGAGTGTTAGCTTGCTTTGGACAATTTGACCGTCCAACCGAACATGAACGACCGATCTTTGGAGCCATCCGAAATGATAGCTCGCACGAAATAACAGAAGACCCTAGCTGGGACAGCGTGCAAACGGTTGTTGCGCGACCCAATACGGTTTCTGACACCCGAGTTGCGGTCATCGGTGCTGGGATCGGCGGTCTGATGGCGGCGCGGACCTTGATGGACCACGGTATCGATGTGACTGTTTTCGAGAAGTCGCGTGGCGTCGGCGGCCGGACCGCGACACGGCGGGTGCAAGATGTCGAAGGACTCACTTTCGACCATGGCGCACAGTACTTTACAGCCAAGGATCGACGTTTTTGCCGGTATGTCCACAGTTGGATCCATGATGGCGTGGTTCAACCCTGGCTTGGTCGCATCGTCGAGCTGAAAGTCGGTGGTGAGATCGTTAGCGAGAAACACTCGACGTCGCGTTACGTCGGAGTGCCGACCATGAGTTCGATTGCACGACATCTAGCCGACGAGCTTCCCATTCACTTTGAGACGCGGATCGTGAAGATGGAACGCACAGCGGATGACGATTGGCTATTGCGGGATGCCAATGGTGACACCCAAGGACCGTTTGACAAAGTGATCTGCAATTGTCCTCCGCTGCAGACTTTGGAACTCATTGACGGTCACTCGGCCATGGCATCCACCGTCAAAGAAGTTCGAATGAACCCGACTTGGTCGATGATGTTCTATGCCGATGGCCTGCAAAACATTGACTTCGATGCCGCGTTTATCAACGAAGGGCCGTTGTCATGGATTGCAAAGAATAACTCGAAACCGCGTCGTATGCCCGAGCAAGGACAGTCGTGGGTCGTGCACGCGTCGAATGACTGGACGGCGTCAAATTTAGAACTTACTCGCGACGAAGCCCAAACGCAGTTGCTCGCTGCGTTCGCCGAAGCGACAGGACATTCGCCCGAAAACATCCGCTACATCACGGCCCACCGTTGGCTTTATGCAATCCCCGAGAATCCAATCACTGAAGATTGTTTGTGGGATTCGGCCGCTGGAATCGCTGCCTGTGGCGATTGGTGCGGCGGGCCTCGCATCGAGGGAGCGTTTCTTTCGGGGATGGCGGCTGCAGGAGTCGTTTTGCGGGACCTGACGATCGATCGCAAGCCGACTTACGAACTCGCACTGCGATAGCTCAGTAGTGCCTTCTTAAAGACCCAGCGACTCGCGATGACGCTCAATACCGTCGCGACTAGCCCCCACGCCGCCAGCAACCAGTCTTCATTCGTCCGAGGATCAATCGGCTTGGCAATCAGCCGAGCAGGAACGTTCACGACCACCAAGACGGGGACGACAAACGTAAAGAATCCGTAAAGAGCTGAGCCCCATCCGTGGTTGTACATTTCCATCGGATAGCGGCTGAAGTTGGTGATGTAAAACCAAAAGTTATAGAGCGTTTGATTGCGGCCAAGCCAAATGCTTGTTGCGCTTAAGCAGATCATCAGGCTATACATGATCGCAACGCCACACAAAACAAAGACGACATACAGGACAAGCGACCCCAACGACGGAACCATGGGATCCACTTCTCGCGTGGCCAACCGATAGAGCGAGACGGCCGCGATCAATCCACCAGCAAAGAAGTTTGCCAATGCCGACCAATCAATCCTTCGAAACGAAATTAAGAATTGCGTATCGATCGGTTTGAGCAACGCGAAGTCTAGCCCGCCAGTGCGGATCAACTCGCTGAACTCTTCCGCATTGGGCATGAAGAACGCTTGCACGAGCGAGTTGATGAACCACGTTGTTGCGATGAACAAGAAAAACTTTTCGCGGTCCCAGCCGCTGTCTTGTCCGATCGAGTTGGTGTACTGAAACAAGATCAGATAGAAGCCTACGTTCATCGCTGTCCAACCGAGACTGCTGATGCACTGCAGCACGAAGTTGGTCCGGAACGTCATGTCCCGGATCAATGAATTGCGAGCGAACGTGGCAAACACTTTTGTGTACGAAGGTTGCATGATCTTTACCCGCCGTAACCGCTGTATCGTTTTACGCCACGCGAATAGGCGAAGCGGCAAATGATGATGAAGAATGCCAGCCATGCTGCCTCGATGGCCATTTCCATGGGAAGATCTTCTTCCGGGATCTTTCCCAAGAACACGGCGGCTGGAAAGTAAGCCAAGTACTTCAGTGGCAGAAAGTTCACGACCGCTTCGATGTTGTCGGGCAGCAACGATAGCGGAAACATGTGCCCCGACAAAAAGAAGCTGAACAACATGTAGACAAACAGGAGCGAAGAAACCTCTAAGAACCAAAAGCCGATCATGCCGATGGCAGCTTCTAAGAAGAACCCAATTAGGAAGCCCATGATCAGCGACCCAATGAACGCGACAATGATATGGGGCTCGGGCCAACCGTGTTCGAAGTAATCCCGACACAGATAGAACACCAGTGCGAACGGTGCGACGGCGACCACGTAGTAGGCAATCTTGTGAGCCACGCGGCTCAGTAGCAGCAGGCCGATCAGGTCAATCGGTTGAATCAGGTAACGCTTGATTTCGCCTTCGCGAATTTCACGAGCAATTCCCGATGCGAGTCCTGGCATGCTTGAGAACGCACGCGCGATCATCGTTAGCAAGTAGTAGGCAACGATCTCGCGAAATCCGAATCCGTTTTCGGCACCGCCAATCTTGGTCGCGTTTTCTCCCTCAGCGTCGCCGATCGAATCGAAAACCGCGTACCACAAGAATATTTGAGTAATGATCGGTAGGAAACGCATCAGCGTTCCCAGGGCGAAATCGCCTCGATACACCAAGCGTTCGCCGAGCGCTGTTTTGAGAATCATTCCCCAGACACGCAGCCTTTGCCGGATGCCCGTTTGCAAGGCGATCGTTGGCGGGCACGTGTCGGTGGGCGAGGCGACGGGCTGACTCACGAGGACTGGACCAATATCGAACAAACGTTGCAGGGACGAAACACTGCACCATTCATATCGTCAATCCTTGGTTTTGACGAGCCAAGGTGGTTGTCCCACTTGAATCCAGAGAACCTAAGCCGTCGCGAAAAGGCTTCCCGGGCGACGAGGGGTAGCTGGAGTCGGGCGGATGCCGTCGACAAAACCGGTTTCGGCGCCCTCGCGTTCAATCGAGGCGATCGTACTGGCGAATTCTTGTTTGGATTTTCCGCTGCACGCGGCCGTTAGTCGGCGTACTTCGTCTGCGTCCGTGATCTCGGAAAGTGGTTCAATCCCACTGGCCGTATGTGCGATCACCAAAATTTTTCCGCCAACTCGAAGCATCGATACTCGAGTTCTTGGGTCGATCGAAGTGCTGCCCAAACTGTAGAGCACGTCCTTGGGAATGATCTGGCTTCCCATACTCTTGGCCCCGTACTTGCGAGTGATCCAAACCATCGCGGCGAAAAGACCGAGTACGACTGCCAATGAGGACGTGACCGTCACCATCGGTGCAGCAAAGTCCGCGTCCGGCACGGCTGATGAGTCCCCAGACTCGTCCGTGTCGTCGACGGCCATCGAGTTCAGTGTCGGGAAGTTAGAAGCGCGTGTGCTGGGGTCGGTCTCGTAAGAGGCCTGAACGAGTGTGTTCGAGTTTGTTTGGCCTTCGGATATGCTGACCACCGCTCGGCGACCGTAGACCGAAGGATTTACTTCAGGTTGGTCTTGCCCATTGCTGGTTACGGCAACGCATGAGGCAAAGATGAACAAGGTGAAGCATCGTGGGGAGAGCATCGCAGAGGCCTATTCGTTGTAAGAAGTGGTCAAGCACCAACAAGTTCTGTTACTCGTATACAGAAATTGTCGTTCATCACCAACACTTCTCCGCGTGCAATGAGTCGACCGTTGACGAAGATGTCGACGGGATCGCCCGCAAGTTTATCTAGGGCCACAACGCTACCGGATCGCAGTTGCAAGACCTCTTCGAGACGCATCTGGGTTCGTCCGAGTTCGACGCGAAGGTCCATCTCGACTTCACTGAGCAACTCGATCGGCTGATTCTCACCTGGCGCTGCATCGCCGGCGAGGTCACCTAGCTGAAACGGCTTGGGCTGGTTCTGCGTTCCCGCGGGTTGGCCCACGGCCTGCTCGAGATTTTCAGAGGCTTCTTCTAAGAGCTTTTCAATATCGTCGGTGTCGACGTTCTCTTTCGGCTTCTCAGTTGGCTTCGCGTCTTGGGCCGTTGCTGCCGCATCGCCACTTTTTTGAGGTTTGTCTTCCGGATCTGCCACTGCGATTTCCTTCCTTGGAACCTTGATGAAGTTCGGCAACGATGATGCTCGGCATTTGCTGCTGCATCAACTAGCGATACGACTTCTCGACTTCGTGTTTCACGCCCATTGCACGTCTAAGACGTGACCGCTTGATTTGCGCCGTTGCGCAACGGCCTAATCTGCGATGATGCGCTACTGCTCAAGCAGTTGATAGCTCTTAAAGCCGACCGCAAGCAACAGGTCTTCTTCGAGCAAATGATTGCACGACGTCAAAATTCGCCGTTCGAGCAGTCCAAGATTGTTCTCGTTGAGCTCCTCGAGCGAGCTATTACGGATTTTGCGGCGGATTGCGTTGCGTAGACGTCCTTCTTTGTCCGTGAACTCCAGCTTCATCTTGTCCGCATTTTTTTTGCGAATCAGACCATAGAGATCGAGTTCCACGCGATAGTTTCGCTCCGTATCGTGCGGGCTGAAAACTTCGCCGTACATTCCCAGTTGAAATTCTTGGACCTTATTTTCGTCCGAAGCTTGTTCTTCCGCTTCCGCGTCGACTTCTTGAACGGACTTGATCAGCTTGGCTTCGGCCAGTGCGCTGACATCCTCGGCGCTAGGCACCAGGAAGAAGAACATTGCGGTTTCGATCAAAACGACGACTGCCACAAAGGCGATTATCAACGTGCGGCCACCGCCACCCGTTGGCGGAGCCACGGGTTCAGCGGTCGTTTCGTCTTGCTTTTCTTCGATTTCGTCAGCCATTTCAGCTTCGTATTTATTAACGGATTTGTATTGGATTAAGGATTCGATCTGGTGGAATCACTGATTTCAATCGTTGCCGCATCTCTTTCATCGGCTGTTCCAAGCAAATCCTCAACCGTTTCATCGAGCATGAACACTTCGACTCGAGGATTCTGAGTCGCCGATTGTCCATTGCTCATGGGTTCACTGTCGCCAGCCGATGAGATACGGAAGCGATTTGCTTGCAATTTTTCTACCTTCACGAGGTACTCACGAACCGCAGCGGCTCGTTTGACGCCCAACAGCATCGCTTCATCTGAATTCCCTGTGCGAGCAGCGAATTCAGCCGAAACGTGACCACGGGCTTCGATCTTCTGAGGCTTTCCACGCAGTTGGGCAGCCAAATTCTTCAATACCCCGCGTGCCGATGTCGTCAGCTCATCCGAGCCGATCTCGAAAAACACGACGCTACCCACGGCGGTCATTTGCCCTGGACGAACGATTCGTACTTTGGGCTCTTCGCCCACCGGTGCCTTATCCGGAACACCACCGTTGGCAGTGTCTTTCTTCTTGGCTCGACCGGTGGTCGCAAGTGTGGTGAAAGCTGATTGCCGTGGCTTCTGTTCACCGGGAGCAAGAGCATCCAAGGTGCGAGCATATCCGAACTGTCGTTGCATCGAATCGACGAGCGCTTGGTACGTTTCTTCTTCTTTGATCTCGCTAAGCGAAACCAACATGATGAAGAACGTAAGCAGCAAGCTCATCATGTCACCAAAGGTGACAACCCATTCGGGAATTCCAATGACATCATCTTCTTCGTCCATGGCTATTCAGCATCCCGTTGTTTTGGTGGCAAGAAGGTGCGTAGTTTTTGATCAATCGCACGAGGGCTTTCGCCAGACTGAATCGCCATCACACCGCGGATCGCAATCTCATGGCTTACCATCTCGTTGCGGCTATTGAGTCCGAGCTTCTCGGCAAACGGGCTAAAGAACACATTCGCGACGATCGCTCCGTAAAGGGTGGTGATCAACGCGACGGCCATACCCGCACCAATACCCGACGGATCGCTCATGTCTTGAAGCATCATGATCAAACCCATCAAAGTTCCGATCATGCCGTACGCCGGAGCAAAACGACCGAGTTGGTCCATGATGCTCTTGCCTTCCTTATGTCGTTTTTGGATGGCTTCGACTTCAGTTCGCAGAACTTCTTCGACCACTTCAGGAGTGCTGCCATCGACGGCCATTTGAATGCCGGTCTTGATCAAAGGATTCTGGATGTCGCCAACTTTTGATTCCAGGGCTAACAATCCATCGCGGCGGGCTGTCTCGGCGAGTTCAACAATTTGCTTGATCATCGTCAGACGATCTTCACCCTTGTTGAGCAATACCTTCAGCGCGATTAGTGGCGACTTCATGATGCTTCCCATCGGGAAACAAATTAACGCAGCCGCAAACGCACCGCCCACCACCACCATGAAAGATGGAATGTCAATGAAGGCGCTGAAAGGGGCGTTGCCCATCGCGATCGAACCGATGATCAGGCCGATGGCGAGAATCAAACCGATGAGGCTGGCAATATCCATGATGTGTAGTCTCTGACTCGAAAATCAGTAAATAGGTTTGGTTGAGGGCGAAGTTACTAGGCGCTGGCGTTGGGGATCGAAGCGTCGGAGCTTGCGGTCATTCGCACCGGCGGCGGCATAAAGTGCTTGTGCTGCTGATACTGCACAGCTCTCTCTATGACGTCATCCATCGTTTCAGCAACGACGATGCGATCACCGGAGGTCAACGTGATAAACGTGTCTGGCCGCTTCTCTACATAGCGGATCAGTTCAGCGTTGAGCACAAATGGCTCGCCGTCGAGTCGTGTCAGTTTGATCATCAAGAAGTCCCCGGAACGTTTCTCCAAGCCAATCGGCTCAAATGAAACCATTCAATGTGCGATTCGAATTCAAGGATGCGAATCATGCTTGGTTTCCCAAACGAGATCCCACCTTGGATTCAATCAAAGCTAGGACACGGTGAACGTAGCGGACGGATGTGGTGAAAAAGAAACATCGCCCCGGACCAGGAAAACCTTCGTTAGATCGCACTACCGGCTTGACCGTCACAATCCGCACCGCCGCACTGCATGTCACCTCACTTTTCCGCTCGAAGCAGATTCCGCTGCGATTCTTTCGCGTTACGGCAAGGTTAATGATGTCCATCAACCTCGACCCGGAGCGTCCCGGATGAAACGTGACACGTACGGGCCGATGGCGATGTGAACAGAATGTCACTGCCTGCCGCTGTCGCGAGATTGCTCGGCGTGAAAACATCGGTTCGGGGTAACCCGGGGGGATCTTCTGCCATAATGTTGTGATGAACGATTCAGATCCAAACATTGACGATCTTCTGACCCGGGTTTTACGCGGCGAAACGTCTGCGTTTGAGGGAATCGTACGCCGGTTTGAGCGTCCGCTACGGGCGTGGTTTGCAGCCCATGCGCCGCCCGGAGTGGACGTCGACGAGATCGCACAACGAAGTTTTGTTGCCGCATTCACGCGATTGCCAGAGTACGAATTAGGAACCAATTTCGCTGGATGGTTGTTCACGATCGCTCGGTTTCAATTGCGAACTGAAACAACACGGTTACGGCGTATCGCTGATTATCACTCTCGATTTGGGCCGGATTTGCTGAGGCGGGAACTCGATCGTCGTTGTGACGATCCACCGGACCACTGTGCGATCCAGTTTGAATCGTTGACCGAGTGTCTAGAAGCTCTGGCCGAGCAGTCGCGGTGTTTCGTTGCTTGGCGGTATGACGAAGAAATTCCCCTCGACGAGATGTCTCGACGAAGTGGGCGTTCGGTTGCGGCAGTCAAGAAGCAGCTTTGGAAAATCAGGCAACAGTTGCAAAAGTGCGTAGAGGCTCGGATGGAAATGCTTGAAGGAGGTGCATCGTGAATTCACAAGATCGCTTTGCAGATTTGTGGACCGATTTTCTCGAAGGAGAGTTGGATGACGACGGCATGGCCAGCCTCCGCGAATTGTTGAGCACCGACGATGAACTGCTAGCGAAGGCGGCTGACCTCTATCAAACGCACCGCCTTCTAGGATTGACGGTGCAAGAGCATTCAACGCAACGGAACGAGTTTGTACGTCAGACGATGTCAAAATTGCCGGCCAACCACGGCGAGTTTGTCGGCAGTGTCATGTCACGCGTCGATCGTGCGGGTGTGTCCGTCGAACGCCGATTGCCGGTCGTTCGGTGGTTGCTCGCTGCCGCTGCCGTATTGGTTTTACTGGTGGGCGTTTCCTACTGGCAATCACATGATCCAGTCGCCGTCGTGGATCCGCCCGCGACAAGTCGAGTGAGGTTGGCGAGTGCATCGCAGGCAAGATTTTTTGGTGAGCTGCCACCGCCGGTGAATTCGATTCTTTCAGTGGGGCGAGAGTATGTCTTGACCGGTGGATTGATCGAGGTTGCATTCCCCGCGGGGGCATCCGCGATTCTCGAAGGGCCGGCGGTATTTCGAGTGACCTCAGATGAAAGTTTGGCGTTAGACGTCGGTCGGTGCTCGGTTCACGCACCCGATGGCGCCGAAGGGTTTCGCATTGATACTCCGATGACACGAGTGGTTGATCGTGGGACTCGGTTTTCTGTCAGTGTGGCCGAAACGAGTGAAACCGAAGTGCATGTGATTGAGGGTGAGGCGGACGTTTATCCCCTCGGTCGTCCTGAAGCAGATTCTCAGAAACGTTTGACCGATGGTCAGGCAGGGAAATTTGCGACCGAAGGCGCGTTTGATACCGTAGCGGTTCCTTTTGATGCGAGTGGCTATCGGCGTCGTTTGCCCGACCGAGTGGTTTCGTATCAGGCGACTACGGTTGATGGCGGTGCCGATCTTTTGACCAGTGTTACCGTGCAGCGCGGTGGACGGTCCGAAACCATTGACGTCAATGATTTGATTGCGTCGCGATTAACTTGGTTTCATTCAACAACATCAGTGGCGTTTTTGTGTGGCCGTGAGCAGTTGCCCGATTCGCGAATGGAAGTCGCTTCGGATCGCAGTCTTGTCACGGGAGCAATCAACCCGGGCGGAAGTGTGGAACCACTAACAAGCGATCCTGAAATGCTCGATACCGGTGGGACTCCGGGTATGGCGATTGGCTTTGAACGACCTGTTCGAAATGGACCTGGTGCCGATGTGGTCTTCTTCGATCTGCAAACATTTGGCAACCCGATGGATGGTGATGCTTTCCATGTTAGCCCGCTGGCGTTTCGTGATGGTCTTCGATCTCACACCATCCGCAAATACGATCTGACCATGGAGTCGCCCGAGGCAATGGAGCTTCGAAGCTTCCACGTTCATTTCACCACCGAGGTTGCTGATTCACTTGATTCTTGGAACCGTTTGAAAACGATTCCAAGAAAGCAAACCATGCGTTTTCGTGGTTTGGCCGTCGGTATCGACTTGTCCGACTTGGGCTATGCCGAGAACGAATCGGTCGAAGGACTTTTCTTACAAGATGCAATGGACGACGGAAACTTTGTCGATCCTGTGTTCATAGGTGGATTGCCTGCGTTGGATCCCCAAATGAGAGATGCAAGATGAACTATCGTTGTGTAGCTTTTCTCGGATTCGGTTTCGCTTCGGCGTTGGCATATGCTGCTAACCCTAGTGATATCGAACACCAGAATTTTTTCGAGAATGAAGTTCGCCCGTTGCTGGCCGCTAACTGCGTTTCATGCCACGGCGAGGATAAACAGGAAGGTGACCTGCGACTCGATTCGTTAGCGATGATGTTGCAGGGTGGTGAAAGCGGCCAAGCGGTTGTGCCAGGCCAAGTAGACGAGAGCTTGCTGGTGGAAGCGATCAACTACGACTCGTTCGAGATGCCACCGAGCAAGCAACTTGGCGATCAGGCGATTGAAGTGCTGACACGCTGGGTGGAAATGGGAGCGCCGTGGCCGAGTGATAAAGAACATCTCATTCGTCCTTCCCAGAAAGAGTTTACGCAAGAGGATCGCGATTGGTGGGCGATTCAACCGGTTGCCGATCCGTCGGTTCCCAATTGCGGCGATGGATGGGCGGTCAACGAGATTGATCGGTTCATTGCGCGTAAACTTGAAAGTGAAGGACTCGAGCCTGCCGCCGAAGCTAGTCGGATCGAGTTGGTTCGACGCGCATACTTTGACCTTCACGGCTTGCCGCCAACGCCCGATCAAGTGAACGCATTTGTGAATGACGATCGGCCCGATGCTTGGCCGCGTCTCATTCGAGAATTGCTCGACAGCCCTCGGTACGGCGAACGTTGGGCTCAGCACTGGCTTGATGTGGTTCGTTTCGCCGAAAGCGACGGTTACAACGAGGACGCGTTTCGACCCAGTGCGGGTAAGTTCCGTGATTACGTCATCGCTTCGCTCAATGATGACAAGCCCTACCGCCAATTGGTGCGAGAGCACCTTGCCGGCGATGAAATTGCTCCTAACGACCCCGATGTGTTTATCGGTACGGGGTACCTTCGTCATGGAGTCTATGAATGGAACCAACGCAATGCCGTCATGCAGTGGGACCTGATCGTCAATGAAATGACTCGGGTCACGGGCGAAGCGTTTCTCGGAATCGGTATTGGATGCGCCCAATGCCACGATCACAAGTTTGACCCGATTTTGCAGAAAGACTATTTCGGTCTCCAGGCGTTTTTGTCATCCGTCGCGTGGCCGTTGAAACGTGAGTTAGCGACAAAAGAAGAGATCGAAGCGTACCGCCAGAAGTTCGCGGCTTGGGAGGATGCAACGGCTGAGATTCGCGATGAAATTCATTCGTTGGCAAAGGAACGTTTCGATGCGGACCAAAAATACACCGTCGAGCAGTTTCCGCCCGACGTTCAAGCCATCTACTTCAAGCCTGAAGCCGAAAAAACTACCTATGAGAAACAGGTGTCCTACCTCGTGGAGCGTCAGGCACAACGTGCAGCCAGTAAGTTCGACTATGCCAAAGAGCTGAAGAAAGATTCAGAGAAGTTGGCAAGGTATCAAGAACTCGAGACGCAATTGAAGCAGTTCGACGCGATCAAACCAGATCCGCTTCCCGACGCTTTTGTCGCGACTGACGTTAGTTGTGAGCCAGCACCTACCTATCTGATGACACGGACAACCAAGGAAGCGGTAGAGCCATCGTTCTTGGCACTGATGAATGAACCACCTCCAACGATCACGCCAACCCAAATGACAACGGGTCGCCGAACCGCACTGGCGGACTGGATTGTGCGGGACGAGAACCCGCTTTCCACTCGAGTGATTGTTAACCGGATTTGGCAGCGTCACTTTGGGACCGGAATCGTACCGACTCCCAATGATTTTGGCACGCTTGGCGAATTGCCAAGTCATCCTGAATTGCTGGATTGGTTGACTCAACGTTTTATTGAAAGTGGATGGACGTTAAAACCTCTGCATGAACTAATGATGAACAGTGCTGCCTATCGTCAGACTGCTCATCGCGAACCAACATCCTTGGAAAACGAGCTCGACCCTGAAAATCGGTTGCTATGGCGTTACCCACCGCAGCGACTCGATGCGGAACAAGTGCGAGACGCGATGTTGGCAGTTTCTGGTGAGCTGAAACACCGAAATGGCGGAGCATCGGTTGCCGGTACGTCACCCTATCGCAGCGTGTACGTGAAGAAACTTCGCAACAAACCAGACGAGATGCTGTGCGGATTTGATGCACCCCTGGGGTTCGAGTCAGCGCCCAACCGAACTTCGACCACCACTCCGGTGCAATCGTTGCTGCTAGTCAACGGCGCTTGGACGCTTAGTCGAGCGGAAACATTTGCAAAACGTTTGCTTGCCGGTAAAGACAAGTTCGAAGATGACAACGTTCGGATGGCGTATCGGCTTGCCTATGGTCGTGACGCGACTGATTCCGAAATCAGTGACGCGATTGGATTTGTCCGTCAGCAAGCTTCGTTAGTGAATGCTCCCCAAGTCGAAGACAAGTATCCCGGCGAAACAGGGCTACGCCCAGTGTCACAGTATTTTGCAGCGTTCCAAGATAGGTCCGTGGGTGAGAATGCTCTTTGGGTTCAACCTGGAAGTCGCTTCGAGCGGTTGCATTTGCAAGGGAGTATCGAACTTAGTGACGAATTCACTGTTAAGACGATCACGGTTTTAGATCGTTTGTATCCCGACGCCAGTGTGAACACATTGCTGTCGCGTTGGAACGGTAGTACCAAATCCGAAGGATGGAGCATCGGGGTGACGAGCCAGAAGTCGGCCTATCAGCCCGGCAGCTTAATCGTGCAGTTGGTGGGACGAACGTTTCAAGACGAACCGAAGTATGAAGTTGTCGCATCCGGATTGAAATTTCCGCTTGGCAAGCCCGTCCAAGTGAGCGTGACCATTTCAGCCAGCACATCCGAGGACAATCCTACCAACGGAAAGGTAACGTTCTCGTTACATGATTTGTCCAATCCAAACGCTCAACCTGAAACGGTTGTGGTGGATACGGCAGTGGTCAGCGGAATTCAGAACACGAAGTCCAAGCTGATCCTAGGAGGACGTGATGCAAACGGTCACCAGTGGGACGGGCAATTCGCAAACTTATCCGTGGATCGCGAGGATGGCAAAGGTCTGCTGATCGATTTGGCGTTCAAGGGAACCGATGGTGAACGTCCTGCACCCGATACGGCATGGCTGCGTCGAATGGAACCTAAGAGCACCGACATCTCGGCGAAGACGTTAAGCGCGGTAACAAGTTTCTGTCACGCGTTATTCAATTCCAACGAATTTCTGTATTTGCATTGATCATGTGTAACCAAATCATTCAACCTCAATCACGACGCGATTTCCTAACTGCCGCCGGCGGTGGTTTCGGAGCGTTGGCCTACGCCGCGATGTCGGGGCAATCGCTCGTTGCGGCTCGTCCGGAAAATCCGGCGGCCAGCAAGATTCCGCAGCGACTCGGCAAAGCCAAGAATGTGATCTGGTTGTTCATGGAAGGTGGGCCAAGTCATATCGACCTGTTTGATCCAAAGCCGCAAGTCAACAAGCTCGCTGGCCAATCGTTACCGGATAGTTTTACCCGTCCCGTCACCGCGATGGGTGAAGCTCATTCGCCGCTTTTGGAGTGTAAACGCAAGTGGGCACAACACGGCGAAAGTGGCTTGTGGATATCTGATTGGTTGCCCCAACACAGCAGCATCGCCGACGAATTGTGCGTGATTCGATCCTGTGTATCGGACGGAATCAATCATGCTGGTGGTGTGAGTCAAATGAACACCGGGGCCGTTTTTGGTGGTCGACCTTCGTTGGGGGCGTGGGTTTCATACGGTCTTGGCGAAGCGACCGATTCTCTTCCCACGTTCGTGGTGATGAAAGATAGCGCCGCGATGGTTGTCAATGGAGTCCGGATTTGGGGTTCGGGTTTCATGCCTTCGAGTTACCAAGGTGTTCTGTTCGAAACCGGAGCCGAACCGCTTCGCAACTTACACAATCCCACGAATGTCTCCGCTTTACAGCAACGAAGCAAACTTGACTTTATCAATCAACTCAATCGCCGCCACTATCAAGGTCGTGAATCGAACACCGAGTTAGACGCGAGGATTCAAAGCTATGAGATGGCTGCAAAGATGCAAGCCGATGCTCCCGTGGCGATCGATATAGAACAAGAACCCAAACACATCAAAGAACTCTACGGAATCGACAAGAAAGAAACCGAGGTCTACGGGCAACAGTGCTTGTTGGCTCGCCGGCTAGTCGAACGTGGTGTGCGATTTGTGCAGTTGTATTCGGGCGCCGGCAGTAAGTGGGACGCTCACAGCAATATTGAATCTAATCACTCGCGACTTTGTGGTGGTGTCGATCAGCCGATCGCAGGCTTAATCACGGACTTGAAGCAACGCGGTTTGCTCGATGAAACTCTGGTGATTTGGGGCGGCGAGTTCGGACGCACGCCAATGAGCGAAAAAGGGACTGGGCGGGACCATAATCCAACCGGGTTTACCATGTGGATGGCCGGTGGCGGCGTGAAGGGTGGGCAAACGATCGGCGCGACGGACGAATTGGGACTGTACGCGGTCGAGGACAAGCTGCATGTCCACGATATCCATGCGACCATCATGGGTTTGCTAGGAATGGACCACACCAAGGTCGTTTACATGCACAAAGGACGGCCTGAACGAGTCGATCTGAACGAAGGCAAGGTTTTTGAAGGGCTGATTAGCTAATGCGTTACGCCGCCCTCGCGTTGATCTTCGGTTGCACGTTTTGCGTCGTTCCCGCAGTTGCAGAATATCCCGGTGATGTTCGCTGGGACTTCAGTAGTGAAGAAGCGACCGAGCTTAAGATCCACGGGAACGTCCTGCGAGATCAGGCGGGACCTCGTCCGCCCGAATTTCCAGACTTCGCCGACAACAATACGGCCGTGCAGATCGATGGCGGTTACCTAGCGGTGCCAGATGTTGGGGCGAATAGCGTCTTCGATTTCACCACTGATGATTCGGTCACGCTCGAAGCCTGGGTGAATCCGAATGACATTCGCAATGGTGAACCGCGATATGTGATCGGCAAAGGAAGAACGGGTTCCCCCAACTTTTCGCGTGACAACCAAAATTGGGCACTGCGAATTGTCGGAAAGAATAGTCAAGCCAGCATCAGTTTTCTTTTCGCAACCAAGTTGACTGCGAGTGACAAGCATTGGCATCGATGGACATCGAATCAAAGTTTCCCTGTGGCGACCGGATGGCACCATATCGCGGTCACGTATCGTTTCGGGGACCCCGGTTCGATTCGTGGCTATATCAATGGTGAACCCACCGATGGAAAATGGGATATGGGAGGGCCGACGGAAGAACCACCGATTGTCGATGATGACGAAGTTCGTATCGGCAGCCGATTCAAAGGTTTGATCGACGCGGTGGCGATTCATCGTGAGGTCCTTGATGATCAAACAATCGCTGCCAAGTTTCGACGTGTGGGCGAACCGCGAGTCGCCGTGTTGCAGCCTGAGGTGATGCCCGACGTCAGCGGCGTGCCTGAAGGGCGTGTCCTAGTGCAACTTTGCGAAGGCTTGCCCACTCATCAACGCTGGCTTTACAAGAGTGAAAGCTGGCCCGATGAAACGTTGCGATGGACCAGCGACAGTTTCGTGATGTCTCAGCTTCCGCAGCAATTCGACGCATGGGGAATTCGTTCAAGCTGGAAGGCGCCTTTGTTGTTACGAATGGCGGCTGACGTTGATCTTCCGGTTGGTACAAACCGTTTCCTGATGCGGGTCCGAGACCAAAGCAGGTTGTGGATCGATGGCGAATTAGTGGCGAGGACGGAAGCTCAAACCAAGAGTCCACCTGATGGTGAAGAGCAAATGGCTCCGGTCGCTCGTCCGCCTTTGCCTGGCGTTAGAGCCCATGGTTATCGACAACAAGAAGTGTTTGGTGAAGCAACGATTGCGTCGGATTCAAACGAAGCTAGTCGCCGTTGCCGAGTCGTATTGGAGTGGGTTGTCGGTGGGAAAGGCCGAAGAACCGAGACTGGCGAAGTCTGCGTCGCGATCCTGGGCGAAGATGGGCGGTCGTATGATGTGCTTGCCGCGAACGAGCGGCGAGTGTCACTGACGGACTCAGCGGTCCTGGCCGAGCTAACGCGATTGGCATCGACGATCAGCGAATTCGATGACGATCGCCGACGAGCAGCGGCGGATTCTCAAAATGCCTTTTGGAATCGTAGGCACGAAAAAGCTCGTCAGTGGGTCAGTCAAAATTCGCTAACAACGAAGCCTTGGGCCGATCAGCATCCCACCAATCAGTATCCCACTGTTCAACATCTCGAACGTTCCCCGAAAGGTCAAAATCCGAATGACCAAAATTTGATCGACCAATTCATCAGCGATAAAATCGAAGCATCGCTCGCCGCCTCGGCTGAATCTGACAGCGAGCAAGTTGAGCACTTTCACGGTGAGGTTCTGCCCTTGCTGCGCGAGCAGTGTTTTCGCTGCCATGGAGATAAGGACAAAGGAGATTTGAAACTCAATTCGCGTGAAGCAGCGATGATGGCTGGTGAATCGGAGATTCCAGCAGTCGTTCCTGGCGATCTTGATGCAAGCGAATTGATTTCCCAAATTCGCGAGGGGGCGATGCCGCCCACCGATGAAGGACTCTCTCACGACCAAATTGCTACGTTGGAACGATGGGTGGCCAATGGTGCTCTTTGGCCATCGCCACCTTTGGCGGAAACTGATGTCGCGCTCGCACGCGTGACGGGTGATGAGAAGTTTTTGCGTCGCGTTTTTCTTGACACAATCGGCGTCCCGCCAACGCAAGAAGAAGCAAGACGCTTCTTGGACGACCATCGTTCTGAGAAACGCCAACGTGTGATTGATCAGCTGATTGAGGACCCGAGGTTTGCGGACCATTGGATGGGCTTTTGGCAAGACTTGCTGGCAGAGAATCCATCGCTGCTGAACGCTTCGCTCAACAGCACCGGTCCGTTTCGATGGTTTGTCTACGATTCACTTCGCGACAACAAGCCGATCGATAGAATGGTCACCGAATTGCTTATGTTGCGTGGAGATGCCGCTGAAGGCGGTAGCGCTGGTTTTGGCATCGCTGCCGAGAATGACGCTCCCATGGCTGCCAAAGGTCATGTGATTGCATCTGCGTTCTTGGGGATTGAGCTGCAATGTGCTCGTTGCCACGACTCGCCGTACCACAGTACCTCACAACGCGACCTTTACTCACTCGCGGCAATGATGGATCGAAAGGCGGTAACCGTTCCTTCAACCAGTCGAGTTCCCGCAGCATTTTTTGAAAGCCAGACAGATCGCGAATCATTGATCCAAGTCACCCTGAAACCTGATGAAGCGGTCACGCCAAAGTGGCCCTTCGCCTCCGTAACCGGCGTTGACGACGGACCAGACATCGATGCACTGATGATGACACCAAGCGACACTCGCGAACGACTAGCGGCTTTAGTGACTGCTCCGTCGAATACTAGGTTTTCTCAAGTGTTGGTCAATCGCATTTGGAAGCAGTTGATTGGTGTGGGGATTGTCGAACCCGTACACGATTGGGAAGGTCGACAAGCAAGTCATCCCGAGTTGCTTCAATGGCTTGCTGCCGAATTGGTTTCGCATGACTACGATTTCCGGCACATCGTTCGGTTGATCGTGACGTCGGATCTGTATCAGCGTGAAGCGGTTGGAAACAACGCGACTGTTGCGGCTGAACTGCGGTTCTTCAATGCTCCGGAACGCCGTCGCCTAACCGCTGAACAGGTCGTCGATTCATTGCATCATGCTGCGGGACAACCCATTGATGTGGAAGAACTAACGTTTGTGCATGATGGTCGTCGACCTCTGGGAAGTCGTCAAACACTAGGGCGGCCGCGCCGTGCGTGGATGTTCGGTGACTTAAAGAATGAGCGGGACCGTCCAAGCTTATCCCTGCCGAAAGCACGGGCCGTTGTCGACGTGCTTGAAGCGTTCGGTTGGACCGGGTCGAGACAAATGCCGATTGTTCAGCGTGAGACGGATCCCAATGTGCTGCAGCCGGGGATCCTGGCCAACGGAATTTTGGTGATGACGCTCGCGCGCGCATCACACGATAGTGAGTTGGCGAGACTGGCTCTTGAAGCCGATTCACCTAGTTCTCTGGTAGAATCATTGTTCTTGCGGTGTCTTGGACGCCTGCCAACGTCGGATGAGCGAGACACGTTCGTGCACGCTCTCGCGAGCGGTTTCGAGTCGCGGTTGATCGCCGAACCGGATGTTTCCGAACTTGTTCAACTCAAACCACTGCCCTTGGTGACTTGGTTTAATCATTTACGTCCTGAGGCCAACGAGATTCAAGTGGAGCATGAACGCCGCGTTCAATCGGGCCCATTGCCGGATCCGAGATTGGAAACCGAATGGCGTGAAGTCTACGAAGACGTTGTCTGGAGTCTCCTTAATCACCGTGAATTTGTCTGGATCCCATGATGAATCAATATTCACCAAGTCGTCGTGAGCTTCTTGCCGCCGGTGCGCTTTCAATGCTGCCTGCGTTTGCTCACGGTGAATCGTCTGATGCCTCGATTGTCGGAAACGCCGAGCACGTGATTTCGATTTGGCTTGGTGGAGGGATGGGGCAAATCGATACATTCGATCCCAAACGCAAGGGTGACCCCGCAGCGAAGCGATCCGGTTCCTATTATTCGTCTATCGATACTGCGGTTCCTGAAGTTCGTGTGTGTGAGCATTTGTCTAACTTGGCGCCGTTGATGGACCGCGTAACCGCCGTCCGCAGTGTTCATCACGAAGTCATCGATGAACACGCCGCAGCTACCAACCGCATGCATACCGGGCGTTCAATTAGCGGCACGATCACGTATCCATCTATCGGATCCATTGTTGCTCACGAGCGTGGTGCACTTAGCGATGTGGCTCCACCATACGTTTTGATCGGTTACCCCAATGTTACACGTGGCCCCGGATTTTTAGGAGCTCGTGATAGTTACTTGTATTTGACCGACACCAGTCGCGGGCCAGCGGGTTTGAGTCGCCCCGACGGTTTATCAGATCAACGACAATCACGGCGCGAACAGTTTTTGAACGCGCTCAACCAGAACGGTGATGCAACTTCTCAACAACGGTTGCTCGATTATGACGCAGCGATCCAGCAAAGTCTGAAGCTAAGTGGCCCTGATTTTTCTCGGGTGTTCGATCTTGATCGCGAACCAAGTGAATTGAGATCACAATACGGTGGTGAATTTGGACAGCGATGCCTGCTCAGCCGACGATTGGTCGAACGTGGTGTGCGGTTCATTGAAGTTTCTCACAATCTAAACTTCCTCAATGGCGCTGGTTGGGATGTTCACAATGCGGGGATCGAACAACAGCACCGTTTGATTCAAGAGCTGGACACGGCGGTCGCGACATTGATGATCGACCTCGAGAATAAAAAATTGCTCGATAAGACGTTGATCGTGATCACTACCGAATTCGGCCGACCACCGGAGTTTGACAGTGGCGGTGGCCGCGGCCATCAAGGAACCGCGTTTACTTGTGTGCTTGCCGGTGGTGGGCTTTCGCATCAAGGAGCATGGGGAGAGACAGATGAACTGTCGAAACGAATCATTTCCAATCCCGTCAGTGTTCCTGATTTTTTCGCGACGATTTGTGCTGCCGTGGGAGTGGACTATCGCAAGAACCTTTACGCTGGTGATCGCCCCGTTCCGATCACTGATCAGGGACAACCGATTGCCAAGCTGTTTAGTTAACCAACGATTAGAAACTGATGATGAAAATTATTGCATTGAGTGTGATTGCATGGGTGGTCGGTTTGAACGGCCACCTTTTGTTAGCAGCCACCATTGATACGGTAGCCGGTACTGGGAAGCCCGACGACAATGGTTCTATCGGGCAAGCGACTGCGGTCAATGTTGGTCAACCGTTTGGAATAGAGGTTGGTCCCGACGATGCGTTGTACATTACCGAGGTGCAAAACCATCGCGTGATGCGTGTCGATCGGAAGTCAGGTCAATTAACGACGGTAGCAGGATGCGGGAAAAAGGGGCATTCCGGAGATGGCGGCAAAGCGACCGAAGCGAAACTGAATGAACCTTACGAGGTGCGTTTTGACCGGAAAGGGAATATGTACTTTGTCGAAATGATGAATCACGTTGTCCGTCGCGTCGACGCAGCGACAGGGGTGATTCAAACGATCGCAGGCACCGGAGAACCTGGTTTTGAGGGAGATGGTGGACTCGCAACGCATGCACAATTCAACCGCCCCCACAGTATCGCTTTGGACCACCGCGGGGGTCTGTATGTGGCTGATATTGGCAATCACCGGATTCGTCGGATCGACCTGGAAACGGGAGTCATTGATACAATCGCGGGAGATGGTGGAAAGCGCCCTCCCGTGGACGGACAGTTAGCGTTGGGGAACTCCGTTGTTGGTCCACGCGCGTTGTTCATTGATGGGGACACGATGTGGGTGGCGTTACGGGAAGGTCATTCGGTCTGGACGCTTTCACTTACCAGTGGCACCTGGAAGCATATCGCCGGAACTGGAAAGCAAGGATTCGGAGGCGACAACGGTCCTGCGATCAACGCTATGTTTAACGGGCCTAAGGGCATAGCGGTGGGGCCAGATCACAATGTGTATGTGGTGGATACAGAAAACCAAGTCATTCGAATGATTGACACCACCACTCATCTCATTTCAACGGTTGCGGGAATTGGGCCCAAGCAGCGCGGCGGTGACGGTGATCGCGGACCATCCACCGAAGCCCAAATGGATCGGCCGCATGGAATTGGCATCGGACCCGACGGATTGATTTACATCGGCGACACGAACAACCACCGGGTACGATGTGTTTCCCCTTAGACGCACGCTGATACGCCTGCACTCGTTACTTCAAGATAGGCTAGATGATGACAACCAGGTTTCGACTAATTCAAGTAGCATGCGTTTGGGTAGTGCTAATCGCCCATTCGCCTAGTGGGGTTAATGCCAATGAGGTCGTCGCAAGAACGTCCGGCGGTGATTTGCGAGCGGGAGCGGCTGTCGCTGATATCACTCCGCCATTAGGCGAACTTGTGGTGGGCGGGTTTGAGCCTTTTCCCGCTGCGGTGATTCATGACAAACTTCACGCCCGTTGCTTAGTATTGGATGACGGCCGAACGCAACTCGGCTTTGTGATTTGCGACAGTGTCGGGATTCCGCGTGAGATATTCGACGAAGCTCGCGAGGAAATTGCAGAGCAAACAACGTTGCTTCCGCAAAACGTTTTGATGGCGGCCACGCATACGCACTCGGCTACGCGAGCGAACACAGAGAAGTACCGTCCCGTGTTGGTGCGAGGGATTGTGGAATCCGTGCGTCTTGCAATGGCGAACCTTGAGCCAGCGAAGATCGGTTGGTCAGGCATCGACGAACCTTCTCAGGTGTTCAATCGTCGCTGGTACGTTTCTGATCCTGACCTGCGAAGAAACCCATACGGCGGCGTGGATCAAGTTCGTATGAATCCAGTTCGAAACCATCCGTCGCTGGTGAAGCCGGCTGGTCCGATTGATCCTGAGATTTCCGTGTTGAGTGTCCAGTCTTCGGACGGTCGACCCATCGCAGTGTTGGCGAACTATTCGCTGCACTATGTAGGCAACGTCAACAAAGGGGACGTTTCGGCCGACTACTTTGGCGTGTTTGCAGAACGCATCGCAGAACTATTGGATACCAAGTCGGCGAACCCGCCCTTTGTAGGCTTGTTAACCAACGGTACATCGGGCGATATCAACAATGTCAATTTCCGTGAACCACGTTCATCGGAAGAGCGTTACGAGAAGATCAACCTCGTAGCGGACCTAGTTGCCAATCACGTCAAAGAGGCGTGCGACAACATCGAATACAACGAGCGTGTGACTCTTGGCTCGCAGCACCGAGAGTTGACGCTGAAGCGACGTAAGCCTGATGCGACGACTCGCAACTATATCGCCGAGGTTCTCGCCAAGTCCGATGACTCGCCTACGTATCACGCTCAAGAGCGATACCATGGTGCCGCTGCTCAAAGACAATTTGAAGGACCGGATGAGGTCGCGGTTCCTTTGCAGGCGTTTCGAATTGGAAACCTTGCAATTGCTGCGTTACCGTTTGAGGTCTTTGTGGAAATTGGTTTGGAGCTGAAGGAGAAGACACCTTTTGCTGACACCTTCACGATTGAACTGGCCAACAGTTCCGAAGGCTACCTGCCGACGCCTGCCCAGCACGAACTCGGCGGATACGAAACGTGGCTTGGAACCAATCGTGTGCAAAAGGATGCATCGGTTTTGATCGTTGAACAAGTCCTCGACATGTTCAACCAACTCGCCAAAGAACCTGCGGTGAAATGACAAATGATCGGCAAGAGGAACTTGCGAGTGTCGTCAACAATTCATAGCTAAACCCGCTTGGGTCGGTATAGGTCTAGATCTTCGCGACCCATCAAGGACGCGAAGATCTTCGAGATTTGTCGGTAGCCAGCACGAAGGTGTGCGTTGAGATCGTTGCTGTTAAGGTCGTCTGAATTGCCCGTGATGCGAAACAGATAATCGACTGAGCTAGTATCCGTCGCGTTCGCAATCTTTGGTTCCCCGCCCTGCCCTGTCGCGATGATTACCGATTCAAAGATCGCAGTTTCGTCACCACCCTCATTGCGGAGGTGCAGGCAAAAGTCATCGGGCACATCGTCCGGATCCTCATCGTCGGTTTCGACTGGCTTCATTTCGATCATTTGAACCGCGGTGTGCTCGCGAACTCGCCCACGGAGAAGATCGGATTGGCAAAGTCGCCCGAGACCTTCATCGATCCATTGCCCGTACGTCATCGGCAGCACTTGCGGACCCGATTCGTGATGTTGAGCCGACAGTGCAGAGATCGCCAGCGATGATAGGCATTGATCGGGAAGGATCGGCAACGGTTCATTGCGTTTGGGTTCACCCGAGTGTCCTACCGTATGAGTTTCAAACAACGTGACTTCATAACCAAGGTAGCGACCGTAAAGTGATGCCTCTACACCGAGCGGACCGCCGCCGATCACAGCGATGGTTCCAGGGGGATCAAGGGTAAGTTCGTCAAAATCGTTCATAAGAAGGCGTCTATCGAGTTTGCTGTTTACCGATTCGGAACGCATCGAGTTCCATCTCGGAAGGTTGATTAAGGATGGCACTGGCAAGCGTCACAGCAGTTGCGGGAGCCAAGTGAATACCGCTGCGATAATGTCCAGCGGCTACATAAATGTGTTTGTGATTGGGGACCCGACCGATCATGGGGAATCCATCGAAGGTCATCGGCCTTAAGCCCGCCCATGACTTCACTCGTGTCGCTGACTTCAACGAAGGAAGCATCGACACGGCAAAGTCGTCTAGACCCGAAATGATGTCTGGTTGCGTCACCGGATTGAACCCTGCTTCTTGTTCGCAGGACCCAATGAGCGTGTAACCATCTTCGCGAGCGACGATGTACCGGTTTCCCAGATTCAGTACCGCTTTCAACAAGGGACGTTCGGTCTTCAGAAGCAAGATCTGCCCACGTATCGGAATGATGGACTGCTGAAGTTGCAACTGCTCGGCAATTTGGCCACTCCATGAGCCCGAGCAAACGACCACGTCATCGCACTGGTACGTTTGCTTATCTGTCTTGATGTTCACGATCGAATCCGCCGGTGAGGACTGAATGCCACTCACGCGGCAGTTTTCGATCAATTCCACTCCCGATTTTCGGCACGCGGCGATCAATGCCGACAGCAACCGAGGTGGCCGAATCTGGTGTTCATCGGGAACCCACCATGCGGCAACATCCGATACGCTCGCCGCCCACGAAGCGAGTTCTGGTTCCCGCTCGGCTAACTGTGAGATCTCAACGGATTCGCAATCAATGGACAGATCTTCCCAATAGCTGCGCATGCCAATCATGGCTGCTCTCTCGCCAGCCGAATCGGCCAAGTACCAACCGCCACAACGACGTAGTCCGATGTCAATTCCAGTCAGCGTTTGTAGCTGTTGAGACCATTCGGGATACAAACGATGGGAAAGCCCTCGGAGTTGATCCAGCGGATCAGTCGCCAATTCAAAGTTGGCCGGCGGCAAAATTCCGGTGGCCGTCCATGATGTGGCGCTGGCCATCGAGCCCTGGTCGAGCACGGTTACGGCACATCCTCGCTTTGACATTTCCCAAGCTAAGGAAAGGCCAATAACGCCACCACCAATGATCGTGATTCGGTTTTGCATCGTCATTCAGAAGCGATTGGCAATGAGGAGATCGTGTTGTCTTCCGCATCGGTGTTCAAAATTAAGTCAATCTGTCGACTTAGCGTGCGGTCGGTCGGGTTGTCAGAAATGGTCAGCTCGTTTCGCAATCGCGATAGTTCAGCGTTGGTGTCGATGTCTTCTCGGATTGGCAATTGACCCATCTTGAGACCGATTTCGGTGATTCGCCGCTCGGTTGTTTGGAAGACGTCGCCTTGGCTCCACGTCATGTTTTCAAACAGTCGGTTCATCTGATCTTTCCACGGCCCTCGAATTCCGACCAGATAATACCCGCCATCGGCAGCAGGACCCAACACGACGTCATTGGCTTGAAGCATAGAGATTGCGGTGGAGATATCGTCGTGACTGAGCACCGGGCAATCGGCACCGATCAATATCGCAACTTCGCAATGGGCCAGCGTATCTTCAATCCATCTTGCCATTCGCTGGCCCAGGTCACCATCGACTTGGACGCGGATATTCCAGGATTCAGATTGCCATTGGGCAAGTTGCTGCGAAACCAGGGGAATCTGTTCAGGAGGCCAGACGACCAGTTCTCTCAGTCCGGCTGTTTTCGCCAATTGTTGGCACAAGTGGCCGACGAAGGTCCGATGCAGGTGGGCAGCTTGCTGATATCCAATTGAGGACCCCAAGCGAGTTTTGACGTCGCCGGGGTTCCAGTACTTCATCATCAACCCCAGTGTTGACGAGCCCAGTGTTGATGAGCCCAGTGATGAACCTAGTGCAGATGAGCTGTGCGTTGGTGAATCCTGTGTTGGTGAATCCTGCGTCGCTGGGTCTCTCGGAGCCGATCTAGGTGACGCCGTTTGGCCCTCGGCACCACGGTCTCTAGGTGGGGTTATGTCGAGCTGTAGGTCTGGCAGGTTTGCGTCAGGCGACGGTGGATCAACTCGCTGAGTTCTGGGTTTGTTTGGCACGATTTTGGCGTGGAGCAACTAGACTAAGCAAAGGGAGATAAACAGTGCCAAATGAAATTGCCAGATGGGCGGGAAACGCTTAACTGGCTCTTCCAAACGTGTTATCTTCTCACACGCGAGATACTCTTCCCATAGCCCTTGTTATTCGCACTTCACGGTCGCGACTGTTAGACTCTCTCTAGGGC
Organism: Rubripirellula amarantea; assembly: GCF_007859865.1. NCBI lineage: Bacteria > Pseudomonadati > Planctomycetota > Planctomycetia > Pirellulales > Pirellulaceae > Rubripirellula > Rubripirellula amarantea. Next base: position 924,482 of record NZ_SJPI01000001.1, on the reverse strand, counting down.
TTGAGATTATCACTTTGTTGGGATGATGGCTGGAAGCCAATGACTCAAAAACAGATCGACTCCGAAACATTTGTGAAAATGCTCGCCAAAAGCGGCATCGTCGATCCGAAGAAATCGGCCCGGCTTGTGGAGAAGGTTCGGGCCCAGCTAGATGGCGGTCTTCCTTCTGATCCGATGAAGCTCGCCAAGCTCTTCAAACGCGAAGGCCTGATTACATCCTGGCACATCGAAAAGCTGCTGGTAGGAAAGTACAAGGGGTTTTTCCTCGGCAAGTACAAGCTGCTCGGGCATATCGGTACGGGGGGAATGAGCAGCGTCTATCTGGCCGAGCATGTTCGGATGGGTGATCGACGAGCCATCAAAGTGCTCCCCAAGAGCCGAGTTGCCGACGCAACCTACTTGGCTCGCTTTCAACTCGAAGCCAAAGCGATCGCTTCGCTTAATCATCCCAACATCGTGCTTGCCTATGACATCGACAACGAGGGTGATGTTCATTACATCGTCATGGAGTACGTCGATGGAGTCGACCTGCAACAGCTTGTCAAACGCGACGGCGCGACGGACTTTTCCACTGCGGCTGATCTTATCGCTCAGGCAGCACGCGGTCTTGAACATGCCCACAGCAAAGGTGTGATCCATCGAGATGTCAAACCGGCCAACTTGTTGATTGACCCCAACGGTGTTGTCAAATTGCTAGACATGGGCTTGGCGTTGGTTGCGGCCGGTGATGACGAGTCCTTGACGGTGGCCAATAACGAAAACGTCTTGGGAACAGCCGACTACCTCGCACCCGAGCAGGCACTTAACAGTCACACGGTTGATCATCGTGCTGACATCTATGGGCTCGGTTGTACGCTCTATTATCTGCTTACCGGAAAGCCACCGTTTAGTGATGGGACGTTGGCGCAGCGAATTGCAAAGCACCAAACCGAAATGCCCACCGCGATCCGCCAACTTCGTCCTGATTGTCCGGGCGAGCTCGAAGGCATTTGCGTCAAGATGATCCAAAAGGATCCGAAGTATCGTTACCAATCCGCCGCCGACGTTGCCGAGGTGCTTGAGAAGTTTGTCGCGAAGGTTCCCAAAGGAGCCAAAGTTACAGCAGGGCTTGGTGATCGACCCGAATCAGATGGGAACTCGTCGTCGATTTCGTTCGGTGACCTTGGCCGACCGTCGGACATTCAGGGAGACACGATCAGCAACAAAGGCCAAGAAACACTCGCCGATTCGCGAAGCGCTCTTCTTCGCAAAGAAGGAATTAGCAGTAGTGACAGCGGACGATTGGTCGATGTGCGAAAACGGCCGGACTTGATCGACGGTAGCTTCTTGGACTTGCAACTTGAATCGGGCTACCGTCCCAATTCAACTGTGGGGCGACAGCCCCAAGGGTCATCGTCTTCGTCGAATGCAGCTCAGGGCGAACGTTCGCACAGCGGTAAGTCGAGCATTCAACTAGGTGATAACTCCGACGTCTACCGAAGTCGTTCGGGATCTAGTGCTTCGTCGAGAGGACAGGGTTCAGGGCGTCAGCAACGCAAAGCGATGGATCCCATGTTGTTGGGAGCCTTAATCTTGGCTCTGGTAATCGTAGCTGTTTCCGTGGGCTTCTTTCTCGCTCGCTTGACCACTCCTTAAGGCGCAGGATGCACCTATGAGCGTTGTCTTAGGACGACCCTATCAGTTTGTTCCGCCGCATCGGGGCAATCTGTGGCCGTCTTTCATTCAGACGTTTCGAATCGTTGATCGCTACCTTCACCGCAAAGAAGGCGTCGTCGATTTTGAATGTCGCGGACTTGATCGGTGGCGGGAATCAGTCGATCGTGGCGACGGTATTCTGCTTGCACCGAATCATTGTCGATACGCTGACCCGTTGGTGCTGGGTTGGCCAGCAAGGGAACTTCGCCAGCATGTCTTCGCCATGGCTTCATGGCATCTCTTCAATGAAGGCTGGCTGGATTCGTTTGCCATTCAAAAAATGGGTGGTTTCAGCATCAATCGCGAGGGATCCGATCGTCAGTCTCTTGAGATGGCAATTGGTATCCTTGCCGATGCAGAACGACCGTTGATTCTTTTTCCCGAAGGCACGACTAATCGCACCAACGATGTGCTTAAGCCCATGCTCGAAGGGATCACCTTCATTGCTCGTACTGCGGCACGGAAACGAGCTAAGACCAGCGATGGGCAAGTGGTGATGCATCCGGTGGCGCTAAAGTATCTTTGCCAGGGTGACATTACCTCTTGGGCAAATGAGCAATTGAGCGAGCTAGAGGATCGACTGAGTTGGCGGATCTCGCCCAGCGATACCATTCTGCAGCGAACCGTTCGCGTCGCCGAAGGTCTATTGTCACTGAAAGAAATTGAACACGTGGGCAATGTCGGTACGGGGGACCTTCCCCAGCGACGCGACCAATTGATGCGTGCCTTGCTCGAACAAGCCGAATCAAAACTAAACTTGATACCCGGACCTGATATTCGTGATCGCGTGCGGACGATCCGTAGCGAAGTCGTAGCTCGCTACTTTGCCCGTCCTCACACGTCAGACGAAACCGAGGCATTGCGGATTTACGCGACGAAGGCGGACCTAGCTCAAGAATTACTGTCCTACCCAACCTGCTATCTCGATCGAGAACTCGCGACGGACACAAGGATCGTTGAAACCATTCAAAGGATGCAAGAAACTTTCTTGGGGACCGCAAACGTGGCGGTGCCTTTAAAAGTCGTCATTCAATGTGACGATGCGATTGTTGTACCGCCCCACAAGTCGGCGCGAGGCGAGGAGGATCCCTTGTTAGGGCTATTGCGAGAACGTCTGACTTCTATGATCACTACCCTTTCGGCTGAGGCTCGTCCGGCAACCCAGTGTGGGCTTGCTTGATGCTTTCACGCTAGAATCTGCTAATCCCCCTGCAAGCTGTTCGATAAAGAGAATTACGAATGATCATTGGCGTCCCACGCGAAGTGAAGTCCGACGAGTACCGTGTTGCGATGTTGCCAGTGGGAGCGGAAGAGTTAGTTAGCCGCGGACATCGAGTGATTGTCGAAGCCGGCGCTGGACTGGGAAGCGGATTGCCGGACCACGACTACCTGCGAGCCGGCGCCGAGATGGCTGCAAGTGGCCGAGATGTATTCGAGCAGGCTGATCTGATCGTCAAGGTGAAGGAGCCTCAACCCGAAGAGTACGGCCTGATTCGAACGGGACAAGTTCTATTCACGTACTTTCATTTCGCAGCAAGCTTGAAGCTTACCGATGCGATGTTGAATAGCGGCGCCTCATGCTTGGCGTATGAAACCTTGCGCGATGAACACGGGCGTTTGCCGCTGCTGACTCCGATGAGCGAGGTGGCCGGTCGAATGAGCATTCAAGAAGGTGCAAAGTATCTTGAAAAACCGCAAATGGGCCGGGGCATCCTGCTCGGTGGTATTCCTGGCGTAGCACCGGCACACATCACTGTGCTGGGCGGTGGAATTGTTGGTGCGAACGCAGCTCGTATTGCGGCTGGATTTCAAGCTGACGTTGCGATCCTGGACGTCAACCTCGATCGCTTGCGATATCTCGACGATGTGATGCCCGCCAATGTGAACACGCTCTACAGTGATCGTCATAACATTCTTGATCAACTTGAACGAGCTGACCTAGTGATCGGATCAGTGTTGATTCCTGGTGCCAAAGCGCCTCGACTGGTTCGCGCCGAAGACTTAAGTCGCATGAAGGCGGGCAGCGTGATCGTCGACGTTGCGGTAGATCAAGGTGGTTGCTTCGAAACCACGCGACCTACGACGCATGGCGATCCAACGTTTGTTGTTGATGAAGTGGTTCACTACTGCGTCGCAAACATGCCCGGTGCGGTGGGACGGACGAGCACCTATGGCTTGTGCAATGCCACGATATCTTGGATTGCCCGACTTGCTGAAATGGGAATTGACTCTGCGATCAAGGATTCACTGCCATTGCGACGTGCACTGAATGTTCATGCAGGCAAAGTAACCAACGCGGCAGTTGCAGCAGCGTTTGATCTGGAATTTCAAGACGAGGTCTAGTCCAGCGACTCGATCCATCGTGTGGGAGGGCCTAAACCGGCGTCGAATCGGTCACCTTTGAATTCGCCGGGGCAATGGGATCTCGACGATGCATTTTTAGTACGCCGGCCATCAACGCAGCCATAGACGTTTGAAAGCCTGCCGCAATCAACGTCACTCCGGGAACTACAAACCGCATGGTGCGAGGGTAGTCGAGCGGTCCGAAATCAGCCTGCCACCACTGATAGATGACAACGGCAATCAAGCCAGTTCCGATCAAGGTGCCAAGCATGCCGAAAACCAGACCTTTTTCCACGGTCAATTCTTCGAGCTTGTGATGAGGTGGCATCATGCCTTCACGAGCGGCGAAGATACGCGCAAGCGTTGCGAGCAGAATGCATTGCCAACCCAGTAGGCCGGCCAAGCTGGCGATCAACAACGTGTGAACGTCCAACGCCGCACCAAAGATTCGCACTTGAGGGATAGCCAATGCGTATCCCAAAATCGCGATCGCCACCAACAGCAATCCGGGGCGGAAGAACGTCCACTTGGGACTGAACACCAAGAACAACCGCAGCGTTCGCCAGCCATCGCGAAATGTTCGAAGGTGAGGTCCGTGTTCTTTACGTCCATCGGGATGCAGTGTGATTGGAACCTGCGCCATCGACGCGTTATGCAGACCGCTCTTAATGATCATCTCGGTTGCGAATTCCATCCCTGGCGATCGCATATCCAAGCGATCGTAATGACGGCGGGTGAAACCTCGCATTCCGCAGTAAACATCGTGGATGGGGATGCGAAACATCAATCGCACCAGCCAAGACAATGCGGGGTTTCCAAACCAACGATGCAAGAATGGCATCGCACCGGGAAGCACTTGGCCGCCGCCCCGCGGAAGACGGCACCCCTGAACCAAATCAAAGTCTTGGCGAAGTTTGTCGACGAACTGAGGGATTTCAAGGAAGTTGTAGCTGTCATCCGCATCGCCCATGATGACGTATTTCCCGCGGCTTGACTCAATGCCATGCATCAGCGCCGCTCCATAGCCTCGTTCAGCGACATCGATCGTGCGCGCGCCCAAAGCTTCCGCGATACTCTTGGAATCGTCCGTGCTTCCATTATCAGCGATGATCACCTCCCCCGAAATGCCAGCCTCCTTCATCGCATGCATCGCTTTCTCGACACAGATTCCAATCGTGTCGGCTTCGTTTAGACAGGGCATCACCACCGAAAGTTCGAGATTGGTTTCGTTGCTGTCGTTCAATGGCTCAGTCATGAAGAAGTTTTAGTTTGCAGGTTTATCGGATCGTTTTCTAATCCAGTGATTTGCGGAAACAGCAACAGCGGATCCGATCAACAACGCCACATAGGGTTCCACCACCATCCGATAGCGATACGCGGGAATTTCGACGATCCCTGTGACAACGCAGAAGTACATCAGGATACCGACTATCCACACGCCATAGGATCGAGTTGCATTTCGAGCAATCAAGATGACGCCTGCGGTAATCATCGCCAGCATCAGAACAGAATTGACCCAAAGGTGTTTCCCCGCGCGATTGTCGATAGCCGCTTCCGCAATCGGGATCTGAACTTGCCACCGTCGAACGCTCGAGTAGCGGTCTTCGGGGGCAGGGAGCGGCAAGTCCGTGATCGGAGTTCGCCAGAAGTTGATGATGCGTCGAACCGCCTTCAGGCCAAACTTGCCAGGATCAGACTTGATCGCATCGGTCGCGACGGTTTTCATTAAGTCATCACAGGCTGGATCCGACAAACCTGACGCTACCAATGCGTGCGCTGTCTGCCACGTCAGTTGCCATTCGTCCGCTGCATCCACGCGTTCGAGTCGACGTGTCAGTTCGTTTGCGGCAGGCGTTTGAGGCATCGGCAAGCCTGCACCCGATCCATCTTGGAAGGTGACAATCCAGATGTTTCGGCCAGTGAACTTGGTGAGGAAAAACTTGTCGAATAGCACGTGGTTACGGACAATCCAAGGTGCAATCATTAGAGTCATCACACCCACGGCAATCGCGGCCTGGGCCATTTTCGCCGCAAGAGGCTTTCGAACGAGGGCAAAGTCGCTGACTGGGGTCGTTTTCTGATGGTGGATCACCAGCAAGAAAGCCAGGTGAACAACCCACAGCAAGATTGCGATCGGGCGAGTCAAAATCAATAACGCAAAGGTTGCCGCCATCCAAGCCGCTCGTCCGCCGGTCCCGTGCTTCGCATAGTCCAGCACAGCCAGTGAATTGACCATCATCACAAACACAAACAATGGCTCCGACAACGTTGTCGCGTAGAACGTGATTGCGGAGACAGCCGGCAATAACAATGCGAGCGTGATCCACTGGGCGCTCTCAAGACCGGTCACACGTTTGGCGATCACGCTTGCAATCCAAGCCGATGCTACATAGAGCACACCCTGCACCGTCACGATCGCCTTCAAAGCGTACGTGTCCGTCATGGCCCGAATGAGCGCCAGCATCCAGGGATAAATCGGTGTCCGGTAGGCAATCGGTTCACTTAGAAAGAACAGGTCGCCTGAAAGAACGAGCGTCGACAACCGCCAATACTGAGCCGCGTCCCATGCGATTGCCGCCGGCCCCATCATCAAGATCAAAGCAACCTTGATCGAAATAGCTGTGATTAGTGCGGCAACAAGATACCGAGAACGCGAGCGGGACACGGGGAGCACCAAAAGAACGAACGAGTCAAAGGGAGGCGGAAGCTTGTTTGCGCTGGCCGTTGCGACAGAGTCCTATCGTCGGCGCTTTTTCTTTTCAGCTCGGCGTTCATACTTACGCTTCATCTTGTAGTTGGGTTTCTTGGCCATCTTTCTACCGCCGCCCCCAATGTCGTTCTTTGCACTGTGATTCTTAATGCATTCCAAGAAAAGTTGGCGTTCTTGCAAGTCAACTTTGACAATTTTCACTGTCAGTTGGTCACCCAATCGAAAGCGATTGCCTTCTTTGAAACCAATCAGCATGTTTCCGCGACGTTCGAACCGGTATTTGTCACTGGGAAGCGTGGTGACCGGAATGAATCCATCGACGGGCAATTTCACGCAGCGTGCATTCAAGCCATCTGCGAATACGCGACTAATGATCGCTTCCATCGTTTCGCCGATGTGCTTCTTCAGAAAATGCAGCAGCTTCAACTCAATCAATTCACGTTCAGCCTTCTGGGCGTTGCGTTCCATGTCACTGCAGTGATGGCCCAGTTTCAACAATGTGGCAAAGGCGTCATCGGGCGTCTTTTCGCCATCAAGTAAACGTTGCACCAAGCGATGCACGGTGAGGTCGGGGTAACGTCGAATTGGGCTTGTGAAATGGCAGTAATGCTCCATGTCCAAGGCATAGTGGCCTTCGGCCTGCGGTCCATAGACTGCCTTGTTCATGCTCTTGAGCACGGCGAAGTTAACGGCGTCTTCGAGTGGTGTGCCTGCCACAGTATCAAGGACTCGTTGAATTTCGAACCGGCTTTCTAGTGAATCCACTTTGATGCCCAGATCGTTCACGAACATCGTCAATTGCCGTAGTTTGCGACGCTCGGGCGGCGAGTGGATTCGGTGCAGAAATCCGAGCTTCAAGTCATCAAGCCATGTTGCCACCGCCTGGTTTCCGGCGAGCATGAACTCTTCGATGATTTGATGACTCTCGGTATGCTCAACGCGATACGCACCCTTCACCTTGCCTTGTTTGTCCATGTCCAACTTGATGTCAGGCATGTCCATTGACAACGATCCGGCTTTGAATCGTGCTTTACGGATTTGCATTGCAAGCTTGTGCATTCGAGCGAGCAAGTCGCAAACTTCCTGGCCCCACTTTTCAGTGAAGTTATCGGGAGCCGCCAAGAACTGATCTACTTGTTCATAGTTCAAACGCATGTCGCTATGAATCGCCGCGTTGTGAACTTCGGTATGCGTGACAGTCAGATCGTCTAGCATTTCGATTTCAACCGTTTTCACCAAACGCATCTTGTCGGGCTGCAACGAAGCAAGGTGGTTGCTGATGATCTCGGGGATCATTGGCACGACGCGGTCAGGCAAATAGACACTGGTCGCACGCTTACGAGCTTCTTCATCAATCTTGCCGCCGACCTGAACGAAGTGACTGACGTCGGCAATATGGACCCAAAGTCGCCAACGACCTGGTTCTCGTTCGAGTGAAATTGCATCATCGAAATCACGCGCATCAAACGGATCGATCGTGATCGTTAGCAATTTGGTGAGGTCTTTGCGACCTTCGGGAACGGCTTCGTCGTTGAACTCATCAGCTCGCTGGCGTGCTTCATTGATAACCGCTTCGGGAAACTCATCAGGCAATCCGTACTGACGCATGATCGAAAGCGTATCAATGGCTGGATTCTTGCTGCTGCCCAAGCGTTCCAAGATAACCGCTTCCCCGCCCTCCCCTTCGTCATCGGGAAAGTCGACCATTTCAACGAACACTTTGTCGTCGTTCTCAAGTGGCAATCCGCGAACATCACCGACCGAAACGGGTTTGTCGTATGGCGTTCCATCAAGAAAGACAACCGGCGTTTTTCCTGACAAGCGAAACGTACCAGTGAATTGACGACGTGCTCGCTCGAGAATCTTGGAAACGACCGCTTCGTCCTCACCACGACGTCCCGGGCGGATTTTGATTTCGACTAAGTCGCCCTCCAGAGCGCCCATCGTTTTGCCCGGCGGGACAAAATAGTCTTCGGGAATGTCCGCGCCGTCCTCGGCATGATTGGGGCGTACGAATCCAAAGCCGCCACCAAGCGCCCTTCGGAAAGTACCGCGGATCGAATCAGCCGCCCCTCCAACGCTTCCACTGCTGTAAACGAGGTGGTTCGATCCGTACACGAGTCGACCTTCGAGGACGAGCTGTTTCACCGTTCGGCGAACCTCGCGGTATTCGTCATCCAAGCCTAGTTCAGCAGCAATCTGTTTGGGCTTGCAGGGTCGGTAGTCGGGCGAGACGACGAAGCGCATGACGCGATCGGCAAGTTCATTTTGAATATCCATGTATCCAGAATAGAGCAATCCCAACGTTGCCGGAACAAGCCAGTTGCATGAGATGAACCGAGAATTTGTCGGATGCCGCGCCTCGGTGAGCTAACCTTTGGTGCCAAACAGGCTAGCGGTATCACGATTCCCCCTCATGTTTTCCCTTCGGAGCTGCAAATGTCAGCCGATTTTGAAGATTCTCAAGCCAGCGGACAAGCAAAGCCTTGGCTTCGCTCGGGCGGCTTAGGTGCCGCCATCCTATTCAGTTTAGCCGGATTATTAGGATTATCGATTTGGGCTTTTCTGTTTTGTCGTGTCGAAGTTCCCTCTCGAAAGATAGCCGTCCTTACCAAAAAGACGGGATCCGAACTGACCAACGAAATGGAGATCGTTCCAGAGGCTGAGTTTGGAAACTTCAAAGGCATCCAGGAACGAGTGCTTGCGGAAGGTCGCTACTTCTACAACCCTTGGAAATGGGATTGGGATATCGTTGATCAAGTCGAGGTGCCCGAAAACCGCTTAGGTGTACGCATTCGTCTTTATGGCGAGAACCTCGGGTACGGAAACCTGATCGCCGATGATACCTCCCAAAAAGGCATCTTCGGCGAAGTGCTTCGGCCGGGACGTTACCCGCTCAACGCGATCAGCTACGAAGCCGGCACAGAGCCTAATCCGATGCGAGACAACTACATCGAGTTGGTCGAACTTCATAAGCCAGTTGTGGTGCCAGCCGGCTTCAAAGGTGTCGTGACGCTTCTATCAGCACCGATGGCAGAGGATCCGAACCAGCTAATCGTTGCCGATGGCAAGCGCGGCGTGCAAAAGAAAACGCTCGATCCCGGTGTCTACTACATCAACCCCTACGTTGCTCGCGTCAACTTAGTTGATTGTCGTAGCCAACGATTCAATCTTTCCACCGGGGGTGAAATGGGGTTTCCTAGCCGCGACGGTTTTTGGGTCAAGCTTGATGGGCGAATTGAGTTTCGTGTCGATCCGGATCGAGCCGCAGAAGTATTTGTGACTTACAACGACGAAACGAATGACAGTAGCAACAACGCGATTGTCGAAGAGGAAATCATCCAGAAGATCATTCTTCCGAATGCTCGTTCGTTTTGCCGACTACGAGGCAGCGATAATTCAGGACGCGATTTTATCCTTGGTGAAAAGCGATCGGAATTTCAAGAGGATTTCCAAGCCACGATTGGTGCGACCTGTCAAAGTCAAGGCATCGAAATCATCCAAGCGTTGATCACGCGAATTTCACCACCGCAACAAATCGCGAAACCAGTACGCGAGCGACAAATTGCGACTCAGCAGGCTCAGCAGTACGTTAAGGAAATCGAGCAACAGCTTAGCGAACAACAGCTTAAGGTCGAACAAGAACTCGTGAAGCAGAAGCAAGTTCTCGTGGGCGTTGAGCAAGAGGTTGTTAAGCTGACGACCGAAGCCAAACGTGCTCAAGAAGTCGCCGTTATCGAAGCTCAGCAACGTTTGAAAGTCGCCGAAGTCGAATTGGCCGCCGCAGCGGATCAGTCCGAGGCGATTACCGCGCGAGGCAAAGCGGCCGCGGAAGTGATCAACTTTCAAAACGAAGCCGAAGCTGCGGGGTGGCAAAAATCGGTGGAAGCCTATGACGGTAATGGTGACGAGTACGCTCGATGGGTCATGCTCAAGAAAATGGCTCCCGCGTTTCGCCAGATGATGGTCAATACTGCTGATAGCCCACTGATGGACATCTTCAGCGAGTTCAATGATCACTCAAACCCGAGCGCCGCGAAGCAAACAGACAATGAATCAGAATCCGTTGATGGAGAATCCAAGTGAGTATCAAACAAAACAAATCGCTGATTGGGTTCGTGTTCAGCTCGGTCTGGCTAATCCTTTTGGCAATAGGGCTATTCGAATGGTTCGTGTGCCGAGTCTATGTTCCAGACGGTCACTCGCTACAACTTCGGTACAAAGGTGGCATCGTTTTCGGTGGTGAGGATCCCGAACCCGGTTCGATGGCGCGTGACGGACAAGTCGGCGTGCAAGAGGAAATGCGCGGCCCCGGTCGGCACTTCTTCAATCCACTGTACTGGGAAAGAACGATTGTCCCGGACTTCGTCGTCATGCCAGGTCAGATCGCCGTGGTGACCAGTAAGATCGGCACGCCTCTGCCGCCGGGCAAGTTCTTGGTGGATGGGGATTTGGATGGCACCGACCGCGTCAAGCACAAAGGGATTTTGCGAAAGGTTTTTGGTCCTGGACGCTATCGAGCAAACCCCTACGCTTTCGAATTCAATATCGTCGGCAGTGAGAAGGTGAAGGTAGGACGGCAAGAAAAGGTCGGTGGATGGGTCGAGATTCCTACGGGTCATGTGGGCGTGGTAACCATGCAAACTGACAACCCGCAACTCGGTCTCTTGCCCGGTATCCAAGACAAGGTATTGCAACCGGGGCTGTATCCGATCAATCCCAAAGAGCAGCAGGTCGACCTGATCGATGTTGGGTTCCGAAAAACGAGTATTCAAGTGTCCGAACAAAAAGACGCCTCGGGACGATCGCTTTATGACGAACAAGGCGAGCCCTTAGCGGTGACGGATACGGGAATTAACTTTCCCAGCAATGATGGTTTCGATATCCAGTTGGACTTCAGTGCGATTTGGGGCGTGTTGCCGGCTGATGCTGCCGAAATCGTTCGTACGTTTGGGAACATCGCCGCGGTCGAAGAAAAGGTGATTGAACCGCAAAGCGAATCTATTTGTCGAAACAATGGGTCCAAGATGGGCGCCGTTGAGCTGTTGATAGGTGAATCACGCGAAGCGTTTCAAACGGCGGTCAGTGACGAGTTCAAAGACGTTCTCGCCGAGAAGAATATCACGCTGCTCTACGGCCTAGTGCGTCACATCTACATTCCGCAAGAAGTTCGTCAGCCCATTCAAAAGGGGTACGTGTCGGACGAACTGCGATTGACCAGGGACGAGGAAACCAAGACGGCTCGCATCGAAGCTGATCTGCGTGAAGCGGAATCCAAAGTCGAGTTGGAAGCGGAACGAATTCGTGTGGATACCGACCGATTGCGGGCTGGTGTGCTGGCCGAAGGGGAAAAGGAAGCTCGCGAGATCGCTGCTGCCACCGAGCAATTGGTTGCCAAGATCGATCGCGAAACTGCCGAACTCGACGCCCAGAAAACGGTGATGATCGGACGCGCCGAATCGGGGGCCGAGAAAATGAGCAGCGAAGCGAGCGCAGACAAGTTTCGCTTGGCCGTCCAGGCTTTCGGATCACCAGCAGCGTTCAACAAATGGGAGTTTGCTGAACAATTGCCTGCCAACTTAGATTTGAAGTTGTTTTACGCGGGCGAAGGCACGTTGTGGACTGATCTCGAGAACATCACACCGACGATTCCGCTTAAGAAATAGTTTCGTCAACAGCAATGAAAACGCCGCGTGAAATTCTTCACGCGGCGTTTGTCGTTTAGCTACTGCCAAGGTTCGCGATTAGAAGCGAGTTTGGTATTGGAAGTAAAAGAAGTCAGCATCGTCGGAGCTTTGGACACCTGGCGTTGTCTTGAAATACTCGCCTGCGTTGAAGTGCGAGTAACCAATCAAGACGTTGTTGCGAGGGTTCAAGTCGACGTTGAATAGCACGTCAATCTCTTGACCAAGCTCCTTGTCACGGGCTGCATTATTTGCGTTATACGGCTGCATGGTCACACCGTAGGGTGTGGTTGCTTGATCCAAGAAGAAGTGGTGATACCAAAGAATCATCTTGACCTTGGGACCCATGATTGGCGTGATGAATTGGAAGTTCACGTCGTGCAAGTTGCGGCGACCAAACAAGTCCATGAATCCGTTGTACTTATGAGCCAATGGGAACAAGTGATCGAAGCTGTTGTCGCCGCGAGCTGCGGGAACATCGTCGCCACCCGATGCCCAATCGTACCAAGCCCAAACGGTTGGCTTCCAATCATTGGCGACGTTCAACTGGCGGCCAAGACCACCGGTGAAGAAACCAGCACTGTGGCTGCCGTAGCCAGGGCTATTGCTGCCGAACTGAACTCCACCTTCGACCTCGTAAAGAAGGCCGCCATCACTCTTGCCCCCGACCCGGCTACCGATAGTGTGGTAGTCGAAGTCCAAGATGTCATTGGTCAGGCCTAAGTAGTAAGCGTCGACGGTGCCCACGTCAAACTTCGAGGTACTAGCGTACACACCGAAGAAATCAATGTCCTCTTCGGCGTCGTCAATCTTCGATTCGTTGGCTGCATTGCGATTGACTGGGTTCGTGAAGAAGCCATCGACGGTCCAATCGTCGCCCTGATAAGTTCCCCGAACACCCTGGAATGTCCGGCGGGTGTTTCCCCAATCCAATGGCGAAACCAAACGTTGTTCACCGAATAACAATTCTTGGCGACCGACACGAACACTCAAGTTCTCAGTCAGATTGGTATCGAGAAAAAGGTTCTGGATCTCGCCACGATTTTCTTCGATCGGACGGTTGTTGAAAAACTCTCCTCCGGAATCGGCGTACAAGTATTCGCCATAGACACGGAAGTATTCATTGATTCGATAGTTCGAGAAGAATCGCAAGCGAGTGAGCCAGAACTCATCGTCGCGGCCCGTCAAACCGAGGCCGCGGTGATTGTTTTCGCTGTGATACCGAACGCGAGCTTCGCCACCGAGGTCTAGTTTTCCGTTGAGGAGACCCTTGAGCGAATCGCCGCAGAACTCAGGTCCGTCGTAGCATTTGTCGTTCAGGTAACTGAAGTCGTTCGCATAGAAGACGCCCTTGTAGGCACCCTTCATCTTCGCGGTTGCTGCGTCTTTCTTTTCTTTGGTGCAGCACGTGCTATTGCAACATTGGCAAGGAGTAGCCGTGTAGGTCGGATCCGCATACTGATGCATTGGCATCGGATCGGGCATGGCAGCGGTATCGGGCATCTCTGATAGCTGAGGCGTTTCCGCGAGCTCTGCTGATGCACTGGATGCGTCGAGGCCGGAGTCTTGAAGTGGCGCGTAGTCGACGACTTGCTGAACCAATTCGCTCACGTGCAATTCAACGAGTTCCTGTTGAGATTGAGGCGAGTCCGCGAGTGCCGCCGGAAGGCAAAATAGGCTCGAAGCGATCGACAGTGCGAGTACGCGCCGCCTTTTTTGATTACTGGCGAACATGAGTGAAGGCTCCATCTTCAAGAGAAAGATCAGATCTAAGAATCAATGACAGTCAAGGATGCTCGCTGAGCAAAGCCATGCTGATGCTGATCCGTGCCGCCACTCGATTTCAGCCTCTGCATCACCATTCCTTCGGCGATACGGGCCATCAACGACTCAATCGAGTCGCGCCTTGCCCTACGTTCCGTATCGGTGAGGAAGTGTGCTTTCATGAAATTCCCAGGCACAGTCGGCCAATCGATAAGACCGGAACAAACTTCCACAAGCTATGTCACGATGACGGGCACTCTGGCTATCTGCCCGCAGTGACTTCACCCCTATCGATTGCAGTTCGGCGGCAATCGAAGCGCAGGCTTGCGTCATTGTTGCTGCCAACACGCTGACTTCGCTACTGAGCGGGCGACCCCAAAGTCTGACGCCCAATGCTTAAGCAGATGCCAATTCCGGGAGCATCACCCGGTTTTGCGAGTCCGACTCGTCAGCTTTTCAACGGAGGTGAAGTGTCCTAACGGAACGCCTAAGGGTGTTGATTTCACGATTGTTGGCATTGCAACGTCCGTGAAACTGAGTTGGCACGGTGAGTGCGTAAACGCTTTTCTACCTGGTCGGTTGCCCGAGTAATCGGCATCCGTCTTTCGAGCATGTCTCTACGCAAGCGGTTTGTGCCTGCGGCTTTTCTTCGAGAGCTCGCTTCTATTCTCTCTTTCCTGAACTTTGGCTTCGTCTATGTTTCGTCGCGTGCTGTTCTGTCACTCGTCATGTCTTCAATTGGTGCTCAGTTTGTGGCTGGTTTCACTGATTGGCTGCAGCAGCGATGGCATAACTCTTGAAGATCTAGAAGCGGCAGCAGCGAAGATCGAACAATCAGAGGCTGCTTCAGGGGAGCCGGTCTCTTCGAGTGAATCTGTAGTCGCGGCGATGCTTGAGATCGAAAAACCAAAGCTGAAGTTTGGATTTATCAAGTTGACGGATTGTGCTCCGTTGGTGATTGCGAAAGAGAAAGGGTATTTCGACGACGAAGGATTGAGTGTCGAGGTTGAGGCTCAATCCAACTGGAAGATTCTTCTTGACCGCGTCATCGACGGGCAACTTGATGGCGCTCACATGCTTGCTGGGCAGCCAATTGGTGCGTCGATCGGTTTCGGAACCAAGTCGCCGATCATCACTGCCTATAGTCTCGACTACAACGGCAACGGCATTACGGTAAGTAATGAGATTTGGGAAAAGATGCAGGAGAACGATCCTGAGTTGAAGAAGCCTCAGCCCAAGCATCCCATTAGTGCCGCTTCGCTAAAGCCAATTGTCGATAGCTACAAGCAAGAGGGAAAGCCGTTCAATATGGGGATGGTGTTCCCTGTCTCAACCCACAATTACGAAATTCGGTATTGGCTTGCAGCATCCGGCATCAAGCCCGGCTATTACGACGAAGAGAATATCCAGGGCACCGTCGACGCCGATGTGATTCTTTCAGTAACCCCGCCGCCTCAGATGCCTTCAACGCTCGAGGCTGGCACTATTCTCGGGTATTGCGTCGGTGAACCGTGGAACCAGCAAGCCGTTGTCAAAGGCATTGGGGTGCCTGTCACGACGAACTATGACATTTGGAAGAACAACCCAGAGAAAGTTTTCGGGGTCAGCAAGGCTTGGGACGAGAAGTATCCCAACACGCATGTTGCCGTCGTGAAGGCGCTCATTCGGGCTGGAAAATGGCTGGATGAGAAAGACGCGGATGGAACGTTAATTAATCGACCAGAAGCCTGTGAAATTCTTAGCCGCAAAGACTATGTCGGTGCGGATGTTGACGTGATCGACAATTCGATGACCGGAACGTTTGTGTTTCAGGAAACGGATGTCCGTCCCATGCCTGAGTTCAATGTCTTTTTCGATGGCAATGCAAGTTACCCACACTACAGCGATTGCATTTGGTTCTTGACCCAAATGCGGCGATGGGGACAGATCACCGAATCAAAACCAGCGTCTTGGTATGCAGAAACCGCCAAAGAGATTTACAAGCCAGCGATCTATCGCAAGGCGGCTGAAATGTTGATCTCCGAAGGCAAGGTCGATGCAAACGAATTTCCCGCCGCTGACTACGACGGATATCGAGTTGCGACAAGCGATTTCATTGATGGAAAGTCGTACGACGCACTGGATCCTATTGGGTACATCAACAGTTTTGAAATTGGAAATAAGGATGATGAGTCCTTTGCAAAAAAATAGTCCATCGCCTTTGTTTGTCCCTGCAACCGTATCTCTTTTTCGAAGTGTCTTATGAATTGGCGTGGTAGTGCTCTTAGGTTTTGTACCGTAGCTGGTTTGCCAGTCCTTGAGCCGTTTGTTCGCCTTGCTGCGGGGGAAGATCCCAAAGAGCAAATGGTTGGGATTTCCAAGTTCGTGTTCTTGCCCGTGTTCGCGGTGCTCGTGTTCCTGTTCATGTGGTCTGCTGCGGCCAAGGCCATCGTGACTGACAGCGCTAAGCTGCCTAGCCCTACCGAGACTTGGGTGGCGGGCAAGGAGCTGTTCGCGATGCATCAAGCTCAACGGGAAGCTGATACAGCGAAGCAGCAAGAAAAGGCTGGACAAGCAGTTCGGTTCATGTTGGACGCTAGGAAGCTCGAACGCCAAGCCGCCAATGCAAGTGTCGCTGACAAGGAAATACTGCTTGCCAACGCATTGTTGCTTAAGAAGCACGCGGTTGCAGCGGCGAACTACAAGCCAACGAGCGCACCGACATTTGTCGATCAAATTTACACCAGCCTTTACACGGTGTTCTTTGGTTTCGTTTTGGCAACTTTGATCGCAGTTCCCGTCGGAGTGCTGTGTGGGATGAGCCCATGGTTCAACGCCGCGATGACTCCGTTTATTCAAGTGTTCAAGCCGGTTTCGCCGCTGGCATGGTTGCCGCTCGCCGCAATCGTAATTATTTGGGCCTATTCGAACTCAAAGCCAGGCGAGACCTATTTCGACAAAGCGTTTCTGATTTCTGCCGCAACGGTTTCCATGTGCTCGCTTTGGCCAACTCTCGTCAACACCACTCTTGGCGTGGCCAGTGTCGACAAAGATTACCTGAACGTTGCGAAGGTCTTGAAGCTTTCTTGGTCGCAAAAACTTTTCAAGATCATCTTGCCTGCTAGCTTGCCGTTGATGTTCGCAGGACTGCGGATCAGCTTAGGTGTTGGTTGGATGGTGCTGATCGCAGCCGACATGCTTGCTCAGAATCCAGGCCTCGGAAAGTTCGTTTGGGATGAATTTCAGAACGGATCTTCGCTGACTTACGCCCGGATTGCTTTCAGCGTCATCGTGATTGGCGTGATTGGTTTGGTGCTTGATCGGATCATGATTTGCCTTCGCAACTTAGTCAGCTTCGGAAACCCTTCGCCGGCTTAATAACGATTCACCAGTCGCTTCGCGGCGACACGCAAGGAAGCAAGGTTCCTACGAACTTTGGCCATGGATGGCAGAAATACACCTTCCGAGTTCCACGTTCTCTTCGCGAGTATCGCCATGAGTGCTGCTGTTTTGACACCGCCTGTAATCGAAGCACGTGTGGGACGCACCGTTGCCGCCCCGGTTCTATCGATGCTGGGAGTCTGCAAGGGTTTCGGAAGTGGCGTGACTCGAAACGAGGTACTGTCAAATATCAATCTGAACGTCCGCGAGGGTGAGTTTCTTGCGGTGGTTGGGTTCTCGGGTAGCGGAAAGTCGACGTTCATGAAGTTGTTGGCCGGGCTCGAAACGCCCGACCGTGGTGAGCTTCTTATGGAAGGCAAGCCGGTTCAAGGACCAAGTCCCGATCGAGGTCTTGTCTTTCAGAACTATTCGCTGCTGCCTTGGTTGACCGTTCGAGGGAACATCGCATTATCCGTCAACAGCGTGTTTCGCAGTTGGAGCAAAGGCGAACGTCGCGATCACGTCGAGAAGTTTATCGAGATGGTGGGGCTGACGCACGCCGCACACCGACGGCCACACGAGCTTTCCGGTGGAATGCGACAACGTGTTTCGCTTGCGCGTACGCTGGCAATGAAACCCAAAATTCTGTTGCTCGACGAGCCGTTGTCTGCGCTCGACGCGATGACTCGAAGTGTGTTGCAAGAAGAGATCTTAAAGATTTGGGAAGAAGAACGTCAGACATGTGTGATGATCACCAACGACGTAGATGAAGCCATCTTGGTGGCCGATCGAATCGTGCCGCTTAATCCTGGTCCCAACGCATCACTCGGCCCGACGTTTACCGTTGGGCTCGATCGCCCGCGACGTGCGTCCGAGCTTAACCACGATACGACCTTCAAGGGGCTTCGCAACGCGGTCACCAATTACTTGGTAGCTGTACGTCAAAAGACTCGTGACGACGAAGAGTCCTTGTCCACGGCTCCTCTCATTGAACTGCCCGATTTGCAGCCCCGAAGTTTGTCCCTACCTAGAAAATCCATCCTTAACGCGACGACCTAGTTACGCCCCGCTCGTTGTTCCCACCGCCTACTTTTTTAGAGCCCACGCATCATGGCCGGATATGTCGAAATGTATCGCCTCGGCAAAACTTACGACACGCCCAATGGGCCTGCCGTGATTGTCGAAGACTTCAATCTAAACATGGACAAGGGCGAGTACGTTTGTTTGCTGGGGCACTCGGGATGCGGCAAGTCCACGGTGTTGTCGATGGTTGCGGGGTTGAATGATATTTCCAATGGCGGAATCGTCGTTGCAAACCATGAAATTGACGGTCCTGGCCCCGATCGCGGTGTCGTATTTCAATCACCATGCTTGATGCCATGGATGACCGCAATCGATAACGTTTTGTTAGGCGTCGATCAGGTCTATCCGCATGGAAGCAAAGCTCAACGACGCGACATCGCTGGCTACTATCTGACGCTGGTGGGTTTGGGAAGCAGCCTCGATAAACGTGCCAAGGATTTGAGTCAAGGAATGCAGCAACGAGTTGGCATTGCTCGTGCGTTCGCGCTCAAACCCAAGATGCTGCTGCTTGACGAACCCTTTGGAATGTTGGACTCGCTCACTCGCATGGAATTGCAAGAGATTCTGCTTGAAATTCTGATGCGTGACAAAGTGACGACTCTGATGATCACGCACGATGTTGACGAGGCTCTGTTCATGAGCGATCGAGTGGTCATCATGACCAACGGCCCTCGCGCCCGCGTAGGAAAAGTTCTTGAAATTCCGTTCGGAAGACCTCGTGTTCGGGCGGATGTTTTGGATCACCCGCAGTACTACGACTATCGCGCGGAAATGATTCAGTTCCTTGAAGATCAGGACCACAAAAAACTCAAGCAAGATCTGCAGAAACGAAAAGCGATCACGGAATCCCAGCCGAAAGAAGAAGGGACGGTGTCCTTATGAACCAGCCTTCGACTTCTTCTTCTTCTTCTTCGTCAACCCATTCTTCTTCGCCTATACAGAGTGTTCTGCAGACATTCGAGTCATCATCATTGGTGGACGAAGTTCGTACATACGATGTGATAGATGCAAAGATCGCTGACAACGACTCTACCACATTGAGCTTTCTAGCAGAAAAGTCAGCTCAATCAGGTGCGGCCGAAATCTATTGTCAACCCAAGGGTGAAGGTGATCATCATCCGACGATTTCGTCGGCAATCGCCGTCCCTGTGCATCGCGGTGGTCAAGTTATCAGCGTTGCCGTCATCGCCTTGAAGCCAGTCAGTTTCGGTGCCGGAGTTTTTGAGCTTTGGGAACCGATAGGTCCTTATGAGGAGGTGGCGTTGCGCGGTGGTTACTTCGCACATCTCGAAAGATTTTCCAATGTCAGCTCGTTCATTCGATTTGAGCGTGGTAGCGGGTTGCCAGGACAAGCCTGGGCGTCCGGCCAAGCCGTGATTCATGACGACCTGCCCAATCATCCCGGGTTCCTTCGTGCGGCGGGTGCATCGGCGGGTTTGCTCGAAACGGCGATCGCCCTGCCAGTGCTCGATGATGACGTGCTAATGACCGTCGTGGTTTTGATTTCTTCCAAGGCAACACCGATCGCTCGCGGTTACGAAGTTTGGAACGTTTTGGCCGACAAGTTCGTGATGGAAGGTGCCGCGTATCAGGGACTTGATGCATCGCTGCAATTGCCTCGAGACACTGAACTTTCTTTGAACGCTGGACTACCGGGACTGGCGTTAGAGCATGGTGGTGCCACGATTTCGACGAACGCACAAGCGTTATTGGCAGGACGCCAATGTGATGAAGGCACGGATGTATCCGAAACCATCAATGGTGGTTTGGCCATTCCCACCTACAAGGGAGAGACACTTTCAAGCGTCACGACGCTCATGTTCTGAACCATTGGTTCCGAGCTGAGTTTCTTGCGATCAATTTGCTCGTGAGACTTGAAATTCGTTCACTGCTATGTCCTCTACCCTGCCCTTCACCGAATCGAAATTCGACATCGTCGATGAGCTGCTGCGCCAACAGCAATCGTTGTCTGCGGTCGAACAATTCAGTGCCCTTCACGATGCCGATGATTCTGTGATTGCACCGGCTCAGGAGCAATACTACCGTCGTCTGTTGCCCGCGACGCCTCCATCGGCTGATCAACAGTTTGCCTTTGAAGTCGACCTGGACCAATGCAGTGGTTGCAAAGCATGCGTTGTCGCATGTCATACTCTCAACGGGTTAGACGAAGATGAATCGTGGCGACGCGTCGGCACGATCACCATCGGCGAGGTGCTTCCAGCCCAGACGCCACTCGAGAAACTTTCATCGAACGGTTCACTTACGAATGAATCGTCGCCCAGCTTGTCGTTGCCCACGGTTGGGCACGTAACGACGGCCTGTCATCACTGCGAAGACCCAGGTTGTCTTAATGGATGTCCAGTGCGAGCGTACGAGAAGGATCCATTGACGGGAATCGTTCGACACTTGGATGACCAGTGCATCGGTTGCAAGTACTGCATGATGATGTGTCCATACGAAGTGCCTCAGTACAGTGAACGATTGGGAATCGTACGTAAGTGCGACATGTGTCATCAGCGGCTTTCCGTTGGCGAAGCACCCGCGTGCGTGCAAGCTTGCCCCAACGAAGCGATCGCCATCAAGTTAGTTGATCGGGGTGCCGTTTTCGACGACGGGCAACGACTTGCGCCCGACGCGCCTCTATCGGAGATTACTAAACCTTCAACACGTTACAAATCTGTTCGCCGCGAAGCCGTTGCCGCGGCGGTGCCGCAGGATCGCGGTGTCGACGAAGTTGCCGAAAGCCATTGGCCCCTAGCGGTCATGTTGGTGGCTACCCAAATCAGCGTTGGAATCATCCTCGTCGAACGTACTTTGTCACTCGGTTGGGTTATGGCGGGTGCGGGAACGTCGGAGCGGCTGACTCAGGTATCCGCATTGGTGGCGTTACTGATCGGCGGGATCGGACTCAACGTCGCGCCACTACACTTGGGACGACCGTTGCGTGCTTGGCGAATATTCTTGGGGCTTCGTACGAGTTGGCTTAGTCGCGAGGCCGTGATTCTTGGCAAGTACATGGGACTGCTTGGTGCTGCCACGGTTCTGCTATGGATGCCTGCATTCGCTGACTACGTACCTGAATCTATCTCGACTTGGATTCCCGATTGGGCGGGTAAGGCGGCCCTCGGATTGTCGATCGTGACCGGCATCGTCGGACTGTACTGCAGTGCCATGATCTACATCGCCACCAACCGAGAGTTATGGCGTTCGGGACGCACGCTCGGGCGTTTCTTTGCTACTGGCCTCGTTGCCGGATTGACGCTGGTTGCCGCAATGGCCTCGTTTTTGGGATCGGGCACGTCAGGTGCGGTCCTTGGACTCGCAGCCGTTGGCGTGGTGATCGTGAAGATTATTTGGGAATGGCAAATTCATCTCGGCGCTATCGAACGATGCAACGATAAGGATCGTCGCAGTGCCGATTTGATCAAGGGACATATGAAACCACTTCGCAATGGGCGAATCATATCGGCTGCTGTGGGTGGCTTTGTCGTCTTGTTAGCGTCGGTGATCTCGCCTGTGTCGCCGCTCATCGCCGGAAGCATGCTGTTGATTGGAGCAGCTTCATTGATGTCCGGCGAAATGCTGGAACGACTGTTGTACTTCAAGAGTGTTGTCTACGACCGCATGCCGGGGACCTTTTAGGTAAATCTTATGAGCACTCTACCTTCACTCACTCGAACGGATGACCGAACTTCGGATCGTCAACTGCCGCAGTTGATTCAAGCTCGTACTGGCAAAATGACTCGCGAGCTCTTGCTGGAACCGGGCAAGCATGGTCTAGGAATGACGCCTTCCACGCTTGCGGCAGACACCACTACTACCGCCGTTTGCGGCTTTTGCGCTACCGGGTGCGGCCTGCGTTTGCACATGCGCGATGGCGAGGCCGTCGGCCTGACGCCGGAAACAAAGTATCCCGTCAATCTAGGAATGGCGTGCCCCAAGGGTTGGGAGGCCTTGCGGGTCTTAGATTCCGATGACCGAGCTACCGACCCATTGGTTCGAAAGCCCGACGGTGGCTTTGACCCCGTTTCGTGGGACACCGCACTGACGCTTTTTACTGATCGCTTCAAGTCGATTCAAAACAAGTATGGTAAAGAATCCATTGCTTTCTTGAGCACCGGCCAGATCGCATCGGAAGAGATGGCGTTCCTTGGTGCACTTGCCAAGTTCGGAATGGGCATGGTGCACGGCGACGGAAATACACGTCAATGCATGGCCACGGCCGTCACTGCGTACAAGGAGTCTTTCGGATTCGATGCGCCGCCCTACACCTACGACGATTTTGAGCAAAGTGATTGTTTAGTGTTCGTGGGTTCCAATCCGTGCATCGGACATCCCATCATGTGGGAACGGGTGCTGCGGAATAGGAAGTCACCTGAGATTATCGTCATTGATCCGCGGCGTACCGAAACTGCGATGGCGGCAACGCAACACTTGCAGCTTCGACCCAAGAATGATCTCTCAATTCTTTACGCGATCACAAATCAAATTATCCAACGCGGATACGTTGATCACTCATTTGTCGATCAGCATACGACCGGTTTCGAACAACTTCGCGAACACGTTGCTGGATTCACGACTGCTTCGGTAGCTGAGCAATCTGGTATCTCGGAAGAACAAATCATTCGAGCAGCCGATACGATTGGCACCAAGGAAGCGGTCTCCTTGTGGTGGACGATGGGAGTCAACCAAAGCTACGAGGGAACTCGTACGGCTCAAGCGATCATCAATATTGCATTGATAACGGGCAACATTGGACGTCCAGGGACTGGTGCGAATAGCATTACTGGTCAATGCAACGCAATGGGTTCACGATTGTGGAGCAATACGACCAATTTGATCGGGCATCATAAGTTTGAAGATGCTGGCGATCGAGAAAAGGTGGCTCGTGAACTAGGAATTGGCGTCGATTCAATTCCCACCAAGGTTGGTTGGTCATACGACCGAATCATGGAAGGCATTCGTCGCGATGAGATCAAAGGCTTGTGGGTCATTGCCACCAATCCCGCTCATTCTTGGATTCATCAAGGTGAAGCTCGCGACCTGCTGGACAAGCTCGACTTTCTTGTCGTTCAAGACATGTACCATTCGACCGAAACGGCTCGGCATGCCGACTTGATTTTGCCTGCCGCTGCTTGGGGTGAAAAGGATGGCACGTTCATCAATAGCGAACGCCGATACAGTCTGATCAAGAAGGTTCGCAAGGCACCCGGCCTAGCACTCTCGGACTTTAGTATTCTTCGTGGAGTCGCCCACTATTGGGGGCTGGACGAGATGTTCGCCAAATGGACAGACCCGGAAGCTGTCTTCCGTTTGATGCAACAATTGAGTGTTGGCCAGCCTTGTGATATTTCCGGCATCAATGACTACCAGCAAATCGATCGTTGCGGCGGGATCCAGTGGCCATGGTCACAAAGAGATGCGTCAGAGTGTGATGTTCCTGAACCTCAGCGGCGTTTGTTCGCGGACGGGAAATTTTACCACGACGACGAAAAGGCGAAGCTGATCGCTGCCGCTGTCACACCGATGCCCGAGCCAACGGATGATGAGTTTCCGGTAATGCTTATGACGGGCCGTGGCACGGTTAGCCAATGGCATACGCAGACGCGAACAAGCAAATCACCTGTCTTGCGAAAGTTGTATCCCCGCGATCCTTACGTCGAAATCAATACGTTGGATGCCCGGTCGATGGATGTATCCAATGGCGATTGGGTTCGGGTGACATCGCGGCGTGGAAGCTTACTTGCGAAAGCCATGGTGGTTCCCACCGTACGTTCTGGCCAAGCATTTATGCCGATGCATTACGAAGCCACTAATCAATTAACTCTTTCCCACTTTGATCCTTACAGCCGCCAACCGAGTTACAAGAACTCAGCGGTTAGGATCGAGCGGTCTTCCTGAAACCTATCGAGTAGATCTGTTCGTATGACTGACAAAGCTTTCTCGGAAGAGCAAAAACAATTCCTGTCGGGATTCGCATTCGGTTCCGATGTCGCTCGCGCCGTCAGCAATCTGCCGATTATTAGCGGTAGTGGCTCACCGACTGGGACAACCCTGAAGGTAGGTGGCGGTGCAAGCACCATTGACGGATCCGTAGTTGCAAGCCGTCCCGAGATGCTTGCTCTGCAAGCTCAAGCCGATGCCGAAGCTGCCGGCAAGAAACTGAGCATTGAGGAAAAGGCAAAGCGAGAGAAGAATCCACTTGATATGTGGGACGAGATCATCGCTAGAAGCAACGCGGGAACGTTCCCTAAAGGTACCGATGTCTTTTTAACAAAATTTCACGGGCTCTTTCACGTTGCACCCGCGCAAGATTCATTCATGTGCCGAATGCGAATTCCCGGCGGAGTCTTGCACGCTTGGCAGTTCCGAGGTTTGGCTGATTTAAGCGATCGTTCAGCCGGTGGGTACATTGATGTGACCACTCGCGCGAACCTGCAGTTTCGCGAAATTCCCGCTGATCAGGCCGCCCATATTCTGTATGGACTTCGCGACGTCGATGTTATCAGCCTCGGATCAGGAGGCGACAACATTCGCAACTGCACCGCCAGCACATTGTCCGGTATTGATGGCACGGAATTAGTAGAAACCATTCCGTTGGCCAAGCGAATGCATAACTACATTTTGAATCATCGCGAGATGTATGGATTGCCACGCAAGTTCAACATTGCCTTCGATGGTGGCGGGAAGGTGTCGGCACTGGACGACACAAACGACATCGGCTTTCATGCCGTGTTGGTAACCCCAGAACACGCTAGTGAAGATCTACTAGCGGGTGTTTACTTTCAACTGACTCTCGGTGGGATTACTGGTCACAAGGATTTTGCTCGACCAACCGGCGTGTTGCTAACCGCCGACGAATGCTACGAGGTTGCGGGCGGAATCGTGCGAGTCTTCGTCAAAACGGGTGACCGCACGGATCGCAAGAAAGCAAGGTTGAAATATGTATTGGACGACATGGGATTCGACCTTTTTCTTGAAGCCGTTGAGAAGCAAATCGGTCGAAAGCTAAGACGTGTCGACCAGTCTCGGCTTAGTGTTCCTCACAACGAGGACCGATCCGCCCACGTCGGATTTCA
Organism: Rubripirellula amarantea; assembly: GCF_007859865.1. Lineage (NCBI taxonomy): Bacteria > Pseudomonadati > Planctomycetota > Planctomycetia > Pirellulales > Pirellulaceae > Rubripirellula > Rubripirellula amarantea. Next base: position 898,764 of record NZ_SJPI01000001.1, on the reverse strand, counting down.
TCTCCAGAAACAACCGGGTTTGAGCTATGTCGGTGTCGTTTTGCCGGTGGGACGCATCACTAGCGACCAAGCCAGATCACTAGCTGACATTGCACAGCGATACGGAAATGGCGAAATCCGTTTCACGGTGTGGCAGAACCTGATCATTCCATTCATTGCCAACGAAGACATCAACGAGGTTGATGAAAAGATTCGAGCGATTGGATTGAACACTCAAGCAAGCTCCTTTCGGGCGGGATTAGTCGCATGCACGGGGAGTGCCGGATGCAAGTACGCTGCCGCCGACACGAAGGCAAACGCCATGGCAATCGCTGAAGCCCTCGAATCGCAATTCGAGCTTGACCAGCCCATCAATATTCACGTCACTGGTTGCCATCACAGTTGTGCTCAGCACTACATCGGCGACATCGGACTCATTGGTTGTAAGGTCGAACGCGGGGATGACATGGTGGACGGATACCACATTCATCTAGGCGGCGGTTGGGGCGATCGTCAGGGAATCGCTCGGTTGCTATTCGAGTATGTCGTGGCCGAAGATTGTCCTCAAACGATCGCATGCATCGTGGGCGGTTATCTAGAACGACGTCAGGAAGGCGAAAGTTTTGTTCAGTTTGCAAGTCGCAGTAGTGACGAAGAGCTCAAGTCATTGTTGAACGTGAGCGTTTAGTGTTGTTCGTTTTGTTTGATCATTGAATCTTTGGTAGACCTATGAGTAGTTTCATTCCAAGTAGCGCGCCGTTCAACGAAGAACAACGTGCGTGGTTAAATGGATTCTTCGCTGGCATGATGGGGATCCAGCCAGGAATGGATGCCGGTACCGCTTTAGCGACGGCCGGTGTTGCCACCGAATTGATTGGTGAGGATAGCGAAGAAGACGATGACTTTCCCTGGCACGATTCCACACTTCCGATCGTCGAGCGAATGGAAATGGCGGAAGGAAAACCGCTCAAGCGAAAGCTAATGGCGGCGATGGCACAGCTCAATTGCGGTTCGTGTGGTTACCTATGCCAAACTTACGCCGAAGCAATCGAATCGGGAGCCGAATCAAACGTAACGCTTTGCAGTCCTGGCGGAAAGGAAACAAAGCAAATGATCAAGCAATTGCTAAAGGAAGGCGGTAGTGCGGAAACGAATGGCAAATCGGCCACCAATGGCACGCCAGCAACCAACGGTGCGGCAAACGGATACTCACGATCCAATCCTTATGGCGCAGCGATTATTGAATCACGTCCTCTCAATAAAGAGGGTTCGGCAAAGGATACGCGGCATGTGGCGATCGATCTCGCAGGCTCTGGCCTGAACTACGAAGTCGGGGACGCCTTGGGGATCTATCCCGAGAACTGCGGCGAACTGGTTTCGCAAATTATCGACCGGATCGGCGCTGATCCCAACCTATCTTTGACGTCTTCCGATGGTAGTCGCAAGACGCTTCGCGAAGCATTGCAGCAGGACTTCTGTTTGAAAGATCCTTCGGACGAGTTGCTGTTACTGGTCATTGCTCGTGCCAACGAAGAGACAGCCAAAGATCTCTTGCACACCATGATCGACGAGGGGGTTCCCGAAGGTTTTGATGTGCTTGATGTATTGGAAGTCGCCAATGTCGAATCGCTAACATGTACCGAGTTCCTCGAAACGCTGGAACCATTGAATCCACGTCTCTACTCAATCGCGTCGAGTATGAGCCAAGTCGGTGACCAAGTTCATCTAACCGTCGGCAAAGTGGTGTATGAACGAGAGGGGCGGGTTCGAAAGGGCGCTGCAAGTACCATGTTGGCTGATCGTGTCGTGCAAGGAAGCACGGTGCGAGTATTCACGCAGCCCAATCATGGTGGATTCACCATCCCTAGAGATCCGAACTCGCCCATGATTATGGTGGGACCTGGCACTGGTATCGCACCGTTCATGGCGTTCTTGCAAGAACGGAACGCTCAAAAGTCGCCGGGTAAGAACTGGCTATTCTTCGGCGATCAACACGAAGCGTTCGATTTTCTTTACGAAGACGAGCTCAAGAAGTATGCGTCCAGTGGCTTGCTCACTAAACTCGACACGGCGTTCAGTCGCGATGGTGACAAGAAGGTTTATGTCCAAGATCGAATGCGAGAAAACGCGTCTGAGCTTTGGCAATGGATTCAAGAGGGCGGCTATTTCTTCGTTTGTGGCGACGCATCTCGGATGGCGGCCGACGTCGATCGAGCACTCGCTGATATCATTGCAGAACAAGGCAACATGTCAGCCGACGATGCGAAAGCCTATCTCAAACGACTGGTGGACGAAAAAAGGTATGTCCGAGACGTTTACTAACGTTTACGTCACGGCTTTCCCCGCGAGTGGGTTTCTAGGATGATAGATTGAGAATTGAGAGCGGGGTGACTGTCACCGAGCTTATTCGCTATCACCATTATTCAGCCTGGAAACACCGATGTCGAACACGCTTGTCCAAAGTGATGCTTGGAAGAATTTGCAACAGCACCACACGGAGATCAAGGACCGGCACCTGCGCGACTTGTTTGCGGAAGACTCGACACGAGGAAAGAAGTTCACCCTCGAAGCCGCCGGTTTGTTCCTGGATTATTCCAAGAACCGAATGACCGGTGAAACAATGAAGTTGCTGGTCGCGTTGGCTCGAAGTGCCACTTTGCCCGATCGCATCGAAGCGATGTTTTCCGGCCAAAAAATCAATACGACTGAGGACCGGGCGGTATTGCACACAGCCTTGCGAGCACCACGTGGGGCCGAGGTTGTATTCGATGGCAAGAATGTCGTTCCCGACGTTCACGAAGTGCTCGACCGAATGGCAAGCTTCGTGAACCGTATCTCAAGCGGCGAATGGAAGGGGCACACGGGCAAAAAAATTCGAAACGTCGTCAATATTGGTATCGGCGGGTCGGACCTCGGTCCGGTAATGGCATACGAGGCATTGCGACATTACAGCAATCGTGAGTTGACAATGCGATTCGTTTCTAATGTCGATGCGACTGACTTTGCTGAGTCGACCCAGGGCCTTGATCCTGCTGAGACTCTTTTCATCGTGGCCTCGAAAACGTTCACAACTCAGGAAACCATGACCAACGCAAATACCGCGCGTGCTTGGTTGCTTGATGGTCTCGAGGGTGACAAGTCAGCGGTTGCCAAGCATTTCGTTGCTCTATCGACAAATGCCGAAGCGGTACGAGCGTTCGGGATCGATACCGACAACATGTTTGGCTTCTGGGATTGGGTCGGCGGTCGCTATTCGATGGACTCGGCAATTGGCTTGTCGACAATGTTGGCGATTGGGCCCGATGGTTTTCGAGAAATGCTTGCGGGGTTCCACGAGATGGACACCCATTATCGGACCGCTCCCCTGGATCAGAACATGCCAGTCATCATGGGCTTGTTGGGGCTTTGGTATTCCAACTTTTTCGGAGCTCAAACGCTTGCCGTGTTGCCATACGACCAGTATCTCAGTCGTTTTCCTGCTTACCTGCAACAGTTGACAATGGAAAGCAATGGCAAGAGTGTCACGCTTGAAGGCAAGCGAGTGAGCTATGACACTGGTGCAGTCTATTGGGGCGAACCAGGTACGAATGGGCAACACTCGTTCTATCAGTTGATCCATCAGGGGACACATTTGATCCCCTGCGACTTCATCGCGTTCGCGAATTCGCTCAATCCCATTGGTGACCATCACGACAAGTTGATGGCGAACGTATTTGCCCAAGGTGAAGCGCTGGCCATGGGCAAGACTGCTGATCAGGTGCGTGCGGAAGGCACTAGCGAATCACTGGTACCTCATCGCGTTTTCGAGGGCAATCGACCGTCGAATACATTGCTGATAGACAAGCTCACCCCTCGAGTACTTGGATCATTGGTTGCCCTGTATGAGCATTGCGTGTTCACCCAAGGCGTGATCTGGAACATCAATCCCTTCGATCAGTGGGGCGTCGAGCTTGGAAAGCAACTTGCGAAGGCGATCATCCCAGAACTGCAGTCAAGCGATGTCAAACTTTCGCATGACAGTTCGACGAATGCACTGATTGAACGCTACCGTACGACGAAGAGTTCGTAGCCGCTACGGTAAGGAAAGGATGTGCCATGCATGCACTACTTTGCTGCTTGCAGAAGCGCCATCAGGTCCGACAACTCTTCGATGGAGAGTTGTTCAGCAAGTCCGGTGGGCATTACGGATATTTCGCTGGGACGCTCGTCCTCGATTTCGTCGGTGGAGATCATTTTCGTCTCGTCCGCTGAGATTTGAAGCTCAACCACCGCGGTTGTGCGTCGCTTCACTAGCCCGTTTAAAACTTCGCCGTCGATCGTCAAGATTTTTGTCGAGCGATAGTTCTGTTCCAGTCGCTGGCTCGGGTAAAGAATCGCTTCAAGCATTGCTTCCATCGTTCGCGACGAACCAATGCGAGTTAGATCGGGACCCACGTTTCCGCCCACGAAACCCATGGTGTGGCATGCGCCGCATTGGGCTTTCGTGCCGTGGAAAATCTGCAAGCCTTTGACCGGATCCCCAGGAACCAATTTTAATTGCCAAACCGCGACGGCATCACCGATTTCCACCGGTGGTCTAGCAATAGCCTCACACGTTTCTTGAGCCTCGCTGGTAACACGCGGCGATGAATCCTTGAACGCATTCGTCAAGTAGTTGGGTGCGAGCGTCTTCGCAGAATTGAGCTCCCGTAGCCGCTTCAGCAATGACAAGTTTAAGGTTTCATCGTCTAGCCGCTTGATCGCTTGGATTGCGATAGGCAAATCCAGCGAGGGTAATGATGCAAGACTATCAAGCACCTTGCGGGCTGCTGACGCGGATAGACTGACTCGACGCATCGCCTCCTTCGCCACATCGTGATCGGAGTGATCGAGATTAGAAAACGCATCGACCATCACGGATTCTGTGGTTGTCTCGTTGATTCCAGATCCCGACGGCAGACATCGCAACCAACGCAATTTCTGGCCTGTTTCTGCGGATTGATCAGCCAAGCTTCCTATAGCCTCAATCAACGCTTCAGAAGTTGCAAGATCCGCATCCACTTTGGACAACGCAATCGAAAGTGCAAGTTTCGTACGCCCTTCACTGGATCGCAGCCAGTGCGCCAATGGTTCAATCCAGGCGGCCGGAAGTTTCGGGGGTGAAACTTTATCGAAATGCTCGGCCAAGTAGGTTTCATGAATACGGCGCTGCGGATCATCGTCGATGCCTGAAACCGACCAAATCCAATCTCTGATTAAGTCTTGAATTTCTGGATTGTATTTCCAGTGAGACAGCAGCGTCGCAAGTTTGTCACCGTGATGGTTTAGGTCAGACCAATATGTCTGTAGGAAAGGCATAAGTTCTTGTGCCCACGCAGGATGCTCAGCGAGAACGGTGATGGCAAGGTTTGACAAGGATTCGTCATCGCTACTTGCCAAGGCGAAAACATCAGCGGGCTTGAGTCGTGACCCGTTATCAATTTGAGAAACAGCCAGCAAAGCAAGTCGCTTCTCGTCGTCGTTGCTCGCAATCTGTAGCAAGTCGAGTTCAGGATGCGCTCGCGACAACGCAATCAAGGCGAATGCGATTGAATGAGCGAGATGACGATCTCCTTCGTCGTCGGTCGAGAAGAGGCGTAAAATGGAATCGCTATCCCCTGCTCTGCCGAGAGCTTCCACCGCTGCGCGACGCAGAAAAAGGTTGTCGTGATCGATCAAATTGACGAGTTTTGCAACTGCTCGACTGTCTCGGTGAAGCGAGATTGCTCGCACCGCTGCGATAGCCACCGGAACATGGGGGTCGTCGATGAATGAAGCGATCTGGTTGAGCGCGGCGGGACTTCCTAGGCTCGTTAGTGCACCGATGCAGCGCAGCCGACTCGCGGTTGAAGATCGTGGAATCATCGCTAGCTCCCGAAGCTTGCCGATATCCGCGTCGGTTAACCGCAGAGTTGCCTCGCGGGCAACCCAAGGTCGGGAGTCGAGAACAAGCTCGCAATTTTGGTTTCGCGTAAGCGTCGACCAGATGACCGGTTGCCGTGTTTGGGTGGTCGATTCTTGACGCTTCGAGAGTCGATAGATTCCGCCGCTTGCTGTTTTCTGATTGACCCGGGACGTGGGGCAACATAGGTCGTACCAACCACCGGTATCGACCACGATCAAACTTCCGTCCGCGTCCTCAACGACATCAGTCGGATGAAAGTCAATGCGGTCAGCGATCAGCAAGTCGTGGTCTTCTGTCTTAAAACTAGAGCCCATTGGGATCAACCGATGAGCAGTTACCCGTTGCCGATTGAATTGGGCTGCTACTAAGACATCATTACCGTTTGAATCGAATGGGACTATGTCATAACGATTCAAGCACGCAAGTCCGCTGGGAGCAGCCGCGCCGAGTTGAGTCATAACGGGCATCAGGTCACCTGTCCTGATGTGATCTTGAATGACGGAGTGGTCTTTTCCAAACAGGGACCCGTAAACCGCGTGAGCAATTCCGTCTCGTTTTCCGTTGTTCGGATGAACAAGGTAAGTGCTGGTAAAGAACGGTTCACCGGTTGAAGTGAAGGCTACTTCGACGGGGTTATCCATGCCACCGGCAACTACCATGTCGATCGGCCCGCCATCAAGTTTGCGGCGATAGATGTGAGAAGCGGATGATTGGATCTCGCGCCCATCAACCAACATATGGCTTTGTTTCGCGAACGCTCCTTTGCACCAATAGATCCAGCCATCCGGTCCGAGATACGGACCATGCAGGTCGTTGGCACAGTACGTCACCGTTCCACCATCGAACCAAACACTACGTTCTTCACAAACGCCATCGCCGTCTCTATCGGTCAATTTCCAAATCTGTGGCGGTGCAGCTACAAGGATGCTGTCGCCAACGCAAAGCACTCCTTCAGGAAAGGCAAATTGATCAGCGACAACAATGCGTTCGTCAAAACTACCATCGCGATCGGTATCGACAAGTCGAATGATCTTGTGAAGCTGCTTTTGGTTGTGCGCGTCAATTGGCGTGCCCACACCGCCCGATTCAGCAACCACAAGGTTTCCGTCGCGATCAAAATCCGCCACAATCGGCCATTTGATCAATGGTTCGCCGGCGATCCTTTCAATGTCGAACCCATCAGGAATCGAAAAGCCAATGGCCCCAATGGAATGATCGAAAGACGTTGGCTCATGAGACGCGGCATGGCCGGCGAAGCTCACGAGCACTGCAACGAAGAAAGGTCGCATACAAACATTCAACAGGCGGAGGAGTTCAGGAATGATCTCCACCAATGATATCACTTATCTGCAGGCAAAGCGGTCATGTCATGCCCCGCATACGGAAGTCTTGTTGGTGCCTACGCCGCAAGATCAGGTGTCCACCGAGAATACCAACAACTAGCCCCAGCATTGAGGATGGTTCAGGCACAACAGTGATCTCTATAAAACCTGATACTGAACTCATAGCAGGTTCGGTACCATTGAAGTCATCCGCGAATGGATCGATGACGGACACTTCATAGATCCCAGTTGCGGCATTCATCGCCGTCTGTAGGTCAAACTGTGCGATCAACGTCGGACTGGTAAGAACGGGTATGTCATTAAAGTCACCAGAGAGATCCGTAATGGTTAGCGTATCGTTGGCATACGATGTTTGAGTAGTCGACGTAATCGCGTTGCCACTTATAGCGGCGTTGCTGTTTCCCGAAAATACGTAACTTGGCGTTGCTGCAAATGGCTCTGTCGAGATCCCTGGGTCAACAAATCTGACATCATCAGATGATGCTGGCAAAGGAGTAATCGGAGTCAAGACTAAGTCGAAAACAAAGAAGTTTAAGTCGTCCGGTACTCCCACGCTTCGAATCGTGACATTCAGTGTTTTCGTTTCACCCGCAAACATCGTGTCGCTGTCTACTTCAATCACAAATGCTGCTTTTGCAGGTGAGAACATCAATGCAACAAAACAGTATGAAATTAAGCATCGAACGACTCTAGATTCCGACCACGCAAACGATCGACGAGTTTCCTCAAGTTGAGTCTTTACAGTACGGTTCATAATGATTTGCAGGGGACAATGGTACGCAGTGTCGTTGAGAGTCTCTCGATTTGCATCCTCAAAGACATGCTATTTACATCTCATCCAAATTCCAGTTTTGAACGCATAATGTGGTCAACATTGTCGAATTCGAGAGCATTGAGCAACAAACAAGCGAGACGTGTGGACGGTGAGGTTAGGGGGAATCGACTAATTCATCCCAAATTGGAAGTTCTCGAAGCGATGTAATCTCTGGGGCAAGTTTCACAAATGCACTGGGGATTTGATTTTCGGCCATGCCCGCTTTGATAGCTGAGACTGCTCGCTCACTAAAATAGTTCTGTTGTTTGATTAAACCGTCACTGTTTCCACTGTATGCTGGGTCGGTTTTCAAGGCGGTAGCAAGTTGTGCATTGGCAACCGCGAACGCTTGCCACCACGAACTGTGAGCATGACTGGGAATCTCGATTTGCTCAAGAATCTTCTTCGCTTGGTCGGTTTCTCCTAGCTGAGCCAAGTCGTTTGCGAGACGTAGTTGAATCAAGCCTAGGGAGGGATCCGCCTCTAATATTTCTTGACGGAGCGAAACTGCTTCACGTAATGCATGTTGAGCGGTCGCATCTAGTTCATCGGAAGCCTCCGTTGAATGAAGCTTTATGCAAATGGCCTTGAGGTGAAGTGATTCGGCGAGGCTTTCACTGAGCTTTAAGTTTTTCTTTTCCTGCTTCTTGAGCTTCTGTAGTCGAGTTGCGCTATCGTTCGCAAACTGAAGTGCTATTGCATGATTCCCTAGGTATAGATTCCAGGTAGCGAGGTCCGCTTGCATAAGACCAGCATTCCAGGCGGGGGCAACCATGAAAGGGTTTTCGTCGCTAATCTTGTTAAGGTCTTTAGCGATCTTCGTAAGATTTCCTGTCGCAGCTTTCAGATCGCCGTTTCGGACTCTCAGTTTTTCTAACGACCATTTGGCGCCGATCCATTCAAGCTGGGCACCAATTGAAAAATGGTCGTCCTTAGCCGAGTCTTCGCGAATTTGAGCGGATTCTTCGAACCACTCCTGTGCCGCGTCTAGGTTTCCCAGGTCCATGTCAACATAAGCAAGCCGACCCAGCGTTGCGGCGATGTTCTGTCGGACTCCTTGATTGCTGGGTTCTTGATTAAGCCATTGTCTTCGTAGAGTGAGTGCGGTTTCGAATTGGCTCTTCGCTTCATTCATCTTTCCCAATGCACGAAGTGATTGGCCGAGTAAATCGTGTGCGGTGGAAAGATTGTGGAATCGACCGGGAAGCTTGTTTTCCTTGTCAAGTGATGCGACAACGTCAAGACATCGTGCGTAACATTGTCGAGCCGCTTCGACTCTACCAGTTTCAAGGTTCGCATCGCCGAGTCGACGCAGTGTCCCCGCGGCAATGATATTGTTTTGAGTTGGATCCGACGCGGTCGAATCGAGTCTTGCGAGTCCTTCTCGAGCGGTATTAAGCAGTTCCTCCCGCACATCACTCATGCCAGGGCGGTCATCAAGTTTTCTTAGCACTCCAAACACAAGTGATTTCAGCGCATCAACGGCTTGCTTATACCCGGCTTGAGCGGATTCGGCATTTCGCTGAGCGGTTTCCTTGGCTTTTACGGCGACCGCTTCGGATGCTCTGGCACGCTCGGCATTCTGTTCAGCGAGCTGTTCGTTTTGTTCGGCAAGTTGGCGCGCTTTACGTTCTTCTTCTTCACTAACAACTAGCTTGTTGTTGCTAACTTCGAGAGCTTTGTTTGATTTTTCGACTTCCGTTTTTTGCTGGTAGATTGTGCCTGCTGCTAGCGGTCCTCCGACGGCTAAGGCCAATGCCAAACAAGCGGCAAGACCACTTGGCACCGCGATTGTAGGATTGCGTTTACACCAACGAATTAATCGTTCCCATAAGGAGATGGGGCGGGCAGAGATAGGTTCGCCACGTTGAAATTTGGCAAGGTCATCCGCAAGATGTCTCGCGTCGATGTAGCGTCGCGAAGGATCTTTCTCAAGGCACTTGAGGCAGATGGTTTCTAGGTCTTTAGGTATCTTAATTCGCAGACGACTAGGAGGAACCGGTTCTTCCCGCAGCAACATCATCACGGATTCGCCAGGGTTCGATCCCACAAATGGAGCTCGACCCGTTAGCATTGCGTATAGCATGGCGCCCATGCCCCAAATGTCAGCGGCAGGACCGATGTCGGTGGCAGCCCTGGCTTGCTCGGGTGCCATGTATCCAGGGGTTCCCACGACCGCGCCTGTGATGCTTAGCGATTGGTCTCGCTCTATCTCACGAGCCAATCCGAAGTCCGAAATTTTCGGGGTACCGTCGCTTGTTAGCAGAATATTCGCCGGTTTGATGTCTCGGTGAATGATATTCTGCTCATGAGCGTATTGAAGTCCTCTGGCGACAGACTCAAGAACTCTAGCAGCTTCGCTCGGGGTCATTGGATTGCTTCGGATTAAATCACCGAGTGTTGCTCCCTTAATGAACTCAAGAGAAAAGTACGGGTGGTCGTCGTGCTCGCCAACTTCATAGATCCGCACGATATTTTCGTGCTGAAGCTTCGCAATTGCTTTAGCTTCAGCGTCAAAACGATCTAGCATTGCTTGATTTACGCGACTTCCGTCCAGAATCATTTTGAGTGCTACAAGTCGGTCAAGGCTTTTTTGATTTGCCAAGTAAACGACACCCATGCCACCTTGGCCAAGCACACTTTTGATTTCGTAGTCACCGATCGATTCACCCGGTGGCAACGCATTGAAATTTGACCTGCCCTTTGCTGAGGGTCGAATATTACTGCGGCCTACCTTTGCGGTTCCAATCGCACGTGCTTCGCCGACCGAAAAGTCCGCAGTGTCGTCCATACCTTCGACAGGGGTGTTAGCCGATCCACTCCCCGGATGAACGCGAACGGGAAGTTCACCACTGGGTGCTGATTTCCCTGCTATGGTAACTTCGTTTTCAGATCTTGATTCAACAGCAACGTCGCGGTCTATAGCACCTGTATCGAGTGTGACTTCTTGAGCCGAGTTGGCATCGGCAGGCGAGAAGGAATCAATGGTTGGTTCCTCGTATGACGAATTGCGAGAGTTGTTATCATCGCGGTTATCGTCTGAGATCTTTGTGTCGAGTGTTTCACGATAGTACTGGTCAATTAATCGCAGAGTTGACTTCGCGAGTGTTCGCTTGTTTTCATCAATCTCATGCTGTTCGAGTCGTTGCAACAACGCATCAAAGCTGGGCGTTTCTATCTTCGCCTCAGAGGCCGACGATTCGATAACTCTTTGCCAATCTTTTTCGTACGACTGAATCAACTCGGTCAACCAGGGTTCGCTGATCAAACTATCGGAGTTGTGCCATGGCTTATGAGGGCTCTGGGGCATCGTATCGCTTCCGTAACAAGAATTTATCTAAAACAAAAAGTCGTCAGCGTCGAGATCTTCCAACGCGGTGTCGATCAAACGTAGGCGATCCAGGCCGTTCAACTCAACTTCCACGTCGCTTTCTCGCTGGCTCGAAACTGCTAGTATCTCAGCCACTTCGTCACGCATAGTGCCGAAGTCACCAAGCTGGATAGCTTCAAGCGAAAATGCGTCAAAGTCATTGATCGTGTCAAAACCGTCACCTGGATTGAAATCGAACCGGTCAATTCCGAGTCCGCCAATGAGAATGTCGTCGCCTCCTTGACCAGCAATTTGATCGTCGCCAACACCACCGTCGATTTGGTCGACGCCATTGCTTCCAAGGATCGTGTCGTTCCCCGATCCCGCGTCAACAGGCACAAAAGCCGCATCGGACAGTATGATCAAGTCATCGCCACCGAGTCCGTCGATGGCCGTCGGATCGAAACGAGTTGCATAAGCAAAGTTCAATGTGTCGGATTGTTCGGTTCCGAAAATGGGCGATGATCCAATGACCATTTCCGTGCTGGATGTTGCGGCACTGAATTGACTCAGCACAATGGCGTTCTGGTGAATCAACTGTAAGCGATCGATGCCATCGCCAGCGAGGATTGTATCACCGACAGATTCATCGCCGCTGACTTGAATAATGTCGTTCCCTTCACCAGCTTCGATTAGGTCATCCCCACCGCGGCCATTGATGATGTCGCGTCCCGTACTGCCATAGATAGTGTCATCGCCTGCTCCAGCACGAATGATGTTGAGTGTGCCGCCACCATGAATTGTCATAGGAGCTGGTACGGTCGGATCCGCGATGAAAATGTTGCGTCCCTCCCCCAATCGAACTTCGATTGATTCAATATCAGAGACCGCGAATGTTTCTGAACGCCCCACACCGCTGACTTTAAGGTCATCTCCAATATGACGGATGCGGATGTAGTCGTTACTTGACCGCCCGCTGATGTACAGCACCCCGCTGATCAATGCAAGCCTCGAGTCCACTACGTCGATGGTGACGCTTGACGTCAGTTCATCGTCGTCTTCCGCTTCAACGGTAACCGAATAGGGGCCTTCGGCCGCATAGGTGTGTGAAAGGTTGATTGAGCCATCCGCAGCTACGATCGCTGGTTCACTAAAACCGTCGCCCCAATGAACTTGGACGCTGAACGTGTCGACGGGTGACGCGTCCGTGATGACTCCCGAAACTGTGACTGTATCTCCGTTCCCGCCAAGAGGCAGGTCACTATTGGCGACAACATTCAGCTCGGGCGCTACACCGAAGACCTCGAACGGTACCGTAATGATTCCCAGGTTGCCGGTCTGGTCGGTGGCCATGAAACGCAAGTCAAAGGCTGCCTCGTCATCTGTGGCGTAGGTGAACACACCACTTACCGGATCCAGTGTAATGCCGTTCGGCAGCGAGCCGCTATCATTCGGAGATACACTGTACGTAACTCCCTCAAGGAGCGGATCGACTACGGAAACCGTAAAGCTAATTGGTGAGCCTTCAGCGGTTTGTTGACCGGCAATAGGATTGATTGCGATAGCCTGGACCAGGGAACCGAAAGGATCCTTCACGGTGTCATCGGCATCCAGATCCGGAATCGACTCATCACCGCTACTGCCAATAAACTCGTCAGGTCCGCTGCCGCCGATCAAAGTGTCACCACCAACCTCTGTCGTAGACTCTCCTCCGATCGTGTAGATCAGCAACTCGTACCGACCCGTGTCGATGTCGGTGCAGTTGAAGTTGTCTGGGTTGGCGATGCAGAAAGCAGCGGTATCCATATTTAGATCATTGGGGAAAACTGCATATTCCGGATTGCGGAAGCTGAATGTTTCCACTTCGACGGTGTAGGTATCGTCAGCGGGTAAAACAACATCGAGCAAGATGCTGTCGGGGCTTTCAAACGTGTCGTCGTTCCGCAGCGACGTGCTGGACCCCATTTCGGTAACAGCTGAACCGTCTGAAGCGTAGAGTCGCAGGACCGAGTCAATGGTGTCGCTAAACCGGTGACGCAACGTCTGGCTCATCACTTCAATGGTCACGATTTGGTTCGCAACCCCGTGGAAAGTGTAGTAATCTGATTCCGAGAATCCGGTCGCCTGATCGATTTCAATGGATCCTACGACCACGCTGGCAGCAGCACCGACATCTGCGACCACGTTTCCTGTTTCGTTTGCGCCGGTGGTGACAGGTAAGCGGATCGGTTGCAAGGTTCCTATCTCTTGCGCCACCACCGTTTGCCCACTTGCAACCGCAGTGGATTTTTGGGAATCGGACAGTTCAGTCAGCGTGTCGCCTGATTCACCAAACGCAAGTTTTAACGATTCACGTGGGCCCAAGTACGGGTTGCCTGCCGCATGAACCAGTGTCGTTCCAATCGATGCTGGAGACGAAATCAGATGATTAATCGTAGAACTCGCCAACGATGGTCCTGTGTAGACTGGACGGAACCGGTCGGGGGCCAACCCAGCGTAGATGCCATTGCCCACGTCACCGAACGCATCTTGGTGACGCACACCAAACAAGTGAGTCAATTCGTGAGCCGCGATCGTACTGGTCAGTGCAATGAAATTCTCAGGCGTTGATGGCAACCCGTTCCCACCATCGCGCAGGAACACGTTCACATCCACCCGAACTGTACTATTTCCGAGCAACTCACGGAAACCAACCTTCTCGCTAATACCCGCTCGATTGGCTCCCCCAGGAATTCCAGCATTGATCAAGACGGTGACGAACTCTTCGCTGGATGCAGGCTGAGTTTGCGAAACAAGGACGTCGAAGGGAGCGAAGTCGTCTGCGATTCTCGTCGTAATCGCATCACGTTCAGCTTGCGTGTAAACGTGCTCGCCAATGTCCGTCACGGATTCAAAATCTAAGTAGACCAATCGGGTCCCAGCGGCATAAAGGATATCTGCGCCGCCACGTCCATCGATCAAGTCGCGACCACCTAATCCGTATACGGTGTTGTCAAGATCATTGGCATAGATTGTGTCGGCGAATGCAGTTCCCGTTACCGATTCAATTTCGGCGAGTGACGTCAAGCCTGGATTGGCAATGATGACATCCAAGTCCATCGCAATGGATTGTTGGAATGCATCTTTAAGGTCTATCGCCACACCGCGAGAAAGGTCTCGTAAGTCGATGTGGTCGTTACCCTCGCCACTAGCTTCGAGAATAGTCACCGTACCTGCGGCGTCGCGTCCAAACGCGTAAACATCGTCGCCGGACATTCCACTAAGCGAATCGCTGCCGCCAACGGTGATGAGCCGATCATTGCCAGCACCGCCGACCAGGACATCATCGCCGATTCCACCTGAGAGCGTGACGTCGCCGCTGAAGTCAGCGGCTGTAATCGTGTTATTGCCATCCCCGCCGGTAAGGCTTGCCGATTCGAAACCCGTCACACTGATCGCCGGATCGCCATCGACGGTGAGCGTCAGGTCAGTGAGCGTCAGGTCGTGGTCGCCCTCGAAACGCAGACTGTCAATGCCAGCGCCGCCATCGACACTGGTCACATCCGACGAAGCCACGATCAAGTCATCATCGCGATCACCGGCGGCAATTTGGATGCCACCTCGAGCGTCGATGGTGTCGTTTCCAGTTCCGCCACTGGCATTGGATGGGCCGAGCAAATCACCGAAAATCAAGTCATTGCCAGCGTTGCCCTTGAGCATGTCCGTTCCGCCGCCGCCACCGCCCAAAAGTGTGTCGTGGCCGTCTCCACCCATGGCCAAGTCGTTACCCAGACCACTGAAGTCCGTGAAGTCGCCACCAGTGACAATGTAGTCGTCCCCGCCATCACCTCTGATGGTGTCGTCGCCCTCACCGCCGAGCAATGTGTCGTTGCCATCACCACCTCGGTAAAGATCGTTATTGCCTGTGGTTGCTCCGTATACGCCACCAATGATCACGTCGTTTCCAGCCTCCGTGAAAACGCGATCGGAACCCGGTCCCGCTTGAACGCGATCGTTTCCGGTTCCTCCAAAGATCAAATTATTCCCACCACCGGATGTTGGACGATTGCCCTGCACATAGCCGGCAAAGATCAAGTCGTTTCCTTCATCGCCCTGAATATTGTCATCGCCACTGCCGGCGTAGATCGTGTCGTTGCCTTTGCCGCCGATCAGTTTTGTGTCTTCACCTGCGACACCTCCACCGACCCCGTGACCACCGATCAACAGGTCGCTGCCGTCACCGCCGATCAACATATCGACTCCGTCGCCAGCAACTAACGTATCGCCACCTTCGCCACCATCAATCGTGTTGTTTCCGCCACCACCATTGGCTGGCACAAACTCGCTATCGATCGGGAACGCATCAAAGTTACCGCCGAAGATCAAGTCGTTTCCACCACCGCCGCCGAGTGTGTCACCGCCAGCTCCGCCGTAGATCGTGTCATCACCAAGCCCACCTAACATCGACCCCGAGATACTCGCAAAGTCACCACTGATAATGAGGTCATTGCCGCTGCCACCACCGAGGGCGTCGCTGCCGCTTCCCCCCACTACGGTGTCGTTGCCACTACCGCCGTCGACAGCATTACCGAGACCAAGTCCCGTGAAAGTTAAGTCCTGACCATCAGGATTGATTTCTTTGGCAAAGATCAAATCGTGACCTTCGCCTCCGTCGAGCAGGCTGTTGCTAAGTCCTGCGTAGATAATGTCGTCGCCTTCGTCGCCACGGACGACGTCGTTACCCGAGTCGGTTTCCAATCCAGCAAAGATCAGGTCGTTGCCCCCGCCCCCACCCAGCGTTTCGTCACCGCTGCCGCCGTAGATGGTGTCATCGCCAATTCCGCCGAGCAGATTGCCTGACCCGAAGCCGCCGCTTAAGAAATCACTGCCGCTGCCACCATCGAGCGTTCCACCGCCGCCGCCGATAATAGTGTCGCTGCCGTCACCACCGGATACATTTGCCCCGGCTGTATTGCCGACCATGATCATGTCGTTGCCATAGCCACCAAAAGCAAGTTGGTCACCGTCGACATGAATTTCGTCGTCGCCCGTGCCACCGTCGATACGCTCGGAGCCACCGACGCCACCAAAGATCAGATCATTGCCGCTGCCACCGCCGAGCGTGTCATCGCTACCGCCGCCACCATAGATTGTGTCGTTGCCAAACCCGCCGAGGGCCGAATCCGCTCCCGCGCCGCTGGTCAAGAAGATCGCATCATTTCCAGTGCCACCGAATAGTCGGTCATCGCCACTGCCACCGTGAATTTCGTCATCGCCTTCACCACCATCGATCTGATCGACGATTCCAGAACCAGCCAATCCGAAGCCGCCGAAGATCAAGTCGTTCCCCTGACCACCGCCGAGAGTGTCCTGTCCGCCACCACCGTAGATCGTATCGTTGCCAAAGCCGCCGAGCGCTTGGTCACCAAAGCTGCCGGCGTTGACCACATCGTCGCCGGTGCCGCCATCAAGCATCGCACTACCATCGGCCCCACCGAAGATCGCGTCATTGCCGCTACCGCCGAACAATAAGTCCCCTGCCCCACCCCGCAGCACATCCTTGCCGTCGCCACCATCAAGACGGTTGACCTCGCTGTTACCAATCAGCGTGTCGTTGAAACTGGTGCCCGTCGCGTTCTCAATAGCACCACGCAGCGTCACCGTGTTGCCTTCGAGATCGACGATTTGAGGCCTGTCGGTCATCGAAAGATTGAACGTTACACCATCGTCGCGTAAGCCCGCGCGAGTGACGCGGCGGAAGCTGACCGTGTCGTTACCGCCCCCCGTTTCGTCGATGTCCTTGTCGCTTCCGGGAATGATTTCATGAATGTCGTTGCCAGCACCGCCTATCAAGGAATCATCGCCTGCAGCACCGATCAAAATGTCGTCGCCATCGCCACCATTGAGGACGTCGCTACCTTCGCCCCCATCGATCACATCATTCCCTTGGCCACCAAGCACCGTATCTTCACCGTCGCCAGCGTTGACGACGACTTTGATTCCGGGAGATGTCATGATTGTGGTCATGTCGTTGCCGCCAAAGGTTGCAACCAAAGCTTGACCGGCCGTCCCCACCATCGCGTCATCAATCGTGATCGAATTCGCGTTGTCATCACCGCTGAAATACTTCACCGTCGCGGTCATGCTATTTCCGTCATCGTCCGTCGCGGTCACCATTACATCGAACATGGCCGAGGTGGGACGAGTGACGGCGATTTTCGGTTCGGACTGCTCGGGATATGCATTTCCATCGATGGCGAACGTGTAGGTGAATGTGTCTAGCGGAGACACGTCAGTGGCCTCTGCTCTTAAGCGAAGCATGCCGCCGTCGTTTCCGTCATCGAACAACAGCACCTCTGGCGCAACATTGGAAACCGTTACACCAGCAAGCGTTTCCGTCGCCCCAGCGTTGCTATCGTCAGTGACGGTTACGTTGGCAAGCAGAGTGTCACTGGTGGTTCCGGTTGGATTGTCATCCAAGATTTGGTGATCGACGAAAAACGTGTAGTGACCTGGTACCTCTTGATCCGCTACCAACAACGGTTCAATCGTTCCCGTGACTAGGCCTGCTCCGTCGCCGAAATCAATGGCGATCGTATGCTCGTCTAACACACCAGCATCAGAGAACGTACCGACTAAACGAACAAAGTCTCCTTCGTCGACATTCGTCAAGATTGCATTTGAGTCTGACGGGTCAACCAACTGCAAGCTTGCCGATGGTATTACCGGTGCCGCGTTGACGACAACAAACTCGTGATTTGTGATTGTGAAACCACCGTCATCGTCGGTCACGGATAAGGAAACGCCGTAGGTGCCATCATTTTCCGGGGTGAACGTAAGCGAATCACTTGTGGACGTTGTCAACGCGCCGGTTTCATTCCACAGTGTCCATTCGTAGGTGAACGTGTCGTCGAAGCCAGGGTCCGAGACGTTAGAAAACAACGTGATCGAACTTCCTTCTGTCACTTGTTCGGTTGCTAGGATCTCAGCCATCGGGTCGGCGTTGGACGCTGTAACGGATTGATAAGCAATCGCAGTGCCACTGTCGTCGTCACTAAGCTCGATCTGTATGTCGAAATTGCCGTTGTCTGGGTAGACATAGGACAGGTCGTATGCAAGGACACCAGGGGACACCACTTGGGTAGAAACAGGTGACGAAGTAAGTGCATCGCCGTCATCGTCGAGTGCTTGGTTCCACCGTACCGTGACGATGTGAGTATCGTTACCCGCATCAGCAATGTTGCCGAAAACGCGAACGACATCACCCTCGCGAGGTTCTGTGACCAACTGACCATCTCGCCGGACTTCAATGCTCGGTTCGCCGTCAAACTCAGCGGCGACATTGGTTACGGTCAAAGGCCGAATGGCAAGTCCCGTTTGACCATCGTCATCGGCGACGACGACCCGGATGTCATACGGCGATTCTCCAGCGCGGTTGTCTTGGTAAACATGTTGTCCGGTGAAGCCTCGTACGCCTGGGGCAAGTGAAATTACATCGACAGGACTGCCATCACGCCAGTCAATCGTTACGGTGTGCGCATCGGTTCCGTCGCTGTTCTGAAACAGCCCATCCAATCGCACGACCTTCCCTTCAGGTGCTTCTACGGTGGGGTCACCAAAGCCTTCATCGCCTTCAAGGACCGTCAGGATTAAGTCATCGTCGTCGATGGTGATCGGAAGGTTGTTCGTTGCTTGAGCGGCCTCTGAGAATTCGCTCGTCCTTCCTCGGAATGTCGCCGTTGCGGTAATGTATTCGCCCGACAACGTAGCCCCGGATAGAACTTGGTTTGTAAACGTTAATGGCCCTGCCGCAGCTTCAAGCGTAAAGGCACCTAGAAAACGTTCAGCCGAAGCACCCGAAGCCGGATTAGTTTGCGACGCAAAAAACTCAAGGGTAATAACTTCCAAAGGGCCAATGTTTGGAGGGATAAACTCGTCTAGCGAATTAAAGGTTCCCGACACAATCGTCTGCGACCCCGGTATCGCACTGATGGTTGGGAAGTTCACAGCCAAGTCGGTGCCCGAATTCACCGTCCTTCCGTCGCCCTCAAAGTCGATCCCGATTGAATTGTCGTAAATCTGATTCTCGCTGATCGTGACTATGCCATCGTCAAACGAAATGCCTGGACCATCGTTAAACGCTATCGTATTGGCGATAATGTCAACGTTGCTGTTGGGAACCCTAATGCCTGCACCGCGATTGCCCAGTGACGTTACACCCGCTAGGTCTGTGCCAATTGAATTGTTTCGGATTTCAACATTGCTAAGCGTCACATTCGACGCCACTTCAAAGCCAACGCCAAAGCCACCGATGATGTTGGGACGAACGGCAACGCCCGTCGAATCGGTACCAATGCTCAGGTCGTCCACATCATCACTGATGCGAATCGCGGCCGCCTGATTAAATGTTGCATTGGAAAGAACGCTTGCGAGATTCGCGGTTACGCCAAAGCGATTGAACATCACCTCAATTGCCGAACCACCTTCAATCAGCAATGCATCGCTGTTGTGGTAACCAAATACGTTGCCGGCATTGGTTGTCGTGCCACCGATCGCCACGGACGTTGCTGCATCGCGAACGATCACGCTGTTTGTGTTAGCAATCGCACCGCCGGCCGAATTGATGCCGAGAAAGTTCGACGTGAGCGTCGTGGACGAACTAAGGTTTTCGATGTCCACGCCAACAATCGAGTTTCCAATCGTGTTGGAGTCGATGATGGTTCCATTGACGTTCGCTTGGACGAGAATGCCGATCGGCGCCGGAGCGCCAGCAGCATTGCCCAATGTGTTGGTTCCGATCAAGTTGTTTTGGATGACGTTGTTGTTGGACAAATCACCCCGAAGGTCGATCACGGTGTCCAACAGGCCCGCCATGACATTGCCTTGCGACGCCAATGCTCCACCAATCGTGTTCGATCCTGAATCCTCCATTAGTATTCCAGTGCTTCCCGTATACAGGCTGCTAATGCCATCGGAGGTCAGGCCGATCGTGTTTCCTGCGATCGTGTTCGTATTCGTTTCGGACAGATAGATTGTCGGCGAGGAGTTGTTCCCACCGATAATCTGATTGCCCTCGGCTTGATCGTTGATGCCGTCACCGTTGGTGCCAATCAAGTTGTTTTGACCGAAGCCGATGAAGATTGCGTTTCGGTATTGCCCCAATCCACTCACTCCATTGGCGGTCACGCCAAAACGATTGGACTGCACGATTGCACCGTCGATATTGTTCAGCGTCAGTGCAGCTTTGGAAAAGCTTCCTGCGGTCAGTTGGTTTCCGGCACCCGGAGCGCCGATCACAACACCGGTGCTGTCGAGGATGAGCAGCCCATCACCCGAGTTCACGTCGGTAATAAGAGATTGGTTGCCCGTAGCATTCGTACCGATCCGGTTGCGATAGAACTCAAATCCATTGACGTCGGCAACGTCAAGTTGTTGACCAGCACCCGTCGAAATCAGGTTTCCCGAGCCAGGGATATTCTTGTCCCCGAAGCGAACGTTATCGCCTTCCTGCAGCGTGATGCCTCCACCGCTAAACGCACCCGGGATGAATGTCCCCGATACATCCACGCCAAAGTAGTTATTGATGACCGTCAGCCCATCAACACCCACTCCAGTTCCATCCGAAACAAACAAATCATTGGCGGTGTTGCCCGCAATGACATTGCGTTGTGTTGCCAGAACGCCACCAAGCGTTACGTTTTGAACGCCGCCTTGCAGAAGGATGCCAACGCTATTGGGTAATTCATTGGATCCAAAGGCATCGAGTCCGATCACGTTGCCTGCGATAGTGACACCATCGACATCAGCCGAGTCTAACGAGATACCGATAGCGGTATTCCCACTGATCAGGTTACCTTCGGCCTCGTCATCGATCCCATCACCGTTGGTGCCAATAAGGTTGTCACTTCCCGACGAAATCGAAATTCCATTGGCATTTCCAATATCTACACTACCGGTGATATCAGTTCCAATGTAGTTCCCTTGAATACGCACTCCTGAGTTCGCCTGGACTAGCAAGATGCCATGAGACACGTTGCCACTGATGACGTTGCCTTCGCCAAATTGGCTGCCGCCAACCGTGTGATAGCCGACGCCAGACGAAGATTGGTCAACGAAGCTAATCCCCTCACCTCCGTTGCCAAGGCCACTCATGCCGTCGGCGGTTAGCCCAACGATGTTTCCACGAATGACCGCGCCGCTTCGGTTGTTGAAATAGATTCCATCTTTAATGTTACCACTGATAACGTTTCCGAGTCCTCGGCCTGGAACCGATGTGGTTCCTCCGATAAACACGCCACGCATTTCCGACCCAATAGCTGAATGTGTAAATGAATCTGCGCTGTTAGGAATTGCCATCGAGCCGCTGACGTCGGTGCCGATGTAGTTTCCTTCGATCCGTGTGAACCCCTTTGCGTTGCCTCCAGTCAGATACAGTCGCTCGATTTCGTCGGCCGGTAATCGTGAACTGAAGACGGCGAACTCATCAACAAGGCCAGCAAAATACTGAGCCCCCGTGCTACCAGCGACGGAAGTGTACCCATAGCCAATGAAGGTTTCGTTGTCCCCCGTGCTGAGAATGGTCTCCGACAGCGATGCTTCAATTGAGCCATTGAGCCAGAGTTGAAACTGGCCAACGCCATCGTAAGTCAACGCCAAATGGTGCCAATCGCTCGGCTTAATTTCAGTCGATCCCGTTGCGACCGACTCCACGCCCGGTGCCGTTGGAACGACGATCTTCAATCGGTTGTTGGCACCCAAGTCTATCCGCACGCCCTTGGCCGTAGTCAGCAAGTTTTGCATGAACGAGGCGATGGTTCGCACCGATGAAACAGGATTTGCTGACTCGTTGAACCAAAGGTCGGCAGTAAACGGCTGCGTGTAGTCATGCGGCTCGCCCAAATTGACCGCGTCGTCGACACCATCCAGGACAAACGCCTGTCCCCCGTTTCGGCCGGTTCCGAAGCTAACGCCGCCGACTTCGGAGCCATCGAACGTCCCGACCAAATCTGTGAATGTCGTTTCTCCTTGCCACCAGCCAACGGCGTCTTGGCGAGCCGTTGTCGAAGCGTCACCGCTGTAGAGTGCGATCGCTGCGGAGTTGTTTCCGCTGATAATGTTCCGCTGCAACGGTGATGGCCCGCCGATGACATTGCCCGCACCATCACGGATGAAGATGCCCGCGCCTCCGGTCGCGTCGATGGCCACAGTCCCGGCGGCATTGGTGCCTATAAAGTTTCCTTCAATGCGATTACGGTACGAGTAATAGGACGCAATATTAGAAGCTCCCCCCACGACGCCGTTGTCGTTGCCACTGACGACATTTCCAGTCACAAGTGAATCATTCACCCCGCCGTCAAACCAAATTCCGTAACCAGCGTTGCCTCGGTCTAAGTCGCCAATAGCATCCACACCGATGTGATTTCCTGCGATTGTGATTGCCTCGACTGAGGCTGCGGCGATTCCACCAGCGTTGCTGTCAACGGAGGCGGAAATCACGTTGCCTTCGCGCAGTTCAAGGCCGCCGATGTACGTTCCAATGGCGGAGATTTCAATGCCCGTTGCGTTGCCCAGCGACGTTACCCCGTCCGCACCCAGGCCGATATAGTTGCCTTGGATGATCGGGCCTGCCTTACCGTTCCCGTTTCTCAGTGCGATCGCCAGAACTTCGCTGGAATCGAGCGCCCGGCCGTGGATGCCAAGTTCGTCAATCTTAGCGATCGTGTTGGTGCCCGATGCGTCTGGTGTGTCACTGCCAAGCAGCAAGCCGCCGGGGACCGAGGGAAGCAAAGCAACCAGCGGCTGCGAGGCGGCCAGTTCACCATCGACATAAATCTTGACCTGTCCATCGCCAACGGTGACGGTGACGTGATTGTTCGATTGATCGTCAATCAACCGGCCCGGTGTCACCAGTTCAAACGTCTCGCCGCCGGCTTGGTACGCGGCACGAACATTCGCACGCAGATTATCGACGACCAGCCCCACCGTGAACACAAAGTCGTTAGCCGACGAACCGGCGTGAACGATCGGCAAGTAAGTCCCATCGGTCTCGCTGCCAAAGTCAGCACCCACGAAGAAATCCAGACTTGCGTTGTTCAGGTCCAACCCTGCGGGAATCGGAACAATAGTTGCCGCTGCGGGAAAGAAAACATCTAGTCCGTCACCGCTGACGCCGCCGGAATAACTTGCAGGACCAATGCCCGCTGGACCTCCCAGTCGATCGTTCAAGTCGTTCTCAAACTCATACCAAGCCAATTGAGCTTCGGTACGTCCGCCGAATGAGCCAAATGCGTTAACGCCTGAGCCACCATTTCCTGAGATGACATTTCGAGTCAGTACGGAATCCCCACCGACCATGATTCCCGTTTGCGTTTCGATGCCGGATCCGATGTTGCCGTGGTTCACCAAGCCGGTGCGATCGGTGCCGATGTAATTGCCAGCGATCACAACGTTCGGGACTTCGCCGACAACGCTGATTCCTGTGCCATTCCACGAGATCACATTTCGCTCACCTGCATCGCCGATCCCATCACCATCGGTCCCAATCGTTACATCGCGAGTACCACCAAACGATGTCACGCTTATCCCCGTCGTATTCGGCTGCGGCGTCGACCCGTCTTCTTGCAATCCGATGAAATTGCCTTCGATAGAAGCGTTTGATGCTCCGCGGATTCTGATCGCTTCAGAGAATCGAACAATCGAGAGTCCTCGAACGGTTACATCATCGGATTGAATATCCAACCCCCGTAGCAGCGTGTTGCCGCCATCAATTCGCCAGTCGATGACCGAGTTGTTGCCGACCGCAAGTGTATTGGCGGATGCGTCGATGTCCGCGTAACCATCAATCGTCACGGGGCTCGTGATGATGGGCAATTGCGTTACCGGGGTAATCACATGCGGTCCAATTCCGGCAATAATAAATGAAATGACGTCATGGTTGGGATCGACATTGGCGTCGATGATCGCTTGACGAAGCGAGCCAGGTCCGGAGTCGGCGGTGGTCGTGACCGACAGGCCCGTGAATTCGCTATTGGAAAGCAGCGAAGTGCCAAGGATAGAATTGGACAAATATGCGGTGATGTACTTTCCGCCGGGCAGCGGATTAGCGTCGGTGAACGTCGCATTACCACTGGCGTCAGCAGTGGCAAAGGTAGAACCGAGTAGCCTTTGGGCCTGCCCGGGTTCGTCACTGTCGAACCAATACACGTTAGCCGTTTCGCCCGACGAAAGCCCCGTGGCAGTTGCCGTAAAGCCACCAGACCCGCCGTCGGTGATTGGCGCAAGCGACAAACTGATTGCCGCGCCTTGATAGCCTGCCGAATGCACGATTGGCTGACCACTGTTGGAGTGGATTCTGGTTTGCGAAACGATATGAGTACCCAGTGAACCCGAAAGCACGACGCCATCGCCGGAGTTAAATGCGATCGTGTTGTCGAAGCCCACCAAGCTGGCTGTAGTCCCCGCGAGAATCACGCCAGTTTGATTGGGTAGCGGGCTCACGCCATCATCTGAGACGCCAATGAAGTTGCCTTCCAACGTGGCGTCGCCGATGACTGATACACCGACGCCCGCGCCCCCAATCACATTGGGGCGTCCGCTGCCGGATCCGCCGATCGTCGCCCGTGTTCCCGCCAAGACTTGAATACCGGCACTGCCAGTGGCATTGGGCAACAGCGTTGTGCCGTCAACTCCGACGCCGATTCGGTTGCCCTCGATCTCAATTGGGTTTCCTGATCCACCGGCACCGTTGCTCAGCAGAATCCCGTGACCGGCGGCAGCAAGTCCGTTGGCGACTCCCGCAATCGTATTGCCGGCATTCGCGGATCCAACCAAGGAACTGGTTGCACCGTCCAAGAAGATGCCGGCATCAACCACACCAAGTGTTGCTAGTCCCGTTGCATCGGTGCCAATCAAGTTGCCGCGATAAAACGTCGAGTCGCCGCGATCAATCGCACCGTATGAGGACAGGCCACTTATCAGGTTGCCTTGCCCATCGACCGAGCCACCAACCTTGGTGAATGCAGCCGTAGTATCGATCAAGATTCCGGTCTGTCCGCCCAGGGCCAACATGCCCGTCACGTCGGTGCCGATGAAGTTACCGTGTATGAGAGAATCTTCATTCTGAATGCGAATAACTTCGGTGGCCGCCGGTGATCCGACGATGATATTACGGTGCTCCGGAGTATCGCCGCCGATCATCACGGGATCGGGATCTTGCCGTACATCGATGGCTTGGTTTCCGTTGGCAAGCGCAGAGTTGCCGAAACGATCGGTTCCGATAAAGTTATTTTGGATCACCGTACCATTGGTGCCAATGCCTAGCACCAAGACTCCTCCACTGGTGTTACCAGAAATCACATTGGGAGACCCACCTGCTTGTCCGATCAATGTATTGGACGCACCTGAATCAACGACGATTCCAATGGCGTTCCCGATTGCATTGAAACCAAAACGATCGGTGCCGATGAAATTGCCTTCGATGATGTTGTCGCTAGACGTGGCACCGCTGACCAGAATGCCCGTGGTGACGCCGGAGACAACATTGCGACTGGCGGCGTCGGATCCACCAACAATGACGTTTGTTGCATTGACGATGTCAACTCCGACGGCCAGTGGGTTCACTCCCGGCGAAACCCCGTCCGCCCTGACTCCCACGTAGTTACCGACCAGTTCAACATTGTTGATGCCAGTGACCAGTATTCCAGTCCCGGTTGCATTGTAAACCGACAATCCAGCAATCCGGCTGCCCGAAGTGTTACCGGGCTTAAGTGCCAACATTTCTGTAAACGCGTTCCCGTCGCCATCCAATTCAATCAACGGTACGCCAGCGTAGCCGGGCTGGGATGTCCCATCCAAATCCACGACTGCAACTATATCGGGGAGTTCGGTCGCCAACAAAATCGTGTGTGGACCGGCACCAGGGATATCAAAGTTGATCAAGTCCTTAAAGTTGTCAGCGTTCGCATCGATGATCGCTTGCCGAAGAGACCCTGGTCCACTGTCATTGGTGTTAGTGACCATGAAACGCTGCAACGCAGGTGCAAACTCGCTCGAACCAAAGGATGCACCTGAGACGTAGGCGCTGTACGTCTTCGATGGATCGACTGCGCCAGCGTCGGAGAAAGCGTGAGGACCAGTGCCTGCCGCAGGTGTCGTCGCACTAATTTTGCGGACAAACGTTCGCTCGCCGCCCAGTGTATCGGACTCGAACAGATAGACATCGTAGGCGGTGCTATTGGGTAAATCGAGTGTTCCCGATATTCCGCCAGATCCGTCGCCGATGACCGGGTCAATCGATACGATGGCCAGGTCCCTACCGTCATTCCCCCGGTCGATGTCGAGCCCACCGTTGCCGTAAATCGCGTTCTCGGCGATCACATGCAGTTGGTTGGCAGTGCCGGTCGTGATCACTCCGCCCCCTGTATTGCCGACAATCGTGTTGGCGGCAGCACCATCGCCGCCCAGCGTCAGCGGCGTTGCTCCATCCAATTGAACGCCAATATGGTTCGGAGTGATGGTGACGCCGTCGGCAGCGACTCCAATCAGGTTGCCTTCGATCGTGGTGTTAGCCGCTGATGTAATGATGCCAGTGTCACTGTGCCCACTGATCACATTCCCTTCGCCCACGCCGCTTCCACCAATCGTGGTGCCAGTTGCTGTGGAGTCGATTTGAATGCCTGATTCGCCGACTAATTGGGTGCTCCCATCAACTCCAATACCAATCAGGTTTGCTTGAATGACTGTATTGAGATTGCCTTCGTCCAGATGAATCGCGTAGGGGGTTGCATTGCCTGAGCTGCCGACAATTACGTTTCCGGCTCCTACTTGACCGATCACAGCGCCCGATGAAGTTCCAGTAAATCTGATCGCCTGAAAACTGTTTGGAATCGCGTTTAAGCCTGAGGCATCCGTTCCGAAGAAGTTGTTGACAATGACCGGATTGCTCGATGAAAAAAGCGTAATTCCTGTCAACATGTTGCCAGCGACAACGTTGGGCTGGCCGCCAGCAACGCCAAACTGAATTCCATTGGCGTTGTCACTGCCCAATCCACCCCCGGCGTTCGGAACCGCGATTGTGCCCGTCCAGTCGAGGCCGAAATAGTTGCCTTCGAAGGTGTTGTTATCGGCACCGTTGGTTAGATAGACAGCGGTGTTTGAATTGCCGCTCATTACATTTCGATCGCTCGGATCTGGACCGCCGATAAAGTTCGTGTCCGAATTAATCCGCATCGCTCGCACGTTAGGCTGTGCGGTTAATCCATCAGGATCTAGTCCGAACCAGTTTCCTACAATTGAGTTACTGTTGCCGTTTGCGACGACGCCATCGATACCGAAGTTGTTGATCACCAGCCCTCGGATCGTGCTGGATCCGGCACTCAACACGAATCCATCCGTGGTCGCACCCGCAAGGCTGCCATCGATCTCCACCATCGGATTGCCCGCGAAGTCGGGTTCGCCGGTGGCGTCTAGACGGATGGAACGAGTGATCGTTGGTAGCGCTGACGCGGGCTGAATCGTGTGTGGGCCGGGGCCGGGAATGTTGAAGCCGATCGGGATCGGAACGCCACCACCCTCGGCGTTGGCGTCGTTGATCGCGTCCCGCAGCGAGCCAACGCCAGTGTCATTGGTGTTGGTGACGATGAATGAACTGACGGTTGCCGTTAGAACGACGTCGTTGCCGTCACCACCCACGTAGCTGATGGTGAAAAGTCCCCCGGGGATCTCTAGGGTTGCACCTTCGGCAAGTCCAGCAAAGGTCCCTGATACTGCATCGACCCCATCGTTATTGATGAGCGTGAAAGCCGAACCGCCAGCGGTCGAGTCAATCATCACCACGTCGAGATCGCCTGCCAGCGACACTGTTCCGGTGACGTCCACCTGATCGAACGTGACTCCCGGAGCCAACGGGTTTCCACCGATCTCCATTTCCAGCGACGCGCCGCTACCCAGGTTGAAATTGCCCGTGATGAGTATTCCAGGACTATTGCCGGGGGAGATCACCCCATCGCCGGTTGTCGTCACATCGCCGACTGTTCCGACGCCGCTGAGAATACCGCCCGTTCGCACTTCTACGTCGCCGACCGATCCATCGACGTTCAGGTGCGAATTCGCGATGGAGGTCCCTCCGGTGTGCGAGGTAGTGCCGTCGATGTCAAACGTACCGCCGCCCGAGAGATTCAATTCGGTTGCCGTCGCACCATCCACCAATGACGAAACATTAATCAGCGTCACATCGGGTTCGAATACTCCGTCTTGAACGACGAAGTTGGATGCGTTTGCGGTATTGGTCAACGCCAATTGACCTGTGATGCTGGTCACTTCGCTGCTTGCGACCTGAGTGTAGGTGCCCGCAACCGTTAGTGTCCCCACGAAGGCATGCTGAGTGCTGGTCGTATCAATCTGGGACGCCGTTTGAACAGGAGCAGCCAAGGATGTTGCAGTGACAGTCAAGTCATTGATCGTTTGATCAACCGCGAACGGATTGCCACTATTGCGAGTGTCCAGATCGAAGTAAGCGTCCGATAGCAGCGTCACATTGGACGTCGTTGCCAGGGTATTGGGTCGAGCTAATGACAAGAACGCTCGCGTGCCATCGGAGTCGCCCACGACGATGTCACCCGGGACCGCAATCGTGTCACTTGTTAGCGTTTGAAGGCTGCCGTCGGCTACGATCGTGGTTGCGGAAAACGTGTTGTCGGTCGAAGGCTGAAGCTGCATCGTACCAGCGTCAGTCGTACCGCCAACGTTTAGTCGCCCCGCTCCGGAAACTGATCCACTGATTTGGCCTCGAATGGTGAACTGACTGGTTGCCAGAATCGTGGCGTCATTGGTTGCCGCCAGAATGACATTTGCATCTTGGCGGGCCGTCGCGCCAGCGGACGTTAGCAAGTTTGGGTTGATTCCCTGCAAGGTCACTTCGTCGTTGTTGATCACTCCTTGGCCAATCCGCAGAGCGGCTCCGCCATCGACAAGCGTTCCACTGGTGCTGTTTCCTAGCAGTCCGCTGTTTGATAGGAAGATTTCACCGGCATTGATCGTGGTCACGCCTTCGTACGAATTGCTGTTTGTTAATCGCAGGACTCCCAATCCGTTCTTGATGATCCCGCCCGTGCCTGAATGCAGGCCACTGAGCATAAGGTCGTTCGCATTGTTGATTGTGACGTCACCAGTCAGTGTCATCCAACTATCAAAGACGAACTCAGATCCCGTCAGTTCGGTTTCGATCGTGCCGCCTGAAACATCAATATCGCTATCGCTAATTGATGTATTTGGCGTGACCGTCAGCGTGCCTGAGTCCAACGTGAACGCATTGGTCGTCAATGTATGATCCGCAACGTAGTTCGCTCCATCGACCGTTACGCTTGGTGCTTCCACTTCACCGGCAGACGCAAATGATCCGCTTGTAAGAACAATCGCCGACTCACTAAATACCGAGTTAACGAGAACACTGCCGGTCGAAAAAACGGTTCCTGCCGTGGCGGGGATTACGACGTCGGACCCAATCCCTGGAAGAACATCTCCTTCCCAGTTTGCGGGATCATTCCAGTTCGATCCGTCGCCGCCACCATCCCAGGAAAATGAATTGGTCGTGCTCTGCGACGTGAGCACAACATCGTTACCGGTGCCACCGCTGTAGGAGATAATGAAAGTCGCTGCTCCGGCACGTACCTGGGAACCATCAGGAAGCCCTGCAAATTCGCCGAGCACTGCGTCCACACCATCATTATTGATGATGACGTACTCTTCATTGAAAACCACGTCGCTCAAGAATATCGCATCGAGTGTGCCGGCAAGCGTTACCGTGCCGGTCACATTGACTTGGTCGTAGGTTGTGCCGACGCCCGATCCGATCCCACCCAATTCAATTTCCAACGCATTGCCGGCGACCAAATCAAAGTCGCCGACGTTGATCACACCCGGGCTATTGCCGGGGGCGATTACATTGTTGCCGCCACTATTAGCGTTCAAAGATCCGATGATGGTTGCGTTTCCAGTGAGACGGCTTCCGCTGCTCAAGTGGATGCTAGATGTCGACATCACATGATCGGTCGACAGCGTGGTAGCGGTTACCACCGTGGGCGCGGTGTACGTTGAGTCGGATCCAAGAGTAATCGTTCCACCGCCACGAATCTGAACGCTGTTGGTGGTCGATCCGCTGATAACTCCGTTGATCGTCGCCGAGACAAATGAGGTTAAAGTTTCAATGCGTGGACTGGACCCAGATGTCAGATCGATATCACCATTGAGCGTAGCACCGTCATTGAGTCGCAAGCGGCTTGTATCGGCAAGTGAGAAAGGTTCGGTATGCGTGCCCGTATTTAGCGTGACACGGCCGGTCCCAGCAATCGTGGTCCCGGATGCAGCGTCGCCCAAAGTGGCATTCTCGTTTACCACAACGGTTCCATCATTAATAACCGTCGAGCCAGTGTAGGTAGTGGCTGCTCGGATCGTGATTGTTTGAGTGCCATTCTTGATGACGTTCCCATTCCCCGAAATGTTTCCGTCGAACGATGTCGTAAAGGTTTGAGTATTTAACGTCAGCGTCTCGCTCTGGTCCATGAAAACGGTCGAGCCGCTACCACCGCTGAGGCCTTCAACAGTGATCGAGTTGCCGTTCAAATCCAGGTTGCCGGGGCCTGCAAACGAGACAAGCGAGGCGTCCGGTATGGCGTCACTAGAATTCAACTGCAGCACGCCAGCACGAATGACCGTTTCGCCGCTGTAAGTGCCGGTTCCCGCAAGGATCGTCGTACCGCTACTGCCGGTGACTTTGTCGATGGATCCCGTCCCGCTGATGTCTCCCTGTAACGTCAAGACATTGCCGTCATCATCGAGTGGAAGGACACCGCTCAATACAATGTCGTTTCCGAACGTCGCATCGCCGCCATATGCGCGAACTACTCCGCCGATTGCAACCGAAGGATCCGTCAGCGTGACGTTTCCGGTTAGTCGTAATTCGACGTTGACAGTCAAGTCGTCAATGTTTGCGTTATTGACGATCTGCAACGTACCGCCGGTGTTGATCAGTGAGGGGATCTGGATGTTGCCATCCAACACTAAGTTTCCACCATTTTGTTCGATTGATTCGGACGCAACGACCGTGTTGTAAGTCCGATCGCCCGAATCGTAATCCACCGTCAACGAGCCTGGTTGATCGATCAGGACCGATTGCCCCGTTGTCGGAACCGCATCACCAGACCAGTTCGCGGCGTCGATCCAACCGTCACCGGGGGCTTCTCCATCCCACAGCACATCTGCGAAACGTCCTGTGTAGGGGATATCACCGGGCAGTCCGTAGTCCACGGTCAATTCCGCAGTGCTGTCGAAGTTCGTGTCGAGAAACCACTCGTTAACCCCACCGCCGTTGGTGCCTTCACTGATGGCTCCAAAATTGTCGGTGCCATCGTCGTCCCAGTCACCAACAATCGGTATGTGTGCGGTCAATCCAAATTGGTAGGTGTTCGAAACGCCGATCACCGAATTATCATTCGGATAAGGGTTACCAGCGGAAGCCGCATTGCTAATGAACCAATCTTTGGGGCTGGCGCCGTTGTTCCGCACCGCGGCGATATCGGTTCGGCCGTCACCCGAGAAGTCACCTGCAACGATTACGTCCGTTGCTTTAAGTCCGAACTGAAAAACCGCATCAGGTGTAATCGGAGATGTGTTGGCTTGGTTGCGAGGAAAGACATCGCCGGTGGTCGAACCGTACTTCAAGTGAATGATAATGCCGGCCCCAGCACCGGGATCAGCGAACCAAACACCGACGTCGCCAAACCCATCGCCGTTGAAGTCGCCGCCGAACGCGGTTCCGGTCCCCGTTCCCGCACCGAAGTGGAATAGGTATTCCGCATCACTGTCACGGTCGGTGTCCAGAAGGATTTGCTTTTGTCCGGTGTTGTTCCGGGCCGTTCCGACTTGATCAAATCCAAGCCCACCCCAATCACCCGCAAAGACATCGTCGTCAATGCTTACATCCGGAGCCGTTGAATCTTTGCCATAGACGAACGTGATGTCTTCGATGGCTTGCGTGTTGTGAACCGGAGTATCCTGATCGACATAGTGATCAAGTAAGTCACCCGCCGCTTGGGGCCTCGCGACCGCGAAGGTGTCGCCAGCCCACATCTTGCGGGCCTCGTACTTCTCGAACAGAAGTTTTCTTTGGTGTAGAAGTTTACGTTGGCGGAGTTTGCGTAGACGCGCTTGATGAGTGGTCCGCTTGAACATCGGCTGAACTTACTAGAGTTTGAATTCAGGCAAGGCAAATCGAGCCTAAATGCAAGGTCAGAGCACAGCGAATCACGCCAAGTCGCCAATCCCGAACCTGCATAGCTGTTCCCTGCCGTCGAGGGGATCTACGATAGCCGGTGGAAGTGCGAACAGCAATGAACAAATGGAGGATTTCTCTGGCACGGCAGCGATGTCCGTTTGGTTAATCAACCTCATGTCTACCCCCAAACACAGAAGTAAAGCTATTTCAACGCATGCGTACGTTCTGATACAGAGATCGCATTTTATCCAGGCAAGACGTGAGGCAGTAGTTCTGCTCAATCGTCTGACGCGCATTGCTGCCCATTCGCTGTGTTTCGGGCGGGCTTTCCAGCGTTTGCAAAACACACTCAACCCAACGCTCAATGTCGAAAAAATCGACTAGCAGTCCGTTCTGGCCATTGCGAACCATTTCTTGCACCGGAGCGGTGTTGCTTGCGATCACGGGGCACGAGCAACTCATGGCATTGAGCATTGACCATGAAAGGACAAATGGCACCGTCCAGTAGAGATGTGCGTCGCTAACCGAGAATACGCGGATGAGTTCCTCACGCGAGACCCGACCAACGAAATGAATACGGGAAAGATCAAGATCATTGTTGTCGATGACCCATTGTCGAAAGGTTTTGCCATCGGTGAACCTTGCATCACCGCCATAAGCAATCCGATCCTCACCGACAACGATAACCCGAACGTCACTTCGCTTTTTGCAGACTTGGTCGGCGACTTTTAGGAATTGGTCGCTACCTCGCATCGATTCGAATCCACGACTGACGTACGTCACGACTTTTTCGTATGGCTGAATTGTGACTCCCGCGACCATTCTTTGCGTCGCGTGTGATTCTGATAAAGAAGCGTCGCGTTTCCAAAAATCAGTATTGATGCCGTCGAAGATCGTCTGCAACTTGGGTTGATACTCCGCTGGAATCTGCTCGCGTTGAAAATCAGTAGGGCAGTAGCCGGCTTCGCAGTGATGCAGATCGAGCAACAGCATTGCGTTGCGTGCCTGCAGCCGCATCGCCGATAGTTCGCTTTGTGGCGGAAGGTCGGATCGAAAATCAAAGTCGCTGTTGTATCGGTGGTAGAAATACTCGAAGTAGCCGACTACGGGGACCTCAGGAAGAACTTCTTTTAGGAACAGAGCCGACACGAAGCCGCTATGAGCAACGATCAGGTCAGGGCGATCATGAGCGAGCGCCCCGTTGCTTCGGAACAACTGCGCAACCGACTCGGCGGCAGCATGTGAACGCCAAATTTGATTCTCGAACGTTGCTGCGCAAAAATGCGTTTGCTTGGTCGCTCCGCTCGCGGGTCTGTAGGTGACGCACTTCACCCCTTGTTGATCGCCAGAGACGCGTTCGTTTACAAATGTGCAGCGATCGCCATGCTGGGCGACCAAATTAGCGGCGATCTCACCAAATTGGGCCGGGTAGTTCGAATGCAAAAAGAGAATGTGCATAGGGTGCGCGGTTATGTGATGAGTGGTATTGTGGCATGGCGATTGATTTGGCTTTGTCTACGATAGAGACCGATCGTACATCGCAGACTCCAACGATGACACTGTCGAGTCGTGCTCATGAGTTTGTTTCTTCCAAGGATAATCCCCGAATGGCAACGCTCGGTCCCATTGCCGCCGGTACGGTACTGCCATACCGGAGACAGTACTACAGTGAAACGATAGTCGGTTCACCCAGTGCGACGCCTAGTCACGGACCAGCCGGCCTGGTTGGTCGTGAGGTTGCCAACCGACATTGGTTGGAAGCGTTGCTCAAGTATGGGAAAGAAAAGTCGCTCGGGTTCTTGCTATACCAGAACGCGGATCGAGCATCGTTGGAAGCTACGTTAGCTCAACATTCTCCCCAAGAGAAAGTGATTCGCTTGGGCCCGCTGAAGAATGCTAGATTTTGGCTTGGCCGCGGGAGCCCAAGAGTCGTTTGGGAACCGCAACCTCCATCGAGCCGTTGGAGTTGGCTGCGTCATCAACACGCACGTGACAAATTTGCTGTTTGCGGTATCACTCATGCCTTGTGCTCGCCAACTGCAATTTCCGCGCTGCGAGATTTTGTAATGTCGCCGGTCGAGCCTTATGATCGTCTCGTCTGCACATCATCCGCTGTGGCGGCAACTGCCGATGCGATTATCTCGCACTGGTCTGAATTGATGAACGAGTCTGCGCAAACAAGCAGTGCGAGTAGACGCTCAACACTGAGGCTACAGACAATTCCGCTTGGCGTTGATCTTGATCATCATCGTCCTGCTTCTTCAGATGACCGCGTGGCGGCTAGGCGTCATTTCGGGATCGCGGACGATGCCAACGTCGTTTTGTTCGTGGGGCGTTTGTCTCATCATTCCAAGAGCAACCCGCTGCCGTTGATGTTCGCTTGTGAGCAAGCCCAACGCATCACTTCCAAGCCGATCACATTGGTCATGGCGGGATGGTTCGCAAACGAGGCAGTTCGTGATGCGTTTGTTCGCGAAGCCGCACGTGTGGCTCCCAACGTCAAGGTCGGATTCGTGGACGCAACTAAGCCCAACAATCGAGATCGGGTGTGGGACCTAGCTGATGTGTTTGTGTCCTTGGCGGATAGTGTGCAGGAAACCTTCGGTCTGACGATTATCGAAGCGATGAGTCGCAAGTTGCCCGTCATTGCTAGCGATTGGAATGGCTATCGAGAATCCGTGGTGGATGAAGAAACGGGATTCTTGATTCCGACCGCGATGATACGAGGAATCGGATCAGAGTCGATTGACGAAATGATGCAGGGAGACATTACCTACGATCACTTTCTCGCACGAGTCGGACAGGGGATCTGGGTGGATCCGCACAAGGTGACACAGCGGCTAGTTGCACTTTTCCGAGATGACGGGCTTCGTCGGGCGATGGGCGATGCGGGCCGTCGCCGCGTCGAAGCTAAGTTCACTTGGCAGAATGTCATTGCAGCTACTGAAGAACTGTGGAATCAACAGCGAATGCAAATTTCCCGGTACCGTCAGGCTACCGATTCAGCACCGTCGAACGAGCTGCCAGTAGAAGCCGATGCTCCCCATCAGTATCCGGCTCGATTCATCGACCATCGCCTCGCCAACCCGACGACGGAACAACTTTTCTCTTTGTATCCTTCAGCTTGGTTGGATGCAGAGACAGCACTATGTCGAGGTGATCAAGCATTGGGCAGCCTTAACGACCTGTTTGGTTCTCCGCTTGCTAACCACAGTGGCGCAGCCAGGCTTCCGGTCGCTGCAACTCAACGGTTGTTAGATTCCTTGGGTAGCGGGACAACTGCAAGGTCGAATTCGATTGCCGCACTCAGTGTGGAACTTTCATCAGACGCCCAAGATTCAGAGCAAACCAGTTCAATGGTTGCCGAAACAGCGGCGTGGGCTTTGAAGTTTGATCTGTTAAAACTCGTCGACGCTGTTGGTCCGCGTTCGTCGTCTGCGAGGCGTGTTCGCGGTGTGAATCAGTATTCCGACGACAATCGCATTACGTTTTCAACGACATGCATGGGACGGCTTTCCCAGTTGAAGCAAACATTGCCAACGCTGGTCGCCCAGCCTCATAGTCATGTTGTGGTTGTCGACTATTCGTGTCCGGATGGTGCGGGAAATTGGGTGCGAGAGAACTTTGACACCAGCCAAGTGACAGTGGTAAGAGTCGAGGGACGAACAAAGTTTGATCGCAGCGAGGCCAAGAATGCCGGGATCTTGGCAAGTCCGACCGATTGGGTGTGCCTTGTTGATGCAGACGTCATTCTTGCACCCGACTTTGCCGATCATTTGCGAGATCGCATGAAGAGGGGGCTGTTCTTGCGGAGTTCGTCAATTCTTGAAGGCACCGGCGGAACATTCCTGGCGGAAAAGTCATCGTTTGTCAAAGCCGAACTGCACGATTGTGTCTATCAAGGTTGGGGTGAGGAAGATGATGATTTGCTGGACTCGTTGCAATTCCACGGCATCCGCGGCGATGTCTACGATGATCGTTGGGTGACTCACTTGGATCATGATGATGAATTGCGAACGCAGTTTCATGAGTGGGATGATCGCCGAATAAGTCACATGATCAATCGGCTCTATCGGAGTGCCAAATGGGACATGGCTCGCATGTCACAAGGCGTCCCACCACAACGCGCTCGGAAATTGCTCTACGCAACTATCAGCGAGCAAGTGCGACGATTGGTGAACGAGAATTCCGATGTCGATGTGGTCATCGACACGGGAGTGATGAACTGGGTTCCGCTATCGGCACGTTGTGCTCGCCAATTGGTTTACCGTATCAAGCCGGATCAAAGTATTTATCCAGGCACCTACGTGAAGCAAAACGATATCCCTGGGGAGTCCGCCTGATGAGTTTGATGGTTGCGATTCCCCACTATTTTTCCAGCCAGCACAAGGCTAACGAATCACTTCTTCACGGTTCCGAAACGGTCCAGAACCGCAGTCGACGCGCTGCAGTTTTGGCGAAGACGATTCGTTTGCTGCACCAGAATTTTGGCGCTGCTCAAGGAATGATCCAAATTCGCGATCGTCGTGTGATTCCTGTCAACGAAATGACAGACAAGTTGCTTAAGGTTGTCATGGTCACGAACCATTCGGATCATTTGTTAGGCGACATCCTGGGCGCCGACCAGGTCGTCGAGCACATCGTTGTAGATGAACCGGCAGATCAGTTGGGGTTTGCTTGTCAGCGAGTGTTGGCGGAAAGTTTGGGCCAGTACGATCACTATGCTTATTTGGAAGATGACATTTGGATTCACGATCCATTGTTGATCACAAAGTTGTCATGGTTCGTTGAGATGACCTCGCCGCGCAACGTCTTGCAACCGAATCGATACGAATGCCAAGCCTCTGGCAAGCTGCGGAAGTGTTACATCGATGGTGACGTCAGTTCTGCGGCGACCGCAAGTTTTCAAGACATTTCTGACACACCTTTCTTGGATGGTCGAGCACTAGGACGCTCGATTCGATTCATGCGACCGTTGAATCCTCATTCGGGATGCTATTTCTTGTCTTCCGAACAGCTAGAGCACTGGAGCAAGCAAACCGATTTTGCAATTCCCACGTCCGCGTTCGTGGGGCCGCTTGAAAGCGCGGCGACTTTGGGATTGATGAAACACTTCCGCGTTTACAAGCCAGTTCCCGCACACGCCTCGTTCGCAGAAATCGAACATGGCGATGCGAGGTTCATTCAGCATGTGGTTTGAGAAAACCAGCAAATCTTTGTCACGGTTCGGCCAGCATCGCTAAGCACGACCACGTCGTTACTTAATCGTCGTTACTTAGTCGCTGCGTTTGAACGAAAAAGCAACCCTCAAGGACCTGCCACACTTCCTCGGCGAGGAAGCGTGGTTGCAAATAGACTAAAGAAAGGGCTTGGCCAAGAAGCAAGGTAGCCCGCAGAGCGCGCACGCGGCTACTCTGGGGTGTACGCGAGATTGGGGCTGAGCCAACGTTCGCACTCTTGGATGCTGACTCCCTTTCGCTTGGCGTAGTCTTCGATTTGGTCCTTGGTAACTCGGTCGACCGCAAAGTAGCGAGCTTCCGGATGACCAAAGTACAAACCGCTGACGGCTGCGCCCGGGGTCATTGCGTAGCTGGACGTCAATTCCACACTCGTGTTCTTCTCAGCATCAAGCAAGTCAAACAACGTCCGCTTCTCGGTGTGATCGGGGCAAGCCGGATACCCAGCCGCCGGCCGAATGCCTCGATACTTTTCGCCGATCATTTCTTCGGTGCTGAGATTTTCCGACTGACCGTATCCCCATTCGACACGCGCTTTCTTATGTAGCAATTCGGCAAAGGCTTCGGCTAAACGATCCGCAACGGCTTGCACCATGATGGCGTTGTAGTCGTCGAGATCGGCTTTGTACTTAGCAGCAAGTTGTTCCGCGCCGATGCCGGTGGTGACCACGAAGCCACCCACGTAGTCTTCACGACCACTGTCGACTGGGGCGATGTAATCAGCGAGCGACCGATAGTCAGTCGTGCCTTTGCGTTCCCATTGTTGGCGAAGGCAATGCAGTCGCTTAAGTTCTTGGGTGCGAGTTTCGTCGGTGTAAACGATGATGTCATCGCCATCGGACGCAGCAGGCCAGAACCCATACACGGCGTTGGCGGTCAGCGAACCATTGGCGATGATTTGATCGAGGATCTTGTTAGCATCGTCGTACAGCTCTTTGGCTTGCCCACCGACAA
The DNA here is from genome assembly GCF_007859865.1 of Rubripirellula amarantea. NCBI lineage: Bacteria > Pseudomonadati > Planctomycetota > Planctomycetia > Pirellulales > Pirellulaceae > Rubripirellula > Rubripirellula amarantea. The sequence continues at coordinate 859,957 of NZ_SJPI01000001.1, read as the reverse complement.
CAGCATCGTCGAAAATCTTGGGGAACTTGCCTTTAAGTTCCCATGTCATGAAGAACGGCGACCAATCGATATAAGGACGAATCTCAGCGAGTGAGTAGTCCTTCAAGACTCGCACTCCGGTAAATTCCGGCTTATCGATCTGGACTGTTTTCCAGTCCGTAGCAAAACGATTCTTCAACGCATCAGCGTAAGGCGTTAGCTTTTGAGTCCGCTCACGATAACTGGCAGCGAGTTTTTCTTGCTCTTCGACGTTGGCCCTTAAGAAAGCGTCTCGGTTGTCTGTGCTAAGTAGCTTTTCAACCACGCCGACGCTGCGACTAGCATCCATCACGTGCACAACTGGACCATCGTAAGCCGGAGCGATACGAACGGCAGTGTGCTTCGCGCTAGTGGTGGCTCCGCCGACAAGCAACGGCATGGTCATACCGGCTCGCTTCATCTCTCGAGCGACATGAACCATTTCATCAAGGCTAGGCGTGATCAGCCCACTCAAGCCAATCATGTCGGCACCTTGCTTGATGGCTTCTTCGAGGATTTTTTCGCACGATACCATCACGCCGAGGTCGATAACCTCGTAGTTATTGCACTGCAAAACGACGCCCACAATGTTCTTACCAATGTCGTGGACATCGCCTTTGACCGTTGCGATCAAGAACTTGCCACGCGCCGCGTCGTTCTCTACACCAGCAAGCCGCTTTTCCTCTTCCATGAAAGGCTCAAGGTAGGCAACTGCCTTTTTCATCACACGAGCACTTTTGACGACTTGCGGCAGGAACATTTTGCCTTGGCCGAACAAATCGCCTACAACACTCATGCCGTCCATCAATGGGCCTTCGATCACGTGCAAGCACTTGTCATAGTGTTGCCTCGCTTCTTCGGTGTCCTCGACGATGTACTTGTCGATTCCCTTGATCAACGCGTGCTGCATGCGGCCAGCGATTGGTTGTTCACGCCAGGTTAGGTCTTCACCGGATTTCTTTTTACCGGTGCCTTTCACCGATTCTGCGAATTCGAGCATGCGGTCCGTGGCATCATCACGTCGATTCCAAAGCACATCCTCGACTCGTTCGAGCAAGTCCTTGGGGATTTCTTCGTAGACTTCAAGTTGACCAGCGTTAACGATGCCCATGTCGAGGCCCGCTTGAACGGCCTTGTAGAGGAACGCGCTATGAATGGCTTCACGCACGGGGTCGTTGCCGCGAAAACTAAAGCTGATGTTGCTGACACCACCGCTGGTTTTTGCGCCCGGGCACTCTTTCTTGATCCGAGCGACGGCGTTTACAAAATCAACCGCATAGTTGTTGTGTTCGTCCATGCCCGTTGCGACGGTCAAAATGTTCGGGTCAAAGATGATGTCTTCGGGCGGGAAGTTGGCTTCCTCGGTCAACAACTTGTAGGCGCGTTTGCAGATGCGAACTTTGTTGTCCTCGTCGGCGGCTTGCCCGTCTTCGTCAAAAGCCATCACGACAGCGGCGGCACCATACTTGCGCACAAGCCTTGCGCGGCGAAGGAATTCGGCCTCACCGTCCTTGAGCGATATCGAATTGACGATCGCTTTACCTTGGACGTTTCGCAACCCCGCTTCAAGCACTTCCCATTTGCTGCTGTCGATCATCACGGGCACTGATGCCGCGACATCGTCACCAGAGATCAAACGTAAAAAGCGAGTCATTGCCTCTTCGCCATCAAGCAACGCATCGTCGAAGTTGATATCGATAATGGTTGCACCGTTTTCGACTTGTTCGCGAGCGACCTCGACCGCTTCCTCAAACTTTTCGTTGCGAATGAGGTTTGCGAACTTTCGGCTGCCAGTGACGTTGGTGCGTTCGCCGACCATGGTGAATGGGATTTCCGGACGCATCACCATCGGCAACTGGCCCGATAATCGCGTGTAGGAAGGAATCGATGACTCCTGCTTTGGCTTGAGACCTTTAACGCGTTCAGCCATCGCCGCGATGTGATCGGGCGTGGTGCCGCAACAGCCACCGAGAATATTGATCCAACCGTTTTCAGCGTATTCGCCGACTTTGTCAGCCATCGCTTTAGGCCCCAGGTCGAATTGCCCCATTTCATTGGGCAGTCCAGCGTTGGGGTGACATGAGATCGGGATCCCAGCAACTTTGGACAACTCTTCGATGTGCGGCCGCATCACGTCAGGCCCAAGAGCGCAGTTCATCCCGACCGACAACAACGGGAAGTGGTTGATCGCGGTCCAGAATGCTTCGACGCTTTGTGCACTCACAAATGTTCGCCCACCATCGGCGAAGGTTCCCGATGCCATCACGGGCACGCGGCGGCCTCCACCATCAAAGTAATCTTGAATCGCGAACAAGCACGCTTTCAGGTTAAGCGTATCGATGGCTGTTTCGGGAAGCAGGATATCGACGCCAGCTTCGCAAAGGGATTTGACCTGCGCACGATAGCTTTCGACCATCTCCATGAACGTAGTGTCACGGTGAGCGGGGTCTTCTTTGGTGCTAATTGCAAGCTGGCGAGTTGTCGGACCGATTGACCCAGCCACGAAGCGAGGTTTGTCGGGAGTCTTCTCTGTCCACTTATCGGCCGCCTTTCTAGCGCACGCGACGGCAGCGTGATTGATCTCGTCAACCAATTCCAAGGGAAGATCGAATTCGATCATTCCCACGGGCGAAGCACCGAACGAATTGGTTTCGACAATATCGCTGCCCGCAGCGTAGTAGGCATCGTGAATATCGGTGATCTTGTCAGGATGCGTGAGGCACAGGATATCGGAAAAGTTTTTCAGATCCTTGTGGTGATCAGCGAATCGGTCCCCTCGAACAGCAGCTTCATCGAATCCGAGACGCTGAATCATCGTCCCCATCGCTCCGTCGAGCAGCAATACTCGTTCGCGGATCAATTCGTTGAGCTGGGATTCAGTAGCGTTGGGTTGAAGCATGGGATTCGGGTCAGTTTCACGACTAGAGTTGAAATCGCAGCATGACGGGTAGGAAATGCTGTGATGGGGAGCGGTCAGCGAATCGCTGACGACGCAGGGGCTCTTGGCCACGGAGCATAAGAACACCGAGGGCCGAGACCAGCATTTTGGCTGGTTTTCGCTGAATGTCCACAGCTTGTTCCCGGTTCGCAGCTTTCCAAGTGGCCCGGGACGCGATTGAGCAAGCTGATTTGCAACTTGATTAGGCGAGGTTGAGTCCCCGGAACGTGATTTTTGGTCACTTAGGCACTTCGAGACCACTGAATTCGCTATTCAATCTTGCCTGATCGTTCGAGTTTGTCTATTCCGCAGATCCCTCAAGATGTGAACACTCCGATCCGATAAATGAAGAGTGCATGCATTCCATGGGGGATCGTTGACGTCTTTGCCGGCGTCGACCGCTCGTTTCACTGCAAATGAGCCAAGTCATTTTATGTTCCCCAAGACTTTTTTCATTCAAACCAGGACACTCGTATGACTGTCTCGCCGAATCGGCCTAACAACGACAGTCGTTGGCAGGCAGGCAAGCCTGCGTCGACGGCCAACGCTGCAGAACTAGGATCTACCGATCTGCCACCCACGTTGTTCCAGTTGCGAGATCTGACTCCAACAGCTCGAGGTGCGGAGGCCAAGGCGTCCTCTTTTGCTGAGCAACCAGCCAGTTCAGCGATCGAAACTGCACAGAGAAACGAGTTCGCGTCCGCAGAGTCACCGAGTTTCGGTTTTTCAGCCGACCGGTACCAGGACCTCGGCCTCGGTCGACCCGCTCCGGAAGCACTGGGCGACAATGCATTCGCCGAGCATGTCCGTAGCGAGGCAGGCTTCGGCCAAAACGGCAACCTCGACCACATGGTCTCGTCCGAACAAGATGCAAATCAGCAAACCGAGGTTCGGTCCGCTGGTCATCGTCGCGACGAAGGACAGCCTGCCGGTCGTAGTTGGATGGAAACGGTGGTTGCCCATCGCAAAGGCGTTGTGCTGCTGCTGATCGTCGTTGTGGCAGCGGTATGGACAAGTCGTCGGGGATCGTCGACTCCTGAAGATCAATTCGCTGCATCGGAATCAGTGTTGGATTTCGATGCGGGTGAGATTGTGGTTTCAGATGAGCTCGGGATTTCCGCGCCCAGTGGCGAACAAGTTCCGTTGGACAGTGTTAGCTCGACTAAGATGGCATCGGGATCATCGACATCGGGATTGATGACGCCATCTTCTCAAACGCCTTCCGCGGCGCGACCAAGCGATGCGTCTGTCGCGCACGGTGCAGCTCCCTCATACAATTTGGCGGGTGATTCGGCATCGGCCGCGCATGCACACACCGACCATGGTGTTCCTGGCGAAAATTCGCGAGTTAGACCTGAACCAACTCGGCCCGACCAAATGGATGCGACCGTTTCGCTTGGGTCGCCGGCTGTTTCGACGATCGCTAGCAACGACGCCGCGAGCAGTGAATCGGTAGTCGAACCATCGGATGAATCCCTGACGCGATCAGGTTTCGATTCATCGAATTTCGCACAATCGTCATCTTCCGACGGTTCCGTGATTCGTCCAGCATCAAGTCGCATGCCGAATCGCCCTTCGATCGATGCACCTTCGCTTGAAGAACTTGAAATGGCGGCACGTGCAGCGGATTCCGCTCCGATGCAGTTCGACGCTGCTTACGAAGAATCGGCTACACCCGCCGGCGTTGCCGATTGGTTGCAGTACCTGCCGCCGATGCCAAGCGTAGCTCCGGACGCTTCCTAGTTCCGAGGCTGTCGATTTTCCTCACTGTCTTTTGCCAATCTTTCACTGTCGCGATTTTATCATGAGTACGACCGGTCAAGCCTTCGTCAAAGCGTTCGCTCGTCAAAGCCAAAGCAAGCCCAGCAATCCGACCATATCGGCGGCTGAGCAAGACGCGAATCGTGTTCAACACGCGAACGCCACCGAGCTGAATCGTACGACTGAGGCGATTCGTACGCCTGAGACATGGGTTCGTACGGTCGACGATGCCATCACGCGTATCGATAGTGGTAGCCAGCGAATCGCCACTCATACCAGTCATGTGCCAGTCGCTAGTCCAGCAACCACGCGATCGCAGGTGAGTGCAAATGTCGTGGAAACTCGGATAGATGACCGACACCTTCAGCACATCCACACGGCATATTCGATCCCTCGAACCCCATCTTCAACGAAGCCGCCCGTTTCTGAACCTGAGCATGCACCGGAGTCGCACGCCGCTTCGCCAAGCTTATTCGTGGAAACCTATCCCGCAGAGCCAATCACGCCCGCGGAGTCAACCTATCACTATGCAGCGTCCGCAACAGAAACCCAGCCTCACTTCCAACGCGAACACGACCGTCGCATGGTCGATGAATCACCAACCTCTTCCGGTGTGGGCGTCACGACTCCGATTCGGGCCAGTTGGGAGGTAGAGGTTTTTGACGTCCCTCAAACCATTGCCGACTTGTTCTTCGAAGGTTCTCTTTTTCAGGATCTTGCTGATCGCATCAGCGAAGCCGCGACGGGAGGATTGCAGACCATGTTGATCACCAGTCTGCTGGCGGGCGAAGGGCGTTCGACGGTTGCTATTGGAACTGCACTTGCCGCTGCATCGTCCGGTCTACGCGTCGGGTTGATTGATGCCGATTTAGCTGATCCTACGCTTGCCGATGATCTGCGCCTGGATTTGGATTTCGGCTGGATTGAGCATGTCCGCCAACGATTGCCGATCGGAGAGATCGCGGTCCATGCAATTGAAGATAATTTGACGTTCCTGCCTCTCTTGCCGATGCGTCCGGCTGACCAGCCATCGCACATAGAGTGTGCTCATATGATTGAATCATTGCGGAAGCACTTTGATTTGCTAATCATTGATGGTCCCGTGCTCGATCTTCAAGCAGCACAGATTTTGGCTCCTGTGATTGATAGCGCCGTGATTGTTCACGACGTCAACCAGAGCACGCCGGACACGTTGACTCAAGTCGCGAATTTGCTTCGCCGCGTTGGAATCGATGGGATCGGTGTCGTCGAAAATTTCGTTTGATGCGAGTGCGCCTATGACGTTGAAGAACTAACGGTCAGTCACTCGAGTTAGCAGCAGTTTTCTTCGCCGCAGCAATCTTGGCCCATGATGGTCAAGTCAAAGTTCTTGCCTTTGGTCACGCGAGGGGAACGAAGAGCATTCGCGGAACTATCAAATTGTTTGGCGTCATCCGCACTGATCGGTGTCAGCGGAGAAACCGCAATGAAGTCATCACCATAGGGTTCGGATGTCATCATCGTGAATGTCTTTCGGCAAGTGGCTGTGCGTTGACCGCGTTCGAACACATTGCCCATATCATCGGTGACTTGTCGATATGGCCCACGGTAGATCACCGCTTCGTTGTGTTCGAAACAACCGCTGGGATCTGGCTTGTACGCGATCACGGTGGCTGATCGAAACTCGATGCCCTGCACTGTTTGCCAGGGCTCTGGTTGCAAAACCGGCATGTGAATACCCATGAAACCCGCTCGCTCGAACGCGCGTAAGAACTCCCGTTCCTGAAACGCGCCGGAAATGCAGCCGCTCCATAAATTAGCGTCCTGCTGCATCGCCAACGGTACCGCCTCGTCGCTGACGATGTCACTAATGACCGCCCGGCCGCCGATCTTGAGTACCCGGAATATCTCGCGGAACAGTTGTTCCTTCTCATTGCCGTCGACTAAGTTGAGCACACAGTTGCTAACCACGACGTCGATGGAGTTGTCAGCGATCATCGGTGACTGTTGCCGCATGTTTGTCATGAACGCCTCGAGCCGCTGTAGCCCAGGTTCGTCCTGTACTGGGTTTTCAGCCAAGTACGCGTCCACGCGGTCACGGTCGATCACCATGTCTTGAATTTTGCCTTTATGAAAGGTCACGTTGTCGTAGCCAATCTTCTGTGCCACTTCACGTTGGCTGCGGCGAGCTAATTCCAACATGGTGTCGTTCATATCGACACCAATCACCTTTCCTTGATTGCCGACCACCTGCGAAGCGATAAAGCAAATCTTTCCGCCTCCGCTGCCGAGATCCAAAACCGTTTCGCCGGCGTTGACATACTTTGACGGATCGCCACACCCGTAGTCTCGATCGATCACCTCTTGCGGAATTACTTCGAGGTATCGTCGGTCATAATTGACGGGGCAACAAAGGGCGGGTTCCTGATTTTGAGCAGCGTCGGTGTAGCGATCACGTACGGCGGATTCAGTGTTCAACATCTAGGCATCAACTCAAGAAAGGTAAGGCAAGCATACATGTACAGGACCATCACTCGTTTACAATGGCTCCGCCGCAACTGCTGCCCGAACCGGCGGTGCAGCCATAGCAGTGATCGGCTGTAGCGATTGACTTATGGATGACATCGTCAAATGTGTTGATGTCCCAAACCGACTGACGCGGCTCTCCGGCCAATGGTATTTCGAGCATCTGATTGAAATCGCAATCATAGATTGCCCCGTCCCAACCGATCGAAACCAACGACCGGCACATCACCGACGAAACGGCGGCTGGATTAAAACTATCGGCCAACAAACGCATGTAGTCATCTAGCTTGTTCCGTTTGGCAAGATACTGGGCATACCGCTTGATTGGGATGTTGGTGATGCAGAACAGCGAGTTAAATTCAATGTCGTAGCGTGCCTTCAGTTCGCGTTTGTAATCCGCTTGCAAAGCGGTCTGGTCAGGTGGCAACGATGGTCCGGTTGGGTTGTAGACCAAGTCGAGCGGTAATGTTTTTCCGTAGCCTCGTTCGTTGAGCATGCGAATGCCTTCGATGCTGCGAGCGAACACTCCATTGCCTCGTTGGCCGTCAACGTTGTCCTCTAAGTAGCATGGCAACGAGGCAACGACGTTGACGCCTTGTTCCGCTAAGAAGTCCGCTAAGTCTTCATAGCCGGGCTGAGTCAAGATGGTGAGATTGCAACGGTCAATGACTTGCAAATCGCGAGAACGAAAGAATCGAACCAAGCGACGGAAGTGAGGGTTCATCTCGGGGGCGCCACCAGTCAAATCAACCGTTTGCAATCGCTTAGTCAGCGACGCTAGCTCCATTACCCGGTCCGCCACCTCGCTGTTCATGTTCTCGCGAGTCTTTGTGGGCCCCGCTTCGACATGGCAATGTGTGCAGGTCTGATTACACAGTTTTCCCAAGTTGATTTGCAAATTCGCCAAAGAGGTGCGTGTGAAATCACCATCGAGCTGACGGATTCGTTGTCCAAAAGGCGCCACAATACCCGTGGGCAATCCAGCATCAATCACGGGAAGCAAAACAGACATTCAGGCTCGCGGCGTCAAAGGGAAGTGAGAGTCAGAGTCGATAGGCAATGGCTGCAATGGTCTGCGATCCGCCATCGACTTGCGGGTAGCAGGCGCGATCGTTGCCTTAACTATCTTAGCGACGATATGCCCTCGCTTGGGAGCGGTCGCTTGCCGTTGGGTAGGTTACTGGTTGTGCTTGGATGCGTACATTGTGTGAGTCCCTTCCCTTCTTTGACGAGTGAAATTTCCGTGACTTCGACTGACCTGCATGCAACACCCTTGATTCAGTGGCACCGTGACGCCGGTGCCCGCTTGGTTCCCTTCGCCGGCTATGAAATGCCGATTCAGTACTCGTCGATCGTCACCGAGCACCAAACTTGCCGGACTTCTGCTGCCCTATTTGACGTATCCCACATGGGGCGATTGCGGTTTGACGGCGATGGCAGCGAGCAATTGCTTGACCATCTTCTAACTCGCCGCGTTAGCGATATGCCCATCGGTACAGTTCGATATGGATTGATGTGCAATGCCGATGGCGGTGTCCTCGATGATGTGCTGGTTTCAAACTTAGAAACGCCTTCCCAACGTCGTTTCCACTTGATGGTCGTTAATGCGTCCAATCGAGAGAAAATTCTAAATTGGATCGTGCCGCATTTGGCTGACTATCCCACTGTCACGGTTTCGGATCGAACGGAATTGACGGCGATGATCGCTGTCCAAGGTCCGATGGCGATGGAAGTATGCTCGCGATTGTTTAAGTTTGACCCGAAACGCTTGAAGTACTATCGCACGGTCATCACGGATCAGTTTTCCAAACCAGTCATCATTAGTCGCACGGGGTACACTGGCGAGGATGGTTTCGAGCTGATCGTCCGGGCCGAGGAAGCAACGCGTATCTGGGAAAACGTATTGTTGTGCGGTCGCGAGGCTGGCTTTGCACCGGCTGGACTCGGAGCACGCGATACCTTGCGGCTTGAAGCGGCGATGCCACTTTACGGACATGAACTCGACGAAACCATCGACCCGATCACAGCAGGCTTAACTTTCGCCTGCAATCTTGAAGGTCGTGGGTTTATCGGTGACGAGGCATTACGCCAGATCGCCAGTGAGGGGCCCAAGCGAGTGCGACGTGGGCTAATCCTTGAAGGCAAGCGCCCCGCGCGTGAAGGATCAACGGTTCTAGGACCCAACGGCGAACCTGTGGGAGTGATCACTAGTGGCGGTCCTTCCCCCACGTTGGGCAAAGCGATTGCCGTGGCATACATTGACGCCGGTGTGGCGGATCTACCTCGCTACACCATCGACATTCGCGGGAAAAATGCCGAGGCGGTCGCTACCAAACTGCCTTTCTATCGTCGCGCAAAATAAGTGGTCCCAGTGGCAAACGCGACAGCAAATCCAAGCTGGGGTGGCGTTCTTTTGAAGGTCAGTGAATCTTGGTAAGCTCATCGTTGTTGTCTGTTTCAGTTTTCATCTTGTGAACTTCGCCCCCGAGGAAACGTTCATGTCTCGTGATCCGTCAAAGTTGCTCTACGCTCAAACGCATGAATGGTTGGACCTTGCTGGTGAGGATGGAATCGCCACGATCGGGATTTCTGCGTTTGCCATCGAACAGCTCAACGATTTGGTCTACATGGATTTGCCAGAAGTAGGCAAAGTGCTTGAGTTCGGCGATGAATTTGGTGAAGTCGAATCGGTCAAAGCAGTCAGCCCGCTTTACAGTCCCGTCAGTGGCACCGTTGTGGAAGTCCACGAAGGACTACCTGATTCGCTTGAGCAACTTAACGATGATCCATACGACTTTGGTTGGATCATTCGAGTCAAAGTGGATGGCGATGCTGGGCGTGAGAAACTGCTCGATCACGCTGCTTATGAAAAACAGTGCGCTGCTTCGGGCTGAAAGTGACGAATCAATCCTGGGGGCGTTTGATTGTTTCCGAGCCGATGGCTCCAGCCGATAACATGGCGTTGGACCAAGCCTTGCTAGAGTCGATGGATCGGCTTGGTGCTGTCAATTCTGGACAAAGTGTTGACTCATCGGAACGTGTTGGCTCATCGGAACGTGGTGACTCAGGACGCAGTGATGATTCTGAATGTGGTGTTCATGAGGACGGTCATCCGACGCACCGCGACGCGGTTGTTGAAAATGAATTAGCCGCACCTGCCGCGTGCTTACGATTTTACACTTGGAAGGTCCCCACACTTTCGCTGGGATATTTCCAGGCTTACGACCAGCGTGGTCAGCACGTCCCCAGTCAATCGGCGGCTTGTGTTCGTCGCGCTTCGGGTGGTGGTGCGATTTTGCATGAACACGAATTGACCTACAGTCTGGTCGTTCGAAATGTTGATAGTCGACGTGGTGCAGATGCAGAGCTGTATCAAAAAGTCCATCGCGTGATAGCCAACGTCCTATCCGGAATCGGAGTAACTGCGATTCCCTTTTATCACTCAGCGGCCTATCACCGCACGCGAACTGCACTTGCTTCCAACACAGATGGGCAAGCCCGTCGGGACCAGCCTTTCCTCTGCTTTCAACGTCGGACCGAGCAGGACTTGATTGTCGCCGGCTACAAAGTGCTCGGTAGCGCGCAGCGACGTGGGCGGGTTTCTGTACTGCAGCATGGAAGTTTGCTCGTGCGTGCTAGTTCGCTTGCTCCAGAGTTACCAGGTATCCGAGATCTGGGGGCAAAGGTTGGCGTCCCTCGAGAACTGATTTCGCCTATCGCAGATCAGTTGGGGCAAGAGCTCAATCTGAACTTGGTGGCATCACAACCAACTCAAGATGAACTTGCCCGAATGGCTGAGATTGCGGATGAGCGATTTGGTAGCGACGCTTGGATGCATCGTCGCTAGATGACTCGTTTATGCCTCTGGTGGGTGGTTAAGTCGCTTTAAAATTGCCCAAGGTGGTATAAGATGCCGTTGAACTTGCCGGATCGGCATTCTCTCACTCAAAATTGTGCGTAGAATAGAGGCGATGCGATTCGGTACTGCCGATAATTAACCCTGAAAGATTCAGCTTGTCTTAAGTCCTAATTTGGTGTTCGTACATGGACGCGGAGCGTCTTAGCGAGGATAGATTGTGGTCGGGTCAAGCCCCCCAAGGGACCGCCTACTTCCGGCACATCATTCGCAGTATGTTCGTCCGTGAACGTGTGCTCGTTCGTAGCCAAATATTCGCCGATGGATGTGGGCCTGCAAGTCACATCGTCGCATCCAAGTTTATATCAATCGCTCGTCAAATCTCTTCAAGGTGATCCATGCAGGTAAAGCTCAAGGTCCAAACGGGCAGCCATGAAGGTAAAGAGATTGCAATCTCTAGCGAGAAATTCCTCATTGGCCGAAGCGAGTCGTGTCAGCTTCGTCCCAAGAGTGAATCCGTTAGTCGCAAGCACTGCATCATCGTTTTGAAAGACAATCGTGTCTTGGTCCAAGACTTGAAGAGTCGCAACGGCACTTTTGTTAATGATCAGCGATTGCCAGTTGATAAAGCCAAGGTGCTTAAGGCTGGTGACCAACTAAGAATCGGCAAGCTCAACTTTGAAGTTCTGATCGAACATGGACTGCAAGCCGCCAAGAAGCCTGAAGTCGCAGACGTTGGTGACGCTGCATCGCGGATGGTAGAGGCTGGTTCTCAGGATAGTAAGTTTGAAGCGGTCGACGTTAGCTCGTGGCTAGACGAAGCGGATCAAATCGATCGTGTCCGCAAATTGTCGGATCCCGAGACGCGGCAATTCCGCATGGACCAGATGGAAGAATCATCATCCGGGGGCGACAGCACTGAGTTATCGGTTGAGGACTCTGACGATAGCACCGTACGCAAACGTCCTGAAAAGAAGAAACCGGGTAAATTGCCTGATGGACTGAAGAAGGCGATGACCGATAATTCTCGTGATGCAGCGGACAACGCCCTGAAGCGGTTTTTTAGCGGTCGATAGCTTCAACCTTTATCTTCGCATTCGCGGAAATTTAGATAAATTTGGTGATCGGGATGTCTGCTACGTTGTTCGACGAGAGCTAACGCAGTCCTCAGTACCCCACCTCACTTGCGAGATGATTCATGGAGCATTCCAAATCCATCGACGCAACATTGCTCCCTGCGAACCTTCTGCCAAGTGACGAACGCGAGATGCTAGCCGTTCTCGCGGACCGCTATCATTCGTTGATCTTCCGGGTCTGTCTGCGATTCCTCGGTCATCAGCAAGATGCCGAGGACGTTACGCAAGAGACCTTCTCACGCATCATTCGGTATTTTGATCACTGGGATCAACGTTTGCCAATTGAGCCCTGGATCGTGACGATCGCTGGGAATCGGTGTCGTAGTTTCCTGGCTGCTAGGCGGCAATTTCGTTCGCTAACACCAGTGATCGAGCCGACCGCCGACATCGAGAATGAAGCTCGTGCAGCGGAGCAGCTCAGTGAAGAGCTGAAATTGGCGATGACGATCCTACCCGCGAATCATCGGATTGCGTTTGAGCTCTTCCACCACCAGCAAAGTTCCTACGAGCAAATTGCCGAATCGATGGGGCATCCTATCGGTACCGTAAAGACCTGGGTTCATCGTGCACGTTTGCAGATCATTGATCACCTGCGATGTCGCGAAGTCATTGGGCGACAACCCGCTCAGCCATCAAGGTCTTCGTTGTCGAATCGGGAGGTCAACGTATGAGCGATAGTGACCCCACCATCGATAACATGAGTTGCGATCAATTTGCCGAGCTTCTGAACGATGTTCTCGACCAGCGAAAATCGCCAAGTCAAAATGCGGAGTTGTGCGGCCACGCTCAGTTGTGTGCGGGTTGTGGCGCACGTTTCTCAATGGTTTGCCAACTCGACGCCGTCGCCTTTCGTTCAGAGCAATTTTCGGACGACCCCGTTTTTGGCAACTCTGCTTCTCGCAAACATATTGTGGACGACCCAAACGTAACGCAGCGAATAAGCACGCCAGCTCAACCACGTAGGTCGCGTCGGACGATTGCGACCATGGCGGTCGCTGCGACAATCATGTGGGCGATGATTCAATTTCATCAGTCACGCTCAACAACAAATATCGCGAAGCTGCAAATCGAAACGTCAGACGAAATGTTGCCTGTACACTCGCGGCCTGGTGGGGACGATCCATCGCAAAGAGAAGGTAGCCTCGTTAGCCCTGACCTGGCTGCTTCACCGTTTGATCCCATCGGTGTGAACGAGAGTGAACTCCAAGGCGTTGAACTCAATCGCATTGATGCGCGAAGTGTCTTGGTTCCACGGAGTGTTCCAGTTCAAAGACTGCATAGTAATCAGCAAGCGGTTGTTTCGTCGAAAGGGGCCTCGGTGTCTAAGCTTTCTGCCGCATCAAGTATGCCGGCGCTTGGAATCGCAGCCGTGGCTCATTCGGAATCCACATCGTTGTGGAATCCGATGGGAACTGAGTCTTGGGTGGATGCTAAGCACTGGATCGACCAAACCATGCCAGCGGTAGAATCCGTCCGTGAAGGTGTGGCGCCCATTGGTCGTTCGCTTCGTCGGGCTGTGAAAATTTTAGCTGGCGGTCGCGGGGATCGAACATCATGAATAATCCCCGAGGTATTCTCGATCGAAGTCTAATGCTCAAGCGATGCCCGACGCTTTTCGGATTCATGCTTGTGCTCATGATGGTTAAGCCGGCTTACACCGAGCAGGTTTTTCAATTGCAGAACGGCATGGTTGTGATTGGGTCAAAGGCCGAGATCGCAACGCTAAAGGAGGGCTTTGGCGCGTCCACGACCACCCAGCTCACTTCGCGGCCTATCTGGCTGATCGAGGATGGATTGCGACGACATTATTTCCATGGCAAAGGAATGGTGTCCGTGCCTCCGATCGACAAACCGAATCTGGATCAACGGATCGACTTTTGGCAGCCAATCCCTTTAGGCGGAAAATCGGTGGGCGGATTGGGCAGCGTGCTCGGTGTATCGCCCTTCAATGAATTCGGGCGTCGGTTGTTGCAAATTCGCGGGCCGACGGGCCCGGTAAAAGTCATCCAGGGCATCACGGAACTTAACCCGCGGTACGCAGTCTTGTCGGCACTTAAGCCTCCCCAAGGACAACCGTCTTTGCTTTGGGAAATGCGTGTTGCCACCAGCACAATGGACTCCAGCACGTTGGATGCGTTCTTCAAAACGCAGTTTGATGAAACCGACTTGAATGCGCGATTAGAGATCGTGCGGTTTTACATTTCTGCTGATCGGTTCGGCGATGCAAAACGAGCGTTGCAGCAAACGATCATTGATTTTCCTGAAGAAACAGATCTGCCGAAGCAGGTTCTTGCTCTTACCGAGCGGCAGGCATCTCAACTTTTGGATGAAGCGAAAATCCGAAATAAAGCGGGGCAGCATCGGTTGGCGGCCCGCATCCTCGATAACTTCCCGGTCAAAGATGTTGGGCGAATCACTCGTTTGCAAGTTCAGGATGCACGCAAAGAAATTGAGACCTCTGGACTCGAAGCAGCACGGTTGACCGGGCTGCTGACCGAACAGGTCGCACAGCTTGCCGCCGCAGATCAAGGAAAGCTGAAGGCAATTGTGCAAGAGATCAGCGAGGGATTATCCGCCGATACTCTGTCGCGACTGAGTGATTACTCACGATTGGGTGAGTCCGAAACAATTGCTTTGGACAACCGCGTTGCGTTGGCGATTTCGGGTTGGTTGATGGGGGCGGGGGCAGGCGAGCAAAACCTTAGCGTGGTGACGTCTTTGGTTCAGGTTCGCGACTTGGTTGCCGATTACTTGGGGACCGACGATCGAAATCGACACCAAGCGATCCTGGATCAACTTAGGAGTTTAGAAGGGGCTCAGGCAGAGTACATCGATAAGATGTTGCCATTGCTTGTGCCCACGCGATCGTGGCCCGAAGGGTCGGCGAGTGATCGTGTGGAAGGCATGCATTCGGTGCAAACTGATCTTGCCGAGTATGTGATTCAGTTACCTCCAGAATACAATCCGCTTCGATCTTACCCGTGCCTCATTGCGCTGCATCCGGCGAGAAGTGATCACGCCGCACAGATTGATTGGTGGTCGGGAGGTGTCGGGTCTGTCACGCAACAACTAGACGATCAGTTGAATGACGAGCAAGCCGAAGGTGGATTAGCATCTCGGCTTGGTCACGCTTCGCGTCATGGGTTCATCGTCGTCGCACCACGTTGGAGTCGGCCTGCTCAACGCCGGTACGAGTACACGCCCGCCGAACATGAACGAGTGTTGGCGGCAATGCGAGATGCAATGAGGCGATGTTCGATAGATTCCGATCGAGTGTTTCTGGCTGGCCAAGGTGAAGGTGGAACGGCCGCATGGGACATTGCCCTTGCTCATCCTGATCTTTGGGCTGGCTTGATTGCAATTAGTGCCACGCCGGACAAAACGGTTCATCACTACGAGCCCAATTCGCGATACGTGCCGATGTATCTCGTGATGGGGGAACTCGACGGAAGCCGGGCAAGCGGCGGCATCATGGACGATTACATGTCGTACAAGCACGATGCATTGGTGGTGATGTATCGGGGCCGAGGGCGTGAGTACTTCTATGAGGAGACGCCCAGGTTCTTTGAGTGGATGTCGAGTTCGGCCCATGTGCGACGACCGATACCTCGAGAATTTGAAGCAAACATGATCCGCCAGGGCGACCAGTTTTTTTGGTGGGTGGAGTTATTAGATTTGAAGCCCGGCACCGCAATCGATCCGATCCTGTGGGACGACGCACCTAAAATTCGATCGAAGCCAGTTGAAGGAACAATCAACGAGGGCAACCAAATCAGGTTCAAGGCACCGGCGGATCGAGTGCGATTGCTGCTTCGTCCTCAGGCCGGGCTCGATCTGAATCGTGAGATCGTTGTTCATTACGGATCACGAACAATCCGGCACAACTACGATGGAAATCTCGAAACCATCCTCGAGGACGCGCGACGTCGAGCAGATCGCAAACGAGCAGTTTGGTTGGAAATTACCATCCCTTGATTCGGCGTTGCGATCATTGGAAATGGTGTGATCGTTCGGTGAAAGCGGTTTTATTGCTTGCAATTCTGAGGCTTGAAGGAGGCGTTTTACTCCTCTTGTGGGGTTAGTTATTGCAATGCTTCAGAAAATTCATCACCTCGGACACCATTAGCCCAGCCGTACGGGCGTCTATCTCCTCAGCATTGTTTTTCCCGCTGGATTTATGTTTCCCGACATAAGAAAATCGTGTCTGTACCCTCGATCGTGCGATACTAGGGGCAGCCTGCACGATGGAATTCGGCAGCTTTGCTCCTACCTACATTTTCTCACCTTCACGTTTCTCCGCCCTTGTTGAGGAATTTTTGAGCCTAGCAAACGTCTCACAGGTTCAGAAGTTCTCCGCTCAAGATGCCAACCACTCCCACCGAAACGATTGCCTTAAACGTTGAAGATTTTCGGCGTTTAGGTGTTCGCACCAACGAGTTTCGCCTCAGTGTGATTCGTAGCGCGGCCGCACGTAGCGCCCACACTTTGGCAGAGCAACAGTTGGCGTCGCCATCGGAACAAGTTGAGCGCCAGCTATCTCGCGTGGTTACCTCCGCCTACCGATTGATGGATCCTCGTCAGCGGTCGAATCCGCACCAACGAGCCTACGTCGGCCGTATTTTGCCGAACACACTGCATGTCGCTGGCAAGACTCGGTTTTCGGAAGAACAGTTCTTGGCAGCGTCAGCATTGTTGTTGGCTGGACGTCCTCCAGGATTCACACCGGAGTCGGCTTTTCGTGTCGATGGGGCATCAAGTTTTCAGGCAGGCTTCGATTCAGTCTCGGATAGTGATGAGGATGATGATTCCAGCGAAGAGCTTTGGCGAATCACTCTTAGCGACGATGATCTGCTATCTGCGTCACCACTGAGTCGCAAGTTTCGACGAGCCCGTCATCGATTGGTTGGCCCCTGGTTGGCGTTTGCGATGGGCGGGTTGCTGATCGGTAGTTTATTGGGAGTTGCTTCGATACGCCGAAGTGTCTCGTTCGTGCTGTTGGAATCCCGGTCGACCAATCTTCAAAGTAAAGACCCCGCCGAGATGGCGCAACCAAAGCTCGAATCTGGCGTTTCTGAAGTTGTCAAAACGTCGATTGATGCGTCAGCGATTAGTGTGTCAACGAGTATCGATTCAAGCATTGTTGGTGCTCAGGAGCGTGAATCTTTAGACATTGAAGTGCTAGACGCTGCATCGTCCGCTACGGAGTCCAGCGAACTCAGTGATCCAATGCTTGCGTCGGTTGACGCATCCGCGTCTGATGACGCAATGGCGCCTCTTGATAAAGTCGCTGGACCTTCCGTTCATCAGGAACCGGCGCCGCCGACCGCTGCGCCCCTGTCCATCGGCGTGATGAATCCTGCGGTTGCCCCGGTCATTGCAGGAAAAGGTCCGGTCATTGCAAGTCCAGGTCCGACTGAAATCCCCACCGAAGCGGCCGCAGCCATTGCTAGCCCTTCCATGGATAACGTACCCGTAAATGGTCTGGCGACAGATCGATCTAATTCCGATGTGATCGTTGATCTCGAGAAACAACTTTCGAGTCAGTCTTCGTCGGCGGCACCGGGCGAAAACGACCTGGCAAGCGTCGCAAATGTTGGATCGCTTGATCGTAACAACTCGCTTGAGATCCCCATGGCCTCTGACAACGCCGAGATCATGCAGGGAGACTACCTTCCCGATCCGTTTGCGGGTTTCGATTCGTTCGATCAAGAATCTGAAGAACCTGTGACGCCAATGGAAGGCTCCGAATCCGATTTAATTGGGTCCGAGTCGGTCGTTGTTGAATCACGGGAAGCAATTTCCGTTGAGCTTGATTCGCGTAACGCGGATCAATCGCTTGCCGACGCTTATGAGCAGTTGCAATCGGTTTTGAATCTACCGGAAGAACATGATCAGTATCTAAGCGAAGGTGTGCAATTGTTCGAGCGAGTTTTCGCTAACGATTCGCTTGAGGCTGCAGCCCAGATTCATGCCGCAATGCAACGTTCGCTTCCCCTTGCCAGTGATTTCTCGCTCGCTTCGGTCGTGAATCAGAATGCGGATACGTTGAAGGTTTGCGAACGATTATCCAAATCGTACCGCCGCGTGATGGAACGCGATGGCATGATATCAATGGTCGATACCTCTACCGAAGAGGCACCATTGCTTGGACGTTATTTGTGTTTGATGCTTCGCAATTGGAGCGACGGTTTATCGTTTCTCGACCAAGCGTCCGATCCTAAGATCGCCAGCGTTGCTCGCCAAGAAATATCCCTGATCAAGCAGGTCGATGCGGTAGCAGATCTCCAGAAAGATTGGCTTTCGGTTGCGTTGCGATGGGAGAAGGTTGCCGAGCGTCTTGATGGACGTGTGCGCGACTCTGTGCGATTGCATGCGATCGATATTCTTAATCGCGTGCATGATTCCTCTGAGGGGCTCGAGCGTCTCGAAGCTAGCCGCCGAATCGACGCGATTGAGGAACTCTTGCCACCACACCTTACGGTTTCCAACCGTTAAATAGTCCGATCGGACTCGGTTGGCTCAGTTCGTGCATGCAAAAGTGGTCGATAAACTTTTGACTTCGTGTCTCGAGTCGCTGTTCAAGCACCTACAATTCGGCAGTCGCAAACGATCGCCGTATTACCAGTCTTGGACACTTTCAGGTCAGCTCGAATGAATGCTCTTTTGGCACCTCCCCAACCGACCACGCTGCAAAGTTTGCTCGACAGTGGTTGGAAATCCAAATCGGTCAAAGACGAGATTCGTGATAACTTCACGCGAATGCTCGCTGCAGGTACAGAACTTTTTCCCGGAATCGTAGGCTACGACGACACGGTAATTCCCGAGATTAATCTCGCGTTGCTGGCAGGACACGACATGTTGTTCCTGGGTGAAAAGGGACAAGCGAAGAGTCGCATCATGCGAATGTTGACGCGGTTTTTGGATGAATGGATCCCGTACATCAAGCATCCAGATCTGCCCGTTCACGAAGACCCAACCAACCCGATTTCGGCATTGGGCAAACGGCTCGTTGCCGAGCACGATCCCGAAGATATCCAGATCGCATGGTGGCATCGTGATCAACGCTATGCCGAACGATTGAGCCCTGGAACAAAGTTTGCTGATATCATTGGCGAGATCGACCCAGCAAAGCTGACCGGCGGCGTCAGCATGAGCGCCGAGGAAGCTTTGTCGTTCGGCCTGATTCCTCGGCTTCACCGTGGCATCTTCGCAATGAATGAGCTGCCCGAACTAGATGAACTTGTGCAGGTTGGTTTGTTCAACATTCTCGAAGAACGAGATGTGCAGATTCGTGGCTATCCAATCCAATTCAACTTGGATGTGATGATTCTGTTCTCTGCGAATCCTTCGACGTACAACCGTAGTGGCAAGGTGATTCCCCAGTTGAAGGATCGCATCGGTACGATCATTCAAACGCACTATCCCAGCGAGCGTGATCAGGGAATTGCGATTCTGCAGCAAGAGGTGGGGCGTGAACTTGAGGGCGAGTATCCCGTTCAGGTTCCCTATTTCATGTACCAACTCGTCGAGGAAATTACAAACCAAGCCCGACTTAGCAAGTATGTCGATCAGGCCTCGGGTGTATCTGCTCGTTTCTCACTAGCGAACTTCCGAACGTTGGTAGCGTCGGCACGGCAGCGCGGCATCATTCACAATGAAAAGCCGGCTGTGCCTCGAATCAGCGATTTTGGGCATTTGTATTCGTCATCGTTGGGCAAGTTGGAACTCGATTTGATGGGCACTCATCAAATGGGTGAAAAACAAGTGCTTGATGCTACCATTGCGCAAGCGATTCAAGTTGTTTTTGCCGAGTACATCGAAGAACACGGGCTTGCCGAGATCGCTGAGATCTTCCGCAGCGGCGTTCGGATCGAAGTGGGTGATATGCTTCCCAGCAGTGATTACGCAGAGCGGTTGCAGAGTGTCCCGCCAGCGTGGGACAAGGCATTCGAAGTGAATTCTTCCGACAATGAAGCCGTTCGTGCAAGTTGTGTTGAGTTTGTATTAGCCGGACTCTACGCCTTGGACAAAATTAGCCGTAGTCAGCGGCACGGAAAGATTCAGTACGAAATTTAGATCGTTCTACGCGACGAGTCATAATCCCAATTGGCTCCCGCGGCGAGCTTTCACCCTTCACCTTCCAAACGTCAGACTTCCCGCATGTACCGTCCCGGCGGCGTGATTCACGCCTATCAAAAGTACGATCCGGTTCAGTTCCCACCGCCCAATCAACCGCCACCGGATTTGGTCTCACCGGCGTTTGAGCAAGCGATGATGTACGGCAACTACAAAGAACTTACCGAAGAAGAACTCGCACGGGCCGTTAAGTTGGATCCGAGCCAGATTGCGGGACTAGGTCCGAGCTTGGACATGCTTCGTGCCATGCTTGAAGAACGCAAACGCAAGATCCTTGAGACCTACGAAACAAAAGCGGTTGAAAAGAAAGCCCGCAAGGCGTTTCGAAACACTGCGAAAAACCTGAACGTGCCCAAGAAGATGGAAAAAGCGTTCCATCAAGCCGTCACGTACGAACAGCCGTACATGATCGAACAGCTTTGGTACCGCACCGACGATGACAACGGCGAACTTGCTCGCGGGCTGATGCAAGTTGCGGCACGTATGAGCGATAAGCACAACATCGAGGAATTGGCGACGAAGTACACGTTCACTGGCAACGAGTCGATGAGTGTTCCCAAGGCACTTGAAGTCAAAGATGAACTGGAGAAGATCGACGAGTTGCTCAAACAGCTCGAAGAAGCGGCCAAGAACGCTCAGATCGGGATCATCGACATGGATCTACTGTCTGAGTTTGCTCAGCCTGGCGATATGGAGCAGCTCGAAGAGATGCGTCGCCAAGTCGAAAACTTGATGCGGGAGCAGGCCGAACGTCAGGGATTGGAAAAAAATCCTGATGGGAAAGGTTTTCGGTTGACCCCTCAGGCCTACAAAATCTTTCAAGGACGTTTGCTCCAACGGATTTTCAGTGAACTAGCCCCTTCGCGTACTGGCCGCCACGAAGGTGACGTTGTTGGTGAAGGAGCCGTCGAGCTACAGCAAACCAAGTCGTATGAATTTGGCGATAGTGTCGCCAACATTGATTTGCCGCAAACGATAATCAATGCGTTATTGCGGCAAGGTGACGAGCGTCCGATTCGATTGCGTAGCGACGATATCGAAGTTCATAAGACTCGCAACCATCCCAAATGTGCTACCGCCGTCATCATGGATATGAGCGGTTCGATGCGGTATGACGGTCAATACATCAACGTCAAGCGGATGGCTCTCGCCTTGCAGGGATTGATTCAAAGCGAATACCCAGGTGATTTCTTGCGATTCATCGAGATGTATACCTTTGCGAAATTGCGAACTCCGGGCGAGATCATAGAGATGATGCCCAAGCCGGTCACCATCCATGATCCGTGGGTGCAGTTGTACGCGGACATGAGCGATCCCAACATCAGTGAGGCCCAGATTCACCCTCACTTCACCAATATTCAACACTCCTTGCAACTTGCGCGTCGCAACTTGGCGACGTGTGATACGCCAAATCGGCAGATCGTGCTGATCACCGATGGCCTGCCCACCGCCCATTTCGAAGAGGAAAAACTATTCATGCTCTACCCGCCGGATCCGCGGACCGAGCAAGCAACGATGCGGGAAGCAATGATGTGTAAGAAAGAGGACATCACGATCAACATTTTTTTGATTCCCAGTTGGTCACAAAGCGAAGAGGATGTTCGTTTCGCTCAACGCTTGGCTCAGACGACCAAGGGACGTGTGTTTTTCACCAGTGGGCGTGACTTGGACCGGTTCGTGTTGTGGGACTACGTAAAGAACCGTCGTGAGATCATCGCGTAGGCTGTCCATCGCGAGGAGTCCAAAAAGTGAGCGCAGCGACTGCCTCATCGTGAATTCGCCCTGAACCTTGCCGAACCTTGCCGCTTCATTGGTTGTCAATTTTCCTAAAGAGTCTTTTGGGCACGGATTTGGCCGCTAAATCCTCTCTCTGGGGTATAGGAAGAGACTGAAATTTTGACTTTTCGGCTCTAGCCGCGACAATCAGGTTGGCTGAGTTGATACGAACTCAAATTTTAGGAGCACGACGTGGCGGTAAACCAATTTCGAATCGAAGCTTTTTTTGAGGAAGAAGAACTGCGTTATTTTCGCGCGGGCGAAGACGCTGAGCATGGATCTTGGTTTTTGATGTTTGGCAATAAAACCGGAGTCAATGTTCGGCTGCTTGAAGATGGCGAGTGCTTGCTTATCCGCAGCCAGCCGCTTGTCCACCTCGACGAATTTGATCACGCAGGGCGTTGTCGTGTTTGGGAAGCCATGGCACATCGAAACGACCAAATGGTCATTGGGCGACTGAGCGGTGCCGACGAGGTTGTCGTGGAGGCTGCATTGCCGATTGAAGACGGCGAAATCAGCAATACTCAGATCAAACGAATGCTAAGTGTTGTTGTCAACGAATCCAATTCGTTTGGACCTCATCTTCGCAAACTCGCTCACAACGACTCGCTTGCCATCCGCCATGATCCGATTGACGAATTAATGCGAAAGTTGATTGAAGGGGACACGGGGGAAGTCGGTCTTGGAAGCGACGACGACAACGAACACGCTGACAAGTATGACGACGACGACTTTTCGTTCGACGACGATGCCCCGATGTAGCATTGAGCAGGCATCAGAGATGGCTTGGCACTTGAGTTTAAATGGAATCGAGCAGCAGGTCGTTTTCGAGCAGGTGGCAATAAGCGTCGTATCGACGCGCATCGACTCGACCGTCGGCGACGGCGTTTTTTACGGCGCAATCATCTTCGCTTAGGTGCAGGCAATCGGGATACCGACAAGCACTAACATAGGGACGAAGATCGGGCATCAATCCGGCAACTTCGCTGGCCGAAATGTCCCACAGCTTAAACTGCCTGATCCCGGGTGTGTCAAAGACCGCACCACCCGCGTCCAGGGGAATCAGTCGTGATGCAGTTGTGGTGTGGCGTCCTTTGTCATTGTCATCGCTAACTCTACCCACTGCTAAACCTAAGCCCGGTTGGACTTCATTTAGCAGGCTGCTCTTCCCTACCCCGCTCTGCCCCGCTAGGACGGTTTGCTTTCCGGCAAGCAGATGGCGTAGGTAATCAACGCCCACGCCGGTTTCGGCCGATGTCATTAGAACGCGCGTTCCCAGCGACGCGTAAACGCCAATGAGTTGTTGCAACAACACTGGCTCTATCAGGTCTACTTTGTTCACGACCAGAATGGGTTGAACATTGCACTGCGCAGCCGTAAGCAAGAAGCGGTCTATGAGTACCGGTTTAATCTCGGGGCTTGCGGCGCTGGCAATGATCAACAGGTAGTCGACGTTAGCGACGAGGATGTGTTGCTGACCTCGGCTAGTTCGGCTGATGATGCCGTGTCGCGGTTCGACTTGTTCAATCATGCCATCGATCGACGACTCGGCTCGAAAGCGTACGCGATCGCCAGCAACCACGGCGGTTCGTCCGTCGATACTCATTGATTTCAAGACTTGCCGGATTGCGCATTCGAATGCGTTGCCTTGGTCATCGAGTACACGACACTTGAGTCCGTGTACGCTGATCACCCGTCCGTAAAGCAAGTTTTCGTTACCGGCACCAGCGTTGACGGACTCGTCCTCGGCGACCGTTCGTTTACGCGTCAGCTCACCCTTGCCGCTGACGCGTTCACTTTTTCGAACATCGGCCAATTGATCTGACTTGCCATCATGAAAGTCACGAGTCAAATCGCCAGTTCGAACGCGGCCCTGGTAGTTCTTGCGAAACTCCGCTCGTTGCTTGGGCCGCTTTTTCTTACTCATGCTGGACTGTTGCCGCTGGACTAAGTCGAAGGTTGATCTTGATTGATGACAGGTCCTGGACGGTGTTCGGCAGCACTTTCGGGTGCCACGATCTTGCCGGGAACATCATTCTTTCGCATTCGAACCTGGATCGACTCACCAATCAGGTCAGTCAGTTCGGCTTCGCCAAGTTCTTCATGTTCCAACAGAGCGCGAGTAATCTTTTCGAGTTCGCTACGATGTTCGCGAAGTAGTTGCTCGGCCTTTTGGTCGGCCTCCATCAACAATCGGGCAACCTCTTCATCAACCAGTTCTTGCGTGTGCTCGCTGAATTGACGTGACTGATGAATTTCGCGTCCGAGGAACGGGTCTTCATCGCTGGTCTTGTAACTTACCGGACCGATCTTAGGGCTCATTCCCCAATGAGTGACCATCCGACGAGCAATGCTGGTTGCCCGTTCGAGGTCGTTCTCGGCACCGACGCATGTTTCGCTGTAGATAATCTTCTCGGCAGCTCGGCCCCCGAGTAGCACGATCAACTGATGTTCAAGCTCTCGTTTGGAAACACTCAGACGATCTTCGTTGGGGACATACTGAGTGACACCTAAAGCGCGACCGCGAGGAATGATCGTGACTTTATGAACGATGTGAGCACCATCAAGGTGCCAAGCGGTCAACGTGTGTCCCGCTTCGTGGTAAGCGGTCTTTTCCTTTTCGCTTTCTTGAAGGACTTCCTCGCGTTTGGCACCCATTAGGATCTTATCGCGAGCGTAGTCAAAGTCGCTCATGTCGACGATCTTCTTGTCGTTGCGGGCTGCCCACAACGCAGCCTCATTCACCATGTTGCGAATATCGGCACCGGTTAAGCCGACCGTGCCGGCGGCGAGGCGTCGAAGGTCGACGTCATCGGCCAACGGAACGTCGCGAACGTGCACCTTGAAGATCGCCTCGCGGCCCTTCATCGTGGGGCGACCGACTGTGATGTGTCGGTCAAAACGTCCGGGGCGAAGCAGAGCGGGGTCAAGCACATCGGGGCGGTTCGTGGCCGCTACCACAATGACAGCTTGGCTTCCGGTAAAGCCGTCCATTTCGCCAAGGATCTGGTTGAGCGTTTGTTCTCGCTCGTCGTGTCCACCACCCAGGCCGGCGCCTCGTTGACGGCCCACTGCGTCAATTTCGTCAATGAAAATGATCGCCGGGCTGTTTTCTTTGGCTGTTTTGAAGAGGTCACGCACTCGGCTAGCACCGACGCCGACAAACATTTGAATGAACTCACTACCGTTGACTGAAAAGAACGGCACGCCAGCTTCACCAGCGACGGCGCGAGCGAGCAACGTTTTCCCTGTTCCGGGAGGCCCATTGAGCAGCACACCCTTGGGAACCCGCCCACCCAACTTTTGAAACTTCTCGGGTGTCTTTAAGAAATCAACGATCTCTTGAAGGTCGGCTTTAACCCCCTCGAGTCCCGCAACATCGTCAAACGAGATCATTTTCTCGCTCGCTTCGAACCGCTTGGCAGGACTTTTGCTGAATCCAGACAGGAATCCACCGCCCATGATGTCGCTACGGGTTCGCCGCAGCATCATGAAGAAGAACAGCAACACCGCCAAAGGCAACCCGACCATCGCCAAGAAGTAAAGCAACTGAGCGGTGTTGTCACGAGGCGCATAGCCGTAGTCGATCTTGGATTTGGAGTTTTCAAGTCGCTCTTCCAGCTTCACCACCCACCCAGCATCCGTAGGGCGACTGAATGCGAATTCCTTCAGGTACTTCTGTTCGTCGCCATCGCTGCCGGTGGCCAATGCCGTTTCGGCCTTCGCGGATGCCGGAATATCGGGCCGAATCTTAAATTCACCAATTACCCGATCCTCGTCGATTCGAACTCGCTCGATATTTTCTTTTTCGAGCTGTTCGAGGAAGAAACTGGCTGAAACGACCGAGCGATCATCCGTGCGGCTGTAGAAAAGCATCATGACCAGCGCAGCCAAGATCAAAGCGATCAGCAGCGAGTTATTGCCGCGTCGAGCGGGCTGAGCTTCTTGGCCTGGAGGTGTTTTTTCGTTGTTCTGATTATCCATGAGCTGATTTTCAGCCTTATTTTCCGTCAAGTTTTTCGAGAGCGTCGGCAAATCAGGTCTTCCAAAGACCGCCGGCCACGTAATTGTAGTGCTTGGCAAGCTAAGTGACTAACCGACACTGGTCGATGTGGTCAACGCGGCCGATAATCGTTGTCGAGCCGGCTCGTCGCTAATCCATTCCAGCGAGACCGATTGGCCGTTATTTGCTGCCCAGATCAAGTCTTCTAGCAGCGACTCTACGCCGCACCGTCGAATCGCTGCAATTTGCGTTTCACTGTAACCATCGCGAAACAGCCGCCAAGTCCAGTAAGCGTCGGCTGAGGCCTCTGAACTAAGCGTGCCGGCGGCTCGGGCGGTCACGTCACTGGGTTGGTCCGTGTGAACCGCAGAAGGTGCTTCCGTTTCCGAACAAGGCTCGTTTTCCAATGCCGACGGGTCTTGGGTAGCAAGCGCCAGCTCAGATTCCGGTTCCAAATTCAGCTCTGGTTCTTGAATTAGCTCGGAACCTGAGACTAGCTCAGGTTCTAAAATCTCAGGTTCTGGGATTTCAAGCTCTGAAACTTCAGGCTCTGGGATTAGTTCAGAAGACGGCAATTCGGCAACTTCGTCACGGGACCGCATGAAGCCGGTGATCAGTTCGACGATGTCGTACCCAAACTGCTCCATCGTCGCGGGGCCGATGCCGGAAATGACCTCAAGTTCCGACGTCGACATCGGACGGACTTCGGAAAGACGTTCGAGCGTCGCATTGGTCAGAATACGGAATGCTGGGATTCCCAAAGCCGCCGATTGTTTCCTTCGCCAGCGTTTGATTGTTTCCAGCAATTCCTTGGTCGTTTCATCTTCGGCGTTTGGACTTCCCTCGCAGGAACTTTCGTTGTCGGTTCCTGCTGATTCGGTTTGGATGTCGCCGGTTTCCAACTTGGCAACGGAATTGGCCAGCAGTTTCGCTAAAGGAAACGACATCTGAATGGTCGCTGGAACATCCACTTTTCCAAGCATCACTTCGCGGCCAGCGTCAGTGATATGAAGGGTGGGACGACGCTCGCTGACCTCTTTTTGTTCCAACATGCCCGCGGCGATCAGCACATCCATCACGTCAACCACTTGCGATTGCTTGAGCGACGAAAGCAATCCATAGGTACTCAGCCGATTCAGACGCAATTGTTGGAGCTTCTTGTTTTTCGACCCGCACAACATTTGAGCGACAAGATTCTTGCCGAACCGGCCGTGCATTCGCGTGACA
This sequence comes from Rubripirellula amarantea, assembly GCF_007859865.1. Lineage (NCBI taxonomy): Bacteria > Pseudomonadati > Planctomycetota > Planctomycetia > Pirellulales > Pirellulaceae > Rubripirellula > Rubripirellula amarantea. Next base: position 832,601 of record NZ_SJPI01000001.1, on the reverse strand, counting down.
CCGCTAAGCACGACACGGATGCCTCGGATGAGCGCTGCGGAGTCGACGCCTTTGATCTCGCTCGAAACGGAAACATCGCTACCTCGTCCCACCGAACCATCGAGAGGACTGCAGCGATCGCAAGTTCCACAGTTGGTTGCGTTGGCTTCACCGAAATATTGAAGCACCAAGCGTTGACGACAATTAGGTGTATTGGCGAATCCAATCACCGATTCGAGCTTGTCGAGTTCGGCTTTCTTACGGCGTTCTAGTTCTTCAAAGTCAATTTCGAGTTCATCGAAAGGCCGATCACGATGAATGAAGTGCACCGCCCTGCCCCGAAACGGCGGAACATAATCGAACGACCGAAGCTTTCGTAACTCGCGAAGTGTGCGAGCCAAGGGGTCTCGATCCACGCCCGCAAGTTCAGCTAAGCGATTGGGTTTGAAGTAAACGTCCTCATTGCGTCGCCGACCCACAATCTTTTCGATGGCCAGCATCACTTTGCGTCGTACTTTCGCTTCCTTGGGTAGGAAATCTAATAGCGTTGGAGCGTTCGAATCAATTCGCACCATCGCGTAACCGCCGGAAGGTTCCATTCGGCGAATCACCCCGGCGCGCGCAAGCAGCGTTTCCGCGGTGCCCACCGCTTCGCTGCCATCTTTAACGCCCGACCCTTGACGGACTTGTTCAAGCGTCATCTCGATAGGATCTTCTTCAAGAGAAAGCAAATACTCGTATACTTTCTTTACCGTTTCCCGAGACGGATAACGGCTGTCGATGAAGAACTCTTGGATGTAGCGATCTTGATACGAAAACAGCAATTCGCAATCGCTGTTCTTGCCGTCACGTCCGGCTCGCCCTGCTTCTTGGTAATACGCTTCTAGGCTGCCGGGTAAGTTGTAGTGAACGACGTATCGGATGTCGGACTTATCGATACCCATACCGAACGCATTGGTTGCCACGATCGCGGACAACTTACCCTTCATGAACGCTTCTTGCACTTTGTGTCGCTGGTTGGGATCTAAACCAGCGTGGTAGACGCCAATCGGACGTCCGACTTTCTCGGGAAGCCATTCGGCAAGCTCTTCGCAACGCTTACGCGTGGCCGCATAGATGATCCCCGAACCGGTTTGCTGTTGCAGATAGCTCGTCAGTCGTGAATCTTTTTCGCCATCGGTCTTGGAATGATGAACAGAGAATCGCAAATTGGTTCGAGCGAATCCGGTTACGAACGTCTTGGGCTCATGCAGTCCCAGCAACGATACGATGTCGTCACGTACGAACGGTGTGGCGGTCGCAGTTAAGGCAATGGTTTGCACATTGCCGAGATACTTTTGGCGAAAGATTCCTAGGCGAGAATAGTCAGGCCGAAAATCGTGACCCCATTCGCTGACGCAGTGCGCTTCATCAACCGCCAACAGCGTGACGTTGGCGGAACTGATGGCTTCTAAAAAGCGGCTGTTGCGCAATCGTTCGGGGGCGATGTAGACCAGATCGAGTAGGCCCGCAGCCATCTCGTTCATCACTTCGGTTTGTTCGCTCGCCGAAAGGCTACTGTTAATGAGCTTTGCTCGGATGCCGAGCGATTGCAATGAATCGACTTGGTCCTTCATCAAAGCGATCAATGGCGAAACCACAATCGTAGTTCCTTGGCGAGCCAGGCTAGGCAATTGATAGCACAGGCTTTTTCCACCCCCAGTGGGCATCACACACATGACATCCGAACCATGGTGAACCGCTTCAACGACGTCACGTTGCCCAGGACGGAAGCTATCGAGGCCAAATTTTGGCAGGAAGGATGCGAGGTCAGTGTTGCCAGCCATGACGATACACGATGCAATAGATACAGACGGATTCGAATTCGGCCACCAGTATAGGGTTTACAAGATGCAAGACGAAGCGACCTACATTTGCGATAGTTGCGGCGAAGAAATTGTCATCCCGCTGGATCCAGTCGCTGGCCGTAGCCAATCCTACGTGGAAGATTGCCCCGTATGCTGCAATCCAAGCGTGATCCATGTCGAGTGGGACGAGGACGAACCTCGCGTTTGGGCCGAAGCGGAACAAGACCTCAACTAGGCATTCGATTCGGTGCTGGACTGTGTTGATCAGATCCAGAGTTGTTGAGTTGATCAGAACCAGCCTTGATCCATCAGAACCACCCGCGATTGATCAGAACCACCCCAGCGAAACGAGTGAGTACCGCACCACCAAACCGGCGACAACGACACTGACCATGCTCATTAACTTGATCAAGATGTTGAGGCTTGGTCCGGAAGTGTCTTTGAAGGGATCACCAACTGTGTCGCCGACGATAGCCGCTTTGTGAGCGTCGCTACCTTTGCCGCCGTGATGGCCGGCTTCAATGTACTTTTTGGCGTTGTCCCATGAACCACCGCTGTTGGCCATGAACACGGCAAGACAAAAGCCTGCGGTGAGGCAACCGGTCAACAATCCGAGAACTCCAGCGACTCCCAGAATCAATCCGGTTCCGATCGGCAACGTCAATCCAATCACGCTGGGCAGAATCATCTCGCGTTGAGCAGCCTTGGTGCTGATCGAAACCGGGCGTTCATAATCGGGCTTCGCTGTTCCATCGAGGATTCCAGGATTTTCGACAAACTGCCTTCGCACTTCCAGCACCATTCCTTGGGCCGCTCGACCTACCGATTTCATGGTCAATGCGCAGAACAAAAACGCACTCATCGCGCCCAGAAACGTTCCAATTAGCACACGTGGGTTAATCAAAGTCGCGTCATAGAACGTTAAGAAATCACGCAAGCTCGCGTCCTTAGCCGAGACAATCATCGCGTCATTGGTGAACAGTTTGCCAAAGTGGTTTGTCCCGGGGAGTTCGGCAACGCTATCGTCTATCTTTCCGTTCGCTGCTGCTTTCCATTCTCGATGTTCCACTGATCGATCCGCAGAGGGTTCAAGGATCAAGTAGGTTTGGTTTGTTTCGCCCCGCTTTTGAACCAAGATTTGTGGCGAGACTCGATAGAGCCCGTCTGCGGTTTCCTCCATTGCCACCTCGTCTCCCCAACGCACAAATCCATCACGAACACTCTCGACGTACGCCGCGAGGAGTGCCAATGCGGTTAGTGCGGCGGATCCGATGGCGAATCCTTTACCGGTGGCTGCGGTCGTGTTGCCCAAACTATCCAAGGCGTCGGTGCGAGCGCGAACGGTGGATTCGAGTCCTGACATTTCAGCATTGCCGCCCGCGTTGTCAGCGATTGGCCCATAGGCATCCGTCGCCAAAGTAATTCCAAGTGTGCTAAGCATTCCCACAGCTGCGATGCCGACACCGTACAGACCAAGAGAAAAGAAGGTTGGTTCGTTGAACTGTCCGCCGGTGGCAAATCCGAATGAAGCCAACATCGCTGCGCAAATCACGACCACCGGAGCCCACGTGCTCATCATGCCATCGGCGATTCCATTGATCAGGATTGTTGCCGATCCCGTTTCCGCCTGTTCAGCTAACTTTTGAGTCGAAGTGTATTCATCGCTCGTCACTCGCTCAGTCCACTGGCCGATTAACCAGCCCGCCAATAATCCAATCACAATGCTGCAGGAAATGCCCGGCAGGAACCCGAACAAGAGTGTTCCTGGAATGGCGGGCATCAAAAAGTACGTAACGATGATCGAGGCAATGACGACCAACAACGTCGATCGGTTGATTCCACGAGCGAGTGAATGAAGCAGCGACTTTTGCGATAGTTGGTCGCCCGCTTTGACCGCGAACACACCAATCATCGACAAAGGGATCCCGGCGGCAGCAATCGCGATGGGAAGTAGCAGGCCCTGCAATTGTGCCGTTGTGGTATCCATGCCTTCCGGGAGTTCAGATAGTTGGCTCATCGCAGCAACCCCTAGCGCAGATGCCGCTAGGATGGATCCGCAATACGATTCGTACAAATCCGCGCCCATGCCGGCGACGTCACCGACGTTGTCGCCCACGTTGTCCGCAATCGTCGCGGGGTTGCGAGGTGAATCCTCCGCCATGCTTTGTTCCACTTTACCGACCAAGTCGGCGCCCACATCCGCCGCCTTGGTGAAGATGCCGCCGCCCACTCTTGCGAATAGTGCCTGCGCACTTGCTCCCATTCCAAACGAAAGCATTGCGACGCTAATCTCGGCCAAAGTCATCGGTGTGTCGCTCCACAGCGGAACGCAGTAATACAAAACCACAAACCATACGGTGATGTAGAGCAAGCCGAGCCCAACCACGGTAAGCCCCATCACGGCGCCGCTGCGAAATGCGATTTGCAATCCGTCGTTGAGAGAGATGCGAGCCGCTGCTGCGGTTCGTCCGCTCGCTTGAGTGGCGGTGCGCATTCCAAACCAACCTGCCAAACCGCTAAAAAAGCCGCCGGTCAAAAAAGCGATCGGCACATAGGGTCCGATGACGTTCATGCCAAAGGCTGCCACGCTCAATAAAATGGCCACCAGCACAAACACGATGGCAACCACGCGGTTTTGTTGTCGCAAATAGGCATCAGAGCCCTGGCGAACGCTTTCCGCGATTTCACGCATCAGCTCAGTGCCTTCGTCGGCACTCATCATTTCGACAAAGAATCGCCTGGCCCAAAACAAGGCCAAGGCTGATGCCGCGAACGCTAACCCCAGAACAATCACAGCCATCATGATGCAAGCTCCTGCCGATTGATTTCCCACCTTGGCACTGAGCAAACTTGTGGCCAAGGCTCTGGTGCTACTTTATCACGCTTTGAGTGATAGCGGGCGATCGGCAAAGAAGTGGCAAGTCACAAGATGTGTCGATTCGATTGTGTTTTTGATTCGTGTTTTTAAATACGGCTGAGGCCATTTGACGCAGATCGGGTCGTTGGTGATCAGGGACGGTTTGATTGACCAGATTTGGCATGCGAATTAGACTAAAGGCACGGTGTCGACCCGACGTCGTCTTGTCTTTCTGCATTCGCAGCAGTCCAAAATAGCGATCCTTTCATGGCTTCGGACCCTTCTTTTCCACGAACCGACGGATCGACGATTCCAAGATCGGCCGATAATGATCTGCCGCTGCCCGATGACGCGACTGCGAAAGCGGCCCTACCACCGGCACAACCCGAACATCTTGAATCGCCACTTGGAAATGATGGCCAAGAAATTCTCGAAGACGCCCAGACGGTAATTCGTGCTTCGTCTGTCAAAAGTCATTCACCAGCGAACTCGGATAACCGACGCCAAACGCCCGCCGCGGTCGCACAAGTTTTAGTAGGGCAGCATCTCGATCACTTTCGCATCGACGCATTGATCGGTGGTGGCGGCATGGGCGCTGTGTTTCGTGCGCATGATGAACAACTCGATCGCACGGTCGCTATCAAGGTCATACCCTTCGTTGGTGACGATCCGGAACTGCAACGCCGGTTTCGAAACGAATCGCAAAGTGCCGCCAAGCTCGACCACCCTCAGATCGCCAAAGTGTTTGGAGCGGGCAATCGCGCGCAGTGGCACTACATTGTTTTTGAGTATGTCGAGGGCACGAACATTCGTGATTGGGTCAATAGCAATGGTGTGCTGCCGATCGATGAAGCTGTTTTTTATACCGCTCAGTTAGCCGATGCACTTCAACATACGGCGGATCGCGGTATCGTTCATCGCGACGTCAAGCCATCAAACGTTTTGATCAGCAGTGAAGGCACCATCAAGCTTGTCGACATGGGACTTGCTCGAAGTGAAAACCTAGATCTCAGCGAGGACATGACGGCCAGTGGCGTCACGTTGGGAACGTTCGATTACATCTCACCTGAACAAGCCCAGAATCCGCGGGACGCGGACTTGCGCAGCGACATCTATTCGCTCGGCTGCACTCTTTACTTCATGCTCACGGGCAGTCCGCCGTATCCCGGTGGAACGATGTTGCAAAAGTTACTGAATCACGAAAGCTCGCCGTCACCGAATCCACGCGAGTTGCGAAGCGAGGTATCCACCAACCTGGCTGCCGTCATCGAAAAGATGCTGGCTAAGAAGCCTGCCCGGCGCTATCAGAACTCTGCGGACCTGATCGCTGATCTTCGAGAAGTGGCTGTTCGGGACAATTTGAACCTGTCGTTAACGCTCGGATCCGGTGGCCTTGGTGCTTTGGGTGCCGAGCGGCCTCATTCACTGCTGTCACGGCTCGAACAGCACTTCCCTTGGGCGGCGGCTGTTTTGTTATTGCTGGTGATAGCTGGTTGGTTGCATTTGGAATCCGCGGTATCGCGAGCCGACATCAGCATCCCCAATGTGCCCAATCGCCTGATCATGTCGGAACTTGAAAACAAGACAAGTTCTGATTCGGCAGCCAGGGATGCCGTGCGCGGTTCGGCAGACTCACCGTTTTCAGAATCTGCGATGACCGCTTCGGCTGCAAATGGTGGCGTGTCAGTGGGGCCTGCGAGCGATTCTTTGACGAACTCGAATCTTCAAACAGAGTCCCCGTCGGCGCTTCCATTTCCCGAAACCTTGTCGGACCCTCAAGCCCGCCCGTCGGCGGATGCTTCTCGATCAGCGGTAGCGATGGCTGAATCGGGAAGTCCACTCGATAGCAGTTCACGCGATAGCAGTACATCGATCCTTAGCGAAACAAGTAAGGTGATCGGAGCGGAATCGACAAGGATCATCGACGATGGCGATCGCTTGTTCGATGAAATGGGTATTGAGTTTGTGCCGGAACGAATACGAGTCTTCGGTGTTTCGGGGGCAGCGTCACTTCGCAAAGTGGGCGCTGGTGAATTGCGATTGACGTCGTTGCAACAAGCCGTCGACATTGCGAACCGATATCAACTTGAGCAAATTGAACTCGCCAGTTCGCAAATCGTCAGCTCACCATTGAAGATCAACACGGACAACATGCGTGTCTTCTCGTCGGTCGGCGGAACCGTGATTGAATTTGACTCAAACGATGTGGTCGCCATGCAGCGACCGGCGATGTGTTCGTTAGGATCAAGTATTATTGCGTTCGAGGGCGTTCACTTTGTTTGGGATGTCCCCGAAGGTGAAGTCGATGGTGGTTCGCTGTTCGAATTGGGACCGCGCAGCCAAACGCGGATGAGCCAGTGCACGATCACCGTCAACAATTCCGCGCTCCGAGATGAAGTTTATGCGTTTGATTACGTCACCGATCCTGAAAAATTGCCAACCGCGGCACAGCGTCGGTCCAGCAGTTCAGATCCGTTCCCGTTAGTGGAGTTGGATCTGAGCAATGTGATTGTGCGTGGTCAAATGACGATGATCCACATGGACTACGCGGCGCGTTTGTGGTTGAACTGGGATAACGGCCTTATGGCAGTGACTCGGTACATGATCGATACGTCGGGCGCACGTGAAGAGCTAACGACTAGTTCTGGTCCGATGAAACTTTCGCTGTCACGTGTTACCGCGAGAGCTTCGGCAGGCATCGGGCGGGTTCGACTAGGAGTCAGTGGTTCCTATCCGTTCTCGATTTATCGCATTGCCCGCAACAGTGTCTTTATCGTTGACCCAGGCGAACCACAATTCGAGTTCATTAACGTACCGTTGTCGGTCGGTACTGACGGCGTCATCGGTTCGGCCATCAGAGATTCCAGTATCAGTGCCAGTGGCGAAGGCGCGGTGCTGCGAATGGAGGGATCATCCAATGCGTATGTTGTTCAACCGACACTAGTGGACCCGATCCTTCGATTGACCTTTGCGGATGGGCAAGTGGTAACGACTCCGACAAGTGTGCTGGCTCAAGAGCCACGCGACTGGATGGATGAAAACCTTCCGCGGTGGAATGTCCTTTGGTCGTTGGGCGGTTTGCCCGATGGTCCCTTTAGCCTTCATCGCCCGGCGGACTATCGTCAGGACGAGACTTTGACGCCGGGATTTGACGAAAAATCACTGCCTTTGCCGCCTCTAGTTTCTCGATTCGGACCCGGTGCTTCGTCACGGGAACGGGTTTTCAAACCCCGCTGAGTTACGGTATTCAATTTGCTAGATTTGACATTTGGGGTCAGGCAGGCTTAATTAGGTCTCAGGGCGGGAGGTGAAAATCCCGCTTTTCCCACCTTAGCGGTCGATGAATTGTGTTTTGATCGTCAGAAACCGGTCATCCAATGGATTGACGTTGTCTTCACTACGATCACAATCTTTGAGTCATCTACCTCCCGTTTGACGCCTACCTTTTTTGAAAATCCCCAAGTATTGAAAACCCTCTTTGAACGAGACCGGGATTACGTAGTTCGGGGTTCTCAACCAAACCTACTCCACTGGAGAGAATGAATGAAACGATTGGTCATTTTGTTGGCATGTTCGATTGGCTTCGCAACCACTGCGATGGCAACCCCCGAGTTTGGCAAGCAATGGAAGAACGAGTTCGCACCCAAAGATGGCAATGAAGCCTTCTACAAGGAAGTTAAGAAGGTCAACTGCAACGTTTGCCACGTCAAAGATCACCCCGACAAGAAGAAGGCTCGCAACGAGTATGGCAAGGCGGTTCATGAGTTCTTGAAGAAGGAAGACTTTCCGAAGGACTACCTGAAAGAAAATCCAGAAGAGGCCAAAGCTAAGATCCTCGAAGGCTTCAAGAAAGCTAACGAGAAGGAAAGCGCCGACGGCAAGAAGTTCGGCGAGAAGATCGAAGCCCACGAGTTGCCAGCCACTGACGCTGGACTGTAAGTTCTTCGATCACGAAGGAAATACATCACAACGGCTCGCTTGGAAGTCCAACATCACGATCGCTGTCTGAATTATGATTCAGACAGCGATTTTTTTTTTGCCCACACGACTCATCGAGTCGGCGTTCCCTCCAACCAACTATCCCACCATGTCGATGAAGAATCTTTGCTGCGTCTTGCTATTCGTTTTCCCGTTGTGTGTTTCAGTACAAGGCCAGGAGGCGTTAGAAAATACGGTCGCCGTTGAGGCCGAATCTGGATTCGTTTCTCTCTTCGACGGAACGTCACTGAACGGATGGAAAAAGGCTGAAGAGAACTCTGATGCATGGCAAGTGGTTGATGGCATGTTGGTTTGTGAGGGCGAACGATGCCACCTGTTCTACGACGGCGAACTTGCACCGCTGAAGAACTTTCATTTTAAAGCCGACGTGATGACGACACCGGGAAGCAACGCCGGGATCTACTTTCACACCAAGTATCAAGCGACGGGATGGCCGAAGTATGGTTTCGAATGCCAAGTTAATGTCAGCCACAAAGACCCTAAGAAAACGAGCAGTCTGTACGCGGTCGAAAACGTCGACGCCGACCAATTGGCTGCCAACGGTATCCAGGACAACCAGTGGTACACACAAGAGATTATCGTCAAGGGAAATGAGGTGACTCTAAAGGTCAACGGCAAGACGATGGTCCAATACACTCAGCCCGAAGACCAAAAGGCATTTGACAAAAGCTTTGAGCGATTGTTGGGGGAAGGAACGTTCGCGTTACAAGCCCACGATCCGATGAGCAAGGTGTACTTCAAAAATCTTCGCGTCAAGCCTTTGGACTGAGGCCTCACGTAGCAATGCCGTTCAATCCTGCACCGATACTTAGTTGAACGCGCTAATTGATTGCCGTTTGATCATAGTGTTCACCGCCAGCTCGCGACCCGATGGCTCGACGTACACTTTCGTCCATCGAGTCGGTTAAGAAGTGAACGGAGCCATCGCAGAAGACGGAATGAACACCACCTTGGTGATAGCTTCCGGCCGACATTTCAAGCTCGCGTTTGACCGCGACAATTCGATTGGTTTGGTAGTACATCGAAAACAGAACTTCAGAAAAATCTGAACCCTGCGAGCGATCAAACTCTGGGTGGTAAAGAGCGTAGTGGTCGCAGATATCGCAATCGAAGAAATCAATGTACTTCGTCTCGGCCACCAGCACCGTGTGGGTAAGCCCATCGAGAATGGCGTTGAACTTGATGGCTGCGGGTTGAGGCGGAAGCCAGGGGCGGGACACGCAATTTGCAACCCGTAGCACTCCATTGGAATCATCCATCCCCTGCCCCGATGTCAGCGACGACGTGTAGCCGTTGCGGGTGACATTGCTGCCTGCATTTCCGAGATAGGAATTAATGGCACGCCCCGAGATGTCATCATCGGCAAGTGAGAAGTGGGTCGGTCCAGGTTGGCTCGGACATCGAAAGGTGGGGACCAACGTTCTGGCGAGCTCGCGGAAGCGGCTACCGTCGGGGGTTACGGTGGTGTTGTTGCCAAAGCCGGGTTCGCCTTGCGGAACGATCGCTGCGATCTGGTTTTGATCCAAGAACGGTAAGATGTCGGACGTCCAACTTTGCCCCCATCCGCCTTTGGCTCCCCAAGGCAGAGTTTTGTATGTTGATTCATAGTTGTGCATCGCCAAGCCAATTTGTTTGACCCGGTTTTGACACTGCACTCGTCTCGCCGCTTCACGAGCAGCTTGAACTGCGGGCAATAGCAACCCAACCAATATCGCGATGATGGCAATCACGACGAGAAGTTCAACGAGGGTAAAACCTTGGCGGTCGGTGCGGCTTGATCCTGCGTATTCTGATCCACACCAATGCCGCCATGCCCGGTTCGATGGGCATCGTTTGACGAGCCTCGGCATTGACGTAGCAGCAAGCATCTTTTTCCGACGGAAGCAAAGCGAGGAGGCTCGATCTGTCTCGTCCCACGCAATCGAATGACATCCGCATTCATTGCGGATCTTCAGTTGGCTGAACCTGGCAAAGTTGCCTCGGCCTAGCTCGTTCTACAGTTTGAACCCTCGGAGTGTTCAATTGAACCTGAGAAGCCTTGGAAAATCATGCAAATTTGGCCTACGGGCTGATGCTAGCGAGCGAGCACAAGGTCCACGATTCCGGAAAGGCCGCCACTGGACGATTTGCGGACTCGCAGGCGATCGCCGGGTTGAAGAGCGTAATCGCTTTCGGGTCGGACTTGGCGTCCGTCGGAGGTCATCTTGCAGTCCATCGGCATTCCGTTGATTGAGGATGGCGTGTGTCGGAACAATGTCGCCTCCATCGAACCCAATTTCTTGTCGACTCCTGATTGTGAGATCAACTGGCTGACGTACACACCGCGACCATCTTCCGGCAAAGGGAGAACGCGTACTGGCGGTTCGGCACCTTCGACGTGCAGCACGATCCCACCCTGTGTCTTGGCTTGGCGGGTCGCAAAATACACCATTTCGGACGCCGTACTGGGCAACGGGGCCGCTCCGTCGGTCGCGACGTAGTGATCGGTTGATTCTTCGGCTCCACCAAAACCGGGCATGGTTGGCAGGCCTGGTGTGGCCATCGTTTTGCTCGTCAGGACGTTCATCGAAGGCAAACGCAGTGCTGAACAGCCGCTAAGGCACAGTGCAAGACTGGATGCCAAGATCGGAACCATCGACAAGAAGCGTTGAAATTTTGTTTTCATGGGAGATAGCCGTGGGAGGACGTAGCTTCCGGAATCCGATGGTGATGAGCGTGTTGGAAGGGCTGACGCGTAAGGCGTACGAGCTTGGTTCGACCGCTATAGGTGCCCAAAACACGGGGATTTAGGCACGCAGCGGATCGGATTGGGGTGACTCGTCCGGCTTGGTAAGGTTTGCCGGTTAGGGTGTCTATCTGGTCCATCGGCACGAATTCCCGTGAACTTTAGACCGAACGGACTAATTTTTTCCTGCTTCACGGGAAGTCCGATGGTCTGTATATTGCCGGGCTTCCCAAAACAAACTCCCCCAAATCATTCATCACATACTGAGATTTTTCATGGCACGCCAATGTGAAGTCTGCGGCAAAAAAGTCCAAATGGGCAACCGCATCGAAACGCGTGGTAAAGCGAAATACCTTGGTGGCGTCGGTACCAAAGTCACCGGCATCACCCGTCGAAAGTTCATTCCGAACCTGCAAAAAGTTCACGTCACCACTCCGAGTGGCGAGAACAAGTCGATGCGGATTTGTGTTCAATGCATTCGCAGCGGTGTAGTGCGAAAGACGGTCAAAACCAAGCCGTTTGATGTCAGCGGAAAAGCAAGCAAGAAGTAGCTTGCCTGTATGACAGGCGGTTCGCTTGTCATTGTCTCCATGCTCTGCTGCTCTTACTGAGTGATTCGCGAATGTCCTTGTCCAACGATGATGTTGCCAAGCTAGCGTTGCTTGCGCGGTTGGAACTTTCGGCTGCCGAAGTTGAATCGGTCAGGCCGCAACTGGAAAGCATTCTCGGATTTGTTCACAAGCTTTCCGAGCTCGATACGGATAACGTCGAACCCATGACGACCGCGCTAGATGTCGACAATTGTTGGCGCGCGGATGAGTCGGTTGCTAGCCTCGATCGTAAAGACGCCCTGGCAAACGCTCCTTCTACTGACGACGAATACTTCCTCGTCCCGCCTGTGCTCGGGTCGGCAGCAGCGAAGCACTAGCGTGTTTTCCGGCGGTTCAGAATCTTTGCTTCCGCCGCTTGTTGCGATTGTCCTTGCCATCGCCACGCGGCGAGTCGTGCTGCCGCTGGCCTCGGGTGTGTTTGTCGGCTCGCTTTTGCTGGCTCGTAAAAACAGTGCGCCCTGGTGGGACAGCTTCAGCGTGTTTTATGAATCGATGTGGGTGTCGGTGTTTTCGACCACGCATCTGCAAGCGCTGTTGTTCAGCGTCTTGCTCGGCGCGATGGTGGGAGTATTGGAAGCCGGCGGAGGAATGCAGTGCTTGATCGCTAAGTTGTCCGGCCGTATTCGGACGCGGCGCGGTGGTCAGTGCCTAATCGCTGCGTCTGGTCTCGCTGTTTTCTTTGACGACTATGCCAACACGCTTTTGGTGGGTGGCACGATGCGCAGCACCGCCGACAAGTTCGGCATTTCACGAGAGAAGTTGGCTTACCTTGTCGATTCCACCGCGGCGCCTGTGGCTGGCTTATCGGTCGTCAGTACGTGGGCGATGATCGAGATCAGTTACATAGCCGACGGGCTTCGTATCGCGGGTGTTCCCGAAGGTACCGCCGCCTTTGAAATGTTCTTGCAGTCGATTGCCTATCGTTTTTATCCCTGGCTCGCCTTGGCGATGGTTTTCATTATCGCATGGACGGGACGCGACTTTGCAGGGATGGCCAAAGCTGAAAAAGCATCGCTTGCGATCCGAGATCAAACCTCCGATGAATCATCGGGGGAACGCGTTACCTCTTATCCTCGTCTGTTGTGGCTGGCGGCTGTTTTGCCCGTATGTGGGTGCGTGGCATCGGTGTTGATCGTATTGGTCGTCACTGGCATCGAGGGCGCCGACGTCGATAGGAATGGTACGTCGGGTTGGTTAAAGACGGTTAGCGATGTACTGGGCGAAGGCGACTCTTATCTGGCATTGATCGTAGGCGGAGCGGTCGGTTTGGTTTTGGCGTTTGGGCTGCACCGTATCATCGGATGGATTAGCTATCGGATACTCGGGATGGCTGTGCTGCGCGGGGCTAGCCAAATGATGCCTGCGATGTTGATCTTGTGGTTTGCTTGGGCGTTGTCCGCCATGACGGAGCCGGACAAGCTCGACACAGGCGGATACTTGGCGGCGGTTTTGTCCGAACGATTGGATCCACAATTGCTACCCACGGTAGTTTTTATGATTGCGGGTGCCATGGCATTTGCGACGGGAACCAGTTGGGGAACGATGGGAATCCTGACACCGCTTTCCGTTGCACTCGCGATTCGCTTGGATCCAGTTTCCGGTCCGGGCGGAGCGATTGCGTTATCGACATGCGGCGCTGTTTTAGCGGGCGCGATCTTTGGCGATCACTGCTCGCCAATTTCTGATACCACCGTATTGTCGAGTCGCGCTAGCGGTTGCGACCACTTGGCTCACGTGCGAACTCAGTTTCCCTACGCACTACTCGTTGGGATTGTCTGCGTCGCCGCCGGGACGATTCCCTCTGCTTTGAACGTTTCGCCATGGGTTTGTTTGGCGATGGGGGTGATAATGTTGCTAACACTCGTTCGCTTGTTGGGAAAGGCACCCGCTGAGAACGAGACCACTGAAAACGATACCTCTGAGAACGAGACTACTGAAAACGAGACCACTGAGAACGAGTCTGCGGGAAACCAAGCAACGGGAAACGACGCAGCGGGAAACTCGTCGGTAGACATCGCTTAGGTTCGGCCCTTTCAATCGCTTGTAACAATTACATCGTTGCATTGATTCAGCCTCTCATGCATGTCCGAGTCGGACAAATTTCAATCGCATGTTTCATTGTGGTTAGGTGGGGCCGTTGGCGATCGCCTCACTTAAGTTTGGCAACTCGTTGAAAACGGACGTCAGCGGCATCGATCTTGCATCGTAACCAATTCAATGACTAGCAATTCGCCTATGGAAGGACTGACGAACATGAAAAATCAACGAGGAATTCTCTTCATGCCGATATCACCGAGTACCCGCGGACCCATGTTGGTCGTCGTGGCCATCGTGATGTTCCCATTGACCGCTGGAGCGCAACAGGTCGATTCGCCGCAATCCCGAATGCGCCCCATCGGATCGGCGAGCCTCGTCGATCAATACCGTAGTGGTCGACTCGACGGCAATTCGACGATGACCAACGATCAGGTCCCTAGATTCGATGGTTCGAGTAATGTCGATGGTTCGAGCGATAGAGTGGGGCAAAGCGTTTTGGTCCGCGAGACAGCCTACCGCGACCAAGGAAGCGTTCGTCAGACGGCCATGCAAATGGCGATGCCCGAAGGTGCGTTCTTGAATCCGGCGCCCGATTCCAACACCGGTCTCAGCCAACCGCCGTCGCTACCCAATGCTTCACTACCCGGTTCGTCACTACCCGGTTCGCCGTTGCCTCAAGGACCGTCGATGCAGGGTTCTGTGTTATCAACGCCGCGATCATTGCCGCAAGCAGGCGGATATTCGCAGCCTCAATCCTTTCCGGTGCCGATGGATAGCGATCTGCAGCCACTAAGCCAGCCAATGTTGTCCAACCAGTACGCCACGTTGGATAATTGTGCGTGTGTCTCGGGGCCGTCGACGTATTCAGCGGCCTCACCTTCGGGATGTGTTCCGGTCAATTATCAAACTTCGGTTCCCTGTACTCCCTACCTAGCGCCTCCGGCTCAGATTGCGGCTCCGGCGATCATGCCGGGTGGTGTTGCACCGCCGTCCTATCCAAGCCTCGGTCCGGCGGTGCCTGCGACGGCATCAGCGGCACCTGTGGGGTCATTGTTGACGTTCGGCCAAGAGCAAAACATGGTGCAAGTCGGGCAGGGTTTGATAGGCCAACCCAAAGCCTACGTGCCCGGACAGTACTTCCGAAACTGGCTCCGCTACTTCACACCCTAATCAGGTCGAATCAGCCGTTCTCTTTGCATCGAAAGCCTCACTTTCACCCACCTTGAAACTATACACTTCCCTATCGCCCGGTAGCCGCCTTGATGTCGAACGAGTGGATGTTGCGCTAGTGATTGACGTCCTGCGTGCCACCACCGTAATGACCACGGCATTGGCAAAAGGCGCTAGCGAGATCGTCACTTGTCTAACGGTAAACGAAGCCGTGAAACTAGCAGCTCGTGACCGTAAGAACACGTTGTTATGTGGCGAACGAGCCTGTCAAAAAATTGACGGCTTTGATTTGGGGAATTCGCCGGCCGAATATTCGTCAGATCGGGTAGACGGAAAGACGCTCGTTTTGACCACGACCAATGGGACTCGGGCAATTGCAACGGCGGCTTTGGCACGCGCGGTCTACGCCGTCAGTTTCCTGAACTTGACGCGAACGGCTCAGCACATTCGGAACCAAAAATCGGTGTTGCTCGTTTGCGCTGGCACCGACGGATATCTAACCGGCGAGGATGTCTGGTTGGCCGGTGCAATCGCGGACCGGCTGACGAACTTGAATCCTTCGGTCGAATCTTGTGACAGCACTGCCATTGTGATCAACGCATGGCGAAATCGTTTTGGGCATCGCGAGACAACTGATTCAATCGCACGTACGTTTCGTGAAACTCGCGGAGGACGAAACTTGATCCGGCTTGGATTTGAAGATGATTTGGTCCGTTGTGCGGCAATTGATTCACTTCCTATTCTCGTACAGCGAGTTTCACGCGAGCCTAGCCGCTTTACCAGCGGCGGATAGACTCGCTCGAAAATGGGGATGATCTTGCCAATTGTCCCGGGCTTCTGATACTTACCCACCTTACAAACCAAGGATGGGAAGACGTGGCCGAACCTGAATCTCAACAATCCGACGGCAGCAGTGCGTCCGCCAAGCGAGACATGGTCTCGGTTGCGGCGATGGGCGTTGCGGCAATCGCTAGCTTGGCGGGGTTTGGTTTGTTGTTCTCGCTTTGGTGGAGTACCGATATCTCGGATCCCCATCAAATTCTGCGTCTGGCGTCACAGGAGTACGTTGCTGGGAATGTCGTTTTGGCCGGTGACTTGGCCGAGACCGTTGAATTCGCAACCGACCCGGACAAATTGGGGCAAGAGTCGCTATCGGAAGATTCCGCTGAGGCCGTTGATGAAGAAACCGAGTTAAGCCCCGCTCTTCAAGAAAAGCTTGACGAAGAGAAACGTGAGCAGGCTGAGTGGATTCGCGTGAGAGATTTCCTGGTGGGCGCTGGCCGTTTTGATCGCGCGATGCGAGCGGTGGGGGACCGCCCCAAACGCCAATTGTTTCTCGATGCGATCGGTCCTCTTGAAGCTGCCAAAAAAGGTGGATTTCCCCCGGGGCGTATCACCGAAGGCAATCGCATCATCGGCAAGACGTACTATGAACTCGGTCGCTATGTCGAAGCCGTACTCGCGCTTCGGCAAGCCGTTAGTCAATCTCCGCAGTTGCAGCGAGAACTGTTGCCGCTTATCGCACGTGCTGAACTTCGACTTCCAGGTGACCATAGCCTGGAAGCACTCGATACCATCACTCGGTACTTAAACGATCCTACGCTTAGTCACCCACAGCGATGGGAAGCTGAAGTGATTCGGTTGGAATCATTGGTCCAGGCTCGGAAGTATCAAGAGGCTGACCAAATGGTGCGCGAGATAGAATTGCGGCCACGTGTTGATGATGTGCTGCTTGAAACCGAACAACAAGACTTCTTAGATCGCATTGAATTGCACTCTTGCATAGCGGAAGTGCAGAAAGCGATCGCCGCCTTCGGGAAAGAACCACCGGAACCGTTCGCCGATCGCTCGGACGCGCAATTGATGCTCGATCCAATCATTGTGCGACTTGGTCGATTGCATCGCGAAGCAAGGCCCAAGACGGCCGCAAGGTCAAAGATCTGGCTAGCACGCGCTCTCTTCTGCGTGGGTGATGCTGATGAGGGGTTGTCGCAACTCACTAGCGTTCGCCAACAGCGACCTTTTCATGGCGAAGCGATTGTTGGCGGTTTAGAAGAAATCGAATACTTGGCTGCCCGGGGACGCGGAGTCGAAGTTTTGCAGACCGTTCGCTACATGATTCGTGAGTTGGGCGACAAAAGCGGATTCGATATCGGGCTTATTTCTTACGAAGAGTTTAGCCGTCGACTGATCGAGGCAATCGCGGTGCTTCGAAATAGCGGAGACCACGCCAACGCGATTGATACCGCACGTAGCTTGCCACCCATCATTGAATTATCAACGGCATTGATCCAAGAAGGAATTGGCTACCAACAATGGGCCGAGGCGACCATTCAAGACGGCACAGACGTCAGCGGCGAAGTGGCACGCAGTGCCTCGGTGCTGGCTCGGTCTCGGTACCGTGCGGCGGGCGATGCGTTTGAGCAGGCTGCGAAGCTGCGATTCGACACCGATGAGTACGTGCCAACGCTTTGGTCGGCCATAGAGGCGTATCAAAAAGGACGTCACTTTCGCCGCAGTATCAGCATGCTTGAAACGTATGAACGATACGAAGAACGATCACGTCTGCCCCGCGCGTTTGTCGCTTATGGGCGGGCCTTGCTTGCCGAAGGCGATATCGATAAAGCGATCGAAAAGGTGGAAACTTGCATTGTTGAGTATCCACGCGATCCAATTCGATACGATGCGAGACTGCTGGTTGCGCAAGGATTAGTCGAGAAGGAAAATTTTGATAAGGCGCGAGAGTTCTTGATGCGGAATCTTCAAGACGGCTCGCTGACGCCACAGAGTCCGGCTTGGCGAGATTCGCTATTTACCCTTGGCGAACTGCTCTATCAACAGGCGTACCAGAACCAGTTGAGTGCTGAATCAGACTCGGCGGTTGATCGTCGAGAAATGCTTCGAAAGAACCAACCGGTTCTGCAGGATGCGATTCGTTACTTGGATGAAACCGTTGAGCGTTATTGGCCGATCCCGAGAGCTGAATCTGCTGCTTACTTGTCCGCGCGAGCACACGTGATGGCTTCCCGATGGCCTCGCGAGGAATCTCAATCGCCCGAAATTCTTGAAGCGGCTCGCCGTTCTCTGCGGACGCAGGCTGACCAGGAACTAAACATTGCCTACGCTGGGTTTAGTGATCTGAAACGTCACCTTGCTAGCCGCGAAGAGGAGGTGCGTTTGCCGGCTAAAGAGCAAATGATTCTGCGCAATTGCAGTTTGGCCGAAGCGGAAACCTTGCGCGAGATGGGGCGGCTCGACGAAGCCGCGACCGCTTACCGTGCCGTTGAACTGCGATACATGAACGAGCCCATTGCACTGGAAGCGATTCTCGGACGTGCAAATTGTGCGAAGGAACTCGGGCGTCTAGAAGAAGCTGACCTGCTGGTCCAGCAAGCTAACGTTGTCCTGGGACGTATTCCCGATGATTGGAATGGACGGTTCGAAGAAACCACACGTTTTGATCGACGCGGCTGGCAGGAATACCTCACTTGGATGAACTCTCGTATCAGTTCCAACGCCAGCTAGTCGCAATTACCCATCAACACATGATTGACGTGATGAACTACGAACTTCCCAGGACGACCACTTATGGACGCTAATACCCTTTGTCAGCTCGTCGACGCAAAGTTCGAAGCGCTCTCTCAATTGACCGAGCTGAGTGAGCATCAAGTTGCGACGATTGACGAGAACCGGATGTCGGACCTGATGCGGATTTTGTCGCAAAAGCAAAAGCTAATCGAACAGCTCTTACGTATCACTGACCAATTAATGCCTGCTTTACAAGACGATCCGCTAACTCGCGTTTGGGAAAGTGAGGATGTCCGCCAGCAGTGCCGCGATCGGCAACAGCAGTGCGAGCAGATGCATCTGCAGTTGCTAGCCATCGAGGCGCAGTGTGAAGCTACGTTGCAAGCCAGTCGTAGTGACATGGAAGAACAGCTAGGTCGTTTGAACAGTGGCCAGCAAGCCGCTGCGGGTTACTCTCGATCACAAGCCTACGGTCAAACTAATTCATCGGGTTCGTCGAGCGGAGCAAGGCTTGATTTGTCGAGCAACTGAGGTCGAAATCACAAAGAATTCAGTTTCACGCCTAAGTTTTGCTAAAGTCATCTTGCGTTGATCCACCTGTGGGGCTTATCAGCCAAGGTGCGATC
This sequence comes from Rubripirellula amarantea, assembly GCF_007859865.1. Classification (NCBI taxonomy): domain Bacteria; kingdom Pseudomonadati; phylum Planctomycetota; class Planctomycetia; order Pirellulales; family Pirellulaceae; genus Rubripirellula; species Rubripirellula amarantea. Next base: position 813,222 of record NZ_SJPI01000001.1, on the reverse strand, counting down.
CGCAAAGGAGTGCCCAAAAAGACGGGCTCTCGTAGAAAACGTGGTCGCTATTCCTTTCCTGGAGACAGACCATGTCAAATCATTGGATCGACCCAACGCAATGTGATTCTTTAGCCGTTCTGGTGGAATCTGTTGCTGGCAAGATGTTGATTCAGCATCAATCACCCATCTGCTTGGAACTCGACATCGACACCAGTCTTCCGGTTCCGGCCGACAAGGCTAGAACCTGCGATCTGTTGACTTCCATTATCCGCCAATCGCTCGACGAGATGGTCGATGGTGGCGACCTGACAATCATCGCGATTGACACGGGTTGTGGAATCGAGCTCGAGATCGCCGACACCGGACGAGACATCAGCAATCGTGCTCAAAGCCGCCCGATGGCAGCGGCCGCAGTCAATGCAACATTGCGTTGGCAAAACTGTCCTCAAGGTGGCGGAAGCGTCACGATTGCATTTCCACCTGAACAACGCCAACGGCGGATGGCTGCTTAGGCTCATTCAAAGACAGGTGCTTTCATGATCAACCTTTTTCAAACCACCGCGATACCGGCACTCGAACAGACAGCCATGTTTGCTCAGCGCCGTCATGAATTGCTTGCCGGCAACTTGGCCAATGTCGATACGCCGGGCTACCGTTCCCGCGATCTCGATGTGGGTGAATTCCACTCTGCATTGTCGGATTCGATCGAAGCAAGCACTCGACCGCAGTCGGTGTCGCCTTCGACGCGGGAAGACATGATTCGAGGCCCGCGTGATGCGATGGAACAAGTTGTCTTTCACGATGGCAGCGACGTGTCCCTTGAACATCAAGTGACTGAAATCGCAAAGAACCAACACATGCACAGTCTCGCGATCACAGCCATGCGAAGCCAGTTTTCATTGCTGCAAGCCGCGATCACTGAACGCGCCTAATTCCTTCACCCTAGCCTCACGGTCCTGCCATGCTTAAAGCACTAGACATCAGCACCTCGGCGTTGGTCGCCCAACGTACGCGTTTGAACGCCGTTTCGGGGAACATCGCCAATATGTCGTCACTTACCGACGAGACTGGAAAGCCCAACCCTTACAAGGCGCGAGAGGTTGTGTTTCAGACGGATGATACGATGACAATCTCGGGAGCTTCCGGCGTGAAGGTGGCCGAGGTTAGTTTGGACGAATCCGAACCCCTGTATCGTTACCAACCCACTCACCCCTTGGCGATTCAAGATGGGGAACGAAAGGGCTATGTGGCGTATCCCAACATCGACCTTACCACGCAAATGGTCGACGCCCTCGAATCGACTCGTGCCTACGAAGCCAACGTTGGTGTGATGGAGATCACCAAGAATCTTAGTCGCGAAACACTCACCATCCTGGCTTAGCGAATAGTTCTGTCGACTGACATCGGTTTCTTTTTTTATGCGTCCCATTGGTCCTCTCGCACCGCCTCCACGTCCGATGTCGCCGCTGGGCGACTTCGCGGGCAAGTCGTTGGGTGCTGGGGCAGCGAAGACTCAATCCACCGATGGACTCGGGAAGTTTTCTGAGCTTCTCGTTGGCGAAGTCAAGAACGTGAACTCCATGCAAATGGATGCCAACGGAATGGTGCATTCGTTGCTAACCGGCGGTGACGTCAATGAGGCCGAGGTGTTGACGGCCGTTCAAAAAGCCGACCTCGCATTTCGCATGATGTTGCAAGTAAGAAACAAGCTGATTGAAGCCTATCGCGAAGTTCAGCAAATTCAGATTTAGAAGCGTGATGACCGACGCTGCACATATTCCAACTACCTACGTCTAGATATCAACGTTCATGAGTTTCTTCAAAGAGTCGTCGGATCAGGCACGCGAAGCTTTTGTTTCCATGCCCATGCAATCACGCGTGATCGTGGTGATGCTGGGGCTAGCCATTACGATCGGATTGGCGTTTTTGGTTCGTGGCGACAACTCTTCCGGGAAGGAGTTTCTTTTCGGAGGACAATCGTTCGGTAGTCAAGAATTGGCGGCCGTTGAACGTGCCTTCAGCCGCGCAGGATTGGGCGATTGGAAACGCGAGGGTTCGCGGATTCAGATTCCTTCACAGAACCGTAGTGACTATCTTGCCGCGCTTGAAGATTCATCGTCGCTTCCGATGTCGATGCGAAGTCGAGTCCAGGATGCGATTGATGCAACCACTGTGTTCGACTCGAGCGATCTTCGTGAGGCTCGAGAAATGGTTGCGAAGGAACAAGAACTTGCTGCCACCATCATGGCGTTCCCAGAGATCATGTTGGCGAAGGTCGAGCATGATCGGGGGGAACGAATTGGGCTCGGTAGAGCAACGCCTCAAGTTTGCAGCGTATTCGTGGTGCCTGAGGGGTCCTCGGCGCTGCCGCGTGGACGCATCCTGGCGATCAAAGATTTGATTCAAGCTTCCTACGCGGGTTTGGGTACCGACGACATCCAAGTCATCGACGCGAACTCGCCAACGGCATCTTCGCTTTCCGATGATGAAGATCCAATGTTGCGGAAGCAAAAAGAAGCGGAGATGTGGATTGACCAAAAGGTTAAGAAGCTGCTGCTTGGCTATCCCGCAACGATTGCCGTGACCGCAGAAATCGATCCGCAGATGGACGTGGAAAAAACGACGCTAAAGTACGATGCCGAACCAACTAATCTGTTCAGCAAGAATCGAAAAATTGAATCGACGACCAATCAGCCGCAAAATCGGGGTGTCCCCGGGGCTGTGCCCAACGCGATCGGCAACCGTCCGCAAAGCATCGAAGAGACTGTCGAGACGAGTCGGGTGAAGGAAGACGATCGTGAATCTCGTGGGGTAGCCGGACAGGAATACGAGAATTCGCGACTGGCTTCGCTGCAGGTCAAACGCGTTACCGTTTCGATTGGGTTGCCGCCAAGTTTCTATCGTCAGCAGTACATCACCCAAGAACTGCAACTCGACAACTCGATCAAACCGGAAGACATCAAGATCGATGAAACGAAATTGACTCGGTTGAAGTCAGACATTGAAAAACGTATTCAGGCCATTGTCACTCCCCTTTTACCAGGCGTGGCCGCAGGTGATGATGCTTTTCCTTTGGTCACTGTGAAAGAGACGGTGGATCTTCCTACCGTGGCTGCAGCACCGCCGCAAACGGCCAAGATCGCCCTGAACTGGCTTGCTCAGTCCTGGCAAACGATTGCACTCGTGTTCCTTGGCCTTGCTGCCTTGTTGGTCGCTCGCTCCGCCGCCAAAGGAAGCGGTTCGACTCCTCCGGAATTCAACGAGGGCTTTGGCTTGGAACTGCCCCAGCCACCAGCGGAACCGGAAGAGGAAGTGGAAGAGGGTGATTCGATGACTATTACCGGTGGAACCCTGAAAGAAGAGTTGCTGGGTTTAGTCGAAGATAATCCGGAAGTCGCTGCGAATGTGATTCGCAGTTGGATTGGCGAGGCGGCCTGAGCCCTGGGTCCGCAATCAATTTCGATCGGCCCCGGTCCCGGTCCCGGCCCCTATCGCCCACAATCGCAGATCGGCCACAAGCGTGAACTTGGGATAAATCGGTATCGCAATTATCGCGACATTTGCGACGAATTCGTCGTGTGTGTTGCCGACGGCCGAACCTAACGATTCGCAAAGGCGATAATTCGTGTTCCACGACGCGATATCGGTCTTTCCAATTTCTGGCAACTTTTCCTAAAGTCCCATGGAGTCGAAAGACGGGTGGTCGAAGGAATCGACGATCTTGGTTGGTTAGGGAGAAGTCAACGTGACGATGGCGACGAGTCATGCAGCAACACGGACGGCGAACGATCGCGATGCGATGCTGCGCCGAGTAGCGATCGTGTTAAGCACGTTGCCGGCACCCATGGTCGCGAAACTGCTGGGAACGATTGATCCCGAATCGAAGCAGGCGTTGCGACGGACGATGACCTCGCTTTCCGACGTTGACCCTTTGGAACGTCGACGAGCGGTGGAAGCGTTCAAGGTTTCCATCGTTTCGCAACCGAGTGATCCCACGTCCGGTCATCCCTCGGCATTACCGATGGGGAACCAGGCTGGCGGAATGGAACCCGGGATGTACTCGGGAACTTCCGTGGTGAAGTCGAACTCCTTGCACTCCTCCGATACGAGCGGATCACCACTTGGTTTCCTGAACCAGGTCGCCGATCAAGATCTTGCCTCATTGCTGGTTGCCGAGCATCCTCAAGCCATCGCGATTGTGCTAGCGTCGGTGCGACCTGAAAAAGCGGGTGCGGTGTTGCCGTTGTTGCCACTACATCTGCGGACAGTCACGCTTAGCCGCATCGGTCGGATGGGAGACGTGGATCCAGCGACCGCTCAAGATCTCGAAACGCATTTTCGCAAACTGATCGATCAAAACGGAATTCGGTCTCAATCCGAGCAAGGCAAACGCAAGCTTGATGCAATCCTCGCCTCCATGCCGTCGAGTGCCAGTCCAGAAATTGCAGCGGTGAAGCCTGAGTTGACACACGCTGCTCGGCCGCAAGGGAACGTTGTTGAACCACCGTTGCCAAGCGATGCCCTGGTTCAAGAATCCGTTCCTCAGCGTGATGCTTACGCGGGGCGTTCCGATGCCGATGTCTCAGCGATCGATCTGACTCATCGGTTACGAGTTGTCCGGGAAGAACCGGAAGTCGCCAGTCGACCTTCGACACACTCTGCGGGCGTCGATAAAGCACTCACTCCTGAGTCACCCCAAAGCCAAGTTGAGACCTTCACTTCAACCGATCAAATTCACCATCACTTGATTGGCCTGACACCCATCGAACTCTGTCAATCTCTTGGCAAGGTCGAAACGAAAGAGGCGATGCTGACTCTCTGCGGATTGCCCAATCCGGTTGCGGAAGCCGCTCTGGCAATCTTGCCGAAGGATCAAGCCAAGATCGTTCGCATTAAGATGGCCAATCTTAGTTCACTTAATTTACGTGACATCGATGATGCGAAAGAACGCGTCGCTCTCGCCTCACTTTCTTTGGATTCCGTTCGATCAAGAGCTTCTCGATCGTCTTCCAGCCAGCCTAACCTCATTGCTGCATAGCTTGCCGCATCAAGCGAACTAAAGGCACTACCATGGCCAGCGTACTGAAGTCGACCAACACATCCCAGCACAACACCGATGCAACTCGCGAAGTCTCGGGTCTCGCTGGATTCAACCTAGACGATCTTGCCAATGAAGGTCGCCTGCGGTTGAAGCAGTGCCAGAGCCAAGTTGAAGACTTGCTGCAGAAAGCTCGCGAAGATGCAGCGATCTTAAGAGCCGAAGCGACGACCCAAGGCTACCAAGACGGTTTGAAGAAAGCAGAAGTAGACGCTGATGCAAAGCTTAAGGCGGAGGCGAAGAAACAAGCTGCGGACAGTTTGAAGATGGTTCAGAAAGCGGTCGCCGAAATGCACCGTAACTACGAAGCTTGGATGAACTCGTACGTCGAATCGCTCCATACCATCGCTTTAGCTGCTGCTGAAAAAGTTTGTCGACACCAACTTGCCAATGAGGCAAGCCTGATGGTGAATTGGGCGACTGAAGCCGTCCATAGCGCTCGGTCCGCATCGCGGTTGAGCATCGCCGTGCATCCTGAGATGTTAGTTCAGATTGGCGAGCAACTTGACGAGCTACTTGCATCGCCGGATCTTCCCGAACAATCCCAGGTGGTCCCTGACGCGTCGTTGGCGGTGAGCGAGATTGCTGTTCGACAAACCGGTGGTGAAATCAAAGCGGGATTGAACGCGCAGCTTCAACGCCTCGAAGAATTGCTGAGCTAGTTCCCGCGTGGCCCACGCGTTTGCCCACCTCTTATTCCAACGTCTCTTTTCAAACAATCATCGTGACCCTGCACTGCCCTCCCCTTCCCAATTCTCAAATGATGCGTGACTTCATTGCTTCGATGGTGACCCATCGAATCAGTGGACGAGTCGCTTCGGTAGCGGGTGAAACGCTAGAGATTGAAGGGATGACTGCGCCGTTGGGAGCGATCTGCGAAGTAGAATCCAGCCGTGGTGAGAAAATAAAAGCTCGCGTGATCGGATTCCATGGCGTCCGCCCGGTCTTGGCACCCATGGAACGTTTAATCGCTGTATCAGCCGGCGATAAAGTTCGCTTGATAGACCATTCCACTAAACTTCGTGTCGGCCCCTCGCTATGCGGTCGCGTGATCGACGCCTTTGGTCAGCCCCTTGATGGGCGTCCGCTACCTTCGGATTTGGTTCCCGTCGACGCCGATCGAAGTCCACCTGAATCTCTCGATCGTCCACCTATTGATAAGGCTTTGCACACAGGAGTTCGCGCAATCGACACGATGTTGACGTGCGGATTGGGGCAACGGTTGGGGATTTTTGCCGGTAGTGGTGTCGGCAAAAGTACGCTTCTAGGGATGTTAGCTCGACGCACAGATGTCGACCGCATCGTGATCGGAATGATCGGAGAGCGGGGGCGTGAGGTGCAAGAGTTCATCGAACGCTCACTCGGCAAAGAAGGGCTCGCTCGAAGTGTTGTTGTGGTCGCCACTAGCGATCGGCCTGCGGCTCAACGTGTCAGTGCCGCCTGGACAGCGACCGCGGTTGCAGAGTGTTTTCGTGATCAGGGCGAAAACGTTCTTCTCATGCTCGACTCTGTGACTCGTTTTGCAATGGCACAACGCGAGCTCGGCTTGGCAGCTGGCGAACCACCGACCACGCGAGGCTATCCACCTAGCGTGTTTAACTTGTTGCCTCGTTTGGTCGAGCGTGCGGGACGAACCAATAGTGGATCCATCACCGCCTTCTATACGGTCCTGGTGGAAGGCGATGACAACAATGAACCCGTGGCGGACACCCTGCGTGGTTTGCTCGATGGTCACATCATGCTTAGCCGTAAGCTGACCACCCAAGCACACTGGCCGCCCATCGATGTGCTCGAGAGCTTGAGTCGATTGCAGGCGCACATCGCATCGCCCGAACTGATAACCGCCGTTTCTGCTGCTCGCGGGCACTTGGCTCAGTATGCCAAAAGCGAAGACTTGATATCGATTGGTGCCTATCGAGTGGGCTCGGACCCGCGCATCGATGCGGCGATTGCGTTTCGCGATCCGCTAAAGAAGCTGCTCACCCAAGCCGCCAACGAAACGGCTCCCTTCGAAGAGTCCATGGCGAGTCTGATCTCGCTAATGAATATGTCGATGGAAGACCTGCTCGCGCAGCATCAAGTCAAAAGCCAGATGTTAGGCCAGCAAAATGCGTCCGCTTCTGGGGCCGCCAAGGCGATAGGAACTTAAGGTAACCGGGTATGAAGTTTCACTACCGATTCGAGTTCTTGTTGGATCTAAAGCGAACCGCGCGAGACCAGGCTGGCGTCGCGGTCGGTCAGGCTACCGAAGCGATCCGCAAAGTCGAATTGGAAATTGAAAGTATCAACGCGGACCTGGTTCTTGCTAGACAACAACAAAACGCCGCTCGCGTCGGAAGCGTCGTGGTGGAACGTATGCTGGCGACCAATCGCTACGAAATGCAACTTGCCGCAGACATCCAAGGGCTCAAAAGGACCTTGGTAACTCTTGGCCAGGAACTGCAACGACGGCAACAGGGTTTAGCCGCTGCCGAAGCCGAAGTAAAGAAGTTGGAACGGTTTCGTGAAAAAGAGCTCGATCACTTCAAAGCCGAACAACGACGGCAGGAGCAGATCGAGCTCGACGATCGAACGTCAGCCGCCTATGTAAGGCAACGACAATTACAAGACAGATTGCAACGACGTGGAATAAGTGATTCGCCCGGAGGTATCCGATGATCTCAAAACTCTCTACTGCATTTGCAGCCTTATGTGTCGCGACCGTAATCACCCAAATGATTGTCGGTGGCTATCTGGTGGGAAGCGGGCGACTAAATTCAGACAACATGACGCAAGTGATTGCGCTGACCAACGGCATTGATATCACCGGCCAGCGTTTACAGCAAATCATGCGGGCAAGCGAAGACCGTGAACAACCTGACTTTGATGAGATTCTTGAAGCCCGAAAGCTTGAAGGGTTCGATCTAGAGATGCGATTGCAGAGCCAACAATCGTTCCGAGATGAGTTGAGCACGATGCTGGCAGAGCTGAAAAACGAACGCGATCGCTTCGACAATCGTGTCGCCGCATTTCGTCGTGAACTTGAGGAAAAACGCGAAGGAATTCAAAAACAAGGTCTGCGCGATGTGCAACGTACGCTTCAGTCACTTGACGCAGTTCAGGCAAAAGAGCAGCTCCTGATCATGTATGACGATGAAAGAGTTGATGACGTTGTAACAATCATTCAAGCTATGCCCACAGAAAAACGAAAAGACATAATGGCAGAGTTTGCGGATAAGGATGAAAAAATCAAGCTCGCCGAAATTTTGAGGCGAATCTCTGAAGGTCAGCCGACGACCTCTCTGATTGATCAAGCTGCGGCTGGTTGATACTGGAGAGTTCAGCGCGACGAATCAGCGGTCCTAGCCTCAAACGGATAGATCGTTAGCTCATCATTTTCGGGGGGAAACTGGTATGAGCGATTCAGTTGGCGAAACCACGCAAGTTACGAAGTACGCAAACGCGATCAGGAAACTGCGCGCTAGCTCAGGACGCTCTACCACTGGCTTTGATGAAGGCGGGTTCAATCCTGAATCTGCTGAGATGCTTGGCGATGCGTTCGCGCAGGTTTTCGCAGCCATGGCAGCCACTTCCGCCAAGCCGACCACCGAAGCAGACTCAGTCGCTAGCGATGATCCGGTGGTGGTAACCCAGGAAGTTTCCGGAGACAAACGAGACTCTGACGAAGATGACACCGAAGAATCGGCGGTGCTGTCGAACGAAGACGATAGCCATTCCACCGAGGCGGTGACCCTAGGCACCGAGGCGGTTTCACACGATCAAAATAAGTCGTTTGAAGACGAAATCGCTGCGAAGCAGGATGCTCAAAACGACGACGATGTTGCCGTGGCTGACGAAGCATCACTGATCGAGGAAGAAGAGGTCGAGTCAGCAATGATCGCTCCTGTTCAACAGGCAGCGGCAACGGTTGAGCAAGTGGACACGCCTTCGACCGAGAAGTCGAAGATAGGTGGCAAAGTCATTGAGGCTCCTGTGGCCGATAACGCTCAGGCCGATTCAGGGATTCAACAGACAAAGTCCTCAACGTCTGAAGCGACTGGCCCTTCACTCGAGTCAACCGGAGTCGGTGAAGGCGCAGCAGGCCAACCAACCGATGGTCAGGACCAACCACAGGGCGAATCTCAGAACCGGCGACGCTACACTCGCAAGGATGATAATGGACTCGCCGAGCCATCGGCTGGTTCGTCATCCAATCGAGTGAATGCTGCCGTCGAAGGATCGGCCAAGGGGTCCACTTCGTCGGCTCAAGCCCCCGCCGCATCCGACGCTTTGTCGGCAGTCGAAGGACAAACGCAATCGCCAGTGGTAAGTCCTGGTGTCAATGTCGCAGCGGCCGCTTCTCGGACGGCAACGGTTGCGGGATCAGGTTCGCAAGCCAGCGCCGCACGTGCCGCGGGATCCGGAGCTGTTTCACGCAGTATTGGCGGTTTGGAACAGGCCACGGGATTGGAATCATCCAACGCCGCACCCGCGGCCGCGGGGCAGAAGTCGACCAAAGCAAAAGACGCAGATACTTCCAAGGCAGACATGATGAATCGAATAAAGTTGATTCAACGTGTTAGCAAAGCGTTTCAGCATCTCGGACCCGACGGTGGCGTCGTTCGTTTGAAGCTAGCTCCCGCTGAACTGGGAACCGTGCGAGTGGAAATGCGAATTGACCAAAAACGAGTCAATGCACGCGTCGTTGCTGAAACCGAGGCTGCTGCTGCAGCACTCCAGGAACACTTGCCGGACTTGCGTTCGCGGTTGGAAGGCTACGGAATGCAGGTTGAAAAATTGGAAATCGAAACTGAATCGTTTAGCGGGCAAACATCCAACTTCGATGACCAAACGCAAAGCGATCAAGCGGATCAGCGAGCCAATCGTCGCGACCATTCCGGTTCAGGATCGGGCAGACGCAATCGAAACGATTCGTCCTCACGCGAACCGCTGATCCCGGTTTCACAGCTACCCCTTGCTACCGCGGCCAGCGGCGGCATGGATATTCACATTTGATTTTCAGATCGCTCTCGCGATCATGGCTCTTGAATGAGTATTGATTAGAAACACGGTGGTCTCCATCGCGATCTTCGATTGAAATCACCAACGAAGAAGACTTCACTCCCATCCTTTGAGAACCTCGCCATGTCAGCAATTGGACAATCGGCTTCCGCAAACTTCTCAGCCAAAGAATCTGCATCTCAGATCGGCGAGGCACGCGACGCTTACAACGAGTTGGATACCGATGGCTTCTTGAAGCTAATGATCAACGAGCTGCAAAACCAGGATCCGCTCAACCCGATGGACAACAGCGAAATGGTGGCTCAGATGGGCCAGATTCGCGAGATTGGTGCCACCGATCAGTTGTCCGAAGTGCTCACAAACTTGTCCGCGAGCCAAGAGTTGGTGACCGCTAGCAGTCTGATCGGACAAACCGTCAACGGGTTGGCTGACGATGCCTCGTCTATTGATGGCATTGTTGATCGCATCACGGTGGAAACAAATAGTGAAGAGGGCACAAGAACGATCAAAGTTCATGTTGGTGCCAAGACGATGGACATAAAGAATATTCGAGAAATTCAACCTGGGTAGACTTTAACGATCGTCACGAACCGCGTGACCAACCGATGAAGTTGTTAGCAGGATGGTTTTCTTGTTCTTCCGCAACAACTTTTAGAGAGTTGAGTTCATGGGACTGACATCAGCGCTGACAACCGCACTAACCGGTTTGGCCGCCGCCGAAACACAGATTGATGTGATCGGCAATAACCTCGCCAACTCGCAAACCGTCGGGTTCAAGTCGTCCGATGTGGTGTTTGCGACTCAGTTTCTGCAAACGCTCTCTCTCGGTGCTGCACCCAATGCCAACAACGGCGGTAACAACCCCCGCCAAATCGGTTTGGGGGTTCAGGTAGCTGAAATTGCGGCGAACCATAACCAGGGCACAATTGAAATCAGCAGCAGTCCTTCGGACTTGGCGATTCAAGGCGATGGTTTCTTTATCGTCGAAGGTGCCGATGGCGAACGCCTTTACACGCGAAACGGAATCTTCAAGCTCAATAGCGACGCGGAACTGGTGAACTCTACCGGTCAACGCTTGCTGGGGTATGGAATCGACGATCAATTCCGACTCCAGGAATCGAACCTCGTTCCTTTGTCCGTTCCGTTGGGTACCGAAAGCGTTGCCAAGGCAACCGAGAACGTCACGTTTGAAGGCTCGCTGACGCCCGAAGGTGATGTGGCTGACGTATCCGAAGTGATTCAGTCCATTGTGCTGGGTGATTCGTCTGTGCCTCGTCCCGACGCGTCCGAAACCCTGCTTGGTGTTTCGCCCACGTCCGACAACAGCGTGGTGACAACGAACACCGGCGGTGTGGGCACATTGGCTGCGGGAACTTACCAGTACCGAGTGGCATTGGTGGACTCAAGCGGCAACGAATCAACGCCTAGTGGACCCATATCGGCAACTGTTGGGACCGGCGGAGCGATTGAGCTGGGGAACTTGCCATCCGAAGGAACCGGCGAATTTGCGTCCGTGAATATCTATCGAACCGGACCTAATGGCTCGGACTTCTTCCTTCTCGATAGCGCTGCAGCCGGCGGCACATTTACCGACAACGGATCAACGCCTCTTTCAGCCAATGCGCTTGATAACACAACGCTGACGGGTAACTACACCTACATGGTGACGTACCATAAGAACGGTGAACAAGAGAGCCGGCCAAGCGTTCTGATTGGACCACAGAATGTGGTGAACGGTCGGGTCACGTTGTCCAACTTTCCCGATCCACCGACTCCGGGGACCGGCGAAACATTCCCAGCATACGACGAAGTTCGTATCTATCGGAATTTGGCCGGTGACCAGAACAACTTCTATCTTGTGGACACGGTCGCACCCGGCGATGTCTACACCGATAGCAAGTCCGATGCTGAAATCGCCGACTTGAGCGATCCAGAAAATCAGTTGATCGACTTGAATGGTCCAACCATCAATAGCAGCACACTGTTGACCAATGTTCTCAAACGAGATGGTTTGACGTATTCGAATGCGTTTGAACTCGGAACCCTTACCTACAGTGGTCGAAAAGGTGGACGAGCTCTGGGGTCAAAGGAATTCGAAATTACCGATACGACCACGATCCAAGACTTCATTGACTTTGTTGAAGTCTCATCAGGCATCCAAAGTCTACAGCTCGATTCGCAAAACCCCATCAAGGCATCCGAAAACAATATCCCGGGCGAATCCGGCGAACTCGTCCCCGGCGGTTACATCAACGATGGGGGAATCCGTTTCGTCAGCAACACGGGTGAACTCAACGCGCTGGAAATCGATCTCGCAGCTTTCCAAATCAAAACTCTGGACGGGTCAACAACCAATCCCAACCTTGGGTTCGGTACCGCTCAGGAAGCCGTGGGACAAAGTGCAGCGAGTGACTTCATTGTTTACGATTCGTTGGGCGTTCCAATTAATGTCCGAGTCACAGCAACCTTGGAAGAGCGAACGGACGAGCAAACCGTTTACCGTTGGTACGCCGACAGCCCCGAGAACTCTCCTCTTAGTGGTACCAACGTTGCCGTGGGCACTGGTTTGCTACGCTTCGACGGGAACGGAAGTTTCATCGGTGCAACCAATTCACGAATCGCGATCGAACGCAACGGCGTCCCTAGTATTTCGCCATTGCAATTCGACATGGACTTCGACTTGGTTTCCGGCTTGGCGACTCAGGACGCAACCTTGGCTGCGACAAGGCAAGACGGTAGCGAACCGGGTGTCTTGAACAGCTATGTGGTTGGCGAAGACGGAACCATTCGCGGTGTGTTTAGCAACGGTGTGACACGAGACTTAGGTCAATTGCAACTTGCTCGTTTTGCGAACCCCGTTGGTCTTGAGGCTCGTGGTTTGAACTTGTTCGCCAAAGGGGTGAACACTGGTTTGCCTGTTCAAGGGGCTCCCGGCGAAAGTGGTATCGGCAGTGTGATCGGTGGTGCGTTAGAACTGTCAAATACTGATATCGGCCAAGACTTGGTTGAATTGGTTCTCGCGAGCACCCAATACCGAGGCAATTCGCGAGTGATCACGACAAGTCAGCAATTGCTCGATGAGTTGCTCAATCTGCGTCGATAGATGCATTCTTGATTATTTCTTTTCCTAGGCGTTAGAAAGTGGTCGAGCAGTGGACTACAACCAATAGAGACTTCTATTGGTTGATGGAATCCATTCAATGCTCAATCCTGAAACGCGTCCCAGCTTGATCGTTCGATTGTCGGAATCATCCGATCAATCAGCGTGGTGGGCGTTTTTAGAGATTTACGAGCCCTTCTTAATTCACTTGGTGAAGCGCCAAGGAATCCCCGCAAGCCACGTCAGCGATGTCACCCAACAAGTGCTTGTCGCTATCGCCGGTTCAGTGAGCGGCTGGCGAGATGATGGCGGGGAAGCTTCTTTTCGACGATGGGTCAGCCGTGTTGCTCGCAACGTGGTTATCAAATTCATGTCGATTCAGAGGCGTCAAACGATGGGGCAAGGTGGCACCGACGCGCTGCTATTGCTCAATCAACAAATTGGCAACGTGGATCCGACTCTCGAGCACCAATATCAGCATGAGCTGATCGTCTGGGCGGCGGATAGAGTCAAGGATGAGTTTGCAACGACAAGTTGGCAAGCGTTCTGGGCGACGATGATCGATGGTCGCGAAGTCGCCAAGGTTGCGACGGATATCGGCGTCTCGCAAGGCAGCATCTATATGTCGAGATCTCGAATTCTACGTCGGATTCGGGAAACAATCGCCGAGGTGATGCATGAATAAGCAAGCACATCCCAGCGATGAAGTATTGCAGCGATGCGTTGGACAAACAGCGGAACCTGCGATCGAAGAAGCTCTGGTGAAGCACCTGGATGAGTGTGTGGATTGCCAAAACCGAATGAACGCTTTGGTTGAAAGCGAGAACATCGTAAGCGTGCTTAAACGCGAATCCGCATCGACCAAGTCTGCCAAGCCCGGATCACGCGCCGACTCGACGGAAACTTATTCATTGGCTGACTTCGCTGTCGCTTTTCTTGAACCATCAAACCAACCGGATTCGATAGGTCGACTTGGTGAGTTCGAAATTCTATCGGTGATTGGCCATGGCGGAATGGGCATCGTGCTGAAAGGATTCCAACAGGAACTCAATCGCCCAGTGGCCGTAAAGGTGATGTCACCCCACCTAGCGATGGTCGCTGTCGCAAGGAAACGTTTTCTTAGAGAGGCTCAGGCGACTGCCGCGATTGTTCACCCCAATGTGATGCCGATACTATCGGTCAGTGAATCCGCTTCGTTGCCGTTCTTGGTAATGCCCTTTGTCGCTTGTCTTTCGCTACAGCAACGGTTGGACATGGAAGGGCCACTGCCAATCGCTGAGTTGTTGCGAATTGCTGTGCAAGTTGCCCATGGCTTAGCAGCCGCTCACGCTCAGGGACTTGTTCATCGTGATGTCAAACCAGCGAACATTTTGCTCGAACGCAGTGTCGACCGGGCGATGTTGACTGACTTTGGACTTGCGCGCGCTGCGGATGATGTCTCGGTAACTCGCAGCGGCGTGATCGCTGGAACACCCGAGTACATGTCACCCGAACAGGCGCGCGGAGAGCCAATCGACGCTCGAAGTGACCTGTTCTCTCTTGGCAGTGTGATTTACGCGTGCGCAACGGGATATCCGCCATTTCGTGCGGAAACCAGCTATGGAGTGCTACGGAAAATTTCCGATGATGTTCCTCGCCCCATGCGAATTCAGAATCCCGAAGTTCCTTCATGGCTTGAACAATTGACCGGTGAGTTACTCGCCAAGCAACCAGCTTCGCGACCCGATCGCGCGCATGAGGTTGCCGAGCTACTGGAGCGTTGTTTGGCGTACGTTCAGCATCCCACCGTTCACACGCTACCGAAAAGACTTCAGACAAAAGCTACCGATATGAAAAGGCTGTTGATAATCACAGTGCTGGCCGCACTCACTGCGTCCATGCTTATCGGTGGTGGGATGTTCGCGTATTGGTTGAAGGCGGTTGAAGCTCCATCCCGACGGTCTAGCTCCATTCCCTACCGAGCCCAAGAGGTAGTGCCTGACCCTCTCGATCAAGAACTGCGTCGTCTTCATGATCATGCAGATGAGCTGATGAGTGAAATTGAATCTGGCCAATGATGTTTTCTTTCCCTGTGAGTGTTTTCATGTTCCGACCTATTCCAAGCACGATTGCCGTTTTCGTCATTTGGACGCTCTGTTTTTGGACTGCCGACGCTGGCCACGTGATGGCGCAAGCTGGTGGAATGGGTGGTGGATTGGGTGGTGGATTGGGTGGTGGATTGGTCGGAGGACAATCGGCTATTGAAGTGGTTGTCATGCTTGGGGATGACTACGACTTTCAGGAGGCTCCTTTTTTGGATGCACCAGAGGTCGTCGAATCGTTTCGATCAATCAACAACGATGGCATGTTTCGACCTGGACTTCCTGAACTCAATTCCGTGCGTGTTGATGTTGAAACTCCGTTACCCAAGTCGCCTCAACGTACGGTCGTCGCGAGTTATCCGGCGTCGTATGACGAAGACGCGGTCAAAGAATTTAAGCTTCAAACCAAGCTGACGGCCTTGCGATTCGGGACAAACGCCACGGAGTTCATCGTGGATACCGATACGGACAAAACTCGTGTTTGGTTACGGGAACCGTTCATCAATACCCATCAATTAGCGGGGAATGCGAAGCGGTTGTATGAGATCACTCGAGCGATAGCGACATCCGTCGAAACGGGTGAAATGGGGCAACCTCGGTTAGATCTTTTTTTCTCACCGACCAGTGACATAGCAGACTCCATGATGATGGGTGGAATGGGAGAGATGATGGGCGGAATGGCAAGCATGATGGGCGGCGGTCCAGAGTCACAAGGAAGCATGGGCATGGATATGGGCATGGATGATATGGATATGGGAGGCGGGATGGGATTGGCTACTGTGGATGAAGAAGGATTGGTGGATACGAGTGAATCGATTGACGAGGAATCTTCGGTATCCATTGAGCAAATGATTGCCTCGTTGAAGCAAGAAATCGCACAGCAACAGTCTCAAGTTGACAATCTCATCGAGTTGCTCCGGTCGAGCCCGAATGACAAGACTCGGGATTTGTCGACGCAGACGCTGCCCCTGTTGGTTGCTGAGCAGGTCAAGAAGGAAGATGAAGTTCGCCGCTTAGACGCAATTTTGCTGCGGCGGAAAGTCGAGGACCTGCGTGAGAGGATACGACGGCAGGATGAGACTCGCGAACGCCGCGTCAAAGCCAGAGTCGAGAAGATCCTGGGTTCCTGATAGCGTAGCCTTCAACATTGCCAGGGCTTCTCAGATGGTGCTTCGGTGGCGAAACTGTGTCGGTTGACATTTCCCCGATCGCCCTGCCCTGCACCGACGCAATTCCCATGGCCAAAGCTCCTCAAAACGCAATCTCACCGTCCCGAAGCGAAGACTATCCCCAGTGGTACCAAGAAGTCATTAAGGCGGCTGATCTTGCCGAAAATTCGCCTGTTCGCGGGTGCATGGTCATCAAGCCTTGGGGTTATCGGTTGTGGGAGAACATGCAACGGGCTCTTGATGACATGTTCAAAGCCACAGGGCACCAAAACGCTTACTTCCCCATTTTTATTCCGATGAGCTTCCTCGAAAAGGAAGCGGAACACGTCGAAGGATTTGCCAAAGAGTGCGCCGTCGTCACTCACCATCGTCTTGAACCAGATCCCGATGGCGGTCTGCGCCCTGCCGGCAAACTGGAAGAACCGCTGATCGTTCGTCCGACTAGCGAAACCATCATCGGTGCGACATTCGCAAAGTGGGTGCAGAGTCACCGCGACTTGCCACTGCTGATCAACCAATGGGCAAACGTTGTACGCTGGGAAATGCGCACTCGGTTGTTTCTTCGAACCGCAGAATTCCTTTGGCAAGAAGGCCACACGGTTCACGCAACCGCCGAAGAGGCCATCGAAGAAACCGAACGGATGGTCGCCGTTTACGCCGACTTTGCTGAAAACTGGATGGCGATGCCCGTGATCGTGGGGGCCAAAACACCCGGTGAGCGTTTCCCAGGCGCGGTTGAAACGCTATCAATCGAAGCAATGATGCAAGATCGTAAAGCACTGCAAGCTGGTACGAGTCACTTCCTGGGACAAAATTTCTCGAAAGCTCAAGAGATCATGTTCCAAGCTGAAAGCGGAGAACGGGAATTCGCTTGGACGACTTCTTGGGGCGTTTCCACTCGCTTGATTGGAGCGTTGATCATGACGCACAGCGATGATGACGGATTCGTACTGCCGCCTCGTTTGGCACCTGCCCAAGTGGTGATCTTGCCGATCTATCGCGATGACGAACAACGCGCTGCCGTATTGGAATATGTCGAATCGTTGAAGTCTGAATTGCAATCGCAGTCTTACGCCGATGCACCTGTTCGCGTCGAGATCGACGACCGCGATATGCGTGGTGGAGAAAAGAAGTGGCACCACGTGAAGCGCGGCGTGCCGATTCGTTTGGAAGTCGGGCCCAAAGACATCGAAAAGAATGCCGTCTTCATGGGCCGCCGTGACGAATCGAAAAGCAAAGGCATTGATCGCGCTGAATTGGTCTCGTCCATTGGCACTATCTTGGCCGATATGCAGCAGGCGCTTTTCAACCGCGCACTAAAGCTGCGTGAAGACAACACAACGACGATCACTAACGAAGCTGACTTTCGGAAGTTCTTCACTTCGACCGACGAAGACTCGATTCACGGCGGTTTTGCGTACTGCCACTTTGCCGATGAAGAATCCATCGAGCCCTTGCTAAAGGAACTCAAGGTAACCATTCGTTGCGTGCCTCGAGACAATAACGACACGCCGGGAACATGCTTTGCCACTGGCAAGCCTGCCGAAAAGCAAGCGATCTTCGCGAAGGCTTACTAACGGCGTAACAGCTTCATGCGAACTTCGCTTAGCAATCCGTGCATCGCGGCGACCGGCTGATAACCGACTCGATGATCAATGATCTTGCCCTCCGGGATACCGATCAGAGTTGTCGGGTAGGAAGTGACTTCGATACGCTTTAGCGTTTCTGGATTGTCTTGAGGGGACAAGCGAATTGCGACGAAGTGATCTTTAAGACGTTCGCCAATCGTACCGTCGCACCACGTATCCTGCTTCATAGCGTCGCAGTACTTACATCGCTCACTGGTGATGAAGATCACCATCGGAACGTTCCGACGACGAGCTTCCGCCCAGCCGGATTCGATCGAATCGTGCCAAACGACGTTGGGTTGTCTTGGCTTCGCCGTGACGGCGGTTTGGCTGGCGGCTGGAATTAATCGCGGCATTTCGGCCGCACTAACAACGCACATGCCTAGCAAAATAACGAGGGATCCCCATCCCTTTACAACCATGAATCGGTTCACGGTGGTCACTCCAAAGTAAACGGCTTAGTTCTAACTGGGCAGTCTGGGTTGCCCTGAACTTGCCGTGCTTAAGAAGGTAAGTGCTCCGTTAATCAAGATCAAGCCGCTCCATCGTGCCGTAGTGTGCCCCCGCTGGTGAATGGAGGGTTCCCCCGCTAGTGAATGGAGGGTTCCCCAAAAGAATGGCCGTTTTCCGCTCTGACGCCGTCGATTCTTGATTGGATTTGGTTTTCGTTCCCGCGTCTTGTAGCCGTGGGTACCGCTAATCAGTGAGCTATTTGGCGTCTCTGGAAAGGTAGGCGAACAAGTCTGCCAACTCTTGCTCGCTAAACGTATCCAGCAAACCCTCGGGCATCAGGGAAGTCGGAATCGGTTCAAAGATTTCCAAGTCGTCACGATCAAGAATACGGCTGAGTCCATCAGCCAATTTGAGGGTGACCGTCTCGGGTGACTGCTGAGCGATCATTCCGGTGATGACTTGGCCATCGAACGTGAGCGCGCGGTAGGACTGATAACCTTCGCGAATTTCTAAGCTTGGTTCAATGATCGCGGGTAACCAGAACATCGGGTTGGATCGTTGGTAGCCATCGAGAGCCGGTCCCACCAATTTCCCTTCGCCGAACAATTGATGGCAATTGGCACACTTGGCATCAAAATGAACTTTCCCCGCCGAAGCACTCGCGCTCGATCGCGTTGCAGATAGTGACTTGCGCATTCGCTCAAGCATCGCTTTCTTTTCCGGTCCTGACATTTCAGCTTCTTTACCAAATGCTTGATCAAGTGACTTGGATAAATCGCTCGAATCAAACGTTCGCATTCGCTGGACGGCATCAGGCGGGACGTCCGATGCCGCGACGTGCCATTGGTTGACCTGTTCGAGCAGTTTCGTTGCCCATCCCAACCGTGATGCCAAAGTCCGGCAAGCGGTCGCACGTAAATCATCTTCGTTAGAAATACTGGACTGAAAACTCTGCAGCAAGCGATCGGCAACCGATTCCTCATCGAAGTTTGCCAGCGAAGCGATTGCAACTCGTTGAAGTGCACGATTGGTAGTCGTCTTGGCCGTCGCCAAATCTAGCAGCGTTGCCACACAACCATCGACTCGGCGTTCGCTTAACGCACTGGCTAGCTCCATTCGCAGTCCCGCGTCGGCGTTGCGGTCCGCAAGTGCAGCGATCGCTTTCGAATGCGATGAAACGTCACCCTGTCGGATCGCCAGGACAAGGCCTGATTGACCCAACGAATCACGGTACGTTTTCATCGCATCCGCCAACACTTGCGGCAAGTCTGGCACGGCTCTGCCTTGGAACGCACGGTTAATGCCTTCAAGCAAGGGTTTGAGAGTGTCTTTATCGTCGGGTGCCATCGCGAGCAGGCGTGCGGCGTTGGCAAAGTGGTCCGACGATCCAGTCGAAGCATATCGTTGCATTAAACGCGACAAAATAGTCTGGCGCACCAAAGGATGCGACCACATGGAATCATCGGATAGCCAGCTTTCAATCGCATCCCAATCATCGGCCTGGTGTTCGACCGCCCACCAAAGCATCATTGGCAAGTGCAAGTCGTTCGAGTCATCATGGCCATGTAACATATTGGCTACGATTGCCATGCCCGTCTTGGGATCAACTCGCTTGGCCGTGCTGGCATACTGCACTCGTACTTGTGAATCTCGCTCGTGGCGTGCGGCTTGCGCCAACGCATTCGATACAGCGGACGGCAGTGGCTTGGTTGGATCGTCACCGCACAAACGTACGATCCAACGACGAATGTGTGGTGAATCATGATCGACCCACAAAGCAATATGCTGAGGCGTCAATTTATTAAGTGCGTGGAGAACCCAGAGTGCCTCGATCGAAGACTCATCGTCTACCATTTCGATCAATTTGGGAGTGATCGAATCATCGCCTCGCCAACTCAGTTCTAGCACCGCACGCTGACGCACCCATCTATTGGGATCATCGAAGCGTTGCAGCAATTGGTCACTCGATTGAGTGTGTAAATCACCGTGGACGTATCGCGGTGACGTACCTTGAGGTCGAACCCGATAAAGCCGACCGCTGTCTTTGTGCCAATTGTCGATGGGTGATAGGTGGCTCAGTCGTGTGTCGTACCAATCCGCCATGTAGATTGCACCATCAGGGCCAACGCCAGCGTAAACCGGACGGAACCAACGATCGGAACTTTCCATTAGGTTGGCTTGATCGACGGTTCGATACGTCGATCCAACGGGAACAAGTTTCGAACGCCATACGACGTTGTGCAGTGAGTTTGGCGCGATGATGCTACCTTGGAATTCATCATCAAAGAGGCCTCCTTCATAAATCGTGAATGCCTGAGCAAAGCGACGTGAATCGCCTTCGCACTTCATATGTTCGAAGTACCCATAGGCATGGGGATTAGTAAGAGGTCCATGCTTGCCCCAGTTCTTGATGAAATAGGCACCTTGCGGGTAATGAAGTCCTCGCGTGTTCCCCCAATTTGTTCCCGAAAAAATCCTTCCGACGGAATCAATTTCCACGCTGAAAGTATTGCCGCCGCCTTCAGCAAAGATTTCGAATCGTTTGCTTTCGGGGTGATATCGCCAAATGCATTGGCCTTCAAAGGATACTCCTTCGGGCGTGCCCTCACTTCGGACCGTTCCACCGGTTGTGCTGCCATTGGCTCCATAAAGCCAACCATCGATTCCCCAAGTCAAACTGTTGGCGACCGAGTGGGTGTCTTGCAGTCCAAATCCGGAAAGGTGGACTTCCGGATCACTGTCGGGAACATCGTCTCCATCAGCATCTGGATAAAATAGTAAGTAGGGTGGGTTGAGGACCCAAATCCCGCCGCGTCCGACTTGGACCGACGTGGCAATGTTGAGTCCCTCGATGACCACTTTGGATCGGTCAAACGTGCCATCGTGGTTGGTGTCTTCCAGTACGGTGATACGGTCGAGGCCTTGGGTTCCTTTCGGTGGTGGGGCCGGCGTTTTGTCAAATACTGCACGCAGGTATTGGTCATACTTCACGACCTTTAATCCAGCGGGATACTGGTATTGCCGGTACTCAACGACCCACATGCGTCCCCGCGAATCCCAAGTCAAGAATAGAGGTTGTTCCACGCCGGGTTCGTGAGCGACCAAATCAACTTCAATACCTTTGTCCAATGTGAACGTGGATAAAACGTTGTCCGGTGACGTCGGTTGCGAATCGTCTGGTTGGACGCCCTGCCCTTGGTACGCCTTCACCACTTCTTGAACTTGATCGCTTAGTACATCAGTAGCTTGCCCTTGTGCTGTCGAACAAATCGTTAGCGCGAGTGAGAGTGCGAAGCACAAGAAACGTATCATGGTGTCTTGGATTGAAAGTGGATTTCGTAAATGTTGCCAACAACGCTGGTCTCGCGACCCACCAGGTACACGTCATGCTGGCCGGTGATTGATTCTAGTTCAAACGTTTGTGCGCCGTGCTGCGACCACCCGCCCGTTGAGGCGACGGTGACAGTTCCTAGTAGCGGACCATCGACGGAATCAACTCGAATTTCGACCTTTCCGCCTGCGTGGGACTCGGGAACGCCAAACGTTATCGTCGCTTGGTTGGTTTGTTGACCAAAATCAAAGTTTCTGTAGCACACCCAATCTGCTACTCCATCGCTTTCACCAAGATCGCCGAAGCCTCCGTCAAAAACCGTAATGCCATCGCCTTCGTCGAATTGGTCGGCACTGAGTGGGCTTCCCGCTGATCCGCCCAATTCAGTTTGTTGGTTGAGCGTTGAACCGTCGGTGTCGAATCCCGTTCTTTGTTTCCATTGGTTGAATGTCATCGTTTGCCAACTGAGGCTGTCGCTGGACAAATCCATCGCCATGAAAGATGTGCTGGGTTTGCTCGCGAAATAGCGGTTCTTCACAAATTGAGTGGACCGCAAACCTGCGAGCGAAAGTTCGAGGTCACCTTGGTCGTCGGACCAAATTTGCCGAACGAGCATGGCGTTATCTTGGGATGCCATGAAGTTGTCGGTCACCAACAATCGCTCGTTGTGCTTAGGGTTGTCGTCTCCTCGATCTCTACTTTCAAGTCCCAGTTGTGTGAACTCATTGTTGGCAATCTTGCAGTCACGAATCGTGACGTCATGACTGTTGCCGATCTGAACACCAATGTAGCTTCCGCTGATTTCAGTGTTCTCGATCAATATCGGACCTCGGCAGGTTTCAACGTAAATTCCACATTGATCGGAGTTGCCATGCTGGTCGGTGCCAACATTCTTTTTGACCCGGCAACCATCGATTTGAACATCGCTGCAGCGTATGTCCAGCCACATTCCACCGGTCAAGTTGTCCGTTACATCATTGTTCTGAAAACGAAGTCGATGGGATCGCACAAACTTGGCACCGGCGATTGCCCACCCGTTACTGCCGGCCCAGTGACCGCGGATGTTGTTCCGTTCGAACTTACTCGAAACAACAATCCCATTGTTGCAACTGCCGTGAAAGCCTGACGTTCCGTTGTCAGACGCGACGCAGTTTCGCACCGTGACCTTCGTGACGCCTTTGAACTGCGGCGGGTTGCCAGTGTCATCGCCATCGAAGTTAAGCCCGCCACTGCCGTTACGTTCGAATGCACAATCTTCAATGACGACGTTCTTACAACCCCGGCCTAAATGCAAGTTGGCTCCGTTGGGAAAGGCAGCAGAACCCGTGAACGTGAGCCCTTCGATCTTAAAGTTCTCCATATTCCAGAACGTCCACATCCAACCTTCATAGGGGACTTTGCTGGGACGCGTGGCGACCTCAATCAGGTCACGATTAGGGTTCAAGCCTACGGGTGGTCGAACATATACTAGCGACGATTGGTCATCGACAAAGAATGTTCCTGGTTCAAGCTTTTCTCTTTCGAGCACTTGTCGCAGCACTTGATTTTCGTTCATGACAATCCATTCACGACGCGTAATCAAAGACTCGTCAAACTCCGCCTCGGGTCCATGCACGCGTCCCCGCTTTTCGAATCCCCACCTTAGAGTCCAAGGTTTTGAAAACGAACCGTCACTTTCTTTCTTCCATGCTCGGTCTGTGCCCGTCCAATCGTCCATGCCGGTGATGATGGCACGACGCGGTTCAGATGCAACGATGTGCAGGTAGCCGCTTGGGCCAGGACGCTTAGCATCGAAGAAGTTCTCTTCGCGGTATTTACCCGGCAAGAGGCTGATGCGAATTTTGGAACTGCGAGTGTAAGATCGTTCGGCAAGCTCCAGAGCGCGTTGAAGGGTCTTCAATGGACGTGAGGCAACACCGCTTCCGCGAGTATCGCTGCCACGAACAGGGTCAACGATGTAAGTCACATCCGGCGGCGCCGCGAAAATCGACTCGTCGGCGCCGGTTGCCTCGCTCGGCAATCGTGGTTCTTGTCCGCTAACGTGCAATGGCAGCACGCTAGATATTAGAGTTACCCTAAGGAAAATTAGGGCAATGAAAAGAAACGCGAAACGCATGGCCGTGGCTCCGACGGTAGTGATACGTGTGGAGTGGAAACCACTAGCATAACTAGTCGCCCTGGTTGCGTTTGAAGTGCGGCTTCAGGTTGAACTGACGTTCGCGAAGGCTCGCGTCAAGTTCGCCGCGATGGCTCGTGTTAAGTTCCCCGCTGATAGATCGCCGTCAGCAAGCTCTCGGTATCCTTGAACTTCTTTCCACTTGCAATGGTGTCGTCGATCAGTCGACGCGCATCGGCTTCGCTGTGCCCAAGCGCGATCAACGCATCGAATGTTTCGCCCACCACCAATGCGCCGCCTTCGAGCACCTCGGATACGGAGTCCTTATCGACCATCAATGCAAATCGTGGCATCTTGCGGCGAAGTTTTGCGATCACTCGTTCACTGGTGGCGGGGCCGATACCCGGAAGTGCCGAAAGTGTCTTTGTGTCTTGCTGTTCGATCGCGGTGGCAAGCTCTTTGACGGGGCGAACCATCGCGCGAAGCGCCTTCTTCACCCCCACTCCGTCGACGCTGCAAAACAAGTCAAAGAACTGTCGTTCTGGTTCTGTTTGAAATCCGATCAGGCGAGGAACCATGCGGCCGCCCTGCGGGCCACCTTCGATGTACTGCAGGGTGTGCAGTCGTATGTTCTCACCCACCTTGCTTTGCAATTGTCGACGCGTGTAATCAGCGACAAGAACTTCGTATTCGAAAGGAGCTGATTCAATCGCGACGGAAGTTTCGCCCACTCGCGAGAGTTTGCCTGAGATGGTGATGATCATAGAGTTTTAGTATTCGAGAGACTGCCGAAAAACGTCGAAGCATTTCCGGCATGACTTATAAGAATTGGAAGAAGTGCACTTACGATTTGCGAGCAAGTTTTTCGAGCTCACTGCCACGCCCTAGCGTGTGCCCGCAAATGGCAATGGCCAGTGCATCGGCCACATCCGACGGTTCAGGGACGGTGGCGAGACCAAGTTGCATTTTGACAGCGAGTTGCATTTGTCGTTTGTCAGCCCGTCCATTGCCAGTCATGACTTTCTTGATTCGCGTCGGTTCATGGTGCACAACGTCGAGAGCGTACTGAGCGGCAGCTAGACAGATCACACCTCGAGCATGTCCCATCAAGATTGCCGTTCGCGGCCGTTCGTAATGCGAGAACAATTGTTCAAGCGATAAGAGGTCGGGGTGATGATCTTCGATGACTTCTTTGACGCCCGAATAAATCTCGTTGACCCTAGCCTGGATCGTTCGTTTAGCACCGCTGCGGATAATACCCGCCTCGATCAACGTAAATTTCGAACCGACTGCCTCGATGACCCCGTATCCCGTCGTATTCAGACCGGGGTCAATTCCAAGGACGCGAGTCATGACGGGAATCCGTGAGAAGGGAAAAGAAAACGTGCTAGGATCGTTCCCAACTCGTGCCTTCTTTTTTATCAAGCAACGAAATGCCAAGACTCGATAGGCGGTCGCGAATAGCATCGCCCATGGCATAGTCTTTGTTCTCACGAGCTTCTTTGCGCAAATTGATAAGCAAGTGGACCACTTGATCAAGAAGTTCGGCGTCCTCTTCGTTTCCTCCGCTCGACGCGACTGGTTTTTGGAACAACCCTAGCGTACCTGCGAGCTCACGAATCACTTTGACTGCCGCGATGAGCGATTGCACATGTTCATTCTCGGCCGGAGCGCCCGGGGAAAGCGATTGAGCATCTGCAAAGCGATTGAAGATCTTGATCGATTCAAACAAATGACTGATCGCCGAACCGGTGTTGAAGTCATCGTCCATCGCAGCGAGGAACTTCTCGCGTATCGCGTGAATGGACTCAAGGAGTTCATTGCCGGCGGGATCAAAGGCCCCGTCTTCGCGTTTGGTCGCCGCGTCAAGCGTGTAAAAAGTCACACCGGTGTTGGCAACGATTTCATCGAAGCGATCAAAGAAACGGTAGAACGCTTCCAACGACGTGCCGGCTTCTGCCAAGCCGTCTTCGCCATAAACGATCGTGCTGCGATAGTGCGTACGCAACAGGAAGAATCGAATCCGTTCGCCAGAGTGCTTGCGGATCAAGTCAGCTAAACCGCCTGCGCCCTTACTTCGGCTGATCTTGCCTGATGCTGCCTCTTCGGCGGATTCTTGACGGTCGCTCTTGCCACCGACTTTGCCTTTTTCTCCGGCACGCATAAGGCCGTTGTGCATCCAATACTTCACCATCGGAGCATTGTGGCAGCACGAGGATTGAGCACGCTCGTTCTCGTGGTGAGGGAACATTAAGTCGAGTCCTCCACCGTGAATGTCAAAGGTGTCACCGAGAATCTCGTGGCTCATCGCCGAACATTCAATGTGCCAACCCGGTCGGCCTTTGCCCCAAGGGCTGTCCCAGGAAATGTCGCTGTCTTTAGCATTCTTCCAGAGCGCAAAATCGCCAGGGGAACGTTTCTTCGAAGCCGCGCCGCCGCCTTCGCCTTGTTGATCCTCGGGGCTTCGGTTGGAAAGTTGTCCGTAGCCAGGGTCCTTCGAAACGTCGAAGAAGACGTCGCCATCAACAGCGTACGCGTGCCCTTTTTCGACCAGTGTTTGGATGAATGCGATGATCTGCGGCATGTGATCGGTGGCACGCGGCAGATAGTCGATCTGGTTGACGCCCAATTCTTTGAGGTTCGCCAAGTAGTCGGCGGTCATCTCGGTGGCGATTTGCGACATCGGAATGCCACGCTCTTTTGACTTGTTGATCAACTTATCGTCAACATCGGTGATGTTAACGACCCAAGTCACGTCATAGCCGCTATAGCGAAGGTAGCGTTTGACCGTATCAAAGATGACCGGGCCCACCATGTGCCCAATGTGCGATTCGGCATAAACCGTTGGCCCGCACAAATAGATACCGACCTTGGGCGGGTGCAGGGGAGCAAACGGTTCTTTGGTTTTGCTAAGCGTGTTGTAAACGCGAATTTCAGGTTTCTTGGTCATCACGGGTGTGACTTCAGCGGCAGCGGGTGCGGTGCTCATCGAAATACCGATCGGGATCCATCGAAAAAGGGGATTTCAGTCCATTTGGGCGAACCGATGAGTATAGGGAGAATGGGCGGTTGGATAGAAGGGCGTTTCGGCGAGTTCCATGCCGGCCCACCGCGGGTGAACCTAGTCGTGCGTGCCCGCGATTTACTAATCGCCCGAACGCTTGGGCTTTTTCCAAGCCAATTCGCCGGAGGGCACGGTCTGCGGCAACGTCAACATTCCGCGCCTTATCACGGGGCAGATACCTACTTGCCCACCAACACGACCACTCGAGCCGCGATCGCCGCACCACCACCAACTTCGCCGACACCTTCCCCGGTCTTGGCTTTGATGCTGATGTCATCGACCGAGATTTGCAGAACTTCGGCGATCTGGGACCGCATGTTATCGATATGAGGAGCCATTTTGGGACGTTCGAGCAGGACCACACAATCAAGGTTGACGATGGAATAGCCTTTGCCGTGCAAACGGCGAATCGCTTCGGCTAGAAAATCAAAGCTATCGCGACCCTTGTTGGCCGGATCGTCATCCGGGAAAAGTCTGCCAATGTCAGCTTCGCAGACCGAGCCTAAAATTGCGTCAGTGATCGCGTGCAGCAGGACATCGGCGTCACTATGGCCGATCGCGTGAACCTCGCCGGGCACGTCGATGCCACCGACTCGCAGCGGTCCACCGTTACCTAGGCGATGCGAGTCATAGCCGAGGCCTATTCTGATTGCGTGTGTCATACTGGCCGGTTCCTCAAAGTGGGGTTTGAGCCTACTTTACCGGAGCCCACTTCATTGCAGCTAGGGGCTTTTGCCACTCCACCGTTTCGTTTACCGCTTGTCCCATGTCGATTATCGAAGTCCGCAATCTGACAAAGTCGTATCGCGTTTACAAGAAACGCGAAGGGCTTGGTGAGTCCATTCGCGGGCTCTTCAAACGCGAATACAAGGAAGTCGAAGCAGTCAAAGGCATCGACCTTGATGTCGAACAGGGTGAATTCGTCGCTTTCCTGGGACCCAACGGAGCCGGCAAAACGACCACCCTGAAACTTCTTTCGGGGGTAATCAACCCGACTTCGGGCGACGCAACCGTGATGGGGTACGTCCCTTGGCAGCGAAAAAATGAATATCGCCGCCGGTTCGCTCTCGTCATGGGCCAGAAAAATCAATTGTGGTGGGACTTGCCCGCCAAAGAGTCGTACCGGCTACATCAACAGATCTACGGCGTGCCAACTGAGCAGTTTGATTCGACGCTCGATGAGCTGACTGACCTGCTCGATGTTTCGCGGCTCCTCGACCAACCGGTTCGCGAGTTGTCGCTCGGTGAACGGATGAAAATGGAATTGATCGCGGCAATGCTGCATTCGCCCGAAGTGTTGTTCCTCGACGAGCCTACGATCGGGCTGGATGTGATTGCTCAACACAACATTCAAGAGTTCCTGAAGTATTACCAACAGAAACGTAAGATTACCATCCTGCTGACCAGTCACTACATGAAAGACATCGCGGCACTTTGCAAACGCGTCGTCATCATCGCTGGTGGTCGAATCGAGTACGACGGATCACTGGTTGGCATCATCGACAAATTTTCCAGTCACAAAATTGTCACGCTGCAGTTCGCCGAGGGACATCAACCAAGCCTATCCCATCATGGCGAGGTCTTGGAAGAAACCTGGCCGAAGGCGAAACTAAGAATCGCGCGTGCCGAAGTTCCGCGAATGCTTTCCAGTGTGCTTGAAGAACACCCGATCGAAGATGTTTCGGTCGAGGACTTGCCGTTGGAAGACGTGATTGCCGAACTCTTCCGAGAAACCGCTAAAGAATCCACTACCTAATTTCTATGCCGCTCATCACTCTCGACGAAGTATCCATCGGTTTCCGTGGTCCTGCACTGCTTAACCAAGTTTCCGCACGAATCGAAGCGGGAGACAAAATAGGTTTGCTCGGACGCAACGGGGCGGGCAAGACGACGCTGCTGCGGATGCTCGACGGACAGGTCGTTCCCGATCATGGTTCCATTCAACTGGCCTCGGGTGCATCCATTGCACGATTGACCCAGGACGTGCCGAGCGACTTGCATGGCACGGTTCGCGAAGTCGTACTCGCCGGACAGACGGTCGATCCGCATCTTGAAAACGCGTGGGAGATCGAGCATTCCGTGGACTCGACATTGTCGCGAATGGAATTAGATCCGGACACCGATGTTCAAACGCTTTCCAGTGGAATGAAGCGACGAGTGTTGTTGGCGCAAGCGATCGCTCCAAATCCCGATGTCCTGCTGCTCGACGAACCAACCAACCACTTGGACATCCCATCTATCCTTTGGTTGGAAAGTTTCCTCAGTCGATGGCGCAACACGCTTATCTTTATCACTCACGACCGCTCGTTCTTGCAAACGCTGGCAACGCGGATTTGGGAGATTGATCGCGGAAGGCTGTTCGATTGGACCTGCGACTACGACACCTTTCTTCAGCGAAAAGAAGCCGCGATTGCAGCGGAAGAAAAGCAAAACGCTTTGTTCGACAAAAAGTTGGCTGAGGAAGAGGTCTGGATTCGTCAGGGCATCAAAGCTCGACGGACTCGCAACGAAGGTCGCGTCCGTGCACTCGAAAGAATGCGAAGCGAACGCGGCGAACGTAGGACGGGCGAAGGCAAGGCGAAACTTAACCTTCAGGAAGCGGCTCGCAGTGGAGCCCTGGTAGCCGAAGTCAAAGACATCTCGTTTAGCTACGACGGCAAGCCGATCTTGAGTGATTTTTCGACCACGTTGATGCGCGGTGACAAGATCGGCATCATGGGTCGCAATGGTGCCGGCAAAACAACACTCTTGAAGTTGTTGCTCGGTCAACTTGAACCCGATACGGGCACCGTGCGACTAGGGACGAATCTTCAGGTTGCCTACTTCGACCAACTTCGTGACACCCTCGATCCTGAACAAACTGTTCACGAGAACGTAGGCGAAGGCAGTGATCGCATACAGATCGGTGATGGTGTCAAACACATCATGGGTTACTTGCAGGACTTCCTGTTCACGCCCGAGCGGGCTCGCACGCAGGTGAAGTATTTGTCGGGTGGTGAACGCAACCGAGCTCTGCTTGCCAAGTTAATGACCAAGCCGGCCAACGTGATCGTACTCGACGAACCGACCAACGACTTGGATGCCGAGACGCTCGAATTGCTCGAAGAACAACTTATTGATTTTCCAGGTACGTTGTTGATGGTGTCGCACGACCGAACGTTCCTGAACAACGTGGTGACCAGCACGATTGTGTTCGAAGACGACAACGTTCGCGAATACGTCGGCGGCTACGACAATTGGAAATCAACCGTTGACCGTCGCGAATCCGAGCAAAAAGCCGTCGCCAAAGAGAAGCCCAAGCCAAACGTTCCCGCAAAAACGGCAAGCAAGCCAGTCGCCAAGAAGTTGTCGTTTAACGAGCAGCAGGAACTGAAAAAGTTGCCTGCGAAAATCGAAAAACTCGAAGCCGATATTGCCGCCATGCACGACGACATGGCCGACCCCACTTACTTCAAGAAACCGCCTGCCCAAATCACCGCAGACGCCAAACGTCTGAACCAGCTTGAAGATGATTTGGCAACGTCGTTCGAGCGTTGGGAAACGCTCGAATCCTAAGACATCGAGAAGTCGTCCTTTCGCAGTGTGTTTCTTCGCAGTGTGTGTTCTTGTGGTGGGATGCTTGCTGGTTAGCGTTTTACGAATGTCTCACGCTAGAACGCTAGGTTGGCTCGGACACCCAAGAGGTAGGCGTCATCGATGTTTTGACGAGCTTGCGAGAGCCATTGGAAATCCGGTGTAACCGTTAGCGTCTTGGTCGCCTGGATGTTGTAAAACGCTTCGACGCCTTGGCTATCGCCAATTGGTCCAAGGACGGTTGCCAGGAACGGTGCAATTTCCTCACTGGAATCGTAGAAGAAATACCCCAAGCCGAACGAATCAGATTCTCGGCCACGGATCATGCTGCTGCCGCCGATGCCGGCGCTTAAGAAACTGCTGATGGGATTGGTGTCGTCGTCAGCGATTCCTGCTCGAGCGAAATAGCCCCATCCACGACCCGGCGTGCATCGATCCGTTACTAAGTACTGATCCATGTTCCAATAAAGCGACCAAGAGTCACTCGACCGGCTTACGGGTACCTGTGGCAATACGATGCGAGGATCCTGATCAAGACTAACGTAATCGCGTGTGCTGTAAGTCGCTCCAACTAGTTGATGACCAAGACGTCCCATCAATGAAGTCGGTACTCGGATTTCCGCTGACATGGCGACTCCATCGGCGAATAGTTCGTCAAAGCCGCTGCTGGTGGTGGTGTCCGTTGGATTGATTACGAGAAACGAAAACAACGGTTCACCTTCCAAAAGGTATGCAAACCCGGCGCCGAGTGAAGCGTAGGGAATGGTTCGCAACGCGATTGGATTTGCGACGAAGGCAACGTTGGAAAATTGTGTGATGCCGCGGCCATGCGCAAACGCATTCGCATCGCCGTCGAGTGTGTCCATTTTGCCAGCGAAGACGATGAAGTTTTCCGACAATGCTTGAGTAATGACGAAATTGGTCAGGTACAGATCGCGGCTATCTGAAACCGGCAAGTCGGCTGCGAGCGTCGCTGGTAACAGAGCGCCCGTGGGTTCAACGATCGAGCGACCAAAACGATGCTCGGCTCTAAGTTTGATGAACAAGCCTTCCTGAACACCAAGTTTGCCCAAATCGAAATTGGCCACGTAATCGCCATGACCACCGTAGCGGTCGGTTTGCTCCAGGCCACCATCGACCGTTCCAAAATAGAACTGCGTTAGGTTGTTGCTGAACGTAATTCCGCTGTCTGCCCAACGTTCGCGGCACGACAACTCTTGGCAACAAACGTCGCAGTCCAATGCAGGTGATTCGTCGCAGCAAAAACCACTGTCACAGTTCGGCATTTGGCCGTGTGCCGACGCTGCGGTAACCACAGCTAGCAGCACAAACATCAACCCTGGAACGGATTTGGCAGCGTTTAGACTTATCATGTCGATCCTTCGACTCGATGTCGCAGAAGCCGTGCAGGTCAGCTTCGGGTGTGGAAGATGGTGTCAATTTGATGTTCGTGTGTTGAACCTACCCCTCCCGAGGCAAGTCTTGGATCAAGCGAACTTTTCATCTTCCGACTGACGGATTCTCCTTTTGGATGAACTCTGACGAATCACCAAAAGCACCGCCTCGGTATTGGACTCGAGTTTCACATACGTGACGCAGGTTCTTCAATGAACAAATGATAAGCCTACGCCCGCTTACCATCGCAGTTCTCAAAGGAGCGAGAGGCAGCGATGTCGCTGATGTTTATGAGCGATGCAACCGGGAAGCGACTCGAGATTCATGGTGAGCAAATCTGAAGATAATGCGCGATCGGATCGAGCTTTCATTTGGGCATTGCCGATCAAGGTAAATGATAGGGTCGTGTTGACTTCGCGGAGCCATCTTTTCCAGTTTCACGATGCATCAACGGCACCACAAGAGAAATGGCAAAGTTACAATTTCTGTTCTGTTTAGCTTTCGCAGTCTCGATATGCGATCTTTCTCGCAGTGAGGCATCGGAACAGTTTCCTTTGCCGGGTTTGTCTAGTGTCGTGATTGAAGATCCCGATGCTACGGTCATCGACTCTGTTCTTTTGGAGTCAGATCTGTCGTCACCAAATGCAGGGCAAGCTGACCCATTTGCAAGTGTTGGCGCGTCGGTTGCACCGGAGAGCCCGCTCGATGACTTCCAAGAAATGCCGGTGGGGATCGGAGTCGGTTACGACCGCGGATTCATCATCGCCAGCGAAGAAGATCTTAGACTTGGAACGGAGGACTTCCCCTACCGGCTAAAGATCAACGGGTGGGGACAACTTCGTCATACTGTTTTCGATTCGAGTAACGGAAACCGTGACCTCAACCAGTTGCAGCTCAAACGTGCTCGCGTCGTCCTGTCCGGCAACGCAATTAGCACCGACCTCTTGTACTTTGTTCAGTTGGATGGACGAAGTAACGCAGCGGACGGTCTCCGGCTTCTCGACTACTACTTCGCCTACGATTTGTCACACGGGCTTTGGGGCGGCACTAAAGACGCACTTGGGATCAAGGCTGGTCTGTACAAAATTCCGTCATCGCTTGCTCGTCAATTAAGCGGGAAAGAATTGGAGTTTTCGGATCGCTCGATGAGCAGCATCTACTTCGACGTCAATCGCAGCATTGCGGTGGGGTTGTATGGCAAACTCGAGCTTCTTCCCAAGCCGCTTTTTTGGGAACTGGCACTGTTCAACGGACTTGTCACGGGTGGATCTGACACAGGAAGTAGCCGAGCGTTGGACAACAATAATGCGTTCTCGGGACGAGTGTACTGCTATCCGACCGGAGATTGGGGGCCGGGAGAACTCGCAGACTTTACTAATCACCAAACGTTGGTAACTCGCGTGGGTGCTGGCTTCGCGGTAACAACCATCGACAGGTCCGGGTTCGCAGAGTTCTCGTCGCTAAGAACGGTCGACACCGGGCAGCCGATTTCAGCCGTGCTGCCGGTTGATGTTGATTCGTTTGATGTCGCTCAATACTCGGTCGATGCATCGTTGAAGTATCGCGGCGTATCGTTGACCAGCGAATACTACTTTCGCAACCTCAGCGGTTTTCAAGATGCCACGATTGCGAACCTTTTCGATCACGGTTTTTGGTTGCAAGCCGGCGTTTTCCTGGTCCCCGAAAAGTTTGAGGTGCTAACACGTTGGTCTCGAGTGGTGGGCAATTCTGGCACCCTTGGGCAATCAGATCGAAGTTCCGACGAAATCGCCGCCGGTGCCGTTTGGTACTTCCACGGGCAAAATGCCAAGTTGACGACGGACGCAACCCACCTCAACGGAGCCGCGATCAATTCGTCGGTGTTAGACATCAATAGCGGTGATGCAGGATGGCTGTTTCGAACACAGTTGCAGTTTAGCTTCTAAGTGCACCTGAGATCGCAAGCCTCTTCGTGGCCAGCAATCATAGCGTTCGTTGCAGGTAGATTCACGCCGATCAATAGTCGACGAATTTTCAGGTGAGGAAGGCCTTCTGAGTTGCCCCCGCCCTGCTCTGCCCCGGTTGCGGGAGCAGGGACGAGCACTAAATTCACATGGACTCTGATTTTTAACCGCAAAAGATCTTTTTGTACGATTCCATGAAAGAACGACTTATCCAATACAAACGCTCGTTTTCTTTCGTCGGTTTGATGCTCGCGACTTTGTTCTTCGCCGCCTCTGTGACACCGTCTTTATTACCGCGTACCTATTTGGTTCAAGGGATTTTGTCAGGGTTTGCGTTGGCGATTGGATACTCGATTGGCGTTGTGTTGGTTTGGATGTATCAGTTCTTTGAGCTTCGCAAACCTACCGGGCGAACCCAAGTGATCGCCAAGCGAATCACCACAGCGGTCGTGGTGGTTTTGTTCATCGGCTTCATATGGCGAATGACCTTTTGGCAGAACTCGATTCGTCAGTTAATGGGGATCGAGGATTTGGAGACCACTTATCCCTATCGCACTGCCGCCATCGCGATTGTGTTTGGCGCCATCTTGGTTGCATTCGCTCGTTTGTTTGTCGCCGCTAGCGCGTTTGTTGCGAGAAAGCTGAATCGCGTATTTCCCGAGAAGGTGGCGAAGTTGGTAGCTTTCATTAGCGTCGGGTTATTGGTGATGTTTTTGACCAATGATGTTGTTGCGAAGAGCCTGCTTTCCGCAGCGGATTCGTTCTTTGCGAATCTGGACGAACTGAGCGATGATGACGTCCAGCGACCTGACGACAATTCGCTGACTGGCGGCGAGGACTCACTTGTCGATTGGGATTCGATCGGACGCCAAGGGAAGATCTTTCTAGCACTGGGCCCGACTCAAACCGAGATTACCGAGTTTACGGGCGTTGAGGCTCAGCGCCCGATCCGAGTGTATGTTGGCGTGCGGTCGCGTCCGACGATGCGAGACCGAGCGAAACTGGCCCTCGAAGAACTCAAGCGAGTAGGCGGTTTTGATAAGTCCGTGTTGATCGTCGCAACGCCAACGGGAACCGGGTGGCTCGATCCATCCGCGGTCGACACCGTTGAGTATTTGCATGGTGGCGATACGGCGATCGTTAGCACCCAGTATTCTTACCTTCCTAGCTGGATCACGATTTTGGTGGACCCCCAACGGTCAATCGACTCGGCGAAAGCTCTTTTCGATGAGGTGTATGGATACTGGAAAACTCTGCCTAAGGATTCGAGGCCGCGACTTTATCTGCAGGGACTGAGTTTAGGGTCGTTGGGTTCTGAGGAGTCGGCGGACCTGTTCACCATTTTTGAAGATCCCATCGATGGAGCTCTGTGGAGTGGACCCCCGTTTCCGAGCAAGGAGTGGAACGCGAGCGTTCGCAATCGCAATGAAGGAAGCCCTGCGTGGTTGCCAACGTTTCGCGATGGGCGACTGCTTCGATTCACGGCTCAAGAAAATTCACTGCAGCCCGAGAAGCAGTGGGGGAAGATGCGAAACGTCTACATTCAATATTCGAGCGATCCCATGGTTTGGTTTTCTCCCAGCTTGGCCTGGAGCCGCCCCGAATGGTTGACAAGCCCTCCGGGGCCGGATGTGTCCCCGCATCTGCGTTGGTATCCCATCATCACTTTCCTGCAAATTGGTTTTGACCTACCGATGGCAACTACTGTCCCGATCGGACACGGTCACAACTATTCGCCATCTAGCTACATCGACGGATGGGTGGCGGTAACCGAACCCGAACATGCATCGCCAGTACAGGTTGCATCGCTCAAGGAAATCTTTCGACTCAAAGCGGCGCCGAAACCCTAGTCCATCGTGCGACTCGTACTAGCCATCAGTGATCGCCTTGGCTGTTTGAAGCCGTCGTCGTAGTCATCTTAGGTGTTGGGCTGGCAAGCAGGTGATAAAACACCGGTGTCAGGAAGATCCCAAAGAACGTGACGCCCAGCATGCCGGAAAAGACGGCGATACCGAGGGTAGAACGCATTTCAGCACCGGCTCCGCTGGCAAGAGCGAGCGGCACCACGCCGAGAATAAACGCGAGCGATGTCATGATGATGGGCCTCAGACGCAAGCGGCATGCTTCGATGGTAGCATCAAATTTGCTCATCCCGCCTTCTTGTTGTTCCTTGGCAAACTCGACAATCAAGATCGCATTCTTGCTCGCCAAACCAACCAGAACCACGAACCCAATCTGGACAAAGATATTGATGTCCATTCCCGCGATGGCAATCCCAACCACGGCGCAAAGCAAGCACATTGGAACTACCAGGACGACTGCCAACGGCAATTTAAGGCTTTCGTATTGAGCGGCCAGAACAAGGAACACTAGCACCACTGCCAATCCGAATACGATCAGTGCCGTGTTGCCCGCTTGGATTTGTAGAAACGTTAATTCCGTCCACTCGGTGTCGAATCCAAACGGCAAGTGTTCAGCGACAACTCGCTCAACGGTGCTGATGGTTTCGCCAGAGCTCACGCCTGGCATGGCGAGACCGTTGATCGAGGCGGCGGTGAATCCGTTGTACCGCATTACGGCTGCTGGACCTGTTGTGTCTTCAACTCTTGCCAAAGCACCCATCGGAATCATCTGGCCGGTTTGGCTACGGACATACAGCGATGTGACCTGATCAGGCGTCAAACGAAACAGTGGATCGGCCTGCAGGTTGACTTGCCAAGTTCGACCGAAGGCATTGAAGTCGTTGACATAGTAGCCGCCAAGGTAAGTTTGCAGCGTCGTGAAGACATCGCTAAGAGCAACGTTCATGGATTTGCACTTTTCGCGATCAACGTCGATAAACATTTGCGGTGTGTTCGCGCGGAAACCACTCTGCATTCCCAAGATTGACGGTTCGCTTGAACCCTTTGCTGATAGCAGCGAGCTTGCATTTTCAAGCTCGGTCAATCCCAATTGCCCGATGTCGCGAACAATAATCTTAAAGCCGCCTCCGCTGCCAAGTCCATCGACCGGTGGCGGCCCAAATACTGAAACTCGTGCATCGAGAATCTCTTTGGCGGCAATACTTCGAATGCGAGTTGCGATACGTTCGGAGTACAACGCATCGGTCTCTCGGTCATGGAAGGGATCTAGCAAAACGAAAACGGATGCGAAGTTAGATCCGACCGCGTTCTGCACAATCGATTGGCCAACAATTTCCAGCGTGTGATTGATGCCAGCAATGCCATCCGAGGATTCGGATTCCTGCGTGCTCGAATGGTGTTCTTGGTGATGACTTCCGTCGCTTTGCATATCGGACTGAACGAGTTGATTCAATTGCTCGCTGTCGCCACTTCGATCGCCAATCAACAACTCGCTCAACTGGCGAACCACCGCTTCGCTGCGTTCCAGCGATGCCGAATCAGGTAACTGAATATCGACTAACAAGTACCCCTTGTCCTGGGACGGGACGAAACCGACGGGAACCGATGTCATCGTTTCGTAGGTAGCCCAAAGAAGCCCCACGTACACAACCAACACCACGAAGGACAACCGCACAAGCCAACCCGCTGCCTTCGCATAGGCGCTCGAAACCGTTCCGAAAAAACGATTGAATAAGCGGAAGAACCACCCGAACACAAAATTGATCAACCGTGACAATGGGTCTCGTTGTTGATCTTTCGGACGCAGCAGCAGAGCACTCAATGCGGGGCTAAGCGTCAGTGAATTAACGGCGCTGAAAAATGTCGACACCGCGATCGTGGCAGCAAACTGTTTGAAGAACTGGCCGGTGATCCCCGAGATAAACAAGCATGGAATGAAAACACACATCAATACCAACGAAATGGCAATGATTGGTGTTGTCACCTCTCGCATCGCCTGCTCGGACGCTTCGACCGGTGACATCCCATGTTCCAGTTTGTGCTCGATTGCTTCGACCACCACGATTGCATCGTCCACGACAATGCCGATTGCGAGAACCAACCCGAACAACGACAGGTTGTTTAGGCTAAATCCAATTCCCGCCATCACCGCAAATGTCCCGATAATCGCTACCGGAACAGCTATCAAAGGAATGATAGCGGCCCGCCAAGATTGCAAGAACATCAGCACGACGATTGCAACCAAGATGATCGCATCTCGCAGCGACTTAAAGACTTCGGTGATTGATTCCGAAATGAAAGGTGTCGTATCGTAACTGATCGAATAGGCAATGCCCGCGGGGAACCTTTGGCTTAGTTCATCCATCTTCTCGCGAATTGCATTCGCGGTATCCAACGCATTGGATCCCGGTAATTGATAAATCATCAGCCCCGATGCTGGCACGCCATCGAGTTTGCACATTGTGTCTTCGAAGCCAGCACCAAAGTCGATGCCGCCAAATTGCTTGCCACTCTCGTCGGTTCGTTTCTCGGTCACGACGTCGCTCAAACGAACGAGTTGTCCCGTTTCACCTGTCTTCACAACAATCTGAGAAAACTGCTCTGGCGAGGTAAGTCGACCTAGGGTTTTCAAAGTGTACTGAAAGTCTTGACCTTTCGGCACGGGCTGTCGCCCCAATGCGCCGGCGGCAACTTGAACGTTCTGTTCTTTAAGCGCGCTGATCACATCACTCGCCGTTAGTTCCAACGCCGCCATGCGATTGGGATCTAGCCATACTCGCATGCTGTAATCACGCTGACCGATCATGGTGATGTTTCCCACACCGTTGATACGTGCCAATTCATCCTTAATCCGAATCGTTGCGTAGTTGCTTAGATACAACTGGTCTCGCGATTGATCGGGAGAGAAGAAGCTAACCGCAAGCAACGCGTTGGAAGAACTTTTGACGACCGAGACTCCGTTGCTTTTGACTTCGGCTGGCAAGATTGGTGTGGCAAGGTTGACGCGATTCTGGACCAAGACTTGGGCCATATCCAAGTTGGTTCCGACTGCGAACGTGACGGTCAGCGAGTAGCCACCATCGTTGGTGGATTGGCTGGACATGTACAACATGTTCTCGACGCCGGTGACCTGTTGTTCAATCGGTGCCGCAACGGTCGCCGCAACGACTTCACTGCTGGCACCGGGGTACTTCGTCGTTACCAAGACGGAAGGAGGCGTGATCTCGGGGTACTGAGCGATCGGCAGCGTCCACACAAAAATGCTTCCCGCCAAGACGATCAATACCGAGATTACACAGGCAAAGATCGGACGTTTGATGAAGAATTGGGACATCGAGTTTCAGCTGTTCAAAGATAGTGTTCAAGGGAATGTCGCGGGGCAGCTATCACTCTTGTTTCAGCACCGGGGCCACCTTCATGCCGGGTTGGATCAACTGCATGCCAGCGACGACCACCGATTCGCCCGGTTGGACACCCGATGTGACGACGCGGAACTTATCCTTGCGGTCTCCTAGGATCACGGTGCGATGTTCGATTTCGTTTGCGTCATTGATGACGTACACAAAATTGGTCGCTTGGTCAGTGCCGATCGATGTGTTGGGGACTAGGACCGCCTCGTACTCGTCCGATACCGGGACTTTAATTCGCACGAACATGCCTGGTTTTAGCAAGCCATCGTTGTTGTCGAACACGCCACGCAATAGCGAGGTGCCGGTCTGCTGGTCCACTTGGATTTCTGCGTACTCGAGAATGCCTTCATGGGGAAAATCCTGTTCGTCCTGCAGTTGCAAGTAACAAGGGATTTTCAATTCCTCTAGTTTGTCGGCTTCTTTGAAATCCTCGCCACCGACTTCACGCTGCCGACGCATGAACTTCAATCGGACGTTCTCGTCCACACTGGCAACGGCTTTGATGGGACGATCACTGACAACGGTGGTAAGAAGCGTTCCGCCCACTAGTCCACCATTGACGTAATTGCCGTCGTCCAGCAACGCGCGATCCACGCGTCCCGATATCGGTGAAACAACTTTGGTGTAGTCCAGGTCCAATTTGACGCGGGCCGCATCAGCCTCGCTAGCCATCAAATTTGCCATCGCCTCGGCAACGGCAGATTGGTTCTGGTCGAATTCTTCTTTGGAAATGGCGTCGTTTTCGATCAGTGTTTTAGAACGAGCAAAGGTCTTCTCAGTGAGATCTAGCTTGGTCTTCGCAACATCAATCGCCGCGAGAGATTGGTTGTAGATCGCTTGGTACTCATCCGGTTCGATGGTGAATAAGAGGTCGCCTTTGGTTACCTGTTGTCCGTCCTCGAAGTGTGTCTCTAGCAGGAAGCCTGAGACACGAGATTGGATTTTGACGCTTTCGTTGGCAGCCAACCGGCCCACCAATTCCACGTGGTCCATTACCAATTCTTTTTTCGCAGGAACGAAAGCAACTTTTTGAATTGCACGATCGGTGGTAGCCGGAGCTTTTGACGCATCCTTGCAACCGCAAACAGCAATCAGGCCACAAGCAAGCAGTGGAAACAATCGGTAACAGTGCTGGGTCATGTCGAACTATGCCACAAGGTGGGCCATCCGAAAGAGGAAACGAGCAGATGGATTTCAAAGCTTATGGCCAAAGCTACATCCCATGAACATGAAGTGCAGTTAGATCGTTCGCGAGATCACCCGTGAAGGCGTCATCACCGGTGAAGGCGTCGGGGCCAGTCAATAATCTAAGTGTCGCGGACAGCTTAGGTTTGACGAACGAGCAAGTCTAGCATGGTGGCGTCACGCGTTATGCAGCTAGCGCGACACTCAGTAACACGCTGCAGTGTACAGTCGTGCCGCTGTTGTTAGTCCGTTTGTGAACGGACCATAACGCGTAGGGTATGGGGTGTCCTGGCAACATCCTTGTTCGGCATAGAGGCCGTGATTGCAGATCGCGTGCAAGTCCCATCGCTGATGGCACCAGGGCACCGGAGGCCTATTCTGCGAGGATTATTAACCGAATATATATGTCTTTTTAGGTCTCCCGATGCGCCGCACTGCTAAAATTCTGCGCAATTGTTCGAGCGAAAGTCGCAAGCTCTTCAGGTCAGGCCTTGGGGCAGCGAATCGGAGATGATCCTGAATGGTGAACGCGAATTGATGTTCGCGTTTTTGCATATTTAGATGCTCGGTGAGATTCCTAATTGCACTCCATGGTCGAACAAGGTGTCGGTAAATCATGGGTTTTAATGTACATGCTTGCAGGGATTTCCTCTCTCGTATCGTGGTACCGTAGAAGTCTTCATGTCGATAACCGAATCAAATTTTTGTGGCCGAGGAAGCAAGCTTCGGTGATCGTCAATTCTGTAACGAGTGGCTCGACTCTATTATTCGATCAAGTTATTGTTCTCCGGTGCGTTTAGAATCTTCTGCAGAAGACCCATACAATTTTGAAATCGAAGTCAGAGAAAATTGAGCAATCGTCGGGCGATTTGTTAAACGAGTAGGTAGACACATTGGTCGGTTCATGCCGTTGAGCTACGAGAATGCTGAGTACATCCATGAGAATTGATTTTGCCAACTATGGTGCTGTGCTTTGTTTGCCGGTTGCACTCTTTCTTTGCGGTGTGACGGTCGCACAAGAGCCGGTCTCAAGCGATGCTCAATCCGTCGCCAGCGAGATTGAAGGCTATGTCAAGGATTTCAACGACGCCAACGTTGACGGCATTGCAGCACGTTGGATGGATCAGGGGCGGATGACCAATGTCGACGGCAGTGTGACCAATGGACGTGAAGAGATTGTCGAGCAATTAACGTCATACTTCGCGGACGCCAAAGGGGCGATGCTTTCGGTTGATGTGAAGTCCATTGAGTTAATTTCGCCAAGTGTCGCCCGCGAGACAGGTGTTGCAACTTTGAGTGTTCCGGATGGCGATTCGGAATTGACCAGCTACGTCGCCATTCATATCAAGACCGCAAGCGGGTGGAAACTCGATTCGATCGAGGAAAGCCAGTACGTTGAACCACGGCCATCAAGCTATGAGCATTTGAAGGGTTTGGAGTGGATGATTGGTACATGGGCCGCAAGTGACGATGAATCATCAATCACGACGACCTGCCGATGGTCGAAGAACCAAAACTTCATCATTCGTTCCTTCGCCGTCGAAGGTCAGGACGACGATCCTTTTGAAGGCACTCAAGTTGTGGGTTGGGATCCCATTCATGAATCCATTCGTTCGTGGACATTCGATTCCGACGGAGGTTACGCTGCCGGACGTTGGACGAACGAAGGCAATCGCTGGACAGTGAACTCTAAGAGCGTGCTTCCCGATGGGCGAGTGGGATCGTCCACGCATGTCTATCGGCTCGGCGATGACGGATCACTCACCTTTCAGTCGATCGCTCGGCAAGTGGACGGAGAGCTTTTGCCAAGTATCGGGCCAGTAACGGTGGATCGAAAAGACTAGCCAATCCGACTGGCTACCCCGTAGCGTTTTTATCTTCGTTTCTTTCTTTGCCAAATCAGTATCCACTATGAAACGTTTCATCTTAGTTTGGGCGACGTTAATGCTGTCGCTTTCACTGCCAATGTTGGACGCTATGGCGGGTCGCGGCGGTGGTCGTGGTGGTGCTCGAGCAGGCGGCGCGGCACGAATGAGTGGAGGCAACTTTGGCGGTGGCGCTCGTTCGAATTTTTCAGCTCATGCACCTTCCATGAGCCGAGCGGCACCTTCGATTAATCGGTCGAGTATGAGTCGGCCAAGCGTTAATCGTCCCAACGTTAATCTTCCCAGCACGAATCGACCTAACGTGAGTCGGCCTAATATAAGTCGCCCCAATTCTGGCCTGTCAAATTCGAATCGGCCGCAGGCAACGCGTCCGAATCTTTCTCGCCCTGACACTAGTCGTCCCAGTGTTGATCGTCCTGGTGTTAATCGCCCTGGTCTCGATCGCCCCGACATTGATCGTCCTGGCGTTGATCGTCCTGGCATCGGCTCGGCCAATCGTCCAGCCATTGGCAGCGGCAATCGTCCCAGTATCGGTGGTTCCGACAGGCCTACGTTCGGGGACAAACGTCCCAGTATCGGACAGTTGGACGATTTCTTAGGGTTGCCAGGTCGTGACAACCGTCCTTCGACGCTACCAGGACAACTTCCGCAAAGGCGGCCCGGCAACGTCAACAACAATCGTCCGGACCGACCCAACGTCGGTGGCGATAACATCCGCGATAGGGTCTCCGATATTGGTGATCGCGATATCAACATCAATGCCGGAAATCGAGTCAACATTGGCAATCGCGTGGGAGGCAACAATGTCGCTTCGATCCGAAACAAGTGGTCGAACAACGTCAATCGCCCGTTTGGAAATAACAACTTTTGGGATCCCGGCTATAGTCGCCATCCCAGCGATTGGCGATGGCAGCATGGATGGAACCGCTATCCTCCTCACTGGTGTTGGCGAGTCGGTTCGTGGGCGACGGTGGGGACATTTTTTGCATGGAACTGGGCAACGCCGACGCCCATCGTTTACGACTACGGATCCACGGTCGTTTACCGGGATAACTATGTTTACGTCGATGACGAAAAGGTTGCCAGCGCCGATGAGTACTATGAGCAGGCAACCACGATCGCCCAAGATGTTCCCGAGACCGTAGATCCGGAATCCGTTCAATGGATGCCCTTGGGCGTCTTTGCGATCTCGGCCGAAGAAGTGACCGATACCGGTCTCCTTATTCAACTGGCCGTCAGCAAAGAAGGGATTATCGCTGGCACGTTCTATAACGAGACGACTGATACGAGTCGTCCGATTGAAGGAACCGTCGACCGCGAAACACAAAGAGCGGCATGGAAGTTTTCCGATGGCAAGAACGAAGAGGTTGTCATGGAAACAGTAATCCACAATCTCACCGAAAACGAATCAACGGCGCTGGTGCATTTTGGCGCTGACA
Source organism: Rubripirellula amarantea (assembly GCF_007859865.1). Classification (NCBI taxonomy): domain Bacteria; kingdom Pseudomonadati; phylum Planctomycetota; class Planctomycetia; order Pirellulales; family Pirellulaceae; genus Rubripirellula; species Rubripirellula amarantea. The sequence goes on along the minus strand of NZ_SJPI01000001.1, from coordinate 769,506 downwards.
GACAAGAAACTTGGACCATGGTACGCATGGAGGAACCGCAGGAATGAACGGCAAACAGCATCAACAGCCTTCTTACACAGCCTTCAAGGTTTCCTTGACGGTCATGTGTTTGTCGATCATCGGTTCCGCAATCGCAAAGGCGGAAGATTCATTGCCTTCGTGGAACAGTGGTCCAGCGAAGCAGTCAATTGTGGCGTTTGTGGACCGTGTGACTCAGAAGCAATCGCCGGACTATGTTGAGCCCACTGACCGTATCGCCGTCTTCGATAACGACGGGACGTTATGGCCGGAAGCGCCGATTCCATTCCAAGCCGCGTTCGCATTCGACGAAGTCAAGCGACGGGTTCCCAAAGAGCCCACGCTCGCCGCTGATCCGATGGTTCAAGCGGTGTTGCAAGGTGACATCGGGAAATTGATCGAGGGCAAGCATCATGATGGGCTGTTGAAGGTGATGGCGATCACGCATGCCGGCATGTCGACGGATGAGTTCGCCACTAGCGTTTCGGATTGGTTGGAATCCGCCGAACATCCTCGCTTCAAGAAGGCGTATTCCGACCTGACTTATCAACCGATGCAAGAGTTGTTGGACTACTTGCGAGCCAACGGGTTCAAATGCTTCATCGTGTCAGGCGGTGGTGCTGACTTCATGCGAGTTTGGTCCGAACGAGTCTATGGCATTCCGGCTGAAAATGTGGTGGGCTCCACTGGGCAGGCGAAGTACGAAATGCGTGATGGCAAGCCGCAGTTGATCAAAACACTGGATCATCTTTTTGTAGACGATAAGGAAGGCAAGCCCGTCGGTATTCACCAGTTTATCGGGCGGCGTCCCATCGCATGCTTTGGCAACAGCGATGGCGATCAAGCGATGTTGGAGTACACCACGATCGACAATCCGCTTCCGAGTTTCGGATTGATTGTCCATCACACCGACGTTGAACGAGAATACGCTTACGATAAAAAACCTTCGAGTTCGGGCAAGTTGACCACGGCGCTTGAAGCTGCATCGAAACGTGGATGGACAGTGGTCGATATGAAGAGCGATTGGGTGCGTGTGTTTCGAGGATCGGGTAGCGAATAGACGGGGTAAGTCTGATGGAATATCAGTTTGAAGCATTCGAACAATCAATCGCCGCCTTTGAAGCGACGCAACAAGGAGCCTTCGTGTGATCCGTGCCCGATTTTGGTTGCGGTATCTGATGTAAACCTGTTCGAGCAAACCAGGGGTTGGGGATTTGCTCGATCACTTCTTTTCTTTTCACCTGACCAAACATCAAAGGACACGCAACATGAATGCTGGATCCAAATACAGGATCGCCAAAACTTTATTGGCGATCATTGCCGTCTTCGCGGTTGTCACAACCGCGGATCGGTCGCATGCCAAGCCGCCTAATATTGTCATCATTTGGGGTGACGACATCGGTCGCTCGAATATCAGTGCCTACACGCATGGTTTGATGGGGTATCAAACACCCAACATCGATCGTGTCGCTCGCGAAGGAATGATGTTCACGGACTACTATGCCGAGCAGAGTTGTACTGCCGGTCGTGCTTCATTCATCATGGGACAGCATGGACTTCGTACTGGTTTGACCAAAGTCGGCATGCCTGGGGCAACCGCTGGTATGCAGGTCGAAGATCCTACCATCGCTGGCTTGCTAAAGAATCACGGTTACGCAACCGGACAATTCGGCAAGAACCACTTGGGTGACCGTGATGAGATGCTGCCGACGAATCACGGCTTCGATGAGTTCTACGGAAACCTCTATCACCTCAACGCTGAAGAGGAACCCGAGCATCGGGACTATCCGAAGGATCCAGAATTTCGCAAGAAGTATGGTCCTCGCGGTGTCTTGCATTCGTTTGCCGATGGCAAAATCGAAGATACTGGCCCACTGACTCGCAAGCGTATGGAAACGATTGACGACGATGTCGCTGATCGGGCTACTGATTTCATGGAACGGCAAACGAAAGCCGAGAAGCCTTTCTTTGTTTGGGTGAACTTCACCCACATGCACTTTCGAACCCACGTCAAACCCGAAAGTCTTGGCCAATCGGGACGATGGATGAGTGAGTATGCCGATGCCATGATCGACCACGACAAGAACGTGGGAACGGTTCTGGACAAGATTGACGAATTGGGAATTGGGGACGATACGTTCGTGATGTACAGCACCGATAATGGCCCCCACATGAATACGTGGCCTGATGCGGCTATGACTCCGTTTCGCAATGAAAAGAACAGCAACTGGGAAGGCGCTTACCGCGTGCCGGCAATGGTGCGTTACCCAGGTAAAATTAAGCCGGGAAGCATCTCGAACGAGATCGTTTCGCACCTGGACTGGTTGCCCACAATCTTGGCGATGGCAGGTGAAAGCGACGTCAAAGAAAAACTGCTGACCGGTCATAAGGCCATCGGACGCGACTACAAAGTTCACTTGGACGGCTACAACTTGCTTCCGTACTTGACGGGTGAGGAAGAAAAGGGACCTCGAGAATCCTTCATTTACTGCAACGATGACCAGCAGCTAACCGCTCTCCGCTTTGATAATTGGAAGATGGTTTTCTTAGAGCAACGTGTGAATGGGACCTTGCAGATCTGGGCTGAACCGTTCACGACCCTTCGTGTGCCAAAGATCTTTAACTTGCGAGGCGACCCCTACGAGCGTGCCGACGTCACGTCGAACACGTACTACGACTGGCTGATCGATCGTGTGTACTTGCTCGGCCCTGCACAAGACTACGTGGGAACTTTCCTGAAGACATTCCAGGAGTATCCCGCACGTCAAAAGGCGGCTAGCTTCAACCTGGACGAAGTCATGCGAACGTTGTCCGAAGGCGGTTCGAAGTAGCGATTGATCTTATTGATGGTCAAAATCAGGGAACGGGGATTTGATGTAAAATCGGTCTCCGTTCCCTTCTTGTATCTTGTTTCAGAGCAGGTTCATGGTTCCGGACGGTCGTTGGCATTACCACTGTCGTTAAGCAGCAAAATCCGTGCGGTTTTTCCTGGCTCAACTCGTGGGTAGCAACCGCCGCACGTAGCCAGACCCTCTTGCATTGAAAGCCTTGCGATCATGCGTACTACAATCTTACTTTTAATCCTGTTGCTCTTTTCAGTCACTTCGTTGCCTGCGCATGCCAGAACATGGACGAGTGCAAATGGTCACTACACGTTGGACGCTGACGCCATCGCGTTCAATGACACAACCGTCATCTTGAAGAAAGAGAACGGTGATTTGGTGGCAGTGGAAGTCGATGAGCTATCGGAAAGCGATCGTGAGTTCTTAAGCTCAAAGGAGTTTGGCGACGATCTTGCGAAGTCTATTGACGAGATGCAGACCTGGACGTCCGTTGACGGTTTGAAAGTTCGCGGGCGGGTTTTGGCGTTCGGTCGAAGGGACATCGCGGTTTCTCGCCAACGAGGAAAAGTGCATGTCGGCGATAAAGCGTTCGGTGATCTCGACGAGCTTCACCAAAAGGTCGTGCTTAAAGTAATGTCAAAGCTGGAGGGGCAAGAGTTTGCATCCGAGCATGACCTGACCAAATGGGCGAAAGGTCTGGGGGCAGAGCCAAAGGTTTATCCTTTGGAAGGTGTGTTGATGCAACTTGAGTCAGGCGATGAAATCGGTGTTCCCTTTTTCATGTTCAGTTCAGAAGACTTGAAGGTTTTGCAGCCCGGGTGGCAGGCTTGGCTCGAATCCGAGAAAGATGTAGCGATGCAGAATCGAGAGAGCTTGATGATGCAAGCCGAGGCCATGGAGTACCAACGAGGCAATCGCCAGCGTCAGCAGATCGAGTTGTTGAAGTTGAACATGATGGCGATTGCGAACGGGATTACTTCGCTATGGGAAGTCGGTTTGCAACCGGGACAAGGTGTCTACGGGCGTCCGACGACTGCAGTGATCAATGCGAGGGATAGTCTCGCGGCGTCGCAGATGGCGGTGACTCGATATCCCGGCTACACGGTTAGCTTCGTTCGTCGCGTCAGTCGATGAAGACTGTGTTTTGCACCAACCGGGGCACATGTTCGGTGGACTGATGGCATTCGCCAACGATTTGTCGCGGCTGGTTGAAATGTTCGGTCGCAAATCGTCTCACTATGTTTAACCCAACCGAAATCCACCAACTCGATACGTCGATTAAACAATGACTCCTCGCGAACAGATCGTCGAACTGCAGCATCGTATGTCAGCGTCCATCATCGGACAGGAGCACGTGGTCCAGCAGTTATTGTTGACGCTTTTGTGTGATGGCAATGCTTTGCTTGAAGGCTTGCCAGGGCTGGCAAAGACTCGGGCGATCAAGACGCTTTCCGAGAATCTAGAGTCGGAATTTAGTCGCATTCAGTTCACGCCTGACGTGCTGCCATCGGACATTACCGGTGCGGAGATTTATTTGGGCGAAGAGGCGGCGGAACGATTTGTATTTCAAAACGGGCCGATCTTTGCCAACTTGGTCTTGGCTGATGAGATCAACCGTGCGCCCGCGAAGGTCCAGGCGGCGTTGTTGGAAGCGATGGAGGAACACCAGGTCACCGTATCGGGAAAGACACATACGTTGCCGGAATTGTTCATGGTTCTAGCGACCCAAAATCCGGTTGAGCAGGAAGGAACTTACCCGTTGCCCGAAGCTCAAATGGACCGTTTCTTGATGCATATCACCATGACACATCCGGATGATGCATCCGAACTTGCGATCATGCGGTTGGTGCGCGGTGAGTCCGCTGGAAACGCGGACGCTGGTGAACGGCCTGCAATAATTCCGCAGCGGACCGTTTTCGATGCGAGAATCGAAATTGACCAAGTTCAAATTGCTGAGCCGATTGAAAAGTACATCGTTGCGATTGTCGCCGGAACACGGCGGCCTCAAGCGTTTGGCGAAAAACTGGGACGTTGGATTCAAGTTGGCGTCAGTCCTCGCGGCACCCTTGCTCTCGACAAGGTGTCACGAGCACACGCTTGGTATCACGGGCGCGACCATGTGAGTCCCGAAGACGTCCAAGCCGTAGCGCATGATTGTTTGCGTCATCGGTTGATGCTGACGTACGAGGCGAGTGCGGATGGTGTGACCCCCGATCAAGTTATCGATGAACTCCTGACGCAAGTTGCGGTCGCATGAAAAACACGCTTCAATCCAATCGAGATGCGGCAAGGGCAACCGATTTGTCAAACCGCGACGATCTGGATGATCCTCGCGTACGCACCAATCTGCACCAGTTGATGCGGCTTCGGGCCAAGGCGAAAGACTTCTCATTCCTGCCTCAACAACCCGTCCAAAGCCTGTTGGCGGGGCGCCATGCATCGCGGGTTCGTGGGCGAGGATTGAACTTTGAAGAAATCCGCGCCTATCATGCTGGCGATGACATTCGCACCATCGACTGGAAAGTCACAGCCAGACTGCGTAGTCCTCACACGCGAGTCTTTACTGAAGAACGAGATCGTCCAACTCTATTGGTGGTGGATCAACGCATTGGGATGTTCTTCGGTACGCAGCACAACATGAAGTCGGTAACGGCGGCAGAGGCCGTAGCGCTGGCGGCATGGAGAGTCATCGACGTCGGCGATCGGGTGGGAATGATTGTGTTTGATGACCAGCGTTACGATACGGAGCGGATTAGCCGTAGTCGCAATGGTGTGATGCGGATGCTGCGAACGCTTGTCGAATATGGCGGACGATTGCACGCGGATTCGCCGGCCACTCACAATCCCGACATGTTGGGCAAAGCGATTAACGCGGCCGAACGACTTGCCACGCACAATCATCTGGTGGTCATCATTAGCGATTTTTTTGGGCTGAATGATTCCGTTCGCCAGCGGATTCGCAAGATTCGGTCTCACAACGATGTCATTGCGGTTCTCGTCCATGACCCGAGCGCATCGCGACTACCGACCAGCAACCAATTCGTGATTAGCGACGGCGAGTTACAGGTGGAAGTGCCAAGCAAAGGTAGTGGACTACAAAGACTGCAAGAGGCAACTGCGGGGCGGATCGCGGATGTGTTAAAGCTACAGCAGGAACTGCAAATCCCGGTTCTGCCAGTTAGCACCGCCGAGGACACGAGTCGCCAAATTCAGAAATTGATGGGGCGACGATAGCCATGGAATCGGATCCTTATAGCCTTAGCGCCCTTGAAGATATCATCGCGCCGGATCCGGTCGGTTGGTTCCCATTGGCTATGGGATGGTGGTTCGTGATTGCTTTGGGAGCGATTTGGTTGGCCTATGGATTTATCGTTTGGGTAATTGAGTATCGCCATAATTCTTATCGCCGCGAAGGTGTAAAGCTCATCAAAAAACTTCGAGACGAACCGTCACTTGAAGTTGGACTGCGAAGAATCGACGAAGTGCTCAAGCGAGTTGCCATGGTGTCGTATTCCCGAGAAAGAGTCGCCTCGTTGTGGGGAACCGATTGGGTGGCGTTTCTTCGTTCATCGGTCCAAGAATTTCGCTTGAGTGATTCCAACGCGAAGATAATGGCGGCGGCGAACTATCAAAAGGTTGCGGATACTTTTGGTCGGGAAGACTATCTGGCAACCTTGCAGGCGGCATCGGCATGGATTCGCGAGCACGATCGAGGCGATGACGCATGCTAACTTTTGCCTATCCGTGGCTACTCGGTCTGGTTGTGTTGCCGTTATTACTGCGTTGGTTGCTGCCGAGTTTCGAACAACCGCGTAGCGCAATTCGAGTGCCAATGTTTGACGTTGCCGTCGACGCCCTCGGTGCCTCGCCGGGAAAAGGCGCGGTGGTGCGACGTCGCCGTTGGTCGCAAACGCTCGCTTTTGCGATCTGTTGGCTCACTCTTTCAATATCGCTTGCTCGACCACAATGGCTTGGGGATCCAATCGTACGTGAAGTCGCAACGCGGGATTTGTTGCTAGCGGTCGACCTTTCAGGATCCATGGAAACGGAAGACTTCACGGATCAAAACGACAATCGCGCCGATCGTTTAACAGCGACCAAACAAGTCTTAGGCGACTTCCTTGCGCAACGAAAAGGCGACCGTGTCGGCATGGTCGTGTTTGGTTCTGGAGCGTTCGTGCAGATTCCTTTCACACAAGATCTAGACGTTTGCCAAGAATTGTTAAACGAACTGTACCCTCGAATGGCTGGGCCGAAGACCGCGTTGGGCGATGCTATTGGTTTGGGAATCACGCTCTTTGAACGTAGCGACATGGACAGCAAAGTCCTCATCGCAATGACCGACGGCAACGACACGGGAAGTCGTGTTCCTCCTGCCGAGGCAGCGAAGATCGCCGCGGACAAAGGCATCGTAATTCACACGATTGGAGTTGGCGACCCAGAAGCTGCAGGCGAAGAATTGTTGGACGAGGAAGCTTTGAAGCAAGTCGCCAAAGAAACTAGTGGTAACTACTTTCGCGCCGAAGATCGCGATCGCCTTGCAATGGTTTACGAAAAACTGGACTCGATGGATACGCGTGAGGTAAAAACGGTCTCGCACCGACCTCGCAGTGAGTTGTTCGCATGGTTCCTTGCGGTCACGATGGTAATCTCAATTCTCCACCATGCTGTTTGGGGTGTCCTCACCGCAGTTCAACGATTGAAGATTGTCTCGCGTGCAGATCGCGATGAAGCGAGTTCCGACGTCTTGCAAACCCAGCGAGGTGTCGCCGGATGAGTGGCCTACTTTCATGGTTGGCTGATTTTCATTGGTTGCGACCGATGGGATTCTGGTTGCTGGTTCCGATAGCGGCGGTGTACTGGTTTTGTGTGCGAAACAATAGTTTGCAGCAATCGCTTTCGGATCAAGTCGCTCCTCACTTACTCAAACATTTGGTGGTCGACGGAGGCAAGCAAACTCGTCTACGTCCGGCGGAGGTTCTACTTGGACTGTGGTTGCTGGGGACGATTGCCCTAGCAGGACCGAGTTGGCGAAAAGAACCATCTCCCTTTGCTGACGACGCGTCCAACTTGTGGGTGATCCTGAAACTCACGCCGTCGATGCAAAGTGACGACGTGTTGCCCTCACGACTCGAGCGAGTGCGGAACAAATTGCATGACTTGATGGAGTTGCGAAAGGGCTCGGCGACGGGCTTGGTGGTTTATTCCGAATCCGCACATCTGGTGGTGCCGCCGACCAACGACAGCGGTGTGATTGTTGAGATGTTGCAGTCACTCGATCCCGGTGTGATGCCCGGCGAAGGAGATTCGTTAGCAGACGCGCTTACTCTAACTGCCGAGCATATCAAGCGTGATTCGGTCGCTGCGTCGATCCTTGTGATTGCTGATTCCGCCGAGGACCCTCAACAGGCTTCGCTGCAGCTTTGGAAAAAGAGCTATCGAGTGGGTTTGCAATGGTGGGTTCCGATTGCCCCCGAATCAAACCTGGCTGGGCTAGGTATTGAGGAGGCGGCAAAGATTTTAGATGTTTCGTTGGAGCGACTTACGCCCGATGACGCCGACATCAAGGTAGTGGCCGGGCACGCCAAGAGTTCGCTAGTAACGTCGATGACAGACCCGTCTGCACAATGGCGAGACGAAGGATATTGGTTGCTTTGGCCAATTGGAATCGGAGCGGCATTCTGGAGTCGTCGGGGTTGGAGCGTCGCATCAGGGGGACTTTCATGAACAACACTCGCCACTTCGTAAAACGCATGGCAATGGTGCTGACTGGAATGCTTCTCGCGCTGGCGGTGGTCGCGGGCTTTCAACAACGCGGCTCATTTTGGTTGACTGCTGATCAGCGAGGGCAGCACTTGTTCGATCGCGGCGACTACGACGCAGCAGCCCAAGCGTTTGAGGATCCGTTTCGAAGGGCCGTCGCATTGTCCAAAACGGGTGATTTTAAGCGTGCTGCCTCGTTATTCTCGACCATTCCCGGTCCACAGGCAGCATTCAATCAAGCCAACATGCTTGTCATGTTAGGGGAGTATGGCCCAGCAATTAAACGCTACGACCATGCCCTTGAATTACGTCCCGATTGGGAACCTGCGGTCAACAATCGGGCAATCGCACTGGGACGCGCATCGCGGCTAGACAAAGAGGGCGGTGAAATGACCGGGGGAAAACTAGGGGCTGACGAAATCGTGTTTGATCAATCCAATTCGCCCGGAGGATCGTCCGACGATGATGACGAAACCGTCGATGGCGAATCACTCTCGGATTCGGAACTTCAAGCGATTTGGTTGCGTCAAGTGCAGACCACACCGAGAGATTTTCTGAAGAGTAAGTTTGCGTTTCAGCAGGCGATGCGGCAAACGGAGCCGACCGATGAGAAGTAGGCTTCTAACAGTTCTTCTTGCATTGATCTTGATCAGTGCTTGGAACTCGAGCGTTCGTGCCGCGGATCCCATTGTGCGAATCAATACTGATCCTGCGGCGGGCGAGTCGCTCGTCGTGGGGCAACGCATTCGTTTGATGCTGGATGTCTTAGACAGTGAAGGTTGGGCCAATGTCCCCCATCTTCCGTCTGTCAAAGTCTCGGGAGCGGTCGTGTATGTACCGGACGGGCAAGCGACTCGTTTAACCGAAACTATCAAGGGTGAAAGTTACACGGGGCAACGTAACGAATGGTGGGTGTACCCCCAACGCGCACAACCATTGATGGTTCCACCGATAAACGTTGACATCGAAGTAAAAAAGTTTGGTGCGAAAGAAGATGTGGTGACAAAAACGGTTTCGACCCAGCCCGTTTCGCTAGAAGCCAAACTTCCCGAGGGCGTAGCGAGTACCAACGGTTGGGTCGTCGCGAAAAGTTTTGATGTGACTCAAAGTTGGGAACCCAATGCAGATGATGCTACGTTTGTTGTGGGTGACGGAATCGTTCGTACGATAAGGCGAACCATCAAGGATGCACCTGCCATGATGATGCCGGCGATTAAGTTACCTACGACGGCCGGCACAAAGATGTATCCAAAGGCAGCCGAAACGTCCGATTCGAACAATCGTGGCGAGTTAGAGGCGATTCGAGTTGATCGCACGACGTATGTGTTTACTCGCCCGGGAAGCATTGAAGTGCCGCCGATTGATATCGTTTGGTGGAGCTCAAGCCAAAACAAAATGATCAACGAAACGTTGCCTGGACAAACGTTTCAAGTCAGTGCCGCGATCGGTGATTCCGGAAGTGCCGCAGCACACGATACCCAGAAGATTTCATCACAAAACAGGCGTTGGTTCGGCGTAGGCGTCGTGGTTCTCACGCTGATGGGCGGTGCTCTATCGTGGTGGATCGGCCACTGGGCATTACTTCGTCGGCGAACACGGCAAATGAAATTCTCGTTCGATCCCTTGCCCCCACTTAATCCGTAGCGAATCCGTGTATCCTAGTATGCAATTCTTTACCTTATCGCCGAGCCCAACAACATGACTTCCAAGATTCAAGTTTGCCTTCTTCTTGTCGTTTCCTTGTTCACGTCTTCGATGGGTTACGCCCAAGACGAAAAGCTTCCATTGTTGCTGAAACGATCGCCGGCTCCGGCCAACGCGATTGGTTATGTGAACGTTGGAGCGCTCAATAAACTAATGAGCGATGCTGAATTCGCCGATCGTGTATCCGATAATGTCGGGGAGTTCTGGTTCATCTCTGACCTGAATCTGACCGACCTTCGGCCACGTTGGGAGGCTGGTTACGCCACTTTGGAAAACGGCATCGATGCCAACGAACTGGCAACGTCCGTTGGTGGGTACGTTGACCAAATTGCAGGCCAAGATGTCGTTTGGTCGCCCCAAGAAATGTACTTGTATCCTGCCAAGGAAAATCGCCTTGGCGTGCTACGTCCCGCAGACCGGTCTTTGGTATCGGGATGGTTGTCATCGGATATGCCGGTGAACTACTCATCTTTCTTAGATAAGTGGGCTGCTCAAAAAGAATCGTTTCTGTCGATGATGTTGGCGATTGAAGTGAAGAACGTCTTTTCACCGGTTCCCATGGCTAAGCGTCTTGAGACGTTTAAGTCGATCAAATCAAAGTCTCCTGAATCGGTCGCCAGCACACTCGCCTCGGCAAATGGGATCAGCATCATCGTCGGTCGCCGAAGTCTCAACGAGTGCATCGTTTCGGTCGAGTTCACCAAATCACCCGCATCGTTAGAAAACATCGCAGCCGAGTTGTTTGCTGAAATGCTTGAGCGAGGTGGATCGGCGGCGCCGGAAGTGCTGACTTGGAAAGCCAAGGTCGATGGCAATACCTTGTCATTGCAGGGACCTATCACCGAGTCAACGCTTAGCGGATTGCTAGGAATATTCAGCTTAGAAGATCAAGCTTCACGGACAATCGCTTTGTCTAGCGACGGTGGCAGTCAAGGCAAGACGGAAGCTGAAAAGATGGGATTTTACTCCAAGCACTACTTCGATGAGGTCAATGCAATCATCGAGCGAACGCGAGACCACAAGTCGCAAACTACTGGTGCACTCGCGAAATGGAACGACCAACGCGCGAGAAAGATCGACGAGTTGGGAACGTTGAACGTGGATCCCGAAATGATCCAATACGGAACGAATGTCGCCGAGGCACTTCGTGGAAACGCCTTGACGGTTACCCAAGGGAATATTGCGGCCGGAAAAACGAAAGCGGCTCAGGGATTGAACAATGGCTATTACGGGAATGGCTCGTACTACAACGCCAATTCAACCGCGGACTACCACGCCGTCACGAACGCTTATGCGCGCGGCAATGCATATGCCAACTTCAAAGATACGCTTAATCAAATCGATCAATTGACCGCTCAAGTGCGACGAACGATGACGGAAAAGTATCAGTTGCAATTCTAAATATTGAAACGTGGATGCATCGCCGGATACTTTTGAGAAGCCGGGCACGTGTGAGGCGCCGGGTACTTTTGAGGCGCCGCCACGTGTGAGGCGTTAGTGTATGCCAGCTAGCAAGTGCCGTTTCGTAAGCTTTTTTTACCGTTGTTGGTGTGGTCAGATACACGCTCTTGCTGACTTCGTCATCTCTCAGGTTACCTAATCCGTCATTGTGGATCTCAATCTTGTCACGCTGGTTGTCCTTTTTTTCGCTGTAGGGGCGATCTATTCAGCGGCTGGTTTTGGAGGCGGGTCGAGTTATCTGGCGATCCTTAGTTATGCACTGACAAACTTTTCCGAAATGCGAACGCTGGCGCTCGTTTGCAATTTGGTCGTGGTCACGGGAAGCGTTTGGCTGTTTTGGAAGCAGGGGCACGTGATTGCCAAACGAGTCATCCCACTGGTGGCTATCAGTGTTCCGGCGTCGTTTTTGGCTGCTCAAATGCGGTTCTCGCAAGCGACCTTTTTCGGGTTGCTAGGTGCGACGTTGGTCACAGCATCGTTGGCCATGCTGATTCAGCCTAAGCGAACCGACCACAACCGACGGGTAGCGAGTTGGTGGGACGAAGCAGCGATCGGTGGAGGGATCGGTTTCTTGTCGGGGCTAGTCGGAATTGGTGGAGGAATTTTCTTGTCGCCGATGTTGCATCTTCTTCGCTGGGATACTGCCAAGCGAATCGCCGCGACCGCGAGCGTCTTTATCTTGGTGAACTCTCTCGCGGGGCTTGCCGGGTTACTGGTCAGCGACCAGTTTCAGATCGGTGACGTGAATCGTTTATGGCTACTCGTCGCAGTCCTGGGCGGCGGGCAACTTGGTGTCCGATTCTGCTTAAGCCAAGTTGCCGCGACAAGAATTCAATCGCTCACCGCGGTGCTGGTAATGATTGCTGGCGTGCGCATCTTGTGGAGGGTTGTTTGAAGCAGATACCTTTAGCGATCCTCGCGATTGCCCCTGCTGCGATGAAGTTGATAGGTGGCCTTTTTCTCTTTCGTCGCGACCACGTATATCGAGATCAAGCCCGGTTCCGAAATCCACGCCGTTATCAGTATGTGATTTCGGCTGAGCGAACTCGATGCGATGCTGCCAGAGCGAACGCGATCTCTGGACGCGTGTACATGGACTGGGCGCTGATCGCTACGCTTTCCTTCGGAAAGGATGCTGTTGAACTCTGGTTCTCTGTGGCGACCAGTCGTGCTGGTTAGAATGGCCAGCGAACCTTAGTTGGACCCACTCACAGAGATGCTACGTCATGTCCTGCAATCGCCGATTCTCTAAACGAGCCAAAAAGACGCAGCGAGTGAAGTCAGCGGCACGATTGCGTTTTGAAGTACTCGAAGATCGACGGTTGTTGGCGGTTGATTTTTCGTTTTTGGGTGACATCAACGCAGCCGACTACGGCGCGTCATCCGCTCCCCAAGGGTTCACGCAAGTTGGGGCGGTGGCGTTCTTCACCGCCGAAACGATCCAGCAGGGACGAGAGTTGTGGAAGACTGATGGAACTGCCGCTGGCACCGTGTTGGTCAAAGACGTTTCTGCAGGCTCGGCGAGCGGGGCGGCCTTTGGCAGCAACATGCTTAATGTGGCTGGAACGTTATTCTTTGCTGCACGCGAAGGAGTACACGGGTACGAGCTTTGGAAGAGCGACGGCACCGAAGCAGGAACGACATTGGTCAAAGACATTCGACCAGGCCACCTCGATGCGTCACCGAAAGAGTTCATCAATGTGGGCGGAGTGCTGTACTTCACGGCCAACGATGGCACTCATGGTACTGAGCTTTGGAAAAGCGACGGAACGTCCGCCGGCACTGTGCTGGTTTCGGATATTCGCGATGGTGCAGCGGGTTCCGATCCGCAATGGATGCAGAGTGCGAGAGGCAACGTTTTCTTCAGCGCTGATGATGGCAGCGCAGGTCGCGAGTTGTGGGTCAGCGACGGCACGGTGACGGGTACGACAATGCCGTTAGATATTCAAACTGGTGCGGTGGGCTCGATTCCGACAAACTTGACCGAGTTTGGTGGCGAGATTTTCTTTACGGCCAATGACGGAACGGTCGGCGGTGAACTTTGGAAGAGCGACGGCACATCCGCTGGCACGACTCTGGTTGCCGATGTTCGGCCTGGAGTTGGCGGTTCCTACGGTCGGCATCTTAGAAATCTAAACGGCACACTGATTTTCAGCGCCTTTGATGGAACTCACGGATGGGAGTTTTGGAAGAGCGATGGAACGACGGCAGGCACGCAATTAGTGGTCGATTCCATGCCAGGAGGTCTCGGGCGATCGATGGGTGAGGCGGTTGTGGTTGGCAATCAGATCTTTGCGATCAGCTACGATTCCGGTGGCCGCGAACTTTGGAAGACCGACGGCACAGCGGCGGGCACAACAATGGTTGCCGACGTTAGCAACGGAACCTACAACACTGGCCCGACTCTATCCGCTCAACTGACCAACGTTGGCGGCACATTGTACTTCTCTACCAACGATGGCACCTCGGGTTACGAGCTGTGGACCAGCGACGGCACCGCGTTGGGAACCTTGGAAGTGGCCGATATCTATTCCGGCGTGGGTGGGTCTTCCCCCGCTTTCTTTGCCGACTTTGGTGGCACGGTGTTGATGAGAGCAAAGGACAGCACTCATGGGCATGAACTGTGGAAGAGTGATGGAACCGTCGCCGGCACAACCATGGTCAAAGACATCAGAGTTGACACGCTGACGTCATACCCTGCTCACTTCGCCGCCGTTGGCGACACGCTATATTTTCGCGCCAACGATGCCACTCACGGTCACGAACTTTGGAAAAGCGATGGCACGCCAGCGGGAACCAACTTGGTCATCGACCTTAGCGCGGGTAGCAGCAACGGTGCCCCGAAAGTGATGACGGAGGCCAACGGCAATCTGTACTTCCATGATTCCGGTCGGTTGTGGAAAAGTGATGGCACGACCGCTGGCACAGCTCAAGTCGTTTTCACCGGCGGCGGGTTCAGTAACGGTGCTTACCAATACGACATGTTCAATTTCGGTGGCACGCTGCTGTTTCGGGGACAAGGTGCGGGTACCGGAATCGAACTGATGAGTAGCGATGGAACGGCGGCGGGCACGGGAGTGCTGGCCGACATTCGTCCGGGGTCAGGCACATCCTACCCGACTCAACTCACGCAAGTCGGTGGCGTCGTTTACTTCCGAGCCAACGACGGCACCAACGGTTACGAACTTTGGAGAACAGACGGAACCACCGCTGGCACCATGTTAGTTGCCGATGTCAATCCTGGGGCACCCGCATCGAACCCTACGAATCTAACCAATGTGGACGGCACGTTGTACTTCGCCGCCGATGATGGGACCAACGGAATTGAACTTTGGAAAACCGATGGCACCGCTGCGGGCACGGTTTTGGTTTCTGACGTTCATCCAGGTTCCTCAGGTTCGTTTGCATCCAACTTGGTCAACGTTTCAGGAACGGTTTACTTCCGAGCCTATCACGCCAGCTACGGACACGAGCTTTGGAAAAGCGATGGCACCTCCGCTGGCACAACGGTCTTGGATCTCAATCCAGGCACCGCCAGCGGTTTCGCAACTTCGTTGACCAACGTCGACGGAACGCTGTTCTTTTACAACAACGACGGTGTTCACGGCAACGAACTTTGGACCAGCGACGGCACCGTCGCCGGATCAATGATGCTTGCCGACATCATGCCGGGCGGAGCGTCATCGCAACCTGGTAATTTCACCAACTTTGGTGGCGAGTTGTACTTCACGGCCTATGACAATGAGTTCGGGAGCAGTTTGTGGCGCAGCGATGGCACGGCGCAAGGAACCGAGCGTTTGTCGACGTCGACCAATGGATCGCCGCAGGTTAGGTCAACTAACGGCATCATCATCGCCGGCAACAATATGTTTATCCAAGGCGGCTCGAATCTGTACGGTTACGAACTGTATTTGGTGACCCAGTCGGACCCGAATGACCAGATCGCCGAAGCGACAACGCTCGCCAGTGGACCGACTAGTGCCGCGATTGATTCCCTGGGCGGTAGTGGTGATGTGGACCTATATCGAATCGACGCGATTGCCGGTCAAGCGTTCGACTTTGACCTCGATCGTCCCATTGGCGGACTCGATGCCGCGCTTCGCATCTTTGATTCCGCAGGCAATCAACTCGCCGTCAGTGACAACGACGCTGGTCCGTCGCCGGAATTTTCCAGTGACGAACCGTTCTTACATTTCGTCGCTCCGCAAAACGGGACGTACTACATTGGCGTCTCTGCAGCTTCAAACGTCGCATACAACGCTGTCGATGGACGCGGCGATGTTTCGTCGACCACGCTTGGCGAATACCAATTGATTCTGACCAACGATTGGCCTGCTCCTGTGTTCAACGATGAATCCGCCAGCACAAACGCGGACATGCCCTTGGTACTGCCGGTCATTCCCGCGCAGTACGCCGACGAGTTCGCCGTACTATCCGCTACCAATGGCCAGCACGGCACGGTCACCATCACGGGCAACGGGACGCTCACTTACACGCCTGACCTAGGTTTCGTTGGCACCGATTCGTTCGAGTACGAAGTCGCTGCATTCGATGCAGAAATGATGGGGGATTCGTCGAGTACGGGAGATCGCTTTGGCTATTCCATTGACATCTCGGGTGACTACGCCATCGTCGGTGCCTACCTGGACGATCCTGACGGAGTCACCAACGCAGGTTCCGCACTCATTTATCAACGCACCGGTTTGACTTCATGGACTGAGGTTGCGCACCTGACTGGCGATTTGGGAGCCGCTGGTTTGCAGACGAGTTTCGGTTGGAGTGTAGCCATCGATGGTGACACTGCGGTGGTCGGAGCGCAATACGATCGAGAAAACGGATTCCGAGCCGGCGCGGCATACGTCTTCGGACGCAACCAGGGAGGTTCAAATCAATGGGGTCGCGTCGCGAAACTCGCCGGCAGCGATACGGTCTTGCGAGACTTGTTTGGCCGCTCGGTCGACATTTCAGGTGACACAATCGTGGTCGGTGCGAGTACCGCCGACCCAGCCGGCTCTGCATCGGGAGCGGCGTACGTTTTCAATCGTGATGAAGGTGGCGTATCAGCCTGGGGCCAAGTCAAGAAGCTGATCGGCAGCACCACGACAACCGGCGACAGGTTTGGCCAGTCGGTCTCCATCGACAATAGCACGATCGCCGTGGGCGCGTTTCGGCATGACGGAGCGGGCAACGATAGCGGCAGTGTCTATCTATTCAAACGCAATCGGTTTGGTGTAGATAACTGGGGCGAATTGATCCAGATTAACGCGGCTGATGCATCGGCAAACGATCAATTCGGCTACAGCGTTTCACTGGATGGTTCCAATCTTGCCATCGGCGCGCCGCTTGACGACGAAGCCGGAATGAACCAACTCGGTTCGGTCTACGTGATGTCTCAAAACCAAGGCGGAGTCAATCAATTCGGGCAAGTCGCGAAACTCTTTTCGGATGACGGTACCGCTGGCGATCGATTGGGCGGTTCAGTATCGCTGGACGGCAACCGCCTTGCCGTGGGCGCAGTCCAGTCAGACTTTGGCGGACTGCAATCGGGCAACGCTTACCTGTTTGAAGACTCTGGCACGGGATGGAGTCAGTCGCGATTGCTGGTCAACGATGAAGTCACGACAGCGGATCAATACGGAGTCGCCGTCGCGATTGATGGCAACATGGCAGCCGTCGGTTCATGGTTGGACAATCGTCCCGATAACAATTCTGGAGCCGCTTATGCATTTGACCTGCAATCTGACACCGCGACGGTCACCGTTACCGTGATCGCGCAAACTAGCGAACTTCCCAGGACGAATCGGACGAGTGATCGATCCTCGATTACATCCTCAAGCCAAGAAGAACCGATGGACCTGTCAGGCGTAGCCAAGATCAGGTCAGCAAGTTTGACTGCGATTGAGGCTGAGGCCGTCGATCGTACGTTGGAAGCCTTCGTTGATCTAGAAGACGATGAACATCAGGAGCTGATGCTTGACGACGTCGCTTTACGAACTTTAACGACCAAACTTGGTCGTTAGCGATGTCCGACTAACCTTAGGAATTCACCGAATGTCGCGTGCCGCTCTCTGGCCTCTCCCTACCCAGGTCTTCATTCGCCGTTGAAACCGCTTGAGTAACTTGAGTCGGGGGGAGTCACCTTTTGCAACAAGCGAAAGCCTACGATGTCGCTACGTGGTTTACTGTCTCGAACTTCCTTCTCGTCATTTGGAACCGTCCGAGTCAGCACGGTGACAAAGCGTTCGGGGGCTCCGCAGTAGGCAAGCGATACGGATCTGCCAACATCAAATGGGTAGGCGATCTCCTGCGCCTGTTGTAGGTCTTTAGCGGTCCCGAGTCTCAGGAGTCCTGAGTTCGACAGTGTCCAAGCAATGGAATCACTCATAGGGTCGTAGGTGAAGCACCGTTTCTGACCTGCCACTTTATAAGCGTATCGAAACGTGGCTAATTCATCTGTTTGATTAGCAGTGACAAAGTAGAGAGTGCTGCCATTGACCTGATAGTCAAGCTGAGTCCACTTTTCAAGAATAACGCCGCCTCGATTGCTGTGCCCTAATTCTCGTTCCCCGTACCTCGCGCTCGAGCTGCGATTGAGTATGCCGGCGAAATGTGTTCCCACTAGCCTCGGCTTCGCCTGAGAAAAATCAATCACATAAAGTTTATGAACAGCATTTCGCCACGTCCCGTCCGCTGTGGTCAGGCCGATCTTGCTTGAGGTAGACAGGTCGATCACGTCACCTGGTCGGCCGGGGAAGGAATACGTTGCGGACACTTTACAGTCGTACACAACCTCGTCGTTTCTGTTAGCCTTCCGAGTTGCGCTTCTTGAAAATTCGCTGCTGACAAGATCGGTCGGAGCGAAATCAAATTGAGTGAGTCGGGAGCGTCGCGTCCCCGTAGCTGTGATGGCTGCGATCCGAGTCAGGCCAAGAAAGACGAGAAAATGGCTGTCTCGATCCACAGAGAAGCTTGAGGCCCCGTGTACGTCGTCTAGTTCACAACCAAGCACGGTCCTATTGAGTTGAAAGTCAAACACTCTCCAGATTTTTCGTTCCGCGTTCTTCTCGAATCGGATCAGTACCGCAAGTCGACAATCTTCGTGGTCAAAGAAAATGGACGCGCTGCTCGCAATTCGTGGTGTTTTAAACTCGGCGAAAACTTCCAAGGATTTCTCACTGAAGGAGCCAGCCAGCAACTTCACGCGAGTTCCTGTTTCATTCCTGACCAGACACACCACGCGTTCGCCATCGCGGCTAATCGTGATCGCCAGAAGTGATCCATCGAGTTTCGGCCAAGCGAGCCGGCTCTGCTTCTGAAAGTCGCATTCCTCAAGCAAGCCACTGGAATGTCCTACCAAACAAAGCGGACGCGTCGGATGACCCACCAACGTAGTGCCCGATTCACCTGGGAATTGAAATCGAATCGGAGTCGTTTCGGCGTAGTCTTCCGCGAAACTAATAGACCCGTCAAGCAAAGGGGTAACGCTCGCGACGACGACAACGAGCCACCCCATCATTGGATGAACCAAGTTTGTGAACGCGTTGCTATTCATCCACATGGGATCTCCCCTCTAGGATTTCCGAGCCATTGCTGAAGCCTTCAATTCTCCCGCTCGCTAGGTTGAGCACGGCGGGGAGTCGAATGTAGGGTGATCCAATCATGAAAAGAATCTCTTGTGTGGATGCAACCGGCATCGGGACGTGATCCATTGACTGTCGCACCAAACCGTTTCTGAGTTTGCCTTATTGCAGCAAGGAATAGAACGAACGAGTTCAGTCTGGATAACAAAGTCAACCAGAAACATAGTTCTTAAGAATCAGTTACTGGGACGAGCAAACTGAAAGGTGCGTTGGGAAGCTAGGTCGTAGCACCAAGTACCATTTTCGATGGGTGGCATACTTTCAAGTTTTCTTGGTTCTTCGCTAACCAAATAATCTTCTACTGCGAAATCGCAGGTGGCAGAAACCTTGCCTGTCCACGGGTCGAATTTTGTGAAAGTACCTGAACTGGGAGTCCACTCGTTGTCGCTTGATTTCTCCCACTTGAGCTGGATGTCGTTGGACTTGGTCTGTCCTATTCCGTCGAGAAAAATCTCAAAGCGCGACGGTCGCATGTCAGCGTCGATCGAGCATGTGTATCGGAACCCCGTATTCGATGCAGTCGGATCTGTATCATCCTCAAACCAAAGGATGGCGGTGTCCGAGTCGTGATCAATCTTTCCGCGAACATCTCGATCGACGATCCAATTGGGTGAGTCGATTGGATAGGGGACTCCATGCAAACTCCTGATTCTACCCACCGCTGCCAACATGACGCATTCAACACCAGTGACCTCGAAGGCTCTAATTCGAGCCGTATCACCGTTTAGGTGATACTCAATGAAGCGATGACCCAGAGCCTTCTGTGCCTTGACATCACCATCTTCCTCAAATACTGCATTATAGTCGTTACCACGAACAAACTGCGCGGACGTGTTTGTGATGAAACCTGTAAGATCCACATTTGTTGCAGCGTTTTTTTGGTAGCGATTCCAATTTCCTTCGTCGAAGTTGCTGGCCAGTCCCAGCAACCAAGGATTGGTCATGTCTTGTGGCGGAAAAGGTTGGCCAACCACTTCCCCTGTCATCACATCTTCATTCTGAATCGAATTCGCTTTCGTCGTACATGTTCCCTGACATGTATATGACAGATGCTTCACCTTTGCGGCTCGTTTGGCCCACGCCGCCACGATGGTAGCCGCGTCTTCTTTCTCGCCAGCGCTCGCAGCAGGCATCATCAAAGCCCATGCCATCAAGACCAATAAGGTTCTTCGCCAAGATGGTTGAAGCATGGCGGTGAGTTGTTCACCTTGATAGATCATCGTTCGTCTCCTTCACTCTTGTTTACCTAAACGATTACGAACGCTGCCTGAGAAAACGCCATGTTTTAGCTCGCTTGGAAGTCGGTCTTCCTGCATGCAGACATATCGTTTGTCGTATCAAAAAATGCCAACTTTAAGACGCTCGGGATAGGGCGAGTGATGTCGTGATCCCGCAGGCAATAAAGCGCACAAGCTATCGGCACCGAGTATCGCGCCATCTAGTTTCACCGCCAATCACTTCTGTCGTTAAAACGACCGTCGACTTGATTTGAATTTCAACGTGAATTCTTGTGCCGCCGGCAAGACCCATATCTACGCTTTGGATGAGTAAAGACACGTTGGTGCCAAACGAACGCTCGTTTGATGGATCAGCGAACGAATCGTAAATGCGATCCGGAAAGTCGCCATGCAGATACGTGTAGCCGAGCGATGTGGTGTCGCTCAGGTTCATGTGCTTGATTTACGTCGACAAAACCCCAACGCAGGTTGAAGGCAATCGTGCTTAGCACGACTGCCAATTCAACCTGATTTTATCACGGGGGGGGGCGCACACGTCAACAAGATTTTTACAGAACTGGCAATGTTTGCTATTTCTTAAGCGAATCCATTGAAGCGATTGAGGATCCGCTGGCTTCTAAAGCCAATTGAAACGTCGTCTTGCATCCAACGATGAAAAATTGGCGTTGCTGTCCGTCTGCAGCATACGTTCTGGTGACGCGCACACGCGTTACTCGTCGGTAACACAGCCTTCGCTAGCGGTTTTTACGCACTTGATATATTTGTACAGCGTGCCGCGAGTGACCTTCAGCGGTGGCGCCGTCCAAGCGGCTTTGCGTGATTCCAAGTCCGCGTCAACGTTGAGCGAGTTAGTTTCGGCATCGATGGTGATGACGTCACCATCTTGAATCAAACCGATGGGGCCGCCCACTTGAGCTTCGGGGGTGACGTGTCCAACGATGAACCCGTGGCTGCCGCCACTGAAGCGACCGTCGGTAATCATCGCAACATCACTGCCCAGTCCTGCACCCATGATCGCGCTGGTGGGCGTGAGCATTTCCGGCATGCCCGGTCCGCCCTTGGGGCCTTCGTAACGGATCACGACGACATCGCCCTTTTGAATCTTGTTTTCTTCCAACGCGTGCAACATGTCTTCTTCGCTGTCGAAACATCGCGCAGGTCCACTGAACTTCAAGCCTTCTTTGCCTGTGATCTTGGCAACCGCGCCCTCGGGGGCAAGCGAGCCTTTCAAGATTCGAATGTGACCGCTTTCTTTGATCGGTTTTTCGACCGGCATCACGATCGTTTGGCCTTCTTTGAGGCCTGGAAGGTCAGCGACGTTTTCGGCGAGCGTCTTACCGGTCACGGTCATGCACGAGCCATCCATCAAACCCTTTTCGAGCAGGTACTTCATCACCGCAGGCGTTCCGCCGATGCTGTGCAAGTCTTCTTGAACGAATTGGCCTGATGGTTTCAGGTCGGCCAGGAAAGGAATGCGATCACTGACGCTTTGGAAATCGTCAATCGTCAAGTTCACGTCAACCGATCGAGCCATCGCGATCAGGTGCAACACTGCGTTCGTGCTTCCGCCGAGTGCCATCACGGTCACCATCGCGTTTTCAAATGCGGTGCGAGTCATGATGTCGCGTGGCTTGATGTCTTTCTTGAGCAGTTCCAGCATCGCTTCACCCGCCTTGTGACACTCTTCTTTCTTGGCCGCGTCTTCAGCGGGGATGCTGGCGGAATAAGGCAGCGACATGCCGAGGGCTTCAATCGCGGTGGCCATGGTGTTGGCCGTGTACATGCCTCCACATGCACCGGCACCCGGGCAGCTTTTGCGAATGATCTCGGCTCGTTCTTCTTCGGTGATCTTTCCGGCAACGAACTCACCATAAGCTTGGAATGCGGAAACGATGTCAAGTTTTTTGGTGCCGCAAATTCCCGGCTTGATCGTTCCGCCGTAGACCATGATCGCGGGTCGATTCAGACGACCCATGGCGATCAAACAGCCAGGCATGTTTTTATCGCAACCGGGCAGCGCGATCAGTCCGTCGTACCATTGGGCCCCCATGATCGTTTCGATCGAATCGGCGATCAGGTCACGCGATTGCAGGCTGTACGACATCCCTTCGGTGCCCATCGAGATACCATCGGAAACTCCGACAGTATTGAATCGCATTCCCACCATCCCCGCTTTGGTGACCCCTTCCTTGACTTCATTGGCCAAATCCAGAAGGTGCATGTTGCAGGAGTTGCCTTCGTACCAAACGCTACCAATGCCGACTTGAGGCTTTTTCATGTCCTCGGTGGTCATCCCGGTTGCGTAAAGCATCGCCTGGGAAGCGCCCTGAGACTTGGGTTGAGTGATTTTGGAGCTGTACTTGTTAAGCGGCTGTGTCATCGTCGTTGGCAGTTTGAGAAACGGAAAGTATCAGACCAGAATATGATTGGCTGAGCGATTTCTTACAAGCAAGCCAACGGTTTCTCTTTGAAAGCGTTGAATTTACAGCATTCCTGACCAACGCTTGCGGATCATCGCCAGTTTACGCTCGATGGTTCGAGATGATAGTTCGTAGTGCTCCGCCAGTTCTTCGTTGCTGTAGCCTTCCATTTTCGCGACCGCGATTTCACATAGCATCTTGTCGCCGAGTTTTTCCAACAGCGTTTGGAGTTGTTCGTTCAGCTCGGTAAGCGTTGCCGGCGAAGGTGAAACATCGGCGATCAGGTCAAAACCGGCCCCGCTCGAGTCATCGAAGACTGAGTCGCCTCGCACCTTTCCGCCTCCGCGTTTTGCTCGGACGTTGTTGCGGCCATGGTCGATGCAATCGTTCTTGGTCCACGACAGCAGCATCCGCCACAGGTCATCGCGACTGTCAATGCTGGGCAGTGTTCCGCGATCAGCCGCTTTGCACAGCGTCGTCATCACTCCGGCAGCAACGTCTTCTTCGTCACGGACGCGCCGATTGGATAATTGCTCGCGGGCTACGTTAGCGAGCGATTCGAACAGGCGATCCCACAGTTTAGCTGCGGCGTTGGGGTCGCCTTCGCGGAGTTGATCGAACCATACTGTGATGGAGTCTTCTTTACTCGCACGATTCATTCGCCATTCCCCAGTGAAGCAGTCCACAACAGAACGGGGAAATCATCCTCGTCGGTCGAGCCGATCAAGAATCCCCAGTCTCCCTTGGCTTGACTGATCTTGATGACCATCGTGTGCTTGCCAGCGGTCAAGTCCACATCGAACGATCGTCGATTTGCGTTCAAGTACCTGTTCGATGCGTTTTCGAGAACGACTTGATTGTCGATCCAAACCTTGGCTCCGTCATCGCTGGCGATAGTAAACCGAATAAGCATCGCAGTTTTGACAGTGATCGTCGTAGTGGCGTAGGCAATCGCGTTCTCGTGTTCGCCAAGTAGATCGAGCAAGTCCACGTAGCGTCCCGAAAAATCTCGGGTCACGATGCGGTCTTGAGTTGACCCCTCTGGCTCTCCGCGAAGCAAATTCTGTTCAATTTCAGTTGGGAAATCTAATTGCTCCTTCGCGGACATATCGGGCGTTGTCGCGATGGGGCCGTGGATCTGGAACGTTTGCGATTCGGTCACCCAGCGAGCGAAGGTTTGTCTTTGCGTTTCGGTCCATTCCGTCACGCTGTCAACATACTTCTGTGACGCGTTTGCCAGCCAGTCGGTTTGTTCGCTCGCCATTTCCAGTCGTGCCTTGGCTGCATACCGAAGAAAGAATTTCACTCGATCGCGAGCCTCTCGCGTGCCGGGTCGGGGAGCATCCTGGTCAAAGCGGTGGATGAACTCGACAAGGGCATCCACTTGGTCAGCTTGCCCCAGTAGCTTCGCAAAACCATTGCGAGTGGCTAAGTCGTTTTCGAAGTCTTTGAAGGTCCAGTCTTTCGTCATTCGTTGCATCGCGTCGGTCGCCAAATCATAACGCCCGGCCTGTTTCCCAACAGTGATCAGATTGCTGTGGATGTTGTGCTTGATCTCGGCGATGCCCACATCTGGTACGATCGAGTACTCGTCGGCAGGATGCTTACCTGCTTCCTCGATGGCTTCGCCAGCGAGTATGAGCTGTTCGATGCCAGTATCCACATCGCCGATTTGAAACAGCATCATGCCGTAGAACATTCGAGCTCGCGTCATCGCAATCCAGTTTTCTCGCAGGTTTTGACCTGCTGCGATGCGAGCCTCTGCCACGGCGATGGCAGTTCGACGTCCAGCCAGCGCAGGCGGTGGCAGCTTCATCCACGTCGTGAACAAGAACCAACCGAATAAGCCGACGGCGACCGTTGCCGATGAGACTTGGATCAGGGTGGGCCAACGCCGATAGACGGTTGCCAAAGCGAATGTCGCCGCTGCTAAGAAACCCAGGGGAATGGACCAATCGATAATGTAGCCCGACCCGATCGAAATCCACGTCGCAAAGTTTGAACCTAGCAAGAATAGGACGCACACCATCACCAGCGTGAAGCAAACGTAGCCAATGCGGCTGCGCCAAGGGCCTTCGTTTCGAATCAGTCGCCCTGCCAACCAGGTCTGCGTCACACCTAGCAAGGCAAAGATCATCAGACTGACCAGCGTGCCCAAAATCGTGCCATTCATGATCGCCGCTTCGTTGTCTCCTTCCGCCTTCCGAAACAACAGTTCAGGAAGCTCTGCCGTGGGCACACCGCGCAGGCTTGGGTACTTTTCGTTGACGAATTGTCGGACATTGCGTTCGGTGTTTCCTTCGGGATAGATCAACTGCCTGACCACGGCACTGTCTTCGCGAGGTCCCGATGTCATGCCTCGAATGAAAGCGGGACCAAAGCCTGACACGAACGCCAACAGTCCGGCAAGCAAGCCGACGCCCAACCCCGCACTGATATCCGCAAAGCTGTTCTTGGTCTTGACCAAACGGGCAGTCGCCCAACCTATCGTTGTTGTCAGCAACAGCATCAAAGGAATCGAAATGGGGCGAAGAAACGAATAGTCCTTGGCAAGCCAAGGGCGATCTTCAGGTGCGAATCTGTCGTAGGTTTCCAATCTCGACGCATAATCACTCCCAATGGTTCCTGCCCAGATGAGGCCGCCGAACAGGACGCCGACCACCGTCGCAATCACGGGAATCCAAATCACGTTGCCAAAGTTTTTACTCAGCCACGATCGCATCAGTTCAGTCACTGAGGGCGGCCGAACCATCAGAGGTTGACCGGTCTCAAAGGCTCGCAAGTCGGTAGCAAGGTCGGCGGCGCTCTCGTACCGCTGTGATGGATCTTTCGATAGACATTGCAAACAAATCAGTTCAAGATCTGGATGGACATCGGCATTGAATCTTCGCGGTGATGGCGGTGCTTCATCCACAACGCTGCGAAGCGTTTCAAGCATCGAGTCTTTTTGGTGAGGCGGGCGACCACAAAGCAGTTGGTAGAGAATAGCACCCAAGGAATAAACGTCTGTCGCCGTCGTGACGCTGCCACCGGTCGCTTGTTCAGGCGACATGAACCCCGGGGTTCCCATGACCGCACCGGTCTGAGTGATGCCGTGATCGTGTTCAGTGCTGCGTGCTAATCCAAAGTCCGTTACGACCGGGTCACCGTCGGAATCGATCAAGACGTTTGCTGGTTTGAGATCACGGTGAAGGATGCCGCGTTGATGAGCGTGATGGACGGCCAATGCAGTCTTAGCAACGATGTCGATGATGCGCGACTGGTCTTGGGCAATCTTCGCGCCGACTTCGCTAAGCGAGCTGCCCTCGATCAACTTCATCGAAAAGTAGTGCTGGCCATCGAAGTTACCAATGTCATAAATGGGGACGATGCCGGGGTGGTCCAGACCCGCAGCCGATTCGGCTTCGATTTGAAATCGACGAATTTGGTCTTCGCCGGCGATGTTTCCGCTTAGGATCATCTTCAACGCGATCTCGCGATTGAGACTAATTTGGCGAGCGCGATAGACGACGCCCATGCCTCCGCGAGCGATTTCGTCAATGATCTCGTAGTCGCCAAAGTAGCGAATCTTTGATCCGCGTTGGGGGATCGAACGATCGAGCGTACGATCACCTGAGCTGTGATCGGTTGAATCGAGGGTGCGCAGGTCAGCTTGAGTAGCCGCTAAGGCCTCGGAATGAAACCCAGGTGATTCCAGCTCAACCGTATCGACATCCTCGTTAATTTCGCATTGATGAATACGGCGGTACTCGCGATCGATGCGACGCAATTCTTGAGATAGCTTTTGCCGGATCGATTCGCCGGCTCGGTTCAGAAACTCTGGTAGGGACGGAGGTGATTGAGGCGACTGTTTCCAAAGCTGTTCAAACTGGTCGCAAAGACGGTCTGTCTCGAGTTCGTTTTCCCATCGGCTGTCCGAATTATTGTCGTGTGGGTTTGCGTCGCGATTCATCGGGCAATGTGTATTCGAGGGACGAGTGGGATTCGGGACAAGACTGGGGAATCAATGGATGACTCTTTTGAAAGCGACATTTGTTTCGGTTGCCCGACATCCACTTCGCAGAACGAGCTAATATGGTAGTTCCTTTTGTATGTCTCCGTTTCCTGCTGTGTTTAGGTAATGAACATGTTTCGATTGTTGGTCGTAGCCGCGACTTTGTTAGCCACCGTTGATCTGACGCGGGCAGATGATCCGAAAGCAAGCAGCGATGCGGAGTTCGTAGACAACTCGTTGGAATTGTTTGATGGCCAGACATTGAAGGGCTGGGAGGGCAACGGATATTGGTTTCGTGTTGAAGACGATTGCATTGTTGCCGGACGCAGCGACGAAGATATCCCGCACAACTTTTTCCTGTGTACTGCCGACCACTACGACGACTTTGAATTGCGTTTAGAGGTGAAGATCATCGGCCCGGGACAGAACGCGGGCGTTCAGTTTCGATCCAAACGTCTACCGGGCGGTTCCGAGGTTTCAGGTTATCAAGCCGATGCAGGCCGAGCTTTTGACCGAAGCGTTTGGGGAGCCCTCTACGACGAATCTCGCCGTCGAAAAATGTTGGCTGAAGGCGACCCCGAACTTGTTAAGCGGTTGACCAAAGATGGCCAATGGAATCACCTACGCATCGTATGCAAAGGCAACCAGATCGAGATCTTTCTTAACGGCGAGCAAACCGTTGACTACACCGAAGAAGATGCTGAGATTCCTAACCACGGCTTGATTGCCTTGCAGATTCATAGCGGTCCGGCAACGGAAGCTTGGTACCGAAACATTCGAGTGCGGCATTTTAAATGATTGAGTTTGTTTACTTTGATCTTGGCAACGTGCTTTGGAAGTTTGACGAGGACGTGGCCTGCGCGAACACAGCGAAAGTGTTTGGCGTTGCGCCTGCCTTGATCCGCGATGCTGTTTATGGCAGCGGCCTGCAGAATCGTTTCGAGCACGGGGGCGTTACTCCGCGTGGTTTCGTTGACGAACTGACCCGGTCCTTGGCGAGCACGCGCAAGGCGGTAAGCGAACAAGTTGTTCTTGATAGCCTGAGCAATATGTTTGTTCCGATCGAGGAAATGGTCATGGCCATCGATGCGGTTCGTCAAAAAGGAACAAAGGTTGGAATTCTTTCCAACACGTGCCATTCGCATTGGGATTGGATTGCCCGTCAAGAACACGCGTTGATGAGCAGCCGATTTGACGCAGTCGTCTTGAGCCACGAAGTCAACTCGATGAAACCCGACGATCAAATCTACCGAGCCGCTGAACTCGCTTGCCACACGCCGGTCGATCGCATTTTGTTTCTTGATGATAAAGAAGAAAATGTGCTGGCGGCGAAACGGCGAGGATGGAGGGCGGAGTGTTGCGTCGGTGGTGGCTCGGCGGTGCAAATGCTAATCAAACACAACGTGATCAATGAGTCTTGGTCGGCCGGTGGTAGCTCGTCTTGAACACGATGTTTCGTTCCCTGCTGTTTTGGTTGTTGGTGTCGTCAGGCATTGGTTATTGGCTAACGCCAGAGCTCATTGGGTTTGAAGTATTTGATTCGTCGCCGTGGCTGATCTGGACGCTGATCGTGATCACGATGTACTCGCTAGGGTTGCTGGCGAGACGCGACGAGTTAGCACCACTACGTGAAAAACCTTGGTGGGTTGTCTTGGGAACGCTAACCCAGATGATTGTGATGCCAGCCGCGGTGTTTGCGATGACCAAGATCGTCACGATGGATCCCGAGATCGCCGCAGGAGTGATTCTTGTTGGCTGTGTCCCCGGCGCGATGGCGTCGAACGTGTTGACTCACACCGCCGGGGGAAGCGTTGCCTATTCGGTTAGCCTTACTGCGGTTGCGACGTTGCTTTCGCCAGTGTCCGTGCCGTTTGTGCTGTGGTGCGTCGCGGACCTGCGATCTGAAATTTCGCTGTGGTCGTCGTCGCTGTTATTGGCTGGTTTGGTGGTGATGCCAACGGTTCTAGGCTATGCGACGAGCCACGGGATGCCTCGATGGCGGGCTGCAGCAGACGTTTGGTGTCCTCGGATTGCTTCGGTGGCGTTGCTATGGATCATCGCAGCGGTGGTCGCTGGTAACCGCGACAAACTGGGTGGCATCGGAGTTGTCGTCTTCTTCGTGTTGTTGATCGTCAACTTGATTGGGTACGCAGCGGGCTACGGAGTGGGTGCGATGAGTCGATTGCCGGAATCATTTCGGCGAGCGTTAACACTGGAAGTAGGCATGCAAAACGCGGGTTTGGGGACTGGTTTGGCGGTTTCAATGTTTGGTTCTCAGACGTCGGCAACGATCCCGACGGCGGCCTACACCTTTGGCTGCATGTTGACCGGAAGCATTCTGGCGAGCGTGTGGAAGTTTTTCGACACAAAACGCGGATGCGTTCACTAGCAATTTGCGTCGCCAATCACGTTTTTTGCTGTCTCTGGACCCGGTTCTGCGTCTTGGCCCGGCTTCTGTGGCATTGTGGCTAGGCATTACAATAGATGAGTAACCTCCTCTCTATTCGCTCGGTTTTCATGTCTCAAGCCGCCGTTCAACCCATTCCTTCTTCGCCCACCTCGCCTCGAGCAGTGGCTGTCATCGACATTGGCGCGACCAGTATTCGGATGGCAATCGCCGAAATTCACGCTGATGGCGAAGTCAAAACGCTCGAAACCTTGATGCAATCCGTAGAGCTCGGTCGGGAAGCGTTCCAGAGCCGGCGATTGTCACGAAAAAGCGTCGAGAAAACCGTCTCGGTGCTGCGGCGTTACAAGCAAGTGCTTCGAGAATACGGCATTTCGAGTCCCGAAGACGTTCGTGTCGTCGCCACGACGGCCGTCCGTGAAGCAGTTAACCGGTTGGCGTTTACCGATCGTATCTTCATTGCGACTGGCTTTCACGTCGTTTCGATCGACGAAGCTGAGGTGAATCGGATCACGTACATGGGGGTGATGCCCCACTTGTCGCAAAGCGAAGAGCTGGCCGACGGGAAAAACGTCGTCGTTGAGGTTGGTGGTGGAAACACGGAAATGCTGATTGTGCGAGGCGGGAATGTGCTGCACAGCCAATCGGTCAGGCTCGGTTCACTAAGGTTGCTCCAGACGCTCGAGAACGTTCGCGCCAGTGCGCAACGACGTCGTGGCCTGCTGGAAAGCCATATTCGACGATCGTTGAAGCAACTGATTGAATCAATCAAGCAAGACGCGCCGATTCACTTAATCGCATTGGGTGGCGATATGCGATTTGCAGTCCACCATTTGCTTGACGACTGGGATGGCAATTCGCTCGCAAAAGTCTCCACCGGACGACTGGTTAAGTTCACTGAGTCGCTGATGACGCTCGACGAAGACGCAATCGTGCGTCGCTATGGCGGCAGTTTCATCGAAGCTGAAACGGTCGGCCCCGCGCTGTTAGCCTACACCATGCTGGCCAAGCATTTTGAGTTAGATCATGTGTTCGTGTGTGACACCAATCTTCGCGATGGTGTGCTCAATGACATGGCGTCGGACGGTAGTTGGACAGCCGAGTTTCGAAATCAAATTGTCCGATCGGCCATCGCACTCGGTCGCAAGTATGGTTTCGATGAATCGCATGCTCGGAACGTTGCCGAGCTATCTCGGAAATTGTTTGAACAACTCGCCGACGAACATGGACTCGATAATCGGCATGAGGTGTTATTATTCGTCGCTGCGTTGTTGCACGAAATTGGTTTGATGGTCAATCTTCGCAGCAACCATAAGCACACTCTTTACTTGATTCGCAACAGTGAAATTTTTGGTTTGTCGCAAGATGAATTGCTGCAAGTGGGATTGGTAGCCCGCTATCATCGGCGTGCGACGCCTCAGCCATCGCATGAGGTGTACAACACGTTGGGACAACCCGAACGTGTTGTCGTTTCGAAGCTGGCAGCGATTTTGAGATTGGCGATCGCGCTTGACGACACTCGCACCGGCCGAATTCGTGAAATTCAGTGTCACCGCGAGTCGCGGCAATTGCATATTCAAGTGCATGGTGTGGATGACGTGTCTTTGGAGCAAATCGCGATGCGCGAGAACGCGGGGTTGTTCCTAGATGTCTTTGGCATGGCTGTTTTGTTGAGAGCAGGGAAATGACTGCGGCGCCGCCCTGCCCTGCTCTTCCCTTCTATCTGGGTTGCCCAGTTTGGAATTGCGCTGGATGGGTCGGTGAAGTATTTCCACCCCGGACGCCTCGGGACAAATGGTTGTCCTGGTACACGCAAACATTCAACACAGTCGAAGGCAACAGCACGTTCTACGCACTGCCTTCGATTGAATCCACGCAGCGATGGGCTCGCCAATCGGCGGACGGGTTTCAGTTCTGTTTCAAATTTCCGCGTGAAATTTCGCACGACTGCGAACTCGAAAACGCTGAAGGTTTGACCGAGACCTTCTTGCGAGTTTTACAACCGCTGGCTGATGCAAATCGGCTTGGCCCGACGTTCTTGCAATTAGGACCGGCGTTTGGCCCTCGTAAATTTGGTGCGCTGCAACGGTATCTCGAAGGGCTTCCGAAGCATTGGAAGTGGGCTGTCGAACTGCGGCATCTTGATTGGTTTGACCAAGGTGATAACGAGGGACGTGTGAACGATCTTTTGTCGAGTTTAGCAATCGACAAGGTGCTTTTTGATTCAAGGCCGTTGTATCAGTCGCCCCCTGATGACGACATCGAAGCGAAATCACAGGAGCGAAAGCCTAAGACGCCCGTTCGTCAAACCGTGACGGGGAAGTCTCCGATGCTGCGAATTGTGGGACGAAATCGAGTTGAATTGACCGACTCGTTTTTCCGCCAATGGGCACCGATCGTCGCAAAGTGGATTCGCGATGGAATGATACCGTATGTGTTTACTCACGCGCCGGATGATGCCAACGCACCCGCATTGGCACGTCGTTTTTTGAGTATCTTGCAGCAAGAGCTTCCTGAGTACGTTTTGACAATTCCCCGACCACCAATGCCCATGCAGCAATTAACTTTGTTGGATGACATTTGAAACCGATGATTCACGTTGCGGTAATGTACGTTCGCGGTGATGGTGCGTCGCAATTTAACTCGATTGAAAACTAGAACATGAATGATCACATTCTGTTTTTCGCTAAGGTGTGCGTGGTGACTTTTTTATTGATTTCGCCGGACGGTGATGCAAACGCTAAAGATCCGTACGCGGCGGTGCGAGAGCAATTGGTGCGTGACCGAATTGCCTCGGCTGGTGTCACGAACCCTCGAGTGTTGGAAGCGATCCGTTCGACGCCACGGCATTTCTTCGTTCCCAAGTCAGAGCGAGATCGTGCCTATTTGGACATGGCTTTGCCGATCGGCAATGCTCAAACGATTAGCAGTCCGTTTATCGTCGCTTCCATGACCGAGGCTCTTGATCCACAACCAACGGACAAGGTGCTTGAGATCGGTACCGGTAGCGGTTACCAGGCTGCAGTGCTGAGTCCGTTAGTGGAGCATGTCTACACGATCGAAATTGTGGAAGAATTGGGGGAGCGAGCGGAGAAGACGCTGCGCTATCTGGATTACAAGAACGTGTCCGTCCGCGTGGGCGACGGGTTCTTAGGGTGGCCCAATGCAGCACCCTTCGACAAAATCATTGTCACCTGCAGTCCCGAGTCAGTTCCCCAACCGCTTGTCGACCAACTCGCCGAAGGCGGACAGATGATCATTCCGGTGGGACAGCGATATCAGCAAACGCTGTTTCGGATGGTCAAAACCGATGGCAAGCTCGTCGAGCAACCGTTGCAGCCGACTTTGTTTGTTCCGATGACCGGCGAAGCGGAAGACAAACGAATTCAAAAGCCTGACCCAGCGAATCCTACGATCATCAACGGAGACTTCGAATTTGCTGAGCAGCAAAGCGATGGTGGTGCTGGCGAATCGAACAATCCCACTGACGCAGGCAGTAATGTCCAGTCAGGTCGTGATTTTTCGGCGTCTAATTTGGCATCAAATGGCACTCTGGCTGGTGAGGCGCCTCGTTCAACGACGGATGATGACTTCATTCCCGGGTGGTACTACGGCCGACAGGTCAAACGCGTTGAAAAATCCAACGGATCCGACGAAGCATTTCACGGTAAAGCGTTTGCTCGATTCACCAATGAGACGCCCGGTTTGAGTTCTCACCTGTTGCAAGGCATTGCGATCGATGCGAGGGAAGTTTCGCAGATTCGACTCAGTGGCCGCTACCGAACCGAAAATGTTCGCATTGGACCCACGCGAGACGCGTTGCCGATGATTGCTATCAGTTTTTATGACGAACTCAGACGCGATCTTGGTACCTTTTCTTTGGGACCGTTTCGAGGTACCCGGCCGTGGCGAGAGGCAAGTCGGTTGATCCGCGTGCCTCCGCAAACACGCGAAGCGATCGTGCGAATCGGCTTGTTTGGTGCCACAGGCGTGGTCGACTTCGACGAAATCGTGCTTCAGAAGCACGATTGACGGCTTTGTGGCAGGAAATCGAAGGGTGAACCAATGGACATTCCCATGCATTTCCCCATGGTTGCCTGCTCTGCCTAGTCTTCCCTGGCCGCAAAAATTGCCTGAGCTGCTTGCTTGGTAACTTCGGACTGATACATTTTACCGAAGTGAGCTGTTGTGCGCGGCAAGGGGAGCCAGGTCATGTTCTAGTGATGACCTCGTTGTGATCCTCCCGTGTAGTTGATGACTCAGTATCAATTTCAGGAGAGAGTTAACCAATCATGATGTCTTTACGAAATGCGGCACTCGGGTTTTCTGCGGCTGCACTCCTTTGTTTTCCGACGATCGCTGATGCCGGCGGTTCGTGGGGCGACTCGTCTGGCGGCGGCTACGCGTCGTCCGGAGGCGGTTCTTCAGGTGGCGGTTTCTTCAGTCGACTAAGGGCTCGTCATTCCGGATCGAGCGGTGGTTCATCGGGCGGCTATGTCGCAGCCTCGGTTTCTGCGGGTAGCCATGGCGGTTCCAGTGGCGGTAGCAGTGGTGGAGTTCGCAAAGGTCCGCTAAGACGTTTGGTTGACAACATCCGTGCTCATAAAGCGGCGCGTCGTCTCGGCGGCAGCAGTGGCGGATCGTCCGGCGGTGTTACGTACGCTAGCTACAGTGGCGGTTCGTCCGGTGGATCAAGCGGCGGGTCGAGTGGCGGCGCTTCGGGACACACCGGTGGTTCATCAGGTGGATCAAGTGGTGGTGTCAGCTATGGCAGCTACTCGGTTCCGATGATCGAAACTATTGGGATGGATTCTTCGGTCGGCTACGAATCTCCCGTCATTGAATCGTCTTATGAAAGCTACGCTCCTCTTAGCGACAGCTACATCGATGGCGGCTACTCAACAGGCGAAGTTATCCTTGGTGATTCTTACAACGACGGCGGCTATTCCACTGGCGAAGTCATCATTGATAGTGGTTACGAAGTCGGCGCCGCGGTGGAATCACCTGCTGTTGAATCTGACGCGAATGCGTCCGAGGAACGATACGAATCAGCGGAACGATACGAATCAGCTAAGCCGTCAGTGGAAGACGAAGCGGTTAGCGTTGACGCTGATGCGGCCATGATCACGGTGAAGGTTCCCAGCGAAGCGTTGGTAACGGTTAACGGATACGAAACCCAAAGTGATGGTGAACTACGCAAGTTCATGTCGCGTGGTCTCAAGGAAGGTTTCGTTTACACCTATGTAGTGGACGTGACGTACGATCAAGACGGCGACCAGAAGACACTGACCAAGTCCGTGAAGCTTCGTCCTGGCGATATCGAAGAAGTTGTCTTCGAAGCCGATGTTGATTCGCGCGTCGAAGTGCAGAAGGCTCCTGTTGATGAAGAAGTGATCACAGTCGTGAAGATTCACGTTCCTGCCGATGCTGAAGTTTCGTTGGCTGGAAACCCAACCAATGGACAAGGCGCACTTCGAACGTTCCGCACCAAGCAATTGAAGGCTGGTGAGCAATGGTCCAACTACACCGTTCGCGTAACAGCCAAGGTTGACGGTCAACCGGTAACGAAAGAACGCACCGTTGATGTGAAGGCCGGTTCGGTTACCGAGCTGAGCTTTGATTTCAATGGAAGCAGCTTGGCAAGCCGCTAAGGCTAGTTTCAAGCGTTAAACGATTTCAGTCAGCCGTGTTCCGAGCGATCGGAATGCGGCTGATTTTATTGATCAGCGACGCTTTTCGGCCTTCTGGGTAACGTTTGGGCTAGGTTCTCTTGCTACGGCGTTCTGGGTAGCTAGGTTAGACGTTCTAATCGAATTGCCTGATAGTGGTGCATTTGCTTACTTCTATTGCTCTGGTTCTGCTTGTCCATGTCCACTCCGTCTCTTCAACGCCCCAGCCGCAAGTGGCGATTGATCCTTAGCGTGCTGGTCAGTGTTCATCTTGCGGCGGTGATTTTGCACCCGCTTAGTTTCCAAGCTCAAGGTGACCTCGGGGCGTCGCCCGTGATTACAACGCTGTTTGCACCGTTTCGCGGCTATGGGCAGCTCCTATACATCGATCGCGGTTACGCGTTCTTTGCGCCCGATCCAGGACCAAGTCACCTCATTCAAGCTGCAATCACAGCGAAGGATGGATCACGTGTCGAAAAGATGTATCCCGATCTTGACCAGCACCAACCAAGGTTGATGTACCACCGGCACTTTATGTTGTCGGAATATCTTCACGAAATCTATCAACCGCCGGGACCGCCGCGCGACTTGGTGGCAGCGGATCCTGAAGCAGCAGAATATTGGACGCTTGCTCGAACACGATACGTGAAGGTTCACCAATCCATTGTCAACCATTTGAATCACGAGCACCCGGGCCAAGAATCCGCGATCCGCAGGATCGAGCACTTGATCCCTGATTTAGGATCGTACATCGACGAGCCCATCGAACTGGATGACCCTCAGCTATACCGCGTATTGTTGGATCGACCGATCGGTGTCCGCGACACCGGTGGCAGCGTCGAAGCATTGACCGCACCCGTCAAACCGGCCGAAGCTATTCCCTCGCCCACGGGAGAACCCGTTCGATGATCTTGGCGAAGGCGAAAACGAGTTTGCACGATTGGTTGCTATCGATCGGATCGGGGTGGGATCGATTTTGGTTCACACCTCGCATGCCTCACACGCTAGCGATACTACGCATTATCGCTGGATTGATGTTGGTGTATTCGCACATCGTTCTGGCAACTGATTTGTCTTCGTTTCTAGGCGACACCGCTTGGATCAACAACGAAACGTCGCGCCAGTTGCATGACGGGACCTTCGGATTTTCCGACTGGGGGAGATCCTACCTTTGGTACATCAGTAATCCGTTGCTGTTGTGGATCCATCATGGTCTGACGATCGCCATCACGGCTAGCTTTGCCATCGGTTTCCTGACTCGGGTAACTGCTCCTATGGCCTTGTTTTTGCAACTGATGTACCTGCATCGACTGACGGGAACTCTGTTCGGTCTCGACCAGATCGTTACGTATAGCGTCATGTATTTAACGATCGCACCGAGTGGAAGTCTGTGGAGCGTTGATGCTTGGATTCGAGACAAAGCGAAAAGCAAAGCAAAGAACCCAAAGTGGTTTGCGTGGATGTTTCCCGAGTGCGAACCTACGATCGCGTCGAACATCGCAACTCGTTTGCTGCAGATTCATTTGTGCGTGATCTATTTCTTTGGCGGAATCGCGAAAGCACGTGGGACTTCGTGGTGGGACGGAACGGCGATCTGGTATTCCGTTGGAAATCTTGAGTATCAATCCGTCAACATGACGTGGTTGGCAAACTACCCACGTTTGTCATCGCTGATGGCGCACACGACGATGTTTTGGGAACTTTCGTATGCGGCAATCGTGTGGCCTCGAATCACGCGTCCCATCGCCTTAGCACTAGCCTTGGCACTGCATGGCGGGATCGCTCTGTTTTTGGGGATGATCACGTTTGGTTGCATGATGATCGCAGCCAATCTGATCTTTATCGAGCCAAGTTGGTGGCAAAAATTCGCGAAGTCCGCTGGCGATCAGAGTGACATCGCGTTGGCGGACGATGGATCAGTCGACGACGCCATCGCCGACGGTTCCAGCGATGAATCCATTGATGAATTCGAAGACTTGGGTGATTTGGAAGTCGACGCGATCGAAGACGATTTCCCATCGTTGAGCGGTTCGTCTTTATCGGGACTATCGAGTGCGAATCTGTCGTCGCTTTCCGCCGTGGGTTCGGAGAATTTGCAGCAGCGTGAAGAGGCGATCAAACGACGTGAGAAACGTATTCGCGAAGCGAGCGATAAGATCAACCATCGCGCCGGGAAGCTCAAAGCTCGCGAAGCAAAGTACCGCGATCGTGTCGAGCGTTTGAAACAGCGCGAGGCAAAGATCAAAGACGTTGTTGAACGCGCAAAGCAGAAACGAAAGAAGTAGGATCGCGAACAAATCCCGACAAGGATTGGCTTGCCGCGGAATGTTCGTGATTCATTTCGCGATTTAGCACAATCGGGAACGAATTCCCGCTTCTTTCATTTCAGCCTCCTGCTTGGCAGGAGGCTGATCGTGTTTATGGCGAAGCAAGCCGTACCTAATCCGTATCCTTCCCGCCTCGGCGAAAAGGACGCCTTTGACGTTTAGACTTCTACGAGCGATTCGCCAGTCATTTCTTCTGGTTTGGGAAGTCCCATCAGTGCCAAGACCGTTGGGGCGATGTCAGCCAGTCGACCACCGCTACGCAGCGTTTTTCCTTCTAGGCCGGGTTCCACAACAATCAACGGTACATCGAAGGTTGTATGCGCCGTATGAGGTCCGCCGGTTTCGGGATCAATCATCTGCTCGCAATTTCCATGGTCAGCGGTAACGATTAGCGAGCCACCCTTAGCCAGGGTCGCATCGACAACTTTACCGACACATGCATCCACGGTTTCCACCGCTGAAACCGCTGCGGCGAGGACTCCGGTGTGACCCACCATGTCACCGTTCGCAAAATTGACCACGATCAAGTCCGCTTCACCTTTGTCAATTTCATTAAGCACTTTGTCGGCAACTTCCTCGGCCGACATTTCCGGTTTCTGATCGTAGGTAGAAACGTCGCGAGGTGATTGAGCCATCCCTCGATCTTCTTCGTTGAATGGCTCGTCACGATAGTCGTTAAAGAAAAATGTAACGTGAGGGTACTTTTCGGTTTCGGCGCAGCGGAATTGATGAAGGCCAAGTGAGCTGACGTATTCGCCTAAGATGTGAGGCATCTTAGCTGGCTTTTCAAAGATCACATGAACGGGCAATCCGGTTTCGTAGCCTGCCATGGTGGCAAAGTACAAGTTGTCGATCTTCTTACCGCGATCAAAACCGCCACCCTCGATAGAAGCCCACGCAGCGTCGTCGTAGACGAACGCTTTGGTTAACTCACGAGGACGGTCGCCGCGATAGTTCATGAAGATGACCGCGTCACCGTCTTTGACCAGCGATCGCTCAATCGTTGTGGCTGCAACGAACTCATCACCCGTCACCGACGCGGTGGTTGGATTGTCGTAGTAGTTCTGAACGGCCTCGGCAGCCGAGTTGGCGGTTCGGTCGCTGCCTTTGGTCAACAGGTCGTAAGCTTGCTGAACTCGGTCCCAACGGAAATCTCGGTCCATCGCGAAGTACCGACCGATCACGCTGGCCACATGACCGGCACCAATCTCTTTGCACTTTTCTTCAACGCTGCGAACGAATTTCACGCCGCTGGTTGGGGAGGTATCGCGACCATCCGTGATGGCGTGAATGGCCAAACCATCGCGACCAAGGCCAGCATCCTTGGCGACCTGAATGAAAGCGTAAGCATGTTCAATGTCGCTGTGGACTCGTCCATCGGACATGAGTCCCAGCAAATGAAGTGTGCCACCGGTCGATTTGACGTGTTCAACGGCGGCGGTGATGGTGGGGTTTGTGAAAAAAGCACCGCTACGGATCGCTCGAGTGATTCGCATCACCTCTTGATCCACGATACGGCCAGCACCGATGTTTTGGTGACCAACTTCGCTGTTGCCCATCACGCCCGCCGGCAGCCCGACATCTTCGCCCGATGTTTTGACAAGCGTATTGGGGTAGTCGCTCATCAGTTTGTCGGAGACGGGAGTGTTGGCTTGGACGATCGCGTTGGTGGCGTCGGCGTCGCGGTTGGGGTTTTCACCCCAGCCATCTCGGATGATTAAAACAACAGGTTTTCGGCGAACTTGCACGGGTAGAGTCTCGACAGGAAGGGCGGTGGTATAGATAAACAGCGAGATTATGAACCGGTGGGCCAGTTTGCTCGCCAGTTGTATCCCTAATTTAGCTTGTCAGAGGCGTGTCTCGAAGGCGGGAACATTGTTGCAATTTGAACTGTCCCAGCGATTGCGAGAAGCGGTTTTGCCGGAAGAGGACTGCGCCGCAGCGATGGCGACGGTCCAGCAGGAACCATTTTTCAAGCTGCCTCAGTATCACGCCGATCAATACGGTAGCGTACGCGAGGCGTCTTCGATTGGACGAATCTTTACTCTCGCCAATGCCTGGCACGATCAAATCGACGCCGCAGTCGTGATCGGCAGGCATGAAACCTTAGAAGGAATGCGAGCGGTCATCGAAGCACGCTGCGATCCTTTTCACAATGAGTTGGATCGAGCAGGACGCGGCAGTAAGCCACGAATGTATTTTGCGACGACCACGTCGGACAACGACTCGTTAGCAGCCATCACGGATCGAATCACCAAACCCACCGCTGCATGGGGACCCCAGCGGTTCGCGGTGGTGGCGGTGATCGAGGGAGCGGAATCACAAGAAGTCATTGCCATGCTGAAGTGGTTCACCGAACGCTTGGCACACTTAGAAAAATCTACGTCGGAAACGATCCAACCGTTTGTTGCAATCATCAAGTCCGAATTGGTGACATTGCCTGCGAGCGTAACAACGATGGCGGACCATCACTTCGACATCCCAGCGGGAATCGAGGGCTTGTATGCGACATTCACGCCTGCCGGGTTGCTACCGATGGCCATGTTAGGGCTCAATTGCATCAAGCTTCTTGAAGGTGGTTTGGACATGGCTAAGCAATTGGCATCGAAATTGGGTGAGGACAACTTGGCTTGCCGAATGAGGTCGGTTCAACGATGGGCGCGGCAAAACGATCGAACACCCATAACGCTTTCGCACCAAGACTCGTTAGCTCGTTTGGCGACTTGGTGCGACTCGTTGTGGTGGTCGCGTCGCGGAAGCATCGCACCGACGTTAGTGGTTCCTCGTGATGCCCGACAAGCTGCTACGTTGGTCCGAGCAGATGGATTCGTTCAACGAGTGAAGGCGAATGCGGATCGTCAGGATTCAGTTTGTTTACCGATGGAACCGAGTTCAAATTCCAGCGGCAGTGTGCATGAGCGCAAAGTGGGGCAGTTGCGGAGCCTCGATTCGACACTTCAGGCAGCTTCCCGCTATTCAACGGATCTGACATTGCCGTCGATAGACATGTTTCCGATGGGACAATGGATGCAGTTGGCGATGACCGCCTCGGCGATGGATTTTGGGGATTCTGAAACTGGTGGGTAAGCAATTGCCGTTGGTTCGAGCTTCTTGGGGCAATGGACTGGCACCCTACTTTTGAAGCCGACCAGCAATTAGAATCCTCTCTTCGAATTTAGCCCTCCCATCTCGGATTTTGCCTTGTCCGCCGTCGATCAGCTCTTCGTTAAACTTCGTGCTGAAAATCGCAAAGCACTGATGCCGTTCTTGACCGCCGGTGATCCCGATATCGCGACCACCGAAGCGATCATTCGCGAAATTGGTGCTGCGGGCGCGGATATGTGTGAGGTAGGGGTGCCCTACAGCGACCCGATCGCCGATGGCCCGGTCATCCAAGCGTCCTACCAACGAGCACTTGATCGCAAGTTCAAACTTGGCGAAGTGTTCGATATGGGGACGCGATTGAAGGGGCAAGTGGAAATTCCGCTCGTCACGATGGTTAGCTACGCGATCATTTATCGTGTTGGTATCGCCAAGTACGTGGAACTTGCCAAAGCGGCTGGCTACGCGGGAGCTATTGTTCCCGACTTGTTGGTGGAAGAGGCTGAGCCGATGTCCAAGATCTGTCGCGAGGCGGATTTCAGTTTGATCCAATTGGTGACCCCCACCACGACGCGGGAACGGCAAGTTCGCATCGCAGAATTGTCGTCCGGTTTCTTGTACTACGTTTCGGTGACGGGAATCACGGGCGAACGAACGAAGCTGCCACCCGACTTGGTCGACAATGTGGGGTGGTTGCGAGAGCAAACCAATCTTCCGATTTGTATCGGATTTGGAATCAGCAGTCCCGAGACCGCAGCTCAGCTTGCTCCCGTTTCGGATGGATTGATTGTGGGCTCTGCGATTGTGCGTCGGATTGCGGCGGCAACCGATTCAGCGGGTGCCACGAAGGCGGCGGTGGATTTTGTTCGCGAATTGCGAGCAGCGATCAGCTAAAGGGTGCCGTGGATTGGTGAAACAGGTAGGCCTGATTGGCATAATCGGTACGAGCGGACTTCTTACCTAGACCTCAAGGTCATTCTGGTCGGGAAACTTCCCGGATTCGCTCAAGTCACCGTAACCAGCGTGCTAGGTTTTTGTGCAACCCTTCCACACTAGAGTTTGCGATCTGGAATCCGGGGGGATTTCCAAGGTCGCATTCGCGCTCTCCCGCCAAGGAACATTGCTGTTATGGCAACTAAAAACGCTAAGTCGAACGACGTAATCACCGAAGACATCGTCACTCTAGATCGTCGCGAAGGCTCGCAAAAGAACGATCGTCGAAGCGGTAACCCAGATGCACTGGACACTGGCGTGATGAAGAATCCTCGTCGCAAGACCCAGCGTCGTCGTCACATCGACCCGACTACTTGCGAACGCGATTACAACGATGCTGAAATCGAATTCATGCGAGCGATGGACGACTACAAGCAAAGCTCCGGTCGCATGTTCCCAACGTGCAGCGAAGTCTTGGAAGTCATTCGCAACCTCGGCTACTACCAACTTTCCGAAGACCAAGCTGACCAACTTGGACTCGTTGGTGAGAGCGATCAAATGGACGCTGAAACCGAGCAGAACGAATTCGAAGCAGAATTCGCCTAAGAGCCTATAGATCAGCTCACCCGCGTTATGCGTGAGCGGCACATGACACGGCTAGGCTTGTCTGGTCGATGTTATGTCGCCGATCGTGACTCGCCGCACTCTATCCAGAACCGTTACGCTCGCGACTGGAAAGTGATCGCACGCAACGGGCAAGACAAAACTGACAAAAACATCGACAGCCCGACCGCATGAACGTTTCGACGATCATGCACCGGGCTGTTGTCGGTTTTTGGGGTAAGATCAGAGCATTCTTGTTCCCCGTTTGTTCCCGCAACCGTAGCAAAAACCTTGAAGCGAAAAATCTTACGCTTGGCGGGGTACATGTGGGCTTCGCCGTACACGATTTCAGGCATTGCAATCGGCTTGCTGCTTGCCGGCCGGTTCCGCCGCGTTGACAGTGTGATCGAAATCCATGGCCCCGCAATCTCCTATTTTCTCAAGCGGTTGTTGTTGCCCGCCGCCGCAATGACGTGGGGGCATGTCGTGTTCGGGCAGGACGAGATGATGTTGAACGCGACTCGAC
The DNA here is from genome assembly GCF_007859865.1 of Rubripirellula amarantea. Classification (NCBI taxonomy): domain Bacteria; kingdom Pseudomonadati; phylum Planctomycetota; class Planctomycetia; order Pirellulales; family Pirellulaceae; genus Rubripirellula; species Rubripirellula amarantea. The sequence continues at coordinate 726,858 of NZ_SJPI01000001.1, read as the reverse complement.
GACACGAACGAGTTCACGTTCGCCAGTACGAGCGTTGGGGGCCCCTGTTCGTCCCGGCATACCTGCTTTGTTCGTTATGGCTCTACGTGCGTCGTCGAGATGGTTATCGAGAAAATCCGTTCGAGGTAGAGGCGTATGCGATCGATGATCCGAGTTCTCATCATCCGAACGGTTCAGAACGCATCGACGGCAAGTGGCTTTGACGTCAACGGCAAGCTAAACTCAATCGCATGAGCGAGCCTAAATCTGAACTGCCCTCTTCCGAGTCAATCGACGTCAGCGATCCCGCTGTCATTGCCAGGTACGAACCGTACATACGGATGTTGGCAAGGACACAAATGCGACGAGCGTATCAAGCCAAGGTCGGGGCCAGTGACATGGTTCAGCAGGTGATGTTGCAGGCCGTGCAAGGAATCGACGGTTTTCGAGGAACGACCGAAGCCGAGTTTCGAGGCTGGCTTCGCCAAATCCTTTCGCATCATCTTTGTCATCTCGATCGCGACATGCACCGCGGCAAACGTGATGTGCGGCGCGAACAGTCAATGGAGCAAAAGCTAACGCAGTCGTCGATGCGACTCGAAGGCCTGCTCGCCGGTGACGAGGCTACGCCGAGTCAGCATGCCATGGTCGGCGAGCACGTTGTGCAACTTGCCGACGCGGTCGAGCGGTTGCCCGACGCCCAGCGCGACGCCATTCGATTGCATTACCTCGAAGGCATGAAGCTTAGCGACGTGGCTCAGCAATTGGACAAAACCACGGGAGCCATCGCTGGACTGCTCCACCGCGGCATGAAAACGCTTCGAGACCAGATGGAAGTGAAATAGGCTGTCAATCTTGGGTAACGAGATCCAGGCGGTAGGTTTCAGGAGACGGGTTTGAGGAGTAAAACTTGTGCTCTCCTACCCTTCACCGACACCTGTCATCCGAGATCTGCATTGATGATCCGCACCCGTTTTGCTCCTTCGCCCACTGGATATCTGCATATCGGTGGTGTCCGCACTGCTTTGTTTAACTGGCTGCTTGCGCGTCAATCGGGCGGTCAGTTTCTACTGCGAATCGATGACACCGATGCTCAGCGGAACGTGCAAGAAGCGTTGCAACCGATTCTCGATGGATTTCGATGGCTGGGTATGGACTGGGACGAAGGTCCCGAAGTTGGCGGTCCCCACGAACCTTACTTTCAATCGCAACGGGCAGAGGGTCATAAGGCAGCCGCGGCAAAGCTGTTGGCATCGGGACACGCGTATCGCGACTACGCAACTGCCGATGACTTGAAAGAACTTCGAGAGGCCGCCGAAAAGCAAGGTGAGCGATTCTTCTATGATCGACGGTTCATGGCGGAGGATGACGAGGCTGCTGCTAAGTATGAGTCCGAAGGACGCGTCGCGACGATACGACTGAAAATGCCACGCGAAGGTCAATGCGTGATTAACGATATTATCCGCGGTGAAGTTCGAGTGGATTGGGCGACCGAACAGGATCACGTGATTCAGCGTGCCGACGGGTCATGCATTTATCACCTCGCCAGCGTGATCGACGATCATGATTTAGAAATCACTCACGTTGTTCGTGCCGAGGAACATTTACCCAATACGGCGCGGCAAGTATTTATTCTCGATGCGCTTGGTTACCAACGTCCGCAGTTTGCTCACTTGCCTTATGTGGCGGAGCCCGGCGGAACGGCGAAGCTAAGCAAACGTAAGTTGGCTCAGTATGAAAAGAACAAGGATTTTGCTGATCTGTTGCGGCACGGGCGGCGGATCGCCGAGCGTTGCGGAATCGAAGCCGCCGCAGATACGTTTAATCCCGTGATCATCGACTTTTACCGTGAGATCGGATTTGATGCGGAAGCGATCCTGAATTACCTCGTTCTGCTGGGTTGGTCGCTCGACGGGGAAACGGAGAAGTTCACTGTCGAAGAGATGATCAAGCACTTCTCGCTTGAGCGAGTCAATAAATCGCCAGCATCATTTGATCCGCGAAAGTTGCTGGCGTTCCAAGGCGACACCTTTGCTGCGTTGCCCGCGGAAACCCGTCTGGAACGAGTCTTGCCCTTTGCCGAAAAAGCTGGCTTTTTGACCACCGATGGGGCTCGCGAGAAAATCGCTGCGATCGTTGAGGGAGCTGGCGATCGAATGAAGATGGCGGGCGACATCTTGGACTTCGAATACTTCTTCTCTGACGAAATCACCTTTGACGAAAAAGCTTTTCAAAAGCGAATCAACAAGCCTGAAAACGCGCGAGATCTGTTGAAGGCCCTCGCTGATTCACTGCAAACTCACTCGGGTGATTTCAGTGTCCAGGAAGCGCAGCAAGCGGTCGATGATTTTTGTGTAGCTCAAAAAATTGAGCTCAAAGACATCATTCATGCTTTGCGGGTCGCCGTCACGGGGACCCCGGCTGGATTTGGGATGTTTGAAACGCTCGCCATTCTCGGTAAAGAGAAAGTGGTCGTGCGAATTCGCACGGCTCTCGCACACGCGGTTTCTTCATAGCCGAGACAGCTTAGAATGAAGATGTCGTTCCACTCGATCACCCGTCCTATCTCTTTAGCCATCATGAAAAATTCACGCATCTGTATGCTCGCTCTCTTATTGGTCGCCACGACGATCGGCTGCAACGTGCAGACCGAACCGATGGCTGCCTTTGAGCCGAATCTTGTCCACGCGATGAAGTACCAGATTCAGGAAGAAATTCCGATGGCCGAAGCCGCGCGAGACACGCACTGGCTTGCAGGGCAGATGTTTGGAACGCCTGATGATCCGAAGTTGCCCGAAGTGATCACCGAAGATGAAGAACTCGCTTCGATCGTTGCCATGGATAACTTGGTCAAAGCATCCGGGCCGGCAGATGCCGAAGGTCGTGGTCTGTATCGTAAGCACTGCGTTGTATGCCACGGAATCACTGGAAACGGCCGAGGTCCCACCGCTGCGGTCCAAGTCCCTTACCCTCGCGACTACCGAATGGGCGTTTTCAAGTTCAAGTCAACACCTCGCGGGAGCAAGCCCGCTAAAGACGACTTTGCCAAGCTGATTAAACATGGTATTGGTGGGACCGCGATGGTGAAGATCCCTGAACTAACGGATTCCGATATCGACGCTCTCGTTGATTACGTGATTTACTTGTCGTGGCGAGGCGAGTTGGAACGTCAGGCCATCGATATCGCGATCTTTGATGGGCTCTTGGGTGAAGAGGGCGATCGCATCATTAATTCAGATCTTGGTAATCGACTGAAATCCAATCCGTCTCTTAGAAGCGAGCTTGAAGCACTAAGCGAGAAGGACGAGGACGCACTTACGGAATTGGATGCTCAGCGATTGGACGCTTTCGAGGCGTACGAAGAAGCTTGGGAATACGCGGAAGACTACGCCGTGGAAATTGGCGAGTCGTGGCTCGAAGCTCAAGATGAAGTGATCGAAGTTCCTGAACCACCCGCCGATGTCCCGGTTGCGGAAGACTACGCCGATGTCTTGAAGCTGAAATCTGGCGAGCAAGCTGAAGCGTTCCTGGCATCGGTCAAGCGAGGACAAGAGCTTTTCCGTGGCAAGGTAGCATCCTGCAGCAAGTGTCACGGCGAAACAGGGATGGGCGACGGGCAAACGAATGATTACGACGATTGGACCAAGGACTGGACGACTCGGATTGGACTCAAGCCTGAAGACCGTGAATCGCTGATACCGTTGCTCGCTCGAGGGGCATTCGAACCTCGCAATGCACTGCCCCGAAATTTTGCGGAAGGTGTGTTCCGAGGTGGGGCATCGTCGGAAGATTTGTACCTGCGGATCACGCAGGGGATCGAGGGATCACCGATGCCTGCTGCGACCTTCGTTGAAGGCCAGTTCGAAGAGGATGATGTGTGGCACTTGATTAACTACATCCGTAGCTTGCAGACAGTCGTCCCGGAACCAGAGGCAACGTAACTTCCCTCAGGGAATTTCCACGGGGTTTTGGCGGGAGCAGTGTCGTCTCTGCGGTCGGGCCGACTTCTAGTCCGACGTGTTTCTCGATAGAGTGGACGCTTTCAAGTTCACAACCCCGCTAGGAAGTTCGTTTTGGCGACAAGGCGAACGATGTTCATGAGCGAAAAGTCAGCTTCCGGTGGCTCCGACGCCCCCTCATCTAAGCACTTCATTCAACAAGCGATCGACAGCGATTTGGCTTCGGGTCGGTTCGAAGGGGTATTCACGCGATTTCCCCCCGAACCGAACGGGTACCTGCACATTGGACATGCCAAAAGCATTTGCTTGAACTTCGGTTTGGCTAAGGAGTACGATGGAACGTGCAACCTTCGCTTCGATGATACCAATCCTACCAAGGAAGAAGTCGAGTACGTTGACTCCATCAAAGAAGACGTTGAATGGTTGGGTTTCAAATGGGATTCCCTGCATTTTGCAAGTGACTACTTTGATCAGTTGTATCAATGGGCTGAAAAGCTTATCGAGCAGGGCGATGCGTACGTTTGTGATTTGAACGCGGAGGAGACTCGCGAGTACCGAGGGACTCTTACCGAACCGGGCCGCAACAGTCCGCATCGTGACCGCACGCCCCAAGAGAACCTTGAGCTGTTTCGCGCGATGCGCGATGGGAAGTTTGCCGACGGCGCTAAGAGTCTGCGAGCAAAGATCGACATGGCGTCGCCCAATATCAATCTTCGCGATCCGGTGATGTATCGAATCTTGCGGGCGACCCATCATCGCACTGGCGATAAGTGGTGCATCTACCCCACCTACGATTGGACTCACGGACAAAGCGACTCACTGGAGGGCATTACGTTTTCGATCTGCACGCTAGAGTTCGAAAATCACCGGCCGCTTTACGATTGGTACTGTGAAAAGCTCGGCATTCATCATCCTCGGCAAATTGAGTTTGCGAAGCTAAAGCTAAGCACGTTGCTGATCGGCAAGCGACACATGTTGCGTCTGGTCAAGGAAGGATTCGTTAGCGGGTGGGATGATCCTCGGATGCCCACACTTTCAGGCTACCGACGACGAGGCTACACGCCGGAATCGATCCGCAATTTCTGCACTGAGGTTGGTGTCGCAAAATTCAACAGCACCATCGATATCGTTCGCCTTGAAAACTCGGTTCGAGAACACCTTAACCGAGTGGCACCGCGACGAATGGCGGTTCTTGATCCCGTGAAATTGACGATCACGAATTGGCCAAAAGGAAAAGTCGAGTACTCCGAGGCGATCAATAATCCAGAAGATCCAGAAAGTGGTAGTCGTCAAATTCCATTCTCTGGCGAGCTGTTGATTGAGCGAGACGATTTTCGTGAAGAAGCACCTCGGAAGTTCTTCCGACTAAAGAAAGGTGGGTCGGTGCGATTGCGTGCGGGCTACATCATTGACTGCGTGGACGTTGTTAAAGATGACGCGGGTGAAATCACCGAAATCCTATGTACCTATGACCCCGAAACCAAGAGTGGCGAAGACAACTCGGGACGGAAGGTTAAGGGGACTATCCACTGGGTAAGCCAAGAGCATGCTAAGCAAGTTGAAGTGAGGCTTTATGATCGCTTATTTACTGCTGAAGATCCCAGTAAAGTCGAAGAAGGACATACCTTTGTCGAACACTTGAACCCCAATTCATTGACTACCGTGACCGCATTCGTTGAACCTGAATTAGCAAAAGCTGATGTCGGTGAACGAGTCCAGTTTGAACGATTGGGCTACTTTGTCGTCGATCAAGACAGCACGGGCGAGAAACGTGTTTTCAATCGAATTGTTTCGCTTCGCGACACCTGGGGTAAAATGGAAGCCAAAGGTAAAGCGGACTGAGCTGCCTGAACAGAGCTGGTCTGGGCGAAGCTGAACTGGGTGAAGCTGAACTGGGCTAAAGTGAGTTCATACTAACGCGAGGCATTCACTTCTATCAAAGTTCGTGTATGCATTGAACCTAGTTGTCGCGAGAGGAATTGATATCGTCTTGGGGCCAGGCTTCCAGCTCATTTTCAATCAGTAGGTAACGTTGGTTAGGAACAAGATCGTTCCAGCTTTGCTTGCTGCCATCGGGCCAAGTCAATTCCACGTTGACGTTTGATTGGGAGTCGCCAAGTCCAAAATGCACGATCGTCTCATTGCGACCTTCAAAGCCATCGCCGGTAGCGGTTGTTTGGGTCCAGCGAGAATCGCCTGCGGTAACGCTGACATGCGTTCCAATTGCGATTCGTGAAACGGAAGTGCCAACGATTTCAAATTGGATCCAACCGTTTGGCGATAGGGTTTGGTTTTCTAACAGCGCCACGGGATCGTTGAGGTCGCTTACGGCAAAGTCCATCTTTCCGTCGCTGTTGTGGTCCAATCGAATCAAGCAACGACCCAGGTGGTTCTTGTCCCAAAAGGGGCCTTTGGGGTCGGCTAACTCAAACTTACTACCATTGCTAACTAACAATTGTGTTGGCATGAATTGAGGCTGATTTAAGTGAGCCATGTCATCGATATGCCCGTTGGTGATGACGAGATCTACGAACGAATCGTTATCAAAGTCTATCGGTTGAGTTCCAAAGCCAAGAGCACCTTCACTAGGTTCATCGAGTCCATAGTGCGGAGCGGAATCGCGAAAAACGCCGGGAGTGGTTTGGCGAAAGAAGTTCACCCATTCATCGATCCAGTTTGTGACGATCAAATCGCCAAGGCCATTGGCATCGAAGTCGGCGAATGCGACACCCATGCAGGCGTTGATGCCACCTCTTGAACTGAACGCTAACCCCGACACCACCGCTTGTTCGTGAAATTCAGATTCACCGGCTGCGTTCACGCTTTCCGTTTTGACCCAATAGTGATTCGGACGCAAATCGTTGGCGACGAAAATCTCCAATCCTGGCTGCGAGTTGAAGTCCGTTACGATCAGGCCCAGGCTGGGATTGGCTGAGTCACCAAGTTCGGCGGAGTTCTGGCCAGTATCGGACCCTGAGTTCGGGCGTATCAAAGGCTTCTCAACAAAATGCCCAACCTCATCCGAGATCCAGGTTCGGTCGAGAGCGGCTCGGAACATGAGCGGCCCAGCAGTGCGCAGCGGTATTCCTTGGTCATTTGCGGTAATTTCTTCATAGATCTCTTCATCATCGACGTAATTGATTTCAACAATGTCGTTGAGCTGGTCACCGGTGATGTCGGCAATCGCTAGACCCATCGTAAAGTCATTGTCCCTTGTGAAGACTTCAAATGACGCGTCACGAAAGGTGCCATCACCCTGGTTGATATACAAACGGTTTTGTCCGAGGTTTCCAATCGCGAGATCGGGGAAACCGTCTTGGTTAATATCGCCAGCCGTGATCCCCAGTGTGAACCCGAGTTCATTCACACCTGCGATCTCTGCTACGTTCACGTAACGAATGTCAGTTCCCGACCGGAGTTGCCGGAAAAGTTGATCGGCAAACTTGCCGTTCAGCTCTGGCGGGCTGCCGGCACCTTGTCCGCAGTGCAGATCGATCGCGCCATCAAGGTCGTAATCCAGTGCGGCGATTCCGCCACCGAATTGCTGATGCATTTTCAGAAGTCGAATTCGCTTATCGCCATCGTCGTTAAGATACTGATGCACGAGCCCTCGTTCTTTTGCAACGTCCGCGAACACGACTTCAAGGCGTTTGCCCTGGGGTGATCGCAAAGTGACTTCGGTTTTCGACTGCTCGAGCAAACTCTTTAGGGTCAACGACGGGTCTTCGATTTCTTTCTGTGGGATCTGATAGCCGGCTAGCCATCCCGATAGTGGGCTCACCGTTTCAGATGCTACTTTTGCATCCTTGATCTTCGTTCGTATCTCCGACGCAAATGGCAGTTCTTCCGGGTGTCGCTGAATCAAGTGAGACAACCAGGCGATTGCTTGGGTAGACTCATTTAAATCGACCAAGTCTTTGATCAAATCCTTCGATGCGTCGATATCACTGGGGGAGTTCTCGCCAATTCCGCGACTGGTCTTGAACGCTTCTCGTACTCGAAAGCGACGGTCATCTATCTTGTTCGCAGCTTCGGTTTGACCCTGGGCGACAAGTGATGCGATCAAGCGTTCATGTGCGATCTCGCAAGTGGGATCCATCTGGATCGCTTTCTCGTAACATCGCAATGCATCTTCGGACTGGTTTTGATCTTGAAACCAATCGCCATATGCAAGCCAGTAGGACGGATGCCATCGATCCGAAGGGGCAACACGGGTAAGCAGTGTCGCGGCTTCATTCCATTTTTGTATTTCGGCGTAGGCAGAAGCGAGCAATGAAAGGGTGGTTGGGTCGTTCGCGTATCGATTGCTCTTGTCGGACTTGATTGCTGCCAAGAGCGTCTTGATGGTGTCACGCGGGCTTCCTTGCACCATGTATCCGATGGCGAGACTTATTGGCCCTCGGCGTGGCGACGATGGTTCCCAAACCATTGGCGGCAGCGTTGACATGAACTCAGTCGAATTGTTTAGCAAGCCGCGCAATTCCTGCTCGGTGGCTTCTCGGCTTTCGACGACGGGAACGAGAATTCGTTTCGCCTCGATGCGCCACCCTGCGTGATTTAGAAAATCAGCGTAACGATGCCGAACAAACATCTCGTTAGAACCGGCTCGGTCCATGAGTCGTTCGTAAAGTGCTTTTGCATCAAAGTGGCGACCCAGCGAGGCCAACCAATCCGCCGATTGGCCAGCGGCCTGAAGGCCGAAATTGGGTTCATCGATAGGGATTTCGCGAAGGGTGGCGAGTGCCTGATCAATATCATCGGATTGAGCCTGGATCTGCGCCATTAAGAACAAGGCGTTTGCATCGCTGGGCTGTTTGAGGAGGGCGGAAGTCGCGTGTCGGCGAGCCTCTTTTAAATTGCCTGAAATCAACGCCTCCTCAGCACGCGCGATTTCTGTTGACTTCGCTTGGCTGCTTCCTGCGGGAGCGTTCAACGACCCTTGGTTTTGTTGCCTAGGCCGTTGGTTGTCATCAGCCAGCGCTGTTGACGATGAGGTATTTTCGATACCGGCTTGATTCGATGAAGAGAGATCTGGCGACTTTGACTGAGGCAAAGGCGGTTCCGAGCGAGAACCACATCCAGCGACAACCGATAGAACGATCAATAGCTTAATCAGATCTCGTTGCAGGCGAACCGGTCCAACACGTCCTTCGTTGCTTGTCACGTCATCATGCTTTCATGTGAATCGATCAATCGCTCGCCAACACTTCTGCTGCGTACTCATCGAGTTGTTTCGCCTTGTCAGCATGAAACGTTGCCAACTGCAGGTTGCCGAGCGAGGTGTAAATGGCTTGCAGCGCTTGATGGGCCGAGGTCATCAGCGGTTCAAGCTCGATGGATCGTTCAAGCGATGCGATGGCTCGATCGCTGTTCTTATTGTTCTGTTCGCTTAGGCCCAAATAGTAGTGGTCGTTCGCATTGCGAGTTTGAGAGACCAATTCGCGATAATATTTAAGCGCCGCTACGTTGTCCTGCCGAGCGAGTGCAATGCGACCGAGTATTCGGAGAGCGTCTAAGCGTTCCTCCGCCGGACGTGGCTGGTACTGCAATGATTTTTCGGCCAACGATTTTGAGATTTCCGAGTAGCCTGACTCAAAGGCATCTTCGGCAAGCGCAGTTGTAATCGTCGCGTCTTCTACCCCAGCTTGGTAGAGTTGGAAAAGTTCATACATTGCGATGTCGCGTGGCTTGGGAGCGTCCGGTGTGCCATGTGTCGCGTCAAGTTGTTGATACATTGCGATGGCGAGACGACGCTTTCGTTCTTGCTCCGGAAGATCAGGGTCGTCGACAACGGGGATCAGGACGTCACTCGTTCTTGGAACATGATCGACGCTCTCGGTATGGATGCCGATGCGGTGATGATGAAACGCAACGTGAGTGACATTTGTCTTGGCGGCTGGCATGTGGCATTTGGAACAATCATCGTTGTTCTTGGCGATCCGTTCGTCGTGATCAATGCCACACGCATCAAGGGCGTGGCAATCTAGACACGCTTGTCGGTAAATGTCGACGCTGTTTTCCGGCGTCGGCGGATGGTGAGGGTCGTGACACGTGATGCACGTCAACGTGCTCGTTTCTTGGTAACACTTGCTGGCATGCATTTGTTCCACATGCCCAACGATGTTCATGGTGTCACCGTCGAGTTCGTATTGGTAATCCGTACGGTACTTGGTGATCTTCTCGCCTGGCCGAAATTCCCAAGGGGAATGGACGCTCGATTCCACCGTGGTGACACCTGCGAGGTGACACTGATGGCAAATTGCTTCGCTCAACTCCCGCGTCAATTCTTTAGGGTTGACGATGTTGTCGGTTTTCGAAGCCGGACTACTGCTTTCGTATCTTGCGATATGTGATTCGCCTGGCCCGTGACAGCGTTCACAACTAACCGTTTGTTCGACAATTTCAAACCGAGATGGATTGCCCTCAAGCCGATCGATTTGTCCAACATGGCAATAGACGCATGCTTGTTTTACTAAGCGTTGAAAAGAGAGGTGCCCCAACCGGTCGTAACCCGGCGACATTCCCCAGCCAAGATGTTCACCGCGGTACCACGTGATTGGCGATTCCACCAGGAAGTCTTTGTCCTCGCAGACATAAGTCTTTGCGTGTAAACCAGACCCAAAGGAGTAAGTGATCGGCAACTCGGTACGAGCCACGGTGACCCCCGCATCATTGACCAAGCTTTCCGCGTGCAATAACACGTCACCCCGATGAATCACTTCGTAATCACGGTCCGACGCTTCATGGTGAAAGCTGGCAGCGGGCGGTTCCTGCTTTGCGTCGGTTATGGCGACGGTCTTGCTGTGACTAGTTTGCAGGTAGCTGGCGTATTGTTCTTGATGGCAAGCCACACACTTTTGAGTGCCAACGTAACCCTGATGAGACGAAAGCATTTTCGTTGATGTTTCGCTCTCTGGTTCGTCAGTGGCGGGAGCGACAATGCTGAAGCGAAAGTCCTGCGACTTGTTTTCTGAACCCTCTTGGCTCCAACCAGTGGTAGTTGTCAGGGCAAACGCGACCCCAATGCTCATTACTTGCGTGAACAAAACCGAAGAGTTCAGAGCCCATCGGGTCATACGATACCTCGCCACTGGTTCTTGATTGATGCTTTGGTGCCTCATGCTCTAGTGCCTCAAGCTTTGTTGCACGTCCGCTAGTGAAAGATGGGTCATCTTCAATTCATGTTACGCACATTCCCTTTCGCCCGTTCAATGATAGACCCTGCTGGAGAGCGAAAGTGGAATTTCTGGCCGGCGTGTTGCAAGTGGCGAAAACGCTGGCATGATCGACCGCACACTTGCCAACGCCACCGCTGGCAATCTTACCGAATGACAATCGGCCAATGAAAATCGCCAAACTCGCCATCGTCGCATTGCGACAATGACGTTTTTGGCGTTTTCGATTGATCTCTATGTGATCGAGCAGTAGTCGTGAGGTGTAAGTAGTATCCCTCAACCGCCGCTAAGCGTCCTTGTTCAAGGCAGATAGCGGCCAGTGGAGATTACTCACCACCTTCTTGTGCAGCAGCGGCAGCAGCAGCAGCTTCTGCAGCAGGGTCGATTCCTGCGGGAGTGGTATAATCGTCCATGGTCTTGCCGTTACTATCGCCAATAACGCCACCGGAGTGTCCACCGCAGCCTTGGGTTACGAATGCGGCCGACAGTAACACAGAGAACGCGAGAAACTTCTTCATGGTTTGTTCCTTCAAAGGCCTAAAGCCTGGGGGGGAGAAAAAAAACAGGGCCTTGTCCGTTAAAGCACGAACAAGGCCCACTCATTTTACGTTATCGAAGCCAATAGTTAAACCTACTGATTCAATTGTTCTTCGATGGTTTCGCGGCTGGCACGCGTACCCAGGGCACCCCAAAGGCCGTAAGGGCTCTTGGAACCTGCGACTGGTGCTGGTGCAACGTTGCCATTTCGAACAGGAACGACGTCGGAATCCAGCTTGCCCGCATCGACCGAGTCGGTCATGAAGACTACGGCTCCGTCGCCCATCAGGACGTGAGCACCACCTTGGTGACGGCTACCCATTGGGCAAACGCCTTCGCGGTAACCTGCAAACCAAGCGCTCGAGCCAGCAGCACCGTCGATGGTCAAACCTGAGTTTGGTGGACGGATCGTTTGGCAACCGCTGTAAAGAGCGAAACCAGATGCCCACATGTAACCACGACCGAATCGGTCGGTCCAGTTACCCTGGCATGCGATCGTTGGAGCGGTTGGGTTCGGAGCAACACCGTCGCTCCAGAATCGAGGACGCTCAAGATCGACAGACTGCTTCCAAAGGTTGAGCGTTGGAACAGCTTGGTCCATCGAATCATCAAGCATTGCATTGGTACGAACGTCGCGGTCGCCGATGTCAGTTACGATTTCGCCACACGCGATGGTGTTGGATAGACCGTCGATGATATCGCGGAACTTCATTTCGCTGCGAGCGACGAAGAACCCACGGCATGCTGCGCGAGCTTCAGATGAACGGCCGCCGTTATCGACATAGTTCCAATAAGGCGAGTTCAGAGGACCGGTGGTTCCACGGTGAATCGCGTCACCCATGCAAGCACCGTAGTTGGTACGGCCTTGAGCAGGCAGTCCCGAACCGGGGTCGCTAGGACAACGGAACATCGGGATCTCGGTCAACCAAGGAATGTACTTCCGACCGCCGGGGCCAGTGCCGTTCTGGTTGTCGTCAGCATCGTGAACCGGGCCGTAGGCAGCGTAAGCCTCCGCAGGAGGTAGGTCCAAACCAGTTGAGTCCTTCGACATTGGGTTGGAGATTTGTTCCCAAAGACCTTGTTGTTCTACGAAAGGCAGAAGTCCCACAAGGAAACTGTTCTGCATTTGCACTTTCGTGCGAGTGATGGTGAATTCCCATCCGCCGTTGTTCGCTGGCCCAGATTGTTGCTGAGGGATTTGCTTGAAAGCAGCGTGATAGTTGTGAAGACCGATGCCAATTTGTTTGAAATTGTTGCTGCAGCTCATACGACGAGCGGCTTCACGAGCAGCTTGGACGGCTGGCAGAAGAAGGCCAACCAAAACGCCAATGATGGCGATTACAACCAACAATTCCACCAAGGTGAAACCGTAGTTGCGCGAACGATTTTGAATCATTCAGGAATGCTCCAGAGGAGGACAGGAAATAAAGCGTCACCTATATACGCGAGGAACACGTAAAGAACGCACATGAATTCTGCCAAAAAAATAAAGAATTGCAATGCGGCACTTCGAATAAGGGCGCGATATTCGACTGAATCTTTGCAGCTGGGTGGTTTGAGTGGGCTTTGCCTGGGCCCTTAACTCCCTGGAGGGGTTTCAGTTGAGGTGCGGTCAAAGGCGGACGTGACGTCGCAGTATCTTCGTAGAAAGATGAAGTGGGCGTTGAGTGCCTCAGCATATTTCTGCGTATTTCCCTAGGTCGATCGGAAGATAAGATCCAAGGTTCGAGATGGCTGCCAGCGACAACATTGGATCGCAAGAGTTCGGTAACGACGCACTCGGTCGTTCGGGCGTGCACTGTGAGTTCGATCGACGACGATTTGATGGACTTAACTCGTTTGCAGCAACATGAGTCAGTATCAGCGGCTGCTATTCGATAAGGACGTTTGCGGTTCTTGGTCTGCATGTCAAACACTGCGAATGCCGTGCACCCAAACAAAAAAAGCCTTGCCCGCACGAATGCGGACAAGGCTTTTGAAAAACTGAAAGGCTAGGTCTTACGAAGCCTACTGATTCAATTGTTCTTCGATGGTTTCGCGACTAGCACGCGTACCCAGGGCACCCCAAAGGCCATAAGGGCTCTTGGAACCTGGGACTGGTGCAGGTGCAACATTGCCCATGCGAACGGGAACAACGTCGGAATCAAGTTGGCCCGCATCGACCGAGTCGGTCATAAAGACCACGGCTCCGTCGCCCATCAGGACGTGAGCACCACCTTGGTGACGGCTGCCCATCGGGCAAACGCCTTCGCGGTAACCTGCGAACCAAGCGTTTCCACCCGCAGCACCATCAATGGTCAAACCTGAGTTTGGTGGACGGATCGTTTGGCAACCGCTGTAAAGAGCGAAACCAGATGCCCACATGTAACCACGACCGAATCGGTCGGTCCAGTTACCCTGGCATGCGATCGTTGGAGCGGTTGGGTTCGGAGCAACACCGTCGCTCCAGAATCGAGGACGCTCAAGATCGACAGACTGCTTCCAAAGGTTGAGCGTTGGAACAGCTTGGTCCATCGAATCATCAAGCATTGCATTGGTACGAACGTCGCGGTCGCCGATGTCAGTTACGATTTCGCCACACGCGATGGTGTTGGATAGACCGTCGATGATATCGCGGAACTTCATTGCGCTGCGAGCGACGAAGAACCCACGGCATGCTGCGCGAGCTTCAGATGAACGTCCGCCGTTATCGACATAGTTCCAATATGGTGCGTTCAGAGGACCGGTAGTTCCACGGTGAATCGCGTCACCCATGCAAGCACCGTAGTTGGTGCGGCCTTGAGCAGGCAGTCCCGAACCGGGGTCGCTAGGACAACGGAACATGGGGATCTCGGTCAACCAAGGAATGTACTTCCGACCGCCGGGGCCAGTGCCGTTCTGGTTGTCGTCAGCATCGTGAACCGGACCGTAGGCAGCGTAAGCCTCCGCAGGAGGTAGGTCCAAACCAGTTGAGTCCTTCGACATTGGGTTGGAGATTTGTTCCCAAAGACCTTGTTGTTCTACGAAAGGCAAAAGTCCCACAAGGAAACTGTTCTGCATTTGCACTTTTGTGCGAGTGATATCGAACTCCCATCCGCCATTGTTGGCAGGACCAGATTGTTGCTGCGGGATTTGTTTGAAGGCAGCGTGGTAGTTGTGGAGACCGATTCCGATTTGTTTGAAATTGTTGCTGCAGCTCATGCGGCGGGCAGCTTCGCGAGCAGCTTGAACAGCAGGTAAGAGCAGACCAACCAATACGCCGATGATGGCGATAACAACTAATAGTTCCACCAACGTGAAACCGGATACGCGTGAACGATTACGAGTCATTCAGATTTGTTCCTTACGAGGACGAGTAAATGAAGCGACAAAAACATGACGTAAAATCGACGTCACGAACGCTTCCGTAGTCTCATCAGAATCGGGAATCATGCACCGGTTAATACTAAAGAAAGTGAAGAGTTTTCCTAAAAACCGGTTCGATTTTTCAACATGGATAATTCGCAATTAGTAGGTCGATCGAATTCGTATCCAAGACGTTGTAAACGTTCCCCGCTCGCGATGGGGGACGTGTTAGCTACGCAGGTAGAGACCGTGGTGCGCATCCGATTGTTTAGTCTTGATGTTAGGTGAGATTCCTCACACAGATATGATTTGAAGCAATGACATTCGATCGCGTTTGCGAATTGTGTTTCAAGAAAAGCTATTTTTCAACGAACGCAATAGTGATTTACCGCAACGAAAAAAGCCTTGCCCGCATATGCGGACAAGGCTCTGAATTAACTAACAACTAGGCTTCGAGGAAGACTACTGGTTGAGTTGCTCTTCGATGGTTTCGCGACTAGCACGAGTACCCAAAGCACCCCATAAACCGTAAGGACTCTTGCTACCCGCACGTGGGTAAGTTGGGTCCAGCGTTTCGTTTTGGTTACGAACTGGCACCACGCCTGAATCCAAACCACCACAGTCAACTGAGTCGGTCATGAACACAACCGCTCCGTCGCCCATCATCACGTGAGCACCACCTTGGTGACGACTACCGGGAGGGCAAACGCCTTCGAGGTGACCGGCGTACCAAGCATTCGGACCCGCTCCGGCCAAGCTACAAGCCGAGTTTGGCGGACGAATGGTTTGAACGCCCGAGTTGTACGCTCCACCGTTGGCCCACATGTAACCACGACCATAACGATCTCGCCAGTCTCCAGGACATGCGATCACAGGGGACGTCGGGTTAGGAGCCACACCGTCGCTCCAGAAACGCGGACGCTCAAGGTCAACCATGGTCTTCCAGATGTTCAAGTCAGGAATGTTGGCTCCCCAGTTGTTACGGTCCGTCGACAGGTCGGCTTGCAAGTTCGCGTTGGTACGAACGTCACGGTCACCGATGTCAGTGACGATTTCACCGCAAGCGATCGTGTTGGACAGACCGTCGATGATGTCACGGAACTTCATTTCAGTTCGAGCGACGAAGAAACCTCGGGCGGCTGCGCGAGCATCCGAGTTGGCATCTTGGTCGTCGCCGTAGCTGTACAACCAGTTGCAAGTCGAGTTCGCCCAGTTACATCCGATGGTTCCGGAATTCATCTTGTGAATCGCGTCACCCATGGAGGCACCGTAGTTGGTACGACCTTGAGCTGGCAGACCTGAACCGGGGTCACTAGGACAACGGAACATTGGAATCTCAGTCAGCCATGGCACGTAAGCACGTCCACCGGCATTGGTCTTACCGCCACCATCAGGATCGGTATCGTGGTGAGGACCGTAGGCCGGAAATGGCGTCGGCAATGGCGGTTGACCATTGACGGCTTGGTTGTCGGGATTCGAAATTCGCTCCCACAGACCTTGCTGCTCAACGAACGGCAATAGACCAACAAGGAAACTGTTGGACATCATGACCGAGTCATGACGAGTTTCGTGTTCCCACGAACCAATGCGAGCAGGACCCGACATTTGAGTGGGCATTTGCTTGAACGCAGCGTGGTAATTGTGAAGACCAATACCAATCTGCTTGAAATTGTTGCTGCAGCTCATGCGGCGGGCCGCTTCACGGGCAGCTTGAACGGCTGGCAACAAAAGGCCAACCAACACGCCGATGATGGCGATGACAACCAACAGTTCCACCAAGGTGAAACCGGAGGTTCGTGAGTGCTTACGACTCATAGCAAAGACTCCTAAAAGAACAAAAAAAATATACGCCTGACCAACACACAAACGTGCACCGGTGACGTAGCACCGTATATTACCAGAAGTTGCGGTAAAAACTGGGTGCAAAACCCGATAAGGGTTGTTATTTTCGCCGCAACGGCCTTGCAGCAGGGCTTAATCTACCTCTGCGGGCGGCCCCCCGAAAGGTCGCGTTGTTAGCGTGGCCCGCCTTGAGGCCGCTTTGTGGAAAGATAGGCAGCCTAGTGAGGAGGAAGTCGCGTCTGGGGCCTCGTGCTGCCACAGCCATGTTGGCAAATAAAAAAGCTCTCTGGGTAACCAGAGAGCCTTTACGAATAGCTCGAGTGGATGTCGCGATTCGTCCAGTGTGAACTAAAGCCCAGCGTGAACTAAAAGGCAGTGTGGACTAAAGACCAGGGCGGATGATACGCGGGATTGGTCGCTTAGCTGTTGCTGAGTTCAGCCTCGCTCATTTCGTCACTCTTTCCCTCAGCCGCTTCTGCATCATCGCTTTCCACGATTTCAGCGTAACCACCAGCAGCCATGATCTCATCCTTGATTTGCTCGGTGAGGTCGGTGTTTTCAATCAGGAAGTTGCGAGCCTTCTCTTTGCCTTGGCCAAGGTAGGTCTCCCCGTGCTTGAACCACGAACCGCTACGAGTGACGATCTTGTGAGTTACCCCCAAATCCAACAGGTCACCTTCGTAGCTGATGCCGTTGTTGTGCATCATGTCAAACTCGGCGATCCGGAACGGAGGAGCGACCTTGTTCTTGACGATCTTGGCTTTGACGCGTTGACCGACTTGTTCTTCGCCATCTTTCAAAGCACCGATACGGCGGACATCAATCCGGCAGGAACAGTAGAACTTGAGGGCTCGTCCACCAGGCGTGGTTTCGGGGCTGCCGAACATCACACCGACCTTTTCGCGAATCTGGTTAATGAAGATCACCACGCATTTGCTCTTGGAGATCGCTCCGGTCAGCTTTCGCATGGATTGGCTCATCAAGCGAGCTTGCAAGCCAACGTGGCTATCGCCGATTTCACCTTCCAATTCCTTCTTAGGAACCAAAGCGGCCACCGAGTCAATGATGATGACATCGACTGCGTTACTCTTGACGAGCATCTCGCAGATTTGCATCGCTTCTTCACCACTACTTGGTTGGCTCACCAAAAGCGTATCGAGTTCGACGCCCAGTTTCTTAGCCCAACTTGGGTCAAATGCGTGTTCAGCATCGATGATAGCGGCGATTCCGCCTCGCTTCTGAGCCTCTGCACCGACGTGAAGAGCAAGAGTGGTTTTACCGCTCGACTCTGGGCCAAAGATCTCAATCATGCGGCCTCGTGGAAGGCCTTGTCCGCCGAGGGCCATGTCAAGCGAAAGGCTGCCCGTGGGAATTCCTTCGATGACGAAATTGTGATTGGCACCCAAGGGCATGATGGCACCATCGCCAAATGCTTTCTCGATTTGTTCCAGCGTCGTTTTCAGACCAGGTTCCCGAGTGAGCATTTCTTTAAGCGCTGGATCGACCTTGCCCTTTGATGCGGTAGTAGCTGCTTTCTTCTTGGCCATATTAAAAACCCTTGCCTTTCTGTTTCCCAAAACCGTGCGATAAATGTACCCGGCGATGCTGATGCGACCTTGATCCCGTCTGTTCGTAGTTCCAATCGTGGAACGAAGAACCCCGCTGGGCCAGTGAACGCACTTATAGTACCGGTGTCGTGATGATGACACAAGGAATGTTTCTCAATCCCGACATGAATAGTATCTGACGTGTCGATGACACGTCTGGTCAATGGCTTGAGATTAGGCGACTCAGGATTAAGGGGAGCTCAGGATTACAGGGGCTCAGGATTAACGAGCTCAGGATTATGAGTCAGGTTTTGGCAGGTTTGGTTCCTAGCAGCCGTCTGCTGGTGTCTGATCTACTCTCCGGCTCCCTCGCGAATCAGGTCGATCAGTTCAGCCGTGTCCATTTTGCCGGCGTAGTCGGTGCCGTCGAGGATTCCCGCAACAAGCTTTCGTTTGTCGGCATGAAGTTCGAGAATCTGTTCCTCGATCGTGCCCGCCGATACGAGGCGGTAAACCGTGACCGGGCGTTCTTGGCCGATGCGGTGAGCACGGTCAGTCGCCTGGTCTTCCACCGCCGGATTCCACCAGGGATCCAAGTGCAGCACATAGTCGGCGGCGGTTAGGTTCAAACCGGTGCCACCGGCTTTCAACGAGATCAAGAACAGGTCACCCTCGCCATCCTGGAACGCGTCCACTCGACGGCTGCGTTCCTTCGCCGGTGTTGCCCCGTCAAGGTATTGATAGGTCACGCCAGCCTCGTCGAGCGCTTCGCGAATGAGCTTGAGGTGTTTGACGAACTGACTGAACACGAGGGCACGGTGGTTGCCCTCGCGTAGTTCTTGGACCAATGAAACAAACAGATCCATTTTAGCCGAACTTTTCTTCCACGAACTTTCCACCAATCGTGGGTGACACGAAAGTTGGCGAAGTCGCGTCAACCACGCGAGCGTACGAATGCGTTGTTGACCCGCCGCACCCGATTCGTTGTTCGCTGCACCGCTGAGTTCAGCAAGCGCGGCAACGCGGGCGTCTTCGTAGAGCTTACGTTCACCCTTGCTGAGTTCGGCTTGCAATGTGATTTCAGTTCTTGGTGGCAATTCCTTGAGCACTTTGTCTTTGGTTCGACGAAGTATGAATGGGCGCACCAAGCGGGAAAGCGATTGGCGACGTTCGTCATCCTTATGTCGTTCAATTGGATCGGCGAACCGATTGCGGAATCGGTCCCATGATCCAAGTAAGCCAGGACTCAATGTTCGAAATAGGCTCCACAATTCGCCAAGATGGTTTTCCAAAGGTGTGCCTGACAATCCAAGTCGCCAGTTAGCGTTGATGGCACGGACCGCGCGCGCGGTTTTGGTTTGTGAATTCTTAACGAACTGTGCCTCGTCGAGGACCAGTGTGTTCCATGTTCGGGTGGCGAAGATCTCGGCATCTCGCTGAAGCAACTGATAGCTGACGATGATGATGTCGTGATCACCAGCCGACTTCACTAACTTTTTACGGTCGGCATCGCGATACAAGTGAGCGTTCAGCGAGGGCGCGAAACGCATGGCTTCCCGGACCCAGTTGTCACCAACGCTTGTGGGTGCGACCACCAAAGCGGGCCCATCGGGACCTCGTTCAATCAACGCAGCAAGCGTTTGGACTGTCTTTCCAAGGCCCATGTCATCGGCCAATACTCCGCCAACGCCCCAGGCGGCCAAACGAGCGAGCCATTGGTAACCTTCGAGCTGGTAATCGCGAAGTGTCGCGTCGAGTCCTGCTGGTTTGTCCGGATTCCAATCCGCAAGCGATTCGAGCTTGGCAATCGAAGCATGCCAACGTGCGGTGGCTTCGATCGAGACGTCTTCACCGAATAGTTCGACCACCGAAGGAACCGCTGCATCAGCGATTTTCATTTCGCCACGATCGTTGACGACGGTGTCGCCGAGTTGTTGCAGACGTTTGCGGAACGCATCGGAGATCTTCGAGAACTCACGATCACCCACCTGCACGAGCGAGCGATTGTCTCGCACCGCAGCAAGTAATTGTTCAAGAGGGATTTCGCGTCCGTCAAGGGAAACGGTACCACCGAGGCCAAACCAATCCCGGCGATCTTCAATTTGCACTCGCAGAGCCGAAGGAGTGATTTCACCACGAACCTTCAACGATTCACCTTCGGGCCAAATTAGTCGCGGTGCTTCTTCACCGGCCTGATACAACGCCGCGAGTAGATCCAATGCGATCTCGTCGGATGTGGCGACCCAACGGAAGTGACCGTCCGATGCAAGCGCATCCAATGCAAATTTCTGGACAACAGCCGAGGTGCGATCGAGTTCCGATTTTAGGTCTCGTTGCAGACGAACCGGACCAAGATCCGTCAGGCAAGGCACCGTGTCCGGCGCTTCGCCGGGAACGGCGAGTTGGCGGAAGCGAGGATCATGCATGCCGATCGCCAAACTCAGACCTGCACCGGGGCGCGGTCGCAGTTCCATGACAAGTTCCGCTTCAACCGGCTCGATAGGACCGGCAAGTTGAGGCGGAAGATTGACGCGAATGAGTGTGTCGACGGTCGAACTGCCAACGGAAAATTTGGCAGCCGCTTCGGCATCAAGCAACGTGTCCTTTAAGTCACTACGCACCAAGTACTGGATCATGCGAGTGGCTTTGGGGTCGCGAAGGTGGCAGATCACCATTCGATTGCCTTTGGTGTCTACCAAAATGACAAGCGGATCGACGGGACTGGAATGGCCAAGAATGACTTCGCAATCTTCGACGTTCACGCGAATCCCGGCGACTTCCAATTGCGGACGAAAGCGAAGGTTGGATTTCGCGGTTTCCTCATTGGCGAGTACGACGTCGTTTTCCGGGCTCGATTCTTCTTCGCCTTCCACCTCGACGGGAACAAGCGTGAGCGTTAATTCCGCTGCGAAGACTTCGATGGGCGTGGCGTCGACGTCATCCCAAGTCACGTTCTCGTGGCCAACGAGCGCTTCGAGCGCCTGGAATTCGGCGTAGTGGTCTTCTTCAAATGAATAGCTGGGCTTGGCAACGAGGGCCGCGATGCGTCCGTCTCGCAGATTGCCCGAGAAGTCACGTCGCAACAAATCGTAACTTCGAACCTCACGTCCCTTCGTCCAACCCTTGCGGTTCTTTCTGGGTTTCTGCTCGTAGGCGTTGATCGAAATGGGGCTGTAGTAACGTGAATTGGGAAGACCGATCCGCCACTGCAATTGTGTTTCTTCAGAGGCTTCGACGGTGCGGTTGGACTCTTCCGCTAAGCCAAGGATCTCGCCCACGAGTTCACGACCTGAATTAACAGTGTCGACTTTCAGTTCGCCAAGAAATTCGAATACTTCAGCAGCACCTCGGCGGGCAAGTTGTTCTTGCAATAACCAGGACGACGCCAGGGTGTGTTGGCAGGTGTGTTGTTCCAGGAAGATATCGCACGTGCAGGAAGGACTCGCCTCGAAGGCGGTATCGAGAAGCGAATCGAAGCTCTTTTCCTCGCCATCCTCGTTTGCCTGTTCGTGAATTTCGATCTGGCATTCGACTGTCTTTTGCCGATTTCCTTTGACTCGGAAATCAAATTGCATTCGGTGATCGACCTGCGAGAACGTTGGACCATCAACCGACATCATGGCCGCCTGTTTATCCAACGATTCGTTATGTCGATCGACTAGCCGTTCAATGGCTTCTCCGACCAAAATTCCAAAGGCGCTAATGGCGTCATCGGACATCAAATCCATACTGAGTTTTCCACGTTGCAAACGGTCGATCAATGATGGCGTTGCGAGCCGAATCTTGGCCAAGCCCTCACCAACTTAGTTGAGGTGCCTGACTCGCCATGCGAGCCCAGGTCGCGGCATCAAGACTTTCGGACACGATGGTTCGAACCACGGTGAGCGAACCACGGGGGTGGAGGCCACCGATGAAGGTGCCAAAAGTCTAGGGCGCAGCGCCAACCCGACATCCTAACACCCGCAAGCTACTTGCTCGATGGCACTTTGCCGATTTTGCCGCTCGGCTACATTGTCGCACCAGAGTCAAACCTCATTTCACAACGCTTTTAAGAGAAATCGCATGCCCAAGCTAACCGTTGAAGGTGTCGGACAATTCGATGTGCCCGCAGGAAAACGACTCGTCAAAGCTCTCGTCGAGGAAGCCGGTACTGACCAGCTTCACGCCTGTGGCGGCAAATCTCGTTGCACCACATGCCGCGTTCATTTCGTCGATGGCGAGCCAAAACAGATCACTGAGGCTGAAGCCGAGACGTTAAGAGTTCGTGAAGTGACTGATTCCGGCGTTCGTCTAAGCTGCCAGATTGCTTGCGACCATGACATGACCGTCGAGTTGATCAGTCGGCTCGAAGGCAGCGGTCGATCCGATCAGGGGTCACCGGTGGCCGACGAAATTGAACCCGAGCCAGTTTGGAAGGACAAATAGGTTCGAAAAAACATTTCAATGGTCGACTCGAGCCACGAACGGTTATCGCGGCCGATGAACCCCACATGGCCACCCGCCCGGGGTGACAAGATGTTCAGTTTATCGGTCCGAGCGATGTTCCCCAACGCGCACGTGTCCTGCGAGAAACACTCGTAGGGCACGATCGGGTCATCTTTTGAAGCAATGATTAGCGTCGGAGTTCGTATCGCTCCGATTTGCTCAATGGCCGAGCTTTCGCGGTAATAGTGAAGTGCGTCATCAAAACCGCTCAGGGGTGCCGTGAACTGCTCGTCGAGTTGCCGTAGTGTTTTGGGGCGACGGTCTCGCATGATGGCTTGGAAATCTGCTCGTTGAGCCACCAGTTTCGGTGGTCGTCGCAGCAACGCTCGGATGAAATAGTGGTTATACAGCCGCATACGTCGGCGATCCATGTTGTCGGCGCACCGCTTTAAGTCGATCGGCGGACAAACCGCTGCAACGCCGGACAGACGACTCATCCAGCTTGGCTGGGGATCGAGGCCAGCGCCTATTCGCCCGATGCCTCGCAAGAGTTGATTCCCACCCAACGAGACACCCACCGCGAACAAATCGCCAGTTGTGTTGGCGGCCAATGTGCTCATTGCTACCAAACAGTCGTCGCTGCGACCGGCATGCGATAGGTTTTGCGAATGCGCCCAAGCGGCCCCAAAGCCTCGCATGTCCATCCGACAAACCCGATAGCCCAGGCTTAGGAAATAGTGAGCAAATCGGATCATGTAGGGGGCGGCATGACAGCCCGTCAAACCATGAACCAGCAAAACGGTCGGCGTTTGGACATTCGCGAATTCAGGTTCGTCGATATGCAACGCAATTCGATCGCCTTGGGAAACCTCAACCAACATAGGTGGTCGGTCGCCGATGAGTCTGACATGCCGAGCGGCCGGCCGTCGGATTTCGGGAGCCAGGGTTTGTAGATGCCCACCGCGAAAAATTGGATGGGGAACGAATGGAGGAGGCTCAAACAAAAGCATCTTTCGGTGTACGATCTGACATCATGCAAACGATTCGCTCCTTCATCTCCGTTCCCCTTTCGCCCGAAGTCGAGCACGCGGCGCGGAAATTGATCCAGTATCTCGCTAGCGACGGCGATGGTATCAAGTGGGTTCCCACCGACACGCTGCACCTTACGTTGAAGTTCTTAGGCGATGTCGACAATTTCGAAGTGCCCAAGATCTGCGACGTCATTCGCAATGCCGTGGCCGACGTAGAGCCCTTTGATCTCGTTTTTTCGGGTGCCGGTGGTATGCCATCGCTCGACCGACCTCGCGTTATCTGTGCCGGGGTTCAAGACGAATCCGGTAGTCTGTGCGAAATCGTCAAACGACTGGAAGTCGACCTTGCGGAACTTGGTTTCAAACAAGAGCCTCGCGATTATCGCCCACACTTGACTCTGGGGCGACCCAAGGGAAGTCGAAAAAAAGCCAGCCAAGCTTTGCAGGCAGCCTTGGGTGACGAACGTCGCACCAATCTGGGCACCATGATGGTTGATCACATGCAGTTGATGGCCAGCTTCTTGGATAAGCACGGCCCCACGTACCAAGTCATGGACACGATCGACTTCGATTGATCGTGGTTTCCAACTGAGCGGTTTCCAACTGAGCGGTTTTCAAGGTGACGTTTTTTGATCAACGTTTTCATTGACCGCGGAATTTTCATCGACCGCGAAAGTTGGGTGGTAGTCGAGCAGTAGTCCAGAACGCCTACTGCGCTGCAATTTCAAGCGGGATGCTGGCTTGCCCGTACTTCTTGCCTGCGACGTCTTCCATGGTCAGCTGCATTCGATACGTTCCCGGTGCCAGTTGCTTGGGTAAGTGCATTTGGTACGCGATGTAGTAATCACGCAAGTAGTTCGAGGAAGTCTGGCGATCTTCGGGCAATAGCTGGCTGACCACCTTCTGGTTGTTGCCGTCGTAGATATCAAAACTACCCTGCAGGTGTGTTTCGAATCCGTCGGTGATTTGTTTAGCGGTGAAGTTTTCGATTTCGCAATACAGAATGACCTGTTGGCCTGGCGAGAATCGGTTTCCAGAAAACGGTTTGATTTGACCGTAAGACTCGATTTCGGTGCAGAACGAAAGCGAACGCAGTTCCAATGTGTCGGTCGCTGCAGCGGCAAACTTGGTGGCTTCACGCAGTTGAGGCAGTGCGGTAGTGATTCGGCGGCTGGCAACGGGATGACCTGCGGGGTCAACCATCGTCCACAAACCGAGCAACTGGTGTCGCAAGAATTCTTGTTCCGAATCGGTCATGCCATCAATACCAGCGACGGCCGAATCAACGTCTCCCGAAAGTACCATCATGTGTCGAAGCTTGATCAGGCGGCTAGCGCGTTCTGATTTCGACTCGCCCTCGGGTGCAATGGTGAGTTTCTTGAGCAGGGCTCGATAGAGCTCTGCATCGTTCAGGGTAGATGGATCTAGGCTAACGGTCGGGCTGGTTGCGCTTTTCGCGTTGGGGTTCAGCTTGTCATCGACATCGGTCGGCGTTGCGCGGGCGATCATTGGGTCGTTGGCTCCGCTTTCGCGAGCAGCCGAGGCGGGCTGCACGGCACTAGATTCGTTCGTCTTGGAATCATTGATGGATTGCACGACGGTCGATTCGAGTCCGCCAGATTTCAAGGCTTCGAATTCCGCAGCCGAAATGGTCTGCTTGGTGGATTCGGATTGCGCAACGGCGTTGGACTGGGCCGCATTAGGTTGGGCCGCATTAGGTTGGGCAGCGGTTTTCATTTCTGCATTCGTCTTGGACGACTTGTCACTAACGGTGACCACCGCCGATGATCGTCTCGAGCGATTCGATCGGTCCTCGGCGGTGTGGCCGGAGTGATCCGAATCAGAGTCGTCAGTCAGCCGAAGCGCGGGGTTGTCGGCTGGTTTGCCCGATAGCGCTGGTAGGTCAGGCAAGTTGCCCATGCTTCGCTGGATCGCGGCGGTCATTTCGGATGGCTGATTCGATTTTTCCGCTTTCTTCGCGGTCGCTGCTAGCAATCGACGAAGAGCTTCCTTCTGAACTTCCGGCGGATAGTCGCTAAACGCTTCCATGATCGCCCGTTGCTCATCCGTTTGCGGTTGATCGGACGCCAAAGCGTCGCTGGGCGATCGAGCGGCGACTTGTTGGACGCCAGCTTGTTGGACGGCGGCTTTCGCGGATTGGGAACGATCGGACTTTTGACCGCTAATGTGATCAAGAGCCAGATGATTCGAAGCATTTGATTTTTGCGCCGCAGCCGTTTTCTGATCGGAACTGGTCGCACGAGCATCGATGCGAGGGTGCTGAGGAGCCTTATCGGACGCCAGCATTCGGCGTTGTTGATCGGATTTTTGGCTAGGAGCATCTTCGGCAGTCATGGAAATTTCCAGATTTCCAGATTCCATCGTTGGTCGCTTTTTTAACGTGGATTCCGCGGACGTTGAACCTGATCTGGCCAATCGCTGCCGAGGGGCTTCCACCTCGGGTAGGTCGGCAGGCGATTCCTGAGTCACTTGCACGAAACGTCCGAACGGTTTGGTTCCACGACAGCCGAAGCTGATCATTGATACTGCAAAAACCGCCAGAAACGTCGTCCATCGTTGGCCAAAGGAGTGCATCGTTGCCTCATTGTGGTATTGGGTGATCGGTCTGAAGTCCTTGAAACCCCACGTGAAACGACGGTTCTGCGCAACACTTCGGTTCCGCCAAAACGAGGCTCTGCGTGAAATCGCGTCTGTCCACGACGGGGGCGCCGCAAGGACTTTCGATCCATTGCCGTGGACGTTACGAAACCACGGGGGATGCCCACAACTGCAAAAATGATGGCGCAAGAGGCCATGTTCGAGCATGAAACGGAATTTCACTTTCGCTAAACCCGCCATGCTGGTAGCAAATCTAGGTTTAACTGAATCAAAAGTGTCAAAAGTTC
This sequence comes from Rubripirellula amarantea, assembly GCF_007859865.1. NCBI lineage: Bacteria > Pseudomonadati > Planctomycetota > Planctomycetia > Pirellulales > Pirellulaceae > Rubripirellula > Rubripirellula amarantea. Next base: position 700,133 of record NZ_SJPI01000001.1, on the reverse strand, counting down.
CGAAGGATAGGAATAGAGCCCTGGCACAACCGTCAAAGCAACGCCGCTTGGACCTGTTTCACTCAACCACCACTTCTTAAAGAGAAGCCATTCCGCTCCTATGTCGTCCATGCCTCAGCCATCGTCAAACTTTCCGAACATCGCGGAGCATTCGCGACTGTCCGGTAGTGCATCGACGAAGCCGCGGTTGATCGTGATTGACGACAATGTGCGTTCGATCGGTGGTCACTATTACGAATTGGCGAACTTGTTGATGTCCGGGGCGCAACGCTGGGGCTACCAGCCGGTCTTAGCCGCTCATGAAACTTTCCAAACGTCTTCGGCGGCCTGCTTGCAACACCGGTTGTTGCCTACCTTCCGAACGCGACGAATGGTTCGTTGGTCGCTCGGTGTCGATGGCGACTCTCGTCTGCCTCGCGATATCCAAGGTCGAATTGTTGGCGGAAGCATTCTCGATCGAGCCAAGCAAGCCATTCGCGATCGCATGGAGATCCCTTCTAAGCGACCGCAACGCATGTTGGCTCAATGGTCAGATGATTTTTGCCGGCTAATGAAACGAATCGAGCCGACATCGTCGGACGTGATCTTGGTCAACACCGGTGACGACTTCGTCATGTTGGCGCTCGCGAACGCGCTTTCCCGATTGAAGCTGGCGTCGATGCGAATCGATGTGATCTTCCACTTCGCGTTGGTGGATCAGCTATCGGTAAGCCATTCGAATTCTCCGACCTTACAGAGCATTCATCGCCAAATGCGGACTGCTCTAGAATCGTTGAAGCCTCACCAAGTTGCTTTGCACGCCACGACACCATCGTTGGCCGAACAATGGCGCAAAGTTGAACTCCGGCTTCCTGTAACTGCGATCCCCTACCCCACCCGTCAACGCACGATCCACCAAAGCGATTCGTCGAAGCAGCCCATCAAGGCTGTGTTGGCAGGATTACCGCGAGCCGAGAAAGGCCGCGAAGCGATCCATGATTTTCTATCGGAAATTCATGAGCCACACTTGCGTAGTCAGCGCTATCAATTGTCGATGCAAATGCCAGCGGCAAAGTGGCAGGGATTGATTCCTTTGCCTCTGCATCAGGCTTACTCGCAATCACTTGCGGGAGACCAAAATGGTCCGCTCGAAATCATGACAGCGAACTTGACTACCGACGATTATCACCGCTGGCTTGATACAGCCGACTTGGGACTGTTTCTCTATGAGCCCGAGCGCTACGTCGCTAGATGTAGCGGTGTGCTTCTGGAAATGCTCTCTCGAGGTGTTCCGGTGATCGTACCCGATCGTTGTTGGTTAGCCGAACAGGTTCGTCGCGCCGGCGGACATCGTTCGATAGGCTTTATCTACCAGAATCGCGCCGAGATTCCGGATCTGATGCAGCAGTTTACGAAGAACCGTGCTGCGATGAGCGGGCGTGCCATTGCTTACGCCGATAAGGTTCGCGCTGAGCACAGCGGCACCAATACGTTGCGAGTGATGGGATTGGACAATGCAACTCGCGAGTTCAAAGCAGCTTAGTTGTCGGTTGATCGATCAGTTCTTCGTCGATGCACCGAGAGCTCTCGAAGCACGATTCCCAATGGTAAGAATTGTCAGGAAGATCAGCACTGCGAAGTAGGCCAGTGTCCAGTTGGGTCGCATCCAACCCAAGGCAAGAAGCGTCGCCAGTAATCCGATCCAAAACGCGCGGTCACTCTTGCCCATCGGCCCATCGTATCGACGCTCGCTGCCAACTTGCAGAGCGATCACGCCAGTGAACTCGACCACTACAGATGCAAGTACAAATCCGATCACACCGGCTGAATTGATGTCCGGCACCATCGCCAATGGTAAGTACAAAGCAATGTCGCTGATGACGTCGCCAAGTTCATTCAGCACGGCTCCTAGTCGACTCTTCTGGCCAAACTCGCGAGCCAGCATTCCGTCGACCGCGTTAAGGCTCATTCGAAAAAGCAGGGTGACTGGCAAGATTGCGAGCGGCCATTTCGAATCGGGGAATGCTGCAATCATTGATCCCGCTAGGATTGAGACCATGGTCGCCAATACCGTCACTTGGTTCGCCGTCACGCCAGCAGTTGCCATTCGTGTCACCGACGGGCGTAGCAGCCCTTGGAACTTTGGTTTGAGGTCGTAGATACTTGGCATCAGTCGGTTCCTGGAACGTCAAGTGAACGGATCGCCCTGCCGTGACGTCGGATTTGCAATTGGGGAAGGATAGAGCCAGCCTCATTGGCGTTCTGGTAAGGTTTGCGTTTCTTACCGGCTCTCACAAGGTAATCGTTCAACGATTAAGCTGTCGTCCATGAATCTTGCTCCGGAAGTCCGCTCGACGATGTTGTCGCTTTTCGCGGCCCTGTTCGTTGCGAGCCTAGTATCGATGGCATTGGTTCGAATGAAGCCGAACCTCGATTTTGCCGAACTGCGTTCGCGAATTCGAACATGGTGGGTGATCGTCGGACTGTTTTGTTTGTGCCTTTACTGGTCGACAACGGCGACGATCTGCTTCTTCGGATTCGTGAGCTTTTTGGCGTTGAAGGAATTTCTTTCGATGACGCCAACGCGGCGCGCCGACCGGCGAGTCCTGTTCTATGCGTACTTGGCCGTTGTGTTTCAGTACTACCTCGCCGCGAGGGCTTGGTACGGCATGTTCATCGTGTTCATTCCCGTGTTGATGTTTGTTTGGATTCCCACTCGGATGTGGATGATGGGGCAGACGAAGGGTTTCTTGCGAGCGGCAGGTTCGCTTCATTGGGCTTTGATGTTGACGGTGTTTAGTATCTCGCATGCTGCGTTCT